>JAKPTB010000166.1 GCA_029555205.1 Bacillota bacterium
CCGGAGGATATTGCTGCAGCCGGCGCCCAGGTGGAAAGCAGCAATGCCCAGGTTCGCATGGCGGAAAAAGACCTGGCGGGAACAAAGATGACCAGCCCCATTGACGGCATTATCAGCGAAGTCAACGGTGGAGAGGGTCAGCGGGCCACCGCCAATAACAACAGTACCAGCGGCAGCGGCGCCTTTATTGTGGTTATTTCAGAAGCCCTGCAGGTCAAGGCCCAGGTTAACGAAGCCGATATCGGCAGCCTGGCGGTGGGCCAGCGGGCGGAGTTTACGGTTAATTCCTATCCGGATAAAATTTTCACCGGCAGGGTGAACAGCATTTCACCACAGGCCTACACGGTTTCCAATGTTCAGATTTATGACGCGATCATCCAGCTGGACGAAAACCAGGAGGGCTTAAAGGCCGGCATGCCTGCAAACGTAAACATTATTGTTGATAGACACGAAAATACCTTGATTATACCCAAGGGCGCTGTTACTTACGCCGCCGCTTACCTGAATAAAACGGGACAGGGTGCCGGGGCTATGCCGCCGGCTGCCGATGAAAACAGGAATGCCGTCAGTCCGGGGGGCAGCCCGGGCAGCAGCGGGGCCGGAGCAGTCAGAAATGGAGCGGATTCCGGTGGCGCTGGCGGAAATGCTCCGGCTGAAGCAGCAAAAGAAAGCAGCGGGGGACGGAGGGCCGCCGTGCTTGTCCTGGACCAATCCGGCAAGCCCGTACCGCGGCAGGTGCTGCTGGGCATATCAAACCAGGGTAATTATGAGGTTTTGGAAGGACTTAAGGAAGGGGAACCAGTGGTCGTGGGTGACGGCGGTTCAATGGCCGCCGGGGAGCAGAACAGCCGGAGCCAGAACAGCGGCGGCCCGTTTCCGGGGGGAGGAGTTATAATCCGCAGGTAGCCGGGCAGCACGGCATAATTTACATAGTCTTACAGAGTCTGAAAGATGGGGATGGTGGCGCGCTGTGTCCGGTAAAACAGCAATGGTGCTGGAAAATGTTAAGAAAATATATCAGCTTGGAGAAACGCGGGTCTTTGCCCTGAAAGGCATCAACCTTACCATCCGGGAGGGTGAAATGGTTGCCGTCATGGGCTCCTCGGGCTCCGGCAAAAGTACCCTGCTGAACATAATGGGCTGTTTGGACAGGCCTACAGAGGGTATCTATTACCTCGGCGGCGAGAATGTTTCCCAATTGGCTAAAAGCCGGCTAGCCCGGATCCGGAACGAAAGAATCGGCTTTGTTTTTCAGGGCTTTAACCTTTTGGGAAGAGCTACCGTACTGGCCAATGTTCAACTACCGCTAATTTACGCCGGAGCCGGAAAAAAAGAAATGGCGGAAATGGCAAAGGAAGCCCTGGCCTGGGTGGGACTGTCTGATTACCTGGAACACTATCCCTCCCAGATGTCCGGCGGTCAGCAGCAGAGAGTCGCCATTGCCCGGGCTCTGGTGAACAACCCCTCCCTGATCCTGGCCGACGAACCCACGGGTGCCCTTGATTCAAAAACAAGTATAGAAATAATGGCAGTAATCCAGAGGCTATACCTTGAAAAGGGTATAACTGTGATTATCGTTACCCATGAAAGGGATATCTCCCAGTACTGCCGGCGGATAATCAAATTGAAGGACGGGAGAATCACTGAGGATATGCCTGTAATGAACCCCAGAAACGCTGCCGAAGACCTGACGGCCATACCGGACGAAGGGGAGGCGCTCATTTGAACTTTCTAAATAACTTTGAAGTAGCCCTGAACGGGATCAAAGCAAACAAACTGAGATCTTCCCTGACCATGCTGGGCATTATTATCGGGGTGGCTGCCGTAATTATTATGATCTCCGTGGGGCAGGGCGCCAGCAAAAGAATTTCCGACCAGATCTCCAGTATGGGTTCAAACCTGCTGATGGTTTTCCCGGGAGCCGGACAGGGACCCGTAAGGGGAGCCTCGGGAAATGTCAACACCCTTACCCTGGAAGACGCCGAAGCCATAGCCGGGTTGAGCATGGTAGCCTGGGCGGTGCCGGAGTTAAATACCGGCGCCACCATCGTTTACGAAAACCAGACCTGGACTAGCCAGGTCAACGGCACCACGCCGGGTATGCAAGTAATCAAGGACTGGCCCGTCAGCTCGGGATCTTACTTTGACGATGATGACGTGCAGAGCGCCAGCCTGGTGGCGGTACTGGGCCGGACGGTGGCGGAGAACCTTTTCCCGCCCGGTAGCGACCCGGTGGGTGCCACCATCAGGATCAATAAACTGGCCTTTACAGTAGTCGGTGTGCTTTCCTCCAAAGGCGCGGCCATGATGGGACAGGACCAGGACGATGTTGTTTACGTGCCAATCACCACGGTTCAAAAGAGAATGCTGGGCGTAAACAATGTTCGCACCATCAATGTTCAGACAGAAACACAGGATAGTATGGCTTACGTGCAAACCAGTATTGAAGAATTGCTCCGGGAGAGACACCGCATAACCGGCTCTAAAACGGATGACTTCAGCGTACTCAGTTTAACCTCCGTTCTGGAAGCTGCGGAAACAGCCACCGGTACCATGACCATGCTGCTGGCCAGCATAGCTGCCATCTCCCTCTTGGTGGGCGGCATCGGGATTATGAATATTATGCTGGTTTCCGTTACGGAGAGAACAAAGGAAATCGGCCTGCGCATGGCGGTGGGGGCCACGGAAAGCAATATCCGCAACCAGTTTCTGGTGGAGTCCGTGGTGCTCTGTCTGGTGGGCGGTTTTGCGGGTATTATCACCGGAGCCGCGGTAGCCTGGGCGATTTCGAAGTTTGCGGGGTGGCCAACTTATATTACGCTCTATTCCATTTTATTGTCGGCGGGTTTTTCAGCGGCTATCGGGATTTTCTTCGGCTATTATCCGGCTAAAAAAGCAGCAAGCCTGGATCCCATCGAAGCCCTCCGTTTTGAAAAATAAGCAGGAATTGTGTTGCGGGCTCCTGCCGGGAAATATACATATGTTAATAGTAGAACAGCCCTTTTGTATTCAAGGGCTGTTCAGTAATTTCTTCAAAGATGTATTTAATTATAATTAAAAAGTACCAGCTGGATTCTAATTGTTAATTTTTTTATTCAGATCAACGATCATCCTTTTTAATTCCTGGATCATCATTTCAAGGTCGTTTAATCTTTTGACAGCCTGACTGGGGCTGCAGTTTCCATATTGAGCACATTCTGAACAGGGGTCGGTATAGGCAAGCGGACATTGGGTCATGGTTTTTCCTCCTTCCTCCCTCTGTGATTATGCTTTATTGAAATAAGCTTTAGACAATCCCCTGGGCCATCATGGCATCGGCAACTTTCAGGAAACCGGCGATATTCGCACCTTTAACCAGATCGCCCTCAAAACCGTATTCCTTTGCTACCTGGCTGGTTTGACGGTAGATTCTAACCATAATGTCCTTTAATTTGGCATCTACTTCTTCAAAGGTCCAGGCGAGCCTCATGCTGTTCTGGGTCATTTCCAGAGCCGAAGTGGCTACGCCGCCCGCGTTAGATGCCTTGGCGGGGGTGAAGAGGACCTTGTTGTCTTGAAATACTTTGATTGCTTCCGGAGTGGAGGGCATATTGGCACCTTCCCCCACCGCCATTACGCCGTTGGCCACAAGTATTCTGGCGGATTCCTCGTCGATTTCGTTTTGGGTGGCGCAGGGAAGGGCCAGGTCGCACTTAACTGTCCAGATTCCCTTTGAACCTTCGTGATACTGGGCTGATGGGTGATGTTCGCGATATACCTTGATCCTCTTTCTTTCAACTTCTTTGATCTGCTTAATAGTATCTAACTTGATGCCGTCCGGGTCATAAATATAGCCGTTGGAATCACTCATGGCCACTACCAGGGCGCCCAGTTGCTGGGCCTTTTCTGCCGCATAGATGGCTACATTTCCGGAACCTGAAATAACCGCTGTTTTGCCCTTAAGGGACTGGCCGTAATCCTTCAGCATTTCCTCCAGGAAGTAGAGCAGTCCGTAACCGGTGGCCTCTTTTCTGGCCAGGCTGCCGCCGTAGGAAATTCCTTTGCCTGTAAAAACACCGTGATAAAGGGTTGTAATCCTCTTGTACTGGCCGTAAAGATAGCCAACTTCCCGGGCGCCGACCCCTATGTCGCCGGCCGGGACATCCACGTCCGCGCCCACGTACCGGTAAAGTTCCGTCATGAAACTCTGGCAAAAACTCATGATTTCGTTATCCGACTTTCCTTTTGGATCGAAATCACTTCCGCCTTTACCCCCTCCAATGGGTAAACCGGTAAGGGAGTTTTTGAATGTTTGTTCAAAGCCGAGGAACTTGATGATCCCCAGGTTTACTGAAGGATGGAAGCGCAGGCCGCCCTTGTAGGGTCCGATGGCGCTGTTGAACTGAACCCTGAAACCACGGTTAACCTGAACCCGGCCGTTGTCGTCAACCCACGGCACTCTGAAAATAAGCTGCCGTTCCGGCTCTACTATTCTGTGCAGGATATTTGTTTCTACAAATTCTGGGTGTCTTTCAATGACCGGCGTGAGGGATTCAAGAACTTCCAAAACTGCCTGATGAAACTCCGGCTCGTTGGGATTCCTTTTGATAACCTGTTCCATTACATCTCCGATAACCTGTTCTGGTGCCTTCACAAAAACTACCTCCTCTGATGTTCCGAAATGCTTTTAAATGGTTGCTTATTTTTTGAGGTGCCGGTTTGAAAAGAAGCCAGAGCCGGTTTGTTAGTCACCGCGTCGATTCCAAGATGAGCTGGATCCTTTTCAAACCGGCACATCTACAAATAATGCTTTGTAGTTACATCACCTCCACAAACACTGTTATTACAAAACACTATAATTAAAAAGCATTAAGATATTCTTTCAGTTCCCAGGGGTGGACAACCGCCTGAAAACGCTCCCACTCCTCAGCTTTGGCTCTGGTGAAACTACGGTAAATATAATCACCCAGGGTATCCCTGACCAGCCGGTCAGCGGAAAGTTCGCGCAGAGCTTCTTCCAAGCTGCGGGGTAGACAGGCAACCTGTGCTTCTTGACGCTGGTTGTTGGATCCGGAAAGGGGGGGTGGCTGTGGAAGTTTCTGCCGGATGCCGTCCAAACCTGCTTTTAAAATTACGGCCAGAGCAAGATACGGGTTGCAGGCCGGATCCGGGTTTCGTACTTCCACCCGGGTTTCCTGCCCGTGGTGGGCAACGACCCTGAGCATTGAGTTGCGGCTTTCTTCCGACCAGGCTACATATACAGGTGCCGCCGGGTCGCCGGGTTGCAACCGTTTGTATGAGTTAATAAGGGGGTTGGTAATAGCGGTGTTGGCCCGGGCATGGGCCAGGATGCCGGCGATAAAATGCCCGGTCCACTGGTCAAGCGGCATAGGCTGTTCCAGGTCAGTAAGGTGTTCTGCTCCCCTGGGATGTAAATATAAATGCAGGTGCAACGCTGAGCCGGGCATGCCGTTTAGTGGTTTGGGCATAAAAGAAGCGTACAGGCCATGCCGCTGGGCAATGGTACGTACAATAAACTTGAAGGTTACCAGCTTGTCAGCAGTATCCAGGGCGTTATCTCCCTTTAAAGCGACTTTGTGCTGCCCGGGCCCTGCCTCGTGGTGGCTGTAGCCGATATTATAGCCCATTTCTTCCAGGGTCAGGACGATGTCCCGCCGGGCATTCTCTCCCAAATCGAAGGGCGTTAAGTCACAAAGGCCGGCATTATCATGGGTGTTAATAGTGGGGTTGCCTTTACTATCAGTGTGAAGGAGATAAAATCCTACCTTCGCACCCATCCAGACATCAAAACCCATCTGGGCAGCTTCTTCTAAAACCTGTTTCAAAACGCTGCGTGAGCAGCCCCGGTAGGGAGATCCGCCGGGATTGGCAATATCACAAATGAAGCGAGCCACCGCTTCATCGCGGGGCCGCCAGGGAAATACTATAAATGTGGACAGGTCCGGACGCAGGAGAATATCCTGTTCAAGGCCGCCTATCACTCCATCCACCGCAGAGCTGTCGAAGGAGATCTGGCCGGCCATTGCCCGTTCCAGATCCTCCGATGTAACGGCGATGTTTTTCAACGAACCGAAAGTATCGGTGAACTGTAAGCGAAGGAATTTTACTCTCTCTTCCTTAGCTTTTTCCAGGACTTCTTCGCGAGTGTGCATGAAAAACCCCCAAAAATCCATAATTATTCACCGGAAACCAGGCAACTTTTAGGGTTCTAACTATCCATGTTAATTTATAATTCATAAAGAAATCATAAAAAAAGGTTCAATAATATAATTTTTTCAAAAAAAATTAAAACAAAGGGCGGTAAATATAAAAATTTCATAAAAAAACCCTGCCTTTATCTGGCAGGGTTTCCAGGGAGCCCTTTTTTTCAGTATTATTCGATTGCCAGGTGGTAGCCGATACCATGCTTTCCGAGAATATACCTGGGTTTGCCTGGGTCATCCTCAATTTTTTTGCGAATGCTGCTAATATAATTTCTTAGGTAGTGCAGTTCATTGCGGTATTCGGCACCCCATACCCTAGTCAGCAAATCTTCATGGGTGAGTACTTTTCCTGCATTACAGGCCAGATGATACAAGATCTGATACTCGGTAGCGGTCAGCTTTGCTTCCTTGCCCTTAATGAAGACCCGCTTTTGGGCAGTATTAATGACCAGGTCACCGGTTGTATAAATGGGGCATTTCGGAACATTTTCCGGTTGACAGGTCCTTCTTAGAACCGCCTTTACGCGCCGTAGCAGTTCCTCGACACTGAAGGGTTTGGTTAAGTAATCGTCAGCCCCCACGTCAAAACCGCGGATCCGGTCCTGTTCACGGGCCCGGCCTGTCAGCATGATAATGGGAATATCGGAAAACTCCCTGATTTTTTTACAGACATCAAAACCGTTGAAGGAGCCGGGAAGCATTATGTCCAAAATCATCAAATCGTAGCTGGAAGCTTCCAGCATCGCTATAGCTGTTTTCCCGTCAGCGGCGACTCCCACTTCATACCCGCTGGCCAAAAGGTTAACTTTTACCAGCCGCACCAGGCGGGGTTCGTCATCCACGATCAAGATCCTTCTATGCTTCATCAGCAAACTCCCCCGTGCTCAGGCCGGACGGCAGGTCAGTTAAGCTTTCAGGCAGGCCGCAGGGCAATGTGAAGTATAGAGTGGTACCCTGCCCCAGCTTGCTTTTAGCCCAGATTTTACCACCGTGGCTGATTAGTACCTGACGGGCTAGAGGTAAGCCCAGTCCCATTCCCTTTTGATGCTCCTGGTTATTGGTGTTTACCCGGAAAAACTTTTCGAAAAGCCGGTTTAAATGCTCGTCATCAATACCAATGCCCTGATCAGTTACTGATATAACAACTTCCCCGGGTGCAAGTTCTCCCTTAATGGTTATTCTGGTTTCTTCCTTGGAATACTTGACTGCATTATCCACAAGGTTGCGAATTACCTGCTCGATTCTTACGGGATCCGCTTCTACATACGGAAAATCTTCTGGAAACAGTACGGTGAATTGATGATTCTTGCTGCGGAAGGAAGAATCTTTGAGTACTTTATTGACGATTTTAGGTAGTAAAACCGCTTCTTTCTTGAGTTCTATTTCACCTTTCCAGCTTAAGGTGGCGGAATCCAGCAGGTTATTAATCAAACTCTCAATATGGTCGGTTTCTTCAACAATAATATTGAGGAACTCCTTTTGGGCCAGATGATCCCATGTTACGTCTTCCCTTAGTAAAGTTGTGACGTAACCCTTGATACAGGCCAGGGGTGTTCTTAAGTCATGGGATAGTCCCGCCAGCATTTCCGACCACATTTGCGCCATGTCCTCGGAGGGAAGAAAATAGGAAGCGTTTTGAGTGTTGTTCTTGCCGGTACCGCAGACGGACGCGATTGTATTTACAAATGCCTTCAGTATTTCTTGAAAGGGACCATCATTGAGCAGGTTTCCTTCACCGGAAACAAGCAAAAAACCTCTTCCGCCGCCCATGGGCGAACAGGCAACGTTCAGGCCTGCCAGTTCATGTTTCTCAAACACACAATCAATTACGGGGCAAGCAGTTCCGGAGCAGGGAAAGGTTTTCCCGGACAGATCCTGGCTGGAACAGCAGAGATCGGCTGCGGCAAACTTTACAGTATAAGGATTGGCATTGTCATCACAGGCATAATAAACCAGATAGTGCTGCTCTTGAAGAATTCCCAATGCGCAGCTGTTAATGCCCAGGGTTGTCATGAGCCAGCCGGGAACCCATTCAAGACTTGCCTGTTCCTGGAACAGCCTCTCCGCAAAATTAAGGCATTTTATAAAAGTATTAACAGGATCGTTAATTTTTAAGCTGGTATTCTGGTTCATACGCTATCTCCTTGTCCTGGTGACGCGTTAGCCGCATCCTTGATGCATAAAGTTCTCACATTTATAACCATTACCTAAAGCCATATTCCATGAACTATTCTTTTACTTAAGATCAATTAAACCGATATTAGAATTCTATCAAAATCTAATAAAACATGCCAGACTTACTTACTACAATACTTGCCTACAACTGTATGCATCCAAGCCCCTGCTTCAACCTCCTGGAAGTCGGGGCCAAATTAATTTTTAACATGCAATTGAAATAATCTATTCATTAAGTATGTGTTACATGATGTAAACATGTGTTATTAAGGTCCCGGAGCAATAGGAAAGCTGTGGTAAACAATTAATTTTAGTATTGATACTTTCGTGTTCATGCAAAATAGCAATGAAACTATATATTACTAGTCCTGCGAGGTGCGTTTTTACGCATGAAATGGGCTGAGAGCAGGTACAAATAAGATAAAAAACAACGGCGAGGTGTGTGTTGTGGAGCGAAACGATCAAGGCAAATACAGAATGACAAGCAGTTACCACCTCTCGCCCCGGGAATTATCAGAAATTCATAAGAAATACGGCCGTCCAGGGGAATTATCACCTGGACGGCCGGCCACCAGAAAGCGCAACCGTCTCGATGAAACACTGTCCGCTCTGGATCACAAGGATCCCTATGCAATCACTCCTTTCAATGAGGAAAACGAGTTTTGAGCCGGACCCTGGTTAGGTTGAAAAAAGTCGTTATCATCTTCGAACTCTTTAGATTGAACAGAAGACTTCCGTTGAGCCGGCAGGCGGCAGATCGTGCAGAAGAAATGTTAACCCCTGCCTCGAGTGACGCCGGGCAGGGGTTGAAAATTCAGGTTGATTCTCTTTGTTATTTCTTTAGACATCAGTTTGTTTTCGAGCCTTTAATTACGTAATAGTACTGAGTAATACCATCCTTGTCTTTGTAATGGTACCATTCGTATTCCAGATCAGGGTCCAAGTAGAAGTAATGCTTGATCCCATTGTCGTCAATGTAGTAGAACCATTCACCCTGCTGGTCGGAATTATTGCAAGAATGCTCCGGACAATAACCATAAATGTCTTCGTTCCGCTCATAAAAAGAATTGCATTTTGCTTTGTGGTCGGTTATACCTTTTACGGCAACCCTGTCCGGATAATCAATTATTTTTTTAATGACTACCGGATCCGCCGGGTTGGCATTGGAATGATACCAGGAATAGCCCCGGGTGCCGTCTCCAATAGAGCCTTGCTGGGCATTGCCGTAAAATGTAATTTCTTTTACTGCCGGACCGGCCAAGGCTGCGGCTGAAAGTGTAAGTGACATCAAAAGAGTCATAATTATTACTACGATTTTCCGCATTGAATAGTATCTCCCTTTTATAATATAGTTGGTGTAAGGTAGAGAATTAACGGGCATCTAAAACTATAATAATACTTATTATTTAAATCAAGCTGTAAATTATGGCTTGCCTGATAATAAAGGGTTTAGTTAAAGGAAGGAGCAATTTATAATGTCATGTATAACTGTTTAATTTATTTTTTGCAATAAATTGTCGCATTATATAGAATTATATAAATGTTATTATTAAAAGGAAATATTGCTTCATTGATAAAACCATAGTAAAAAACCATAGTAATAAAACCAGGTTACCGGTTTTGCCTGCTGCAAATATATGTGTAGCTACCCCACTGTAAATAAATTACAAATACTCGGCATCCAAAAAAATTTTATAATAAATTTTCTTCTATGGCAGGAAATTTATCGTCAATGCCGAAATATAAATGAGCGTAAGAAGGATGTAAATCCTGTTTTGCGAGGAGTATGGGTGTCCCACAGGTAGGATGGTAGCAAGTTAGACCCGAAATTTTTTACAAAGGGCAGGATAGCAGGACGGTAGGTACAGGAAACGTGGTTTTTCGCCAGTTCTTAAAGGGCATTAATATTTGCCCCTTAAGAGGTGTGACCGCAGTTCTTGAAACTCCTACGGGAGTTTTTTTGTTTGGAAAAAAGGAGGATGAAGAGAAGTGAAAGTAAGGTTTTGGAGTATGGAAGGCAGGTTCTCCGGATTCAAAAGGGCAGGTGTTTTAGGCCTGGCGGTGCTGCTGTTGCTTTCTTTCAGCGGCTGCTCATCGTCACCTCAAACGCAGGGCGCAGGTCAAGCCGCAGTTGAACTCAAACTGGCGCACTTTTTCCCGGGAACCCACCCGGCTGAGGTGGAACTGATCCAGCCCTGGGCTAAAGCCATTGAAGAGGCCACCAACGGCAAGGTTAAGATTACCAGCTACCCGAATCAGACCCTGCTGCAGGCGGACGCAATTTACGACGGAGTGGTGAACGGGATTGCCGATCTGGGTCTTTCCTGCTTCTCCTATACCAGGGGGCGCTTTCCGTTGCTGGAGGCTTTCGAACTGCCGGGTGTGATTTACAAAAACTCCAAAGTGTCCAGCAAAGTCGCCTGGGAAGGTATTAAGCAATTAAATCCCGCAGAAGTTCAGGACACGAAACTAATGATGGTTTTAACCACGGGTTCCGGTGATTTGTTTACCAAAGTTCCGGTCCGCAGTCACAGCGATCTTCAGGGATTAGCCATTAGGGCTACCGGTCTCAGTGCTCAAACGTTGCAGGTACTGGGAGCAAACCCGGTTGCCATGCCCCAGTCGGATGCCTACGAAGCCCTGTCCAAAGGAGTGGTTCAGGGGAACCTTGGTCCGGTGGAAGTACTGCAGGGCTGGAAGCACGCCGAGGTAACCGAATATTTAACCATAACGCCATTTCTGTACAATACTTTGTTCTTTATTACGATGAATCTTGACCAGTGGAATGCCCTGGATCCGGAAATTCAAGCGGCCATCGAAAAGGTTAATGAGGAATATTTTGAAAAAGTAGCCATGGGGCTGTGGGATAAACAGAATGAAGCCGCCCTGAAGTGGGCTGTTGAAACCTGCGGTATGGAAGTGATTAATCTGCCCCGGGAAGAAACGGACCGCTGGATTAGCCTTGTGTCTCCCGTCCAGGAACAGTATGTTTCAAAAATGAAGGAAAAGGGCCTGCCGGGCCAGGAAGCGCTGGATCTGGTTAAAGAGCTGGCGGAGAAATACAACCAGCAGTATTAAAAAAGAACAAGTAGAACCAGAGTGGTATTAGAAAAGTGAAGTTGGGAGGTAAACCGAAATGAAGCAATTTGCAGGATTTGTTACCGGCTTCAGCCGCTTGCTGGACAGACTGGCCGGGTTATGCCTGGTGTCAGTAATGGTCCTGATTGTTACCAACATCCTCTCCCGGAGTCTTTTAAAACGGCCGATTTTAGGGACCTACGAGTTTGCCGGCTATTTAACAGCCGCGGTGATTGGCCTGGCCCTGGCTTACTGTGCCGTGCAGAACGGCCATATTGCCGTGACCTTTGTGGTCGACCGCCTGCCCCGGAGAGCGCAGGCCTGGGTTGACGCCGCCATGAATCTTTGCGCTTTCCTGTTCTGGGTCCTGGCTGCCTGGCATCTCGGCAGCTACGCCCACAGTATGGTGGTCAACGGGGTGGTTTCACCCACGACCCAGATGCCCTTCTACTATTTTATTTATCTTATAGCCCTGGGCCTTCTGGCCCTGTGTCTAGTACTGCTGGTTAAAACCATTGAATCGATTAAAAAGGTGGTCCTGCATCGATGAGCTCTCTCGTAGCCGGTGCTACCGGTATCGCGGCCTTCTTCGGTCTGCTGGTCCTGCGGATGCCCATTGCCTTCGCCATGGCCCTGGTGGGCTTTGCCGGATTCAGCCTTCTGGTTTCGACACCCGCAGCCTTCAGCATGGTGGCCAAGGAGATCTTTAGCAACTTTTCATCCTACTCCTTAAGCGTAATTGGCATGTTTGTCTGGATGGGCTTTCTGGCTTATTACTCCGGGATTGGGAGCAGGCTCTATGTTTTTGCTTACAAGCTGATTGGCAACTATCCCGGCGGGCTGGCCATCGCCACCCAGGCGGCGTGCGCCATTTTCGGTGCCATCTGCGGTTCAAACACGGCCACGGCGGCAACAATGGGCGCCATCGCCCTGCCGGAAATGAAGAAATACAAATACGATACTTCACTGGCCACGGCCAGCGTCGCAGCCGGCGGTGTCCTGGGGATCCTGATCCCGCCCAGCGTAATCTTTATTGTTTACGGCATGGCCACGGAACAATCCATCGGCAAGCTCTTTATGGCGGGTATTGTTCCGGGGATCCTGTTGATGCTGCTGTATATGGGAGTGGTCTACCTGCTTGCCGCCCGCAACCCGGCCCTGGCCCCGGCTGGAACAAGGTCAAGCTGGAAGGAAAGAGTTGATGCTTTAAAGGGCGGACTGGGGGAGGTCCTGTTTGTTTTTACTCTCTCCATCGGCGGCCTCTTTGCCGGCTGGTTTACCCCTACGGAGGCGGGAGCCGTCGGGGCCGGCGGGGTGCTGCTGGTATCGCTGCTGGGAAGGCGCCTTACGTGGGAGAATTTTAAAAGGTCCTTGCTGGATGCCACACGGACTACGGCCATGATCATGTTCATGGTTGCCGGGGCCGTCATTTTTGGCCGGTTTTTGGCCGTAAGCAGGGTCCCCTTTGAGCTGGCCAACTGGGCCGGTGCCCTGTCCCTGCCTCCCTTTGCCGTGGTGGGCGTTGTCTTTTTAATTTACCTGGTCCTGGGCTGTTTTATCGACGCCCTGGCCATGGTCCTGCTGACCATACCCATTTTTTATCCCGTTGTGGTTACAACACTGGGTTATGATCCGATCTGGTTCGGAGTGATCATCGTCCTGGTCGTAGCTATGGGCGTGATTACGCCGCCCGTGGGCATGAACGTTTATGTGATTAAGGGGGTTGCTCCGGATGTGCCCCTGGAGGTTATCTTTAAGGGGATCTGGCCTTTCCTGGCGGCCATCGTCATCTTGCTGGCCATACTCATTGCCTTTCCCCAGGTTGCGACATTCCTGCCCGCCTTATTAACAACAAAGTAATTGGGTGAGTGTTGGCAAAAGCCTCTCTGCAAGGGGAGGCTGATTTATTTACGTAAGGGAAAGTCGAGGGCACGGGGGTGGTAAGGTCAGGCTTGAAATATTAAAATTTACTCAGCCTTTACTTTTCATTATTTAAATCGGCAAGTAACTTTTGAATTAGGTCATTAAATTTGTTGTAACCGTCGCGAGATTTTTGTATGGCAATTTCTCTGTTGACATTTTTGTATGAGCCAATATAATAACTGGGCTTAGAAGTGCTTTTTAGTAAAAAAGCTTCTGATTTGCAAGAGTTTAAGATCTTATGATAAGTCAGTAGTATCTCTTCAGTGTCCTTTATATTAATTCCTGCCTTTTTAGCCTCATCTATAAACTGCTGGTTGATTTTAAATAAAGAATTATAATTTTCCGAAGCATTTTTCAGTTTATTGTCTATTTCATCGGCCAAAAAGTTCTCAATAAACGTTTCAGTACCGTACTTTCTTGCATAATATATTTTTCTGTCAACATCAATAAGCTGATCATGCAGTTCTCCTAAATTATAATAATGTCTGGCTATTTTAGTATATAACTTAAGCAATTCAATGTTATTAAGCTCACTGGAGGCGGGATTATCGTCAATAGCTTCCTTGTTTATAACTTTATTGCTGTTACCTTCACTATTATCTGTTAGATTATTAGTAATTTCTACTGACCGGTTACTGGCATTCCAGTTAACCTCGGCGCCCAGGGCTTCTGATATAGCTCTTAGGGGAACCATTGTGCGCCCGCCTATTAATTGAGGCGGAATATCAGAAAAAATCTGTATGCCGTTAACAAAGATTCGAATATCATCTGAGGCCCTGGCCAGGCCGGGTGTGGAAGCAATAATTAACATGGATAGTAAAACCAAAAACGCTTTTTTCAAGTCAATCTCCTCCGTTTCATTAAGATATGGAGCACTAAATACCGGATAGTTGCCGGTGTTATACTCCTTGTCAGGGCATTGATAATAATTGATTGTTAATTTATGCATAACATATTCGTAACAGAGAAGGAAATCCCTGCATAAGTTTGCCGGAATTGCTAATTTGAACCATCAGTGTTAATTCCTTTACGTGAAAAAAGACAAGTACCCCGGTTTATACACACAGAATTCACAAAAGAGCATTCCTCAATGTGAGTTAACAGAGTGTTAAGGGATAAAACGCTTCTCTGCTGGAGACCATTAGGGAGGAGAAAATGTTCAGGAGGTCGTGAATATGACGGTTTCATCCCAGGTCAAGCAGACCCTGGCCGGCTTGAAAAGCGCCCAGGCAAACCTGGAGAGTTTTGCCCTCCAGACACAGAATCAGAAAGCTAAACAGCTTTACACCAATGCCGCCCAGCAGGCCAAATCTCTTGTGGACTCCCTGGAACAGAGACTCGCGGAGATTGAAAATGAAGAGCCCCAGTACAGGGGTTACCAGTGACCCTGTTCTACGTTCTACCGGGTCAAAAGGATCCGGTATTTTTATCTGCATATTACGGCCTTTTAAAATACAGAATAAGTTTAAGAGGTGTTGTTCCATGACCGTCGGCGCTCAGGTCAAGCAAACCCTGGCGGAACTGAAAGGGATCCAGGCCACCCTGGAAACCTTTGCCCAGTCAGGTGGAAACAAGGAGGCCAATGCTTTGCTTCTTAAAAATGCCCGGAGGGTGGCCCTGGTAATTGAGAAGATGGAAAAAAGGCTTGGTACTCTGGAGTTCGAGGAACCCCAGTATAAAGGTTTTTAAACTGCCAGACAAGGAGTAGCTCATGTCAGAATGGTTAAACATTTTGCTTCGCTCCGCGGGCTTATTTGCCCTAACCCTGCTCCTGGTCCGGCTGATTGGGAAGAGGCTGACCTCCCGCCTGACATTTTTTGACCTGGTTACAGGGATCGCCATAGGGGTGATTGTAGCCGCGCTTTCTTTGAACATGGTCCAAAACTTTGCCGGCGGGCTGGTTGCCCTGGCGGTTTGGACTGTTTTCCCGGCGCTGCTCTACCTGCTGGCGATCAAGTACAAAGCGGTCAGGGATATCCTTCAGGGCAAAGAGACCGTTTTAATTAACCACGGTAAAGTTTTGGAAGACAAGCTGCTGGAGGCCCGGCTGACCCCCGAGGACCTGCTGGGGCAGCTGCGGAAAAAGAATGTCTTTAATTTTGCCGACGTGGAGTTTGCCGTTCTGGAAGCGGACGGGGAGCTCAGCGCGCTGCTTAAAAGAGAAAAGCAGCCTGTCACACCCAAAACCCTCGGGCTTGATGTGGGCCGGGAAAATGTGCCCCAGACAGTTATGCTGGACGGAGTCGTCATGGATGAACCGCTGGCGGCCATGGGTCTGAACAGGCGCTGGCTGCATACGGAGTTGGCTAAAGCCGGAGTGGCGCCGGAAAACGTCTTCCTGGCCCAGGTGGACTCCCTGGGTCAGCTTTACCTGGACCTCTTTGACGACGCCATCCAGGTACCCAAACCCAGGGCCAGGGAACGGGTTTACGCCAACCTGAAAAAATGCCAGGCGGACTGTGAATTGTACGCCCTGGCCACAGGAAACCCGGAGGCCGGGAAAATGTACGCAGAATCAGCGCGCCTGCTGGAGCAGGCTGTGCGGGAACTGGAATCATTGTTGACAAGATAGGGGTGGGCCATGTCCGACAAAAAAATGAAGAAGCTGACACCGGTGCAGCAGGAATATCAAACCTTTGCCAAAGCCAGGGAACCCAGACGGCCGGTCCTGTTCAACTGCCTCAAGGCCTTTCTGGTGGGCGGCGGGATCTGTCTTTTGGGACAGGGCGTGCAGGATTTTTTTATCTGGAACTTTGATTTTACCGAAAAGACTGCAGGGGACCCCACCGTTGCCGTAATGATTATGTTCTCAGTCATCCTGACAGTTGCAGGTGTTTACGACCACATTGCCCAGTGGGCCGGCGCCGGTACGGCAGTGCCTGTTACGGGATTCGCCAATTCAGTTGCCGCTTCGGCCATGGAGCACAGGACCGAGGGATTTGTCCTCGGGGTTGGCGGTAAAATGTTCAAACTGGCAGGCTCCGTGATTGTCTACGGTGTCTTTGCCGCCTTTATCATCGGCCTGCTCAAGACAGGCATCGCCATGCTTGGAGGTTTTTAGAATGCTGCAGGGACATCAGACCTGGGTTTTTCAGAACAGGCCGGTTATCCTGTCCTCAGCTGTGGTGGGAGGGCCCTTTGAGGCCGAAGGCCCCCTGGCGGAGGATTTTGATCTTCTCCACGGCGATCTGTGGGTGGGGCAGGACAGTTATGAAAAAGCGGAAAAAAAGATGCTGGAAGAAGCCTGTGAAATGGCCACCCACAAGGCCGGCCTGCAGAAGCAGGACATTCAGTTTTTCCTCGGCGGGGATCTGATGAACCAGATCATCAGCAGTTGTTTTGCCGCCAGGACCCTGGCGGTTCCCTTTTTAGGGCTCTACGGCGCCTGCTCCACTTCCATGGAAGGTCTGGCGCTGGCTTCCCTGATTGTCGACAGCCGGGCGGGCCGCTACGTGCTCTGCGGGACAGCCAGTCATAATTCGGCAGCTGAGAAGCAGTACCGCTATCCCACGGAATACGGTTCCCAGAAGCCACCCACGGCTCAGTGGACGGTGACCGCCGCCGGCGCCGCCCTCCTCGGCCCGGAGGGAGACGGCCCGAAGGTCACCTCCGCCACCATCGGCAGGGTTGTCGATATGGGGCTGAGCGATCCCTTCAACATGGGCGGTGCCATGGCTCCGGCGGCCGTAGACACAATCACGGCCCATTTCAGGGACCTGCAGATTTCACCCGGTAATTACGACCTGATAGCCACCGGTGACCTGGGGAAGGTCGGCTATAAAATTGCTGTAGATCTTTTTAAGGAACAGGGTCTGGAGATCCCCGAAAAAGCCTTTGTTGACTGCGGCCTGCTGATTTACGGCGAAGATCAGCCTGCTGTCCTGGCGGGGGGAAGCGGGTGCGGTTGTTCGGCCTCGGTTGCCTACGGGCATATTCTGAACAGGCTTAAAAAGGGTGAGTTGAAAAAGGTTCTGATTGTGGCCACGGGCGCTCTTTTGTCCCCCCTCTCCTACCAGCAAAAAGAGAGTATTCCCTGTATCGCCCACGCTGTTTCCATCGAATCCGACTAATCTAAGGGGGTGTTTTTTTTGGAAGCTTATTTCTGGGCTTTCGTGGTAGGCGGGCTTATCTGTGTTGTGGGGCAGCTGCTGCTCGATGTGGGACGGTTCACCCCGGCCCATACCATGAGCATCCTTGTGGTTTCAGGGGCCGTCCTGGACGGCCTGGGACTCTATGAACCGTTAATCGACTTTGCCGGCGCAGGCGCTACCGTACCCATTACCAGCTTTGGCAACGCCCTGGTTCACGGGGCGCTGACGGAGGCTGAAAGAACGGGCTTGATCGGAATTCTGACGGGAATATTTGAAGTAACCAGCGCGGGCATTTCCGCCGCAATTATCTTTGGTTTTATGGCAGCGCTGTTCTTCAAGCCAAAGGGATAGGAGAAGGTTGATATGTTGAAGAAACAGTACTTCCTGCCCCTGCTGGCGGTATTCCTGATCTTTGTTCTGGCGGCGGGCTGCGGTACGCCGCAAAAGAAGCGGCAGATTCAGCAGGATACCCGGAATGAAAGCCAAATCCAGGTCAATACAGAACTGGCCGGGAGGGCCAGGGAGGCGGCCGGGACGGTTAGAGGCGTAAAAGAAAGCGCGGCCGTGGTGATCGACAGGGATATCGCCATTGCCGTTAAGGTGGAGCGGTTTGACCGGCTGCGGCTCAAAAGGATTCGGCAGGATGTCCACGACAGAATTAAAGAATTGGACCAGGCCTATAATGTGCACGTGACAACGGATAAAAAGCTGTTCAAGCAGTTGCAGGTGATGGAGTTGAACAGCCCCCGGGAAGAACCGCCGCTGCAGGAACTGCAGTTAAAATTCAATAAGCTGATTCAGGATATACACAAATAAATTAAACACTTAAGGGGCCAGTCATATATAGTACATAACAATTTGAAAACACCTCTTCAACGGCGGGATGCCTGATTTCGACTCTTGACACCTGTAAAAACGCAATTTATACTAATGGTCAGAGATAGTCAATAATGATCAAAAGGGGGTTCCCGGCAAAAGCCTGGGAGGGATTTTACGTTAGGCAGGCCGGGTTCCCGAGTTTTGGAGGTGTTTAATACTATGTCCGGAACTGCGCAGCAGCCGTCTGAAACCAGGGAATTTCAGGCGGAAGTTAAACAGCTTCTCGACATTGTGGTAAACTCACTTTATACGGACCGGGAGATTTTCCTGCGGGAACTAATTTCAAATGCTGCCGACGCCCTGGAGAAATACCGCTATGAAAGCCTCACCAGCAGGGAAGAGTCCGGTGAAGAAGTCCCGCTGGAAATCAGTATAGAACTGGATGACAAGGAGCATACCCTGACCATAACGGATACGGGAACCGGTATGACCGCCGCTGAACTGGTGGAAAACCTGGGTACCATCGCCCACTCCGGCTCCAGGGAATTTATCCGGCGCCTTGGCGACACCGACAGGAAGGACTTGAACCTGATTGGCCAGTTCGGGGTGGGTTTTTATTCCGCCTTCATGGTTGCAAGCCGGGTGCGGGTCCTGACGCGTTCCTACCACTCCGGGGCTGAGGGCTGCGAATGGGTTTCGGACGGTATCGGCACTTACACCATAGGACCGGCAGAAGGCCTTGGCCGCGGGACTAAAATTATCCTTGAGCTCAAAGAGGATGCCCGGGAGTTCAGCAAAGCTGAAAGGATCAAACGGATTATCCGGCAATATTCCAGTTTTGTTCCCTTCCCGATCAAGGTGAACGGCGAACAGATCAATACCGTGCAGGCGCTCTGGGTCCGTAATAAAAACGAGGTGACCGGCGAGGAGTACACCGAGTTTTACAAGTTTTTATTCAACGCCTACGACGGGCCCCTTTACCACCTGCATTTTACAGCTGACGCGCCCCTGTCCATCAAGGCCCTGCTCTTTGTGCCCAAGCAGAACATGGAACGTTTCGGCTTTGGACGCCTGGAGCCCGGTGTCAATCTGTACTGCCGGAAAGTATTGATCCAGCAGCATTCCGAAGGGATCCTTCCGGAATGGCTGCGCTTTGTCCGGGGCGTGGTTGACAGCGAAGACATTCCCCTCAACATCTCCCGGGAAACGATGCAGGACAGCGCGCTCTTGAGGCGGCTGCGGAAGGCTGTTACTGGCCGTTTTCTCAAGTTTCTCCAGGAGCAGTCCCAAAAGGATCCGGACCAGTACGCCGATTTTTGGCAGGAATTTGGGATCTTTTTGAAGGAGGGGGCTGCCTCCGACTACACCCACCGGGATGAACTGGTCAAACTGCTGCGGTTTGAATCTTCCGCTGCGGAGCCCGGAAAGCTGATTTCCCTGGCGGACTATACGGCAAGGATGAAGGAAGGACAGAAGGATATTTACTTCATTAACGGGCTCAGCAGGGAACACATCGAAGGGGGCCCCTACCTTGAGGTTTTCAAGGACCGGGGCTGGGAGGTCATTTATACCTATGAGCCTGTTGACGATTTTGTTTTAAGCAACTTGATGGAGTACGAAGGAAAAAAATTTAATTCAGCCGACCAGGCCGGTCTGGAACTTCCGGCGCTGGAAGAGGAGAGCGGCAGCGAACCCCTGGACGCCGGTTCGCTCAAAGCCCTTACCCAATGGTTTAAGGATATCCTGGGGGAAAAAGTCGACGAAGTGAGGGAATCCGCCCGCCTGGTGGATAGTCCCGCCATTATTTTAAACCTTGACGGGATGATGACCAGCAGCATGCAGCGGGTGATGCAGGCTGTGAATAAGGATCTGGGTTCCCTGGGACGAAAGGTGCTTGAATTAAATCCACGGCATAATATAATTAAGCGGCTCTCCTCCCTGCGGGAGGACGACCCCGGCCTGGCCCGGAACATTGCGGAACAGGTTTTCGACAATGCCCGGATTTCTGCCGGTCTTGTGGTTGAGCCCCGGGCCATGGTGGAGCGGATTTACAGGATCATGGAGCAGGCCCTGGCCGGCCGGGAACAATAAAGGGCTTATGAATATCTAAACAGTTTTTTTTAACAAACTGGTTATCATCTACTCCCCCTGAATCAATTAAACCGCTCCCCGGAAAAGAGCGGTTTAATTGATTCAAACAGGCTATTTAAGACCCCTTCTAATGTTGGTTGAAATGGTTTCGAAGAAGGCTGCAAGTCCGCTTGTGATGCTGTTTACGGAAGCCTCCAAAAGGGTGCTCTTGATACTTCTGAACAAGTTTTTAATCCGGGGTTCAGCAGGCTCTTCAACCAGAAGGTTTGTAGTTCCCATTTTTCCTGTTGGTAAAATTTTTCCTTCGCTTTCCTCGATCAGGGAATATCTTTTCCGCCACTTAAACCTGCCCAACATAATAATACTTCCCCTTCTTGAATCTTTTTTTATTTTTATTACAAATTGATTTAGCACCGGTGTTCTTCATCTAAGTTTCAATCAGGGAAATAAGGTTATTGCCGGGTTTCCCAAAAGTAAGAAAGCTCGCGCGGGCAGTGGCCAGTTGGGCTCCTGCACCAGGAAGGACAGCAATTTTTCAAGCTTTTTCAACAGTGTTACTTCCTTCCCTTTTAGCATGAACAGGGATTTAATAAATTATGTCCGGGTTAATTATGAAGAATTTCAAAAAACTGTTGCTCTTTAACTATGTATATTTTATTCAGGTTAACGGGCCGGGGTTGGCGATCCTTTAATCTATCGTGCTGGAATCTTTCCTTGAAGAAGAACAAAGTTGATACTTTGCCTGTTTCTTGAGGGTTTCCAGAAATCCCTGAGGTTTTAGCTTCTTTCCGTCAATATTCTAAGTTTTTGTATAGGGCAGGTTTATATAATTGATTGAATGACCATACTAGTATTAAATCTAGAACAGCAAGGAAAGGAGTTTAAAGATTGTGAAAACAACGCTGGTAGAATATTTTTACGGAGTCCGGAATCGCCTGCCGGAAGAAGCAGAGAGGGTCATTCGCTCCCTGGAAGATCAGGGTCCCATGAACAAGGAGGAATTATCCCTGACGGCCAAAGTAAAAAGGGCCGTGCTGGATCATGTTGTTATCCAGCTCTATGCTCTGGGTCTGGTGGATGTGTCCACGGAAGGAAAAAGCAAAATGTGCAGTCTGACCAAACTGGGCTATGATTTCTTAAACTTGAGAGATGCCGGATAACGGCATTTTTTTTTGCTGTAGAAGTGTCCCGGGAGCCGTTCCCCGCTATTTTGGTTAACAGATCCTGGACAAATTAAAAAAACATTCCCTACCTGCAGATCCTGCTCTTCCTTGCCAAAAGGGATCATAGCCGGCTTGTCCTGCCCAAGTTAGAATTTCTTTTACCGTTACATTGCAGCTTAACCCCGTTTGGAGCTAACCACCGGGGGGTTGTTGAAAGCGTTCCGCTGGGAAGCCAGGGCCATCATTTTTTGTAAATACTCGATTTCGGTGGAAAGAAAAGATTTAAACATATTTCTGATATCATCCCTGGAAGCAACGGAAAAGGAGGTGATGTGCAGGTTGACGTAAACCTGCATGGCAGCGAGCAAAATCTGCACAACCTCCGCATCGCTCAAGGTAATCTTGTTGACCCTGCCGGGCGGTCCCTGCCCCATGCGCCGGACGGGGCGTGCGGGGACGGTGAACCCTTCTTCCTTGAGGACATTCTCGAGCCTTTCCAGTTGAGGAAGCACCACATCCTTGAGACCGGTTTTTAAAAGTCTGATCAGTTCCGGGTCGCTGGTATTGGCCAGATAGGTTTCCAGGTTCATGATACTTAAATGCCTCGCTTCCAACTCGTCCCAGATTGTGGCTACTTCACTCATATTGAGGCCGTTGTGCCGGGCAGTGGCGGGAGGAGGGGGGGTGAAAACTTGCCTTTTCTTGCCCAGGTTAATAATCACGCTGTAAGCTTTCATATCGTCAAAGAGGATGTCAGTAAAGACATTTCTTACCGATTCCCTGGTAGCGGCTCCGATGGCCCTGCCGTCGTGCATTAACAGAACCTGTACCCAGGCAGCCAGGTTCCGGATGACTTCGTCGTCACACAGCTTAACTTCCTGCCCTGCAGCTGGTTTTCCCTGCAGCGTTTTCGACGGGGGGCGGGGCGGGACAGTGAAGCCTTCTTCTTTCAAAATTTTTTCCAGGCGGTTGAGCCGGGTCAGAACAGTGCCTTTGCTTAGGCTCTGCAGGAGGATATGGAGTTCTTTATCTTCGGTATTCATCAGATAGGTTTCAACCAGGGAAATCAGGTTATAACTGGAGGTTAAGGTCTCCCAGAGATGATAAACCTCACCGGCGTGGAGAGGTTTACCGGTTTCCTGGCGGACCAGGGAAAGGGTTTTTTTAAGTTTTTTGAACATAAAATAAACCGCCCTTCATATAGATCTGACACTATATAGCATGGACGGTTACAGAATAAAATATGTTTTAGTAATAATTGTCCGGGATAGTTAATTTATTTCTGTCCTGGACTAATCAAAGACAACTTCACCTGTTTTTAAGAAGTATTTGGCACCCTTCAGGGTTACCTTCCCCTCTTCCAGGAAATGCTTGATGATTGGGCTTTCTTTAATCTCTGCCAGTGTTGTCTTGATGTTTTCATCGGTGGCCAATTCATAGAGGTCATGCCCTGTTGCCCCGGTTGCCTTTGCTTTTTCCACGGAAGGCAGCAATTTGGCTACGATGGCGCCTATGCTTCCGGGCACTTCCCCGCCGTCGACGGCAGCTTTCACGGCACCACAGTAATCGTGGCCCATTACCACAACAAGCGGCGCCAGAAGATGCTCCACGGCATACTCAATGCTGCCCAGGGTTACGGGGTCCACAACGTTTCCCGCGTTGCGGACAACGAAAAGGTCGCCAAGGCCCTGGTCGAAAATATGCTCCGGTGGTACACGGGAATCAGCGCAGGTTAAGATTACGGCAAAGGGTTTTTGGCCCTTCACCAGTTCCTCCCGCCTGGCGTCGCCCAGATCTTTCAAGGCAAATTGGCCGGTTACATATCTCCTGTTTCCATCGACAAGTTTCTGTATAGCCTCATTTGCTGAGACTGCCGTTTTGCTGGTTACACTCATCTTCACACCCCCAAAATATTATATATATCTTAATTTACCGGGAAACTCTTTAATCCTTTATTTCCGGTAAAAAAATCAGGGACCTGGGCCCTGTTTAAGTGGCGGGGTTTGGGCTGTGTTCCAGGGAGCGGGACAAATTTTAATTTTTTTCCTCGGGAAGGAATTAACCTTCTTTTTGTCGAAAATGTATTGCCCAATTTCACTTTATCATGTTAAAGTATTAATGCAAGTATATTCACCGTTAAAACTTAATTATCAGCATATCTATAAACAGACCTTAATTTAAGCCTTCGTAATGGGTCTAAACTATGTTCTTCGATAAATGTAAGTAGATTACTTTATTGCTAGATTTACGTTATTTACCCAAAAGTCACCAGGAGGCAGGCTCCAGCCTGAGGGGGTTTGCCTATTTTTTATCAAATTTGTGGACTTTAAAGGAGGAAGAATTCCATGTACATCCGGGTCTTCAATTTAAAAGACATGGAGAAAGCTGATTACGAGAGAATTCTCAAGAGAAGTGAAGTGGAAACAGATTCCATTATGAGCGATGTGGCCAGGGTCATCGAGGATGTAAAAACACACGGCGACCAGGCCCTGGTGGATTACACCAGGCAGTTTGAACAGATTGACATCAATGTTGATCAAATCAGGGTTTCCCCGGAAGAAATCAAAGCGGCCTACGAAAAGGTGGACGAGGAAACAATTGCGGCGATCCGGACCCTGGCCGGCAATGTCAAGCGGTTTCACGCGGCCCAGATGCCCAATAAAATGTGGTCCATGGAAGTTTCCCCCGGCCTGGTTGCCGGACAAATTCATATTCCCCTGGCGAAAGTCGGGTGCTACGTCCCCGGCGGCAGGGGCTGGTTTCCTTCGGCGGTGATGATGTCAGTTTTACCCGCCAAGGTGGCCGGTGTCCCCGAAGTAATTGTCTGCACACCGTCCGCGCCGGACGGGTCCGTTCCTCCGGGTACCTTGATCGCCTGTGACGTGTGCGGGGCGGACGCTGTCTTTCGCGTCGGCGGAAGCCAGGCGGTAGCCGCAATGGCCCACGGTACCCAAACAGTGCCTAAGGTTGATAAAATTGTGGGACCCGGCAGCAAGTGGGTGCTGGCTGCATTTAAGCTGCTTTACGGCCAGGTGGAAATCGGTACCCATGCCGGCCCCGGCGAAGGTTTAATCATTGCGGACGAGTCCGCCGACCCGGAATTCGCCGCTGCGGATATCTGTATCCAGGCGGAGCACGGGCTGGATTCGGCGGGAGTTCTGGTTACCCACGTGAAGGAGCTGGCCTACGAGGTTCAGGCTAAAATCGGCAGGCACATTGAGAGGCTCAATGACTACCGCAAGAATTTTGTAGTGGAATCGCTGAAAAAATACGGAGCCATTATCATTACTGATTCATTGGAAGAGTCCATTTCTTTCGCTAACGAGTACGCCGTGGAGCACCTGGAAATCATGACCAGGGAGCCCCTGCATGATCTGCAGAAGATTAAAAACGCAGGAGGGATTTACCTGGGTCACTATACCCCCCTCAGCACCGGCTGCTTCGGTTCGGGCCCCAACCACGTTTTACCCACCGGACGCAGGGCCATGGTTTCCGGCGGCTTAAAGACAGCAGATTTTTACAAAGCCGTTACCTTCGAGTATTTTTCCAAAGAGGGACTGGCAAACCTGCGGGACGCCATGGTCAAACTGGCTGACTATGAAGGTTTTCCCGCCCACGGCAACGCGATCCTGGAGCGTTTCGCCAGGGATTGAACAGTGAGGCAGGAGGAAAGATTAATGCTGGCTGTCCGTTATTACGGGATCCGTGATGTTCGAATAGAAAGGCTGCCGCGGCCTGCCTGCGGGTCCAAAGAGGTGCTGGTAAAGGTCGCCTATGCCGGAATCTGCGGATCGGACCTGCACATTTATAGAAAGGGTATGTTTGTTTCATCAGTACCGGAAACAATGGGTCATGAGTTTTCCGGCGTTGTAGAGGAAGTTGGTCCCGGTGTCACGGGCTTTGAGCCCGGCGATCACGTGGTGGGCGACCCCCGGGTCGCTTGCGGAAGCTGCTCCTGGTGCCGGCAGGGTAAGGAAAACATCTGCCCGGAGCTTAGTTTTATCGGGGAAATCTGTCCGGGTTGTTTTGCCGGTTACCTAGTTTTAAATGAGGAGCGTCTGCTGAAGCTGCCCCCTGGCCTTGAACTGGACAGGGCAGCGCTGATTGAACCCCTGGCGGTGGCTCTTCACGCCGCCGCCAGGGCCGGCCTTTCTTCCCGGGAAACCCTTGGCATCATCGGGGCCGGGCCGGTGGGACTACTTACGCTGCTCGTGGCCAGGCCTCTGGTTGAGCAAATCCTGGTGGTGGACCGGGCTCCGGCCAGGCTGGAGCTGGCCCGCAGGCTGGGAGCCGACCGGGTTGCCCAGGAGCTGCCGGATGTTTCGGAACAGGTGGATACAATTATTGAGGCGGTGGGAGCGGAAGCTACCCTGAAGGGAGCCCTGAAGCTGTTGAAACCGGGTGGAAGGCTTGTTTTGGCCGGCCTT
The DNA here is from genome assembly GCA_029555205.1 of Bacillota bacterium. GTDB lineage: Bacteria > Bacillota > Desulfotomaculia > Desulfotomaculales > Pelotomaculaceae > DTU098. The sequence continues at coordinate 25,971 of JAKPTB010000166.1, forward strand.
TACGAAGAGAGCGTACTGGTCAACCCCAATGCTATTCTTGAAAAGGAATTAAAGATCTGCGGGATTAATGCTTATGAGAGATTGGATTTGGAAAGGGCAGTTCAGGCCACCGCCTCCGGTCAGGTGGACGTTACGCCGCTGATTTCCCGGGTCCTGCCTCTCGAATCTGCTGCAGAGGCATTTGAGATGCTGACATCTCCGGCGCCTGATGTTGTAAAAATCCTTTTGAACCCTGCCGGGTTTTGAAAGGGAGTTCCAGGAACAGCCGTAATATCACAGCCTTAAAAAAATTTTTTGAATAGAAGGAATGAGCATGAGCGAACCGCAATCTGCCTTAAACAGGGAAGTTAATGAAGGTTCTGCACTCCGGCTTCACAATATATCAAAAATCTATCCCGGCACGGTGGCTCTCCACAATGTCGACCTGGATGTGAAAAAAGGGGAAGTCCACGGCATCATCGGGAAAAATGGAGCCGGCAAGTCAACCCTGGTGGGGATTATTGCAGGAATAATCGAGCCCACAGGGGGTGAAATATATGTTGGAAATAAGAAATTTGAAGCTTTAACCAGGATTGTTGCTAAGAAAGAAAAAATTTCAATTGTTCCCCAGGACCCCCAGGTGATCATGGATTTTACCGTGGCTGAAAACCTGTTTGTAGCTGATTACACCTGTAGAAATGGATTTTTAAACTGGAAAGAGCTGTATTCCAGGGCAGAGGATATTATTCAGAAGAACAACCTTCATTTCAATGTCCGGGCCAAAGCGGCGGATCTGTCCATTAGTGAACGCCAGCTCTTACTGGTTTTAAAAGCGTGTTATGTAGAAGAATCCAGCATCATCATCCTGGATGAGGCTTCGGCATCCCTTTCCCAGGAAGATGAAAAAACGCTGTACAGAATCATTGAGGAAAGAAAGAAGCAGGGGAGTACAATCCTCTTAATTTCCCACCGGACCGACGAGTTGCTCAGGGTTTGTGACAGGGTCACGGTGCTTCGTGACGGGAAGTCGGTTGCAACCGCGAAATGTGCGGATCTGGACAAAGCGAAGCTTTCCTCTTTAATTGTGGGTGAGGACCTGCAAGTGATAAACGTTTCCCAGAACCGGTATAAACCCCGGAAGGGTGGAGCGGACCAGCCGGTGCTGTCCGTGGAAAACCTGACCAGGCTCGGCCTGTATCAAAACATAACCTTTGACCTCCACCGGGGGGAAATCCTGGGCCTGGCGGGGCTCAGGGGCAGCGGCCGGACTGAACTGCTGAAGGGCATCGCGGGTATTGAACCGGTGGAGGACGGTTTGATCAGGGTCGAGAATACCGTCAGGCGTTTTAGAACCCCCTCCCAGGCCATGCGCAGCGGAATTGTATATTTGCCGGAGGACAGGGAGAGAGAAGGTATTATCAGCCTTTTAAGCGTGAGGGAAAACCTGGTTTTAAACTCGTTAAAAAGACTGTGCAGGGGCCATCTGGTCAATCAACGAAGGGAAAAAGAGTTAGTTTCCTCAATCATCGATATGTTTGGAATCAAGACAGCCTCCCCCGAACAGGAGGTGGCTCATTTAAGCGGTGGAAATAAACAAAAGGTTGTGGTAGGCAGGATCGCTTCCACCCATCCTAAAGTACTGCTTCTGGATGAGCCCACCAAGGGTGTGGATATTTCCACCAGGGAGAGCATTTTGGCCATAATCAGGGATAAGTTAAGTGAAACAGCGGGAATTATCCTGACTTCCCCGGGGCTGGAGGATTTGATCCAGATCTGCGACCGGATTCTGATTCTTTACAGAGGGGAAATCATTGATGAGTTCAGGAGGGAGGAATTCCGGGAAAGCGACTTGTTTTACGCTGTTCAGGGGATAAAAAGGCCGGGGACTAAAAGCAGAATTCTCAAGACGGGTACAGTTAATTAAAACGTAACCAGGTGACCGGCTTGATCTTCCAGCTGAGCCGGAGAATCCGGTTTTTTGCAGATTATCTGGACATGTGAACCGGAAAGGCTTCTATAAATTTTAAACTAGCCTGCAATATTAGTTGAAGGAGTACCAGCAATGCGCAATCGACTACAAGTACAGTTATTTTTATTAGATAATTTAATATGGGTTATCGTGCTTCTCTTCTTTCTGATCAACGCTATCGTTACTCCGAAATTTGCAACCTATGATAATCTCGTTAATATTTTTTATCACAGCGCTATCATGAGTTTGCTTGTTTTGGCCCAGGGACTGGTTATGGTCATCGGGCACCTGGATCTTTCCATAGAATCCATCCTTGCCTTTGCCCCGGGAATTGCCATGCTTCTTGCGCTCAAGTGGATTCCGGGCGGGCTTGACCCCGTGATCTGCATCTTCTTAACCCTGGCTGTGGGTGCCCTGGTTGGTTTTTTTAACGGTTTTTGTATAGCAAAAATCAAAGTCAACCCTTTTCTGCAGTCCCTTTCCATGCTGATTATGCTCCGTGGTATAGTGCTGTTTTTAGTACCCTTCTCCATCTTCCCCCTGGACGAAGTTTACGTATATGCCGGACAGGCCAGGATGGCCGGTAATATTCCCGTGGCCATACCCATTGTGCTGCTAGTGTTTTTGATTTTCCATATAATCATGCAGTATACGCCCTTCGGCAGGTACTTTGTCTCCACCGGAGGAAATCCCCAGGCAAGTTTCATTTCCGGGATCAATATAAGGCGGGTGATTATCTACGCCTTTGTTATCAGCGGTCTTCTGGCGGCTATTGCGGGACTCCTGGCGGCAGGGAGGCAGGGTTCCATTTCAAATTCCATGGGCCAGAATATGGTCTTACTGTCTTTTGCCGGCGCTATTTTGGGCGGCGCCAGCCTGGAAGGCGGGAAAGGAACGCCTCTGGGTATGCTGGGCGGCGCCCTGCTTCTGGGCATGATTTCAAATTCATTAAACCTGCTGGGTGTGGGTGTCAACCTTGTTTACGCGACACAGGGAGCTCTTATCTTTGTGGCGATTGTAATTGACAGGCTCAGGGTCAAATTCCGGGGCCACCTGCTGCACCAGGAACAGGTCCAAAAATTGTTGAGCCAGGAAAAGCAGGACCCAAACCTGACAGCTACGGTTTAAATACAAATGAAATACAGAGGATGTCCTTGATTTTTAACGAGTCTGAAGATAAAAACTCAAACAAGGGGAGGTGCTGGGGGAAAGAGGATATTTAAAAAAGCAGGGCTCTGTCTGGTGCCCTGCTAAAGGGACTTTGTACAAAAACAAATTAAAAACAACAACAAAAGGAGGCAAAAAAGATGCGCTTAAAGTGGCTTAAAGGCCTGCTGCTCATGTTCATCATTGCTGCTCTGGTGGCGGGCTGCGGGGGGCAAACAGAACAAAAATCCGGTGAGTCCGGCCCGGGAGAAAAGGCTGCGGGTGAACAGTATGTTTTCGGGATGATTGTAAAAGAGCCGACAGCTCCTTATATTCAGGCTTTTATTAATGGCGCGGAGCAGAAGGCCAAGGAATTGGGAGTTAAGGTTGAGATCAAGGATGGACAGGCCGATTCTTTAAAAATCATGGAATTGATGGATAATTTCATCGTGCAAAAGGTGGACGGGTTTATTATGGCCGGGGCCGTTGACCTGAAGGCAATTGTGCCCGGCGTCAAGAAATTAAATGAAGCGGGCATCCCCATAATTGCCCTTGATACATCCCCGGAGGGCGGCAAGGTTGACCTGTTTATTTCCTTTGACATCGAAGAGTCCAGTAAAAAAGCAGCTGAAGCATTTGTCCAGGGGATCAAGGAGAGGAATAACGGAGAAGTACCCAAGGGCGTCGTGATTGAAATAACAGGAGCTTTGGAAGATATGTTTACCCAGGCCTGCAACAGGGGATTTCAGTCCGTGATCAGTCAGTACCCGCAGTTGACGGTGGTGCAGGGAGAAGGAAAGTGGAACAATGATGATTCCCACCAAAGGACAAGCGATTTATTGACCCGTTACGGGAAAGAAGTCCTGGGGATTTACGTGCATACGCCCGATATTATGGGACCCGGAGTTGTCACCGCCATTGAGGCGGCGAATCTCAAGCCGGCTGACTACGGAATTACGGGAATCTGTATGGGACCGGAAGGCCTGGAGTTGATCAAAGAAGGCAAGATTAGGGCCATTGTCGGACAGCCTGCCCTTGATTCAGCGGAACTGGCGGTGCAGTACTTATATGACCTGAAAACAGGGAAGGGTATTCCCAAGATTGGCGATACAGTGGTGCAGGAAAATACTTTGTGGTCACCTGCCAAAGTTATTGAAAACCCGTGGGCTGATGAGGGCGCATTTATGGTCCTGCAGGGTCCCCTGGTTCCAATTGAAGTAAAACCCGATAACCCCCTGCTCTGGGAAAACAAGTTGAGCCACCTCTGGAAACAGTAACAGTGATCCAAAAACAACAGTTTGGGCTGCAACCTTTAGCACATAAATCCATTAATTACTTACGAAAAAGTAATAATCAGTCAACATTTTATTAAAATTTTTTGATGATTCCGTACCGCTTTAAACGGTACGGGTCTTTTTTTTATGAATGCCTAAAATGATAGAAAATACAGGACTATATAATTAATACAAAGATTATGTTTAATTATCAGCAGGCTTAATTTATAATAATTATAATAATAAGTATTTATTAAGCGGGAAACGGAGGAACGGAGGATTAATATGAACCAGGATACGTCAGTTAAAAAATATGCTTTGATCACGGTAACATTGGCCTCGTTTTTAACACCTTTTATGGGCAGCGCCGTGAACCTGGCCATTCCTTCCATCGGAAAAGAGTTCAACAGCAGCGCCCTGCTCCTGGGCTGGGTTGTCACCAGTTATCTGCTTGCCTCGGCGGCGTTCCTGCTGCCCTTCGGAAGATATGCCGACATCATCGGCAGAAAAAAGGTCTTTATTACAGGTGTTGCCATTTTCTCTTTCACCTCCCTGCTCTGTGGCATGGCCGGGTCGATCCAGGCCCTCATAGCTTTCAGGGTGCTCCAGGGAATAGGAGGGGCGATGCTTTTCGGCACCAGCATGGCTATTCTCACCTCGGTCTACCCGCCCCAGGAAAGGGGAAAAGTGCTGGGAATCAATGTGGCTACCGTCTACACCGGACTATCCCTGGGCCCGGTGCTGGGAGGTGTCATGAACCAGCATCTGGGGTGGCAGTCAATCTTTTATCTTAATGTGCTCATAGGTTGCCTGGTCGTATTCCTGGCCATGATGAAGCTGAAGGGAGAATGGGCCGGTGCCGGGGGAGAGAGTTTTGACCTGGGAGGTTCGGCTCTCTACGTCAGCGGCGTGACAGCCTTTATGTACGGGATATCTTCCTTTGCCGCCTCGCCCTGGGCTAAATATATTCTTGTTGCGGGCTTGCTCCTGTTGCTCCTCTTTGTCCGCTACGAGATCAGGCTGGAACAGCCGATCTTGAATCTCCGACTGTTTACCCGGAGCGCTTCCTTCGCTTTTTCCAATCTGGCGGCTCTCATTAATTACAGCGCCACCTTTGCGGTGGGTTTTCTCCTCTCTCTTTACCTGCAGGTGGTGGCGGGTTTCGATTCCCAGACAGCGGGCCTGATCCTGCTGTCCCAACCTGTAATTATGGCCCTGCTCTCCCCCTTTGCCGGAACACTCTCCGACCGGGTAGAACCCCGGGTGGTTGCTTCCTGGGGCATGGGTCTGACCACAGCCGGACTTTTTATTTTTAGTTTTTTGACCGTACAAACTCCCCTGTGGCTGATTATTGTTAATCTTGTCCTGATCGGTACGGGTTTTGCCCTTTTTTCCTCCCCGAACAGCAATGCGATTATGGGGTCGGTGGAGAAAAGGTTTTACGGTGTGGCCTCTTCCACCCTGGGTACCATGAGACTTACCGGACAGGCCATCAGCATGGCCATCGCGACCCTGATCGTGACCCTCTACCTGGGCGGTGCGGAATTGAGCCCGGCTCAGGCGGAACTGCTTACAAGAAGCGTCAAGGTTTCCTTCTGTATCTTTGCCCTGACCTGTTTTGGCGGTATTTTTGCTTCTTTAGCCAGGGGAAAGGTCACTACCGGAGGGGTTTCCCGGCAGCCTTAACAGGCAGGCTGCACAGGAAGGCGGCGGTCTCAGCCCTGGTTAGGACTGACCGGTCGAGCCGGCAGGAAGGCTGTAATCAAGTCATAGATCAAACACAGGGTAGCCGGTTGGCTTTAACCGGACTACCCTGTTTTAATGAAGGCACAATTTAAGATTTTAATATTCAGAATAGCGGCAGGTTATCCAGGTTGTTTGCTTCCTTGCCGTCAGGATCGGCTCTAAGAAACTCCCTGCCGTTCCTGGCCCTGCCCACGTTAACCCCTTCAAGCATACCCTCTTTGGCCATTCTGACGGCATCGTCGATACTGTAGATATTACCGTTTATAAGAACGTCGGTGATATCCCCCTGGTTGTTTTTTCTAACCTTTTGGATTTTCACTAAAGACACCTCCTGCCGTTAGTATGCCCCTATTGAGCAATTATATCGTTTATATTATGGTGTTATAAAATTGCTCAAGCAAGGGTATTTTCCCGCCAGCCGGTTAACTCCTTCCCATAATTCCGGCGGCACCGGCATTGGCATTTCTCAATCCCCGGCCAGTTCCAGCCACTTTTCCAGATGAACATCAAGGGACGACCGGGCCTGTTCCAGCTGGTTCTGCCGCTCCAGGCAGGCCTGGTAATCCTGGTAGATTTCCGGCAGGGTAAGTTCCTCCTCCAGGCGGGAGATGGTCTCTTCCAGGCCGGCGATAGCCTGTTCAAGTTCCTGGAGTTGGCGCTGGCGCCGGCGTTTTTGGCGTTCTTCCTCTTTTTTTTGCAGGTACTGTTCTTTTTCAGCCGACACCGTGCTGCGTTCCCTTTCCCGTGATGGCTGGCCTATTGCTTCCGAAGCTGTCCGTTCCGCTTTCCTGGAGATGTAATCGTCATAGTTGCCCAGCCAGCTAGCTACGCCCTCAGGCGTGAGTTCCAGCACCCTTGTGGCGATTTTGTTGATGAAATAACGGTCGTGGGAGACAAAAAGAATTGTGCCCGGGTAGCCGGCGAGGGCGTCTTCCAGCGCTTCCCTGCCAGGGAGGTCCAGGTGGTTGGTTGGTTCGTCCAGTAGTAGAAAATTGGCTTTTTGCAGCATCAGGGAGGCCAGGGCCAGCCGGGATTTTTCCCCGCCGCTTAAATCCGCCACCTGTTTGAAAACATCATCACCGCGAAACAGAAATTTTCCCAATACTTTACGGATATCCACCTCATTCATATGGGGGTAGCGGTCCCATAATTCCTGCAGCACCTGTTTCCCGTAATTCAGTCCCTGCTGCTCCTGATCGTAATAGCCCATTTGCACCTGGATGCCCTGCCTCAGTCTGCCTCCCCGGGGCAAGAGCCTGCCTGCGATGGTTTTAAGCAAGGTCGACTTGCCAACACCGTTGGGTCCCACCAGGGCAACCCGCTCACCCCTGTTGATTTCCAGATTAAGGCCACCGGCCAGGGTCAGTCCGGGATAACCGATGCAGAGAGCTTCCGCCTTAAGGACTTCCTGGCCGCTGGGCCGGCTGATGCTGAAAGAAACACTGGCCCGGATTTCCTTGACCGGCCGCTCCAGCCGTTCCATCTTTTCCAGCGCTTTGAGCCGGCTCTGGGCGCGCCGGGTGGTGTCTTTTGCAGCGATGTTGCGCCGCACAAATTCCTCCATCCGGGCTATTTCCCCCTGCTGGCGCTTGTATTCTTTGCTTTGCCGCTCCACCGCCTCAGCTTTTTGCTGGACAAAGCGCGTATAATTGCCGGTATAGCGGGTAAGTCTGCCGCGCTCCAGCTCGTAGATAACTTCAGCCAGGGTGTCCAGGAAGTAACGGTCGTGGGAAACAACAAGAACTGCGCCGCGGTAGGAGCGCAGGTATTGTTCCAGCCAGGCCAGGTTATCCAGATCCAGGAAGTTGGTTGGTTCGTCCAGGATCAGCAGATCCGGTTCTCCCAGGAGACAGCGGGCCAGGGCCAGTCGTGTCTTCTGGCCGCCGCTTAAGGTTCCTACAGGGGCATTCAGATCGGACTCGGCAAACTTGAGCCCGCGCAGCACACTGCGGATACTGGCCTCATATTCAAACCCGCCCCGGTTTTTAAAAACCAAGGACAGGTTGTCGTAAGCCTGAAGGAATTGATTATAGGTGCGTTCATCAGCCCTGAGGGCAGGATCAGACATTTTACTTTCCATTTCTCTCAGCTGCTTTTCCAGGTCAAGCAGGGGAGCAAATACAGTCAGCATTTCCTGCCAGACGCTTTGAGAGGATTCCAGGCCACCATCCTGGGCCAGGTAGGACATCTTCAGATCCCTGGCCCTGACCACCTCTCCTGTATCGGGAGGCAGGGAACCTGTCAGTATTTTAAGAAGGGTAGATTTGCCCGCGCCGTTGCTGCCGACAATACCGGCCCGCTCTTTTTCCTGGATGGTGAAGTTTACGTCCGCCAGGATCAGCCGGGCCCCGAAGGATTTAGAAACACGGGTTGCCTGTAACAGAATCACAGTTGCCTCACCCCCTTCACCTATCCAGTTTACAACAGGGGGGCGGGCTCTTACAAGGGTCCGGAAAAACTGGCGCCTACCGCGCGGGCTACTGCCCGGCTTCTAAAACATATAAAACACCGGCAGGGTCAACTGGGATCCACTTCGTCCAGGGAAAGGGTTGTAACCGGGGTAAAATCGCCCCTGCGGATCTCCTCCTTTGAGGCGCTCCTGGCCAGGATTGCTTCGTCGCCGGGAGCTGTGGCCGGCTCTTTCTTTTGTTTGCCCTTCATTTTCTTAGGAATTTCCAATCACCTCGCTTTGTTAAAGGCCTGAAATCAGTTTAAGGAGGACGGTTTTCAGAAGAGCAGGCAAGATCTTCAGGTAAAACTTAACGAAGCGGGGCCGGTTTGCCGGATCATGGGATAGGCCGCCAGGTCTTTGACCAGCTGAAACATGGCCCGGTCCTTTTGCTTGGCCTCAACCATCACGTCCAGGTCTTGCCCGAACTCCCGGACCAGCTTCAGGAAAGGGTAGAGATCGGCGGGGTTGACATAATCGTGATGACTCCGGCAGTCCTCCGGGCTCCTGGGGCTGGAGGTATGGATTTTAGCGGGCAGTGAAGTGTCCTTCCAGGATGCCAAAAATCCGGGCAAAATTTCCTCAAGACTGTCAAACCCGCTGTTACATCTGAAGTGATGGAGATCCAGGATCATTGGTAGGCTCAGTTTGCGGCACAGGTACAGGACTTCACCGGCTGTAAAGGTTTTGTCGTCATTCTCCAGGGTGAGCCTGGAAGCGATGCGGGGATGTAACCTGGTCCAGTTGTCCAGAAACCGCTCCAGGGATTTTTCTTTATCTTTATATCCTCCGCCCACATGGGTGACCAGCCTGGCGGCTGGGCCGAGGCCCATTGTCTCCAGGAGCAGGCAGTGGTGTTCCAGGTCCTTTAGGGAGGACAGGAGGACTTCCTCCCTGGGTGAATTAATCAAAGTATAGTGATCCGGATGGAAGGAGACCCTCATCCTGTTATCCTGCACAAAGCTGCCGATGGCGGCCAGTTCTTCATTAAATTCGCCGGCATAGTTCCAGCCGGATAGCAGGGGGTGGGTAGCCAGGGGTATTAATTTTGAGGAAAAGCGGTAGATACTCACACCGGAGGCCCTGTTATGGCGGAGCAGGCGCAGGGTGTTGGCCAGGTTTTCAGAGGCCGTCCGGCGCACCTTGCTCAGGGCTGCCCGGGGGTTTATTTCCGCCAGCCGGCTGTAGGTCTTAACTGTAACGTTTTTTGAAGGGGAAGCTTTTTCAAGGATAACCGACATGGCCACATAGCCGAACCTGATTTTCATATAGCGCCCCTGCAGTTAAATGCTGATTTAAAACCATGAAAATCATAACAACTGTCGGATGAATAAACTATTGTGGTATGAATGATGTTTTTAGCATATCCAGTATGGTTTTAAGTAATGCTTCACCTTTTTTTGAACCTGGAAAAAAGGTATGAGACCAGTACGGCCACAGAGGCGCCAATCAACAACCCGGTGTTCTCATTCAAGCCCAGTTTAAAAGACCAGAGATAGTAAACCCCCACGGTGCAGAGCACAGTAACCATCATCAACAAAAATCCATAACTCATCTTTTATTGAACTCCAGACTATCCTGAAAATAGAAATTTTTCATCCTCCTGCATCTGCCGTGTCAGCGGCATGAATGTCTAACTTAAGGATGCTCGTTATCATCATAGGCTTCACTGATTATACAGGGGACAGAACCCGAAACCAGGCGGCCGGTTGCTAAAACAACATAGATGATTCTGCCTGCAGGGTTATCCATAATTAATTTGGGATCAATCCATACCCGCTCACATTTTTCCCTGTCGCAGCTGTTATAATCCGGGCAATAACCGCAGCAGATGGAGCCGCAGGCTGAATTATCGTTGAAGTTGTCAGCACACCTGGGAACGGATCCCTCAACCGGGCTGTAGATATTCAGACAATAGTTGGCCCTTTCCGCAATTGTCATTTCCGTAAAAACCATCATTTCCCCCCCCCTGGAGACAGCTAATTTGTTAATTAACATTTAAAATATTCTTAACAGCCCGGATAAATTCCTTTTTAATTATTAAGTAACTTTCTTGTCTGCAGGGGTGAACCTGTATTTTTAAATATCGCAAACTATGAGGCGAAGGTTTATAATTTAGAATGTTTTGGATAAATTTGTTTTATTATTTCGGGAAAGCATTATCTTGTATTAGAGGTAGCTGTGTGTTGCAATCTGGTGGCAAAGAACAACCTGCGGGAAAACAGCCTGTTCTTTGTATTTTAGATCCCCTCGCCTTTGTTTTTGTGTTTTTAACCGTTGCTGCCGGGCCAAGATCGCATGTAAAGGGTATTAATCAATCTATTCTGCGTTAATAATCTGGATAACATGTTGATACAGACTAGAGTATTTATATAATTAAACCTCTATTTTCTTTAAGTTGGCGGCTTACTTGAATAGGAGTGATTTTTGTTGTGGAATTGCTCAGTAATAGTTTTTCAAAAATAATTGTGCTCTTATTGAGATCCAGGTTTGACAAATGATGCAACTTTGTTTATAATCTATCAAGAATCCAAAAATAGGGGTGTGAGAAATGGCATTTGAAGTTTATAAACCGCGTGGTGAAAGAATACCCAAGTTGCCCTTGATAACAATTTCAAAGAATTCCATAGTTCTTAACAAACATGCCCGTGAAAAATTAAATGTGGACAAGGTCGAACTGGCCTATGACCGGGAAACTAACACGATCCGAATAAAAGCTACAGAAGACGGGCAGAACATCAAAAAAACAAAGGTTTTTAGCAGGGGGTTTTTTAATCACTTCAATATCGTTGCTAAAGGTAAGTATTACGCAAAATATGACGAAAAAGAAAATTCTTTATATGTAAATCTGAATCATGATCAGGTTACCCAGAACCAGTAGTGGGACTTAGGGTTTTAATATAAGGGATTGTAATTTTAAGATTTTTGCAACCTTCTCCTGAAATCGATGCGAATAGTGGAATATTTTAGGCATGCTTTTTATGATGCCCAAAGATCAGAACACGTCTTTTTTTCTATGATTTAACTAACCTGAGGGGGCAGGTTTGCTCAGATCATTTGTCGCGCAGTTGCGTTTACAGAACATAGCCCGGACGGCATTAATACCGCCCGGGTTTTTGCTTGAAAACACTTATTATCTTAAATTCAATAACTTAATAATCGTACCGGGTACATCTATTAAGTTATTGGGAGCTCAGGATGCTTTGAACGGATTTGCGCATCTGTTCTTTGGAGGTTACTTCCCTGTGCCGCACCTGCTTTTTGTTCAGATCCTTGAGTCCTGCGGGTATCTCCAGGTTGCTGGCAGCGGACAGGTCCTCCAGGAGTTTAAACTCGTCCTTATCCCTCACAGCGTCTTCCCCCAGGATGGCCCTGGCCACGCTGGCATTGAATTTAAAGGGACTGGCTGTGGATGCTACGATTGTTCCGGTTGCGTCACCTGTTGCGGCTGTGTATTTGTCGTAAACGCACAGGCCTACGGCTGTGTGGGGATCCAGCAGGTAGCCGTAACGTTTATAAACGGAGCGTATGGTTGCCGTGGTTTCGGAGTCATCTGCAAAATCCGACCAGAAAATTTCTTTGATCCGTTTATGGGTTGTTTCGTCAATACGGTAAGCTCCTATCCGGCTCAGATTGGTCATCCACTCCCGGACACGTCCGGCGTCGTCCCCTGAAAGATGGTAAAGGAGACGCTCCAGGTTGCTGGAGATGAGGATGTCCATGGAGGGGGAGATGGTTTTTTGAAAAAGCCGGCGCCGGTCATAAATGCCCGTACGGATAAAGTCTGCCAGGACGTTATTAGCGTTGGCGGCGCAAATCAGCCTTTTTACAGGCAGCCCCATTTCCCTGGCGTAATAGGCTGCCAGGATGTTTCCAAAGTTGCCGGTGGGCACGACAAAATTTATCCCTTCACCCGGGTTAATTACACCTTGCGAAACCAGGTCCAGGTAGGCCGAAAAATAGTAGACGATCTGAGGTACGAGCCTGCCCCAGTTGATTGAGTTGGCTGAGGATAGGGTGAACTTTTTATCTTGCAGCTCCCTGTTGAACAGTTTGTCCCCGAAAATATCTTTAACCCCGGTCTGGGCGTCGTCAAAATTGCCCCGGACTGCTACTACCGCGACGTTATTGCCTTCCTGGGTAATCATCTGCAGTTTTTGCATCTCGCTGACACCCTGTTCAGGATAAAACACGATGATTCTGGTGCCCGGGACGTTCTTAAAGCCTTCCAAAGCGGCCTTTCCGGTATCTCCGGAGGTGGCCACCAGGATTACAATTGTCGCCTCTTCTCCTGTTTTAACTGCTGCCCTTGTGAGCAGGCGGGGCAGGATTTGCAGGGCCAGATCCTTAAAGGCGCTGGTCGGGCCATGCCACAGTTCCAGGACATGCAGCGAGTCTTCCAGTTTATGCAGGGGGGCAATTTCAGGTGTGTCAAACCGGCCGGTATTGTAAGCAAGTGATACGCATTCAGTAATCTCTTCCACTGTGAAGTCCGTCAGGTATTCTTTTAAGATGCGGACGGCTTTTCCCCGGTAGTCAAGTCCGGCCCATTCCTTGAGTTGATCTGGAGAAACCCTGACCTCTTCGCTGGGAACAAATAATCCCCCGTCCGGAGCAATACCCATTTTGATGGCTTCTGCTGCAGATACCTCCCTGTATAGTCCCCTGGTGCTTTTGTACAACATTTTTCATCACTCCGTAAAATTATCTGCCGGACACACACCGGAACTGAAAAGGAAGATGCTCTCATTTTCTGGAGGTGCCCGAAAGACAGCATATATATCTACTATTAAACAACAAAGCTTTACCGGGTGTAAAGAGAAAAGGTTCTCAAGCACTATTCCCGGGGCTTATTTTTATTTTTAGGGGCTCCCAGGACAGGTTTTGTATAAAGCTTTTTCCCGTCAAGGTTTTTGAGTTTGACGTTAAACTCTGCTCTAAATGGTTAAATTATAATGTAGATACAAGGAAAGGCTGGTATATTTTGGATGAAAGCAAGGAAATATTTTAGTTTTAGAGGCCGGGATTTTAAGTTGAGTTTTTCGAAATGGCAGGAGCGTCTGCGTAAAGGATCACCTCTGCGCTACTTCCTGAAGCCTAAAGAGGACAGCCGGACCTCTTTGGGTAAAAGGATCGACGTTTTAGTAGGGAGTTTCCTGATCTGGCTGGCAAGCTTTTTGCTACTTTCCATTTTGACAAACCGGCCGGCGGCTTCGCTGGCCATTTCCCTGCCCCTGCTGGTTATTGAAGTTCTGGTCTGGCAAAGGTACCGGACCTTGCGGGAGAAGAGACGCCGGCTCGAACAAAGGCTTTATCATGCCGGGCAAAAGTTTTTGGCTGAAATCAGCAAGATGGACCATCAAAGGGAATTTTGTCCCTATCTCCGGGATCTTCTGGCAGAACTGCCCGGATTTGAGGAAGTGAGGCTCACCGGGGAGAAGGACCGGAAGGGCGGCCAAGGGAGCCTGGGGATTGACCTGGAAGGAGTATACCAGGGCTCCCGGGTTGCTGTCCGCTGCGTGCTCCAGGAAGGAGATAAAAAAGTATTTCCCGATGAAATAAGGGACTTTACCCGGGCGCTTGAGCAGGGGGGATATCAACACGGTCTTTATATAACAACCGGAGATTTTGAAAACGGTGTCTTCAGTGCAGTGAAAGAGGCAGAGCGCAAAGGTGTTCAGGTTAAGCCCGTCAATAAATACCGGCTGATGGAGCTGGCCCGCCGGGCCGGCACCGGTGTCTTCCAGGAGGACGGCCTTGCCGGAGGGGCTAAAGCATTGGCTGGAACAGGTAAGCGGAGGGCAGTCCTGACTGCCCTGCGTGATTCAGCCTTTGGCTCCCGGAAGAGAGCAAAGAGCTACTTTTTATACGGACTGCTGCTTTTCGCGGGTTATCTCCTTTTAAAAAGCAGCACGGCTTTAAGCCTGGTTTACCTTTTTTTTGCCGTGCTGAATTTTGGCTTCGGTGCCTACAGCCTTTTTTTCGGCAGGCAACCGGAGGAAATCGACCCCCTGGAGGGGCTCGGTCAAAGGAAATAAACAGCTTAACCCCGCCGGTCCACTACCAGGCCGGCGGGGTATTTTCATCAACAACGGCGAAGGTGTAGTTTCGCTCCATTAGAAATTCTATAATCTCAGGCAGGGCAGCCACACCACTTTCCCTGCTGCGGATATAATTGGCCAGGGCGCTGCCCGGAGCGGCTCCGTTGCGGTTAATCTCCGTGCCGTCGTGCATGAGCACAATCGGGGTTTTTTCTATGCGTTCAATCTGCATAATCCCCCTTTGAACATTCTCTATTATTTGCTCCTTACTTACTCCATTCGGATCCGTATCGGCGCTGGCCACGTTCCAGCTGATGGATATATATCCGTGCTGTCTTAAAAGTTCAAAGGTTTCTTTGTTCAGTTTGGACGGGCCGCCGGGCGCCCGGAATATTTTAACTCCGCTGCCGGTAATCCCGGCTATGGACTTGTTACAGCTCTCCAGTTCTTCCAGAAAAGCCTCCGGGCTGCTGTAAACCCTGTTATAGTCATGGCTGTAAGAGTGGTTGATGATCCCGTGTCCCTCGTCTACGATTCTTCGGAGGACATCCGGGTTCTTATCTATGTTTACGCCCAGGACGGCAAAGCTTGCTTTAATCCTGTATTCCTTTAAAATGTCTAAAATCTGCCCGGTATAATATGAATTGGGCCCGTCGTCAAAGGTCAGATATACTTTCTTCAGAGGTTCCAGGGGTATTGTGGTTTCCTGTTCAACCACCGGCGCAGCTTCAGCCAGGGCCAGCGGTTCACCGGGAGGCGCAAGGGGGGTGGGAGGCGCTGTGTTGCAACCGCTCACGAGGAGGATGTTCAGCAAAAGAAGCATGATGTATTTGTAAAGCATCAGGAGGGATTCCTTTCATTTCATTACACTATATCTATACTATAAACGTTGTCGAATAACCATGCAATTAGTCAGTTAAGCAGTTATTGAGAAATATTCCACGAAAGGTACAGAAAAATGGAAAGCCCATCATTTTTTGGATACGATCTGTTTTCTTCCAAATATATTTGCTATTTCCGGATTCTGAGGTTACAAATATTGACATAGAGGGGGTGATGAGTTTCTTCCAAAATATAAATGCCATTCCGGATTAACAGTCCTATACCTACCGGCAGGCCGGAGTAGATCCTTTCAGGGTTACTGTGCCGGTATATTTTGCCGCCCTTAAGGAACATCACCCGTAGCCCATGACGTTACACTTGCCTTGCCGCGAAAAACAGGATTTATAGTTGGTACTGGAAATACCCTTTTCTGTAAAAACTACAAGCAGGAGGGTTTTTCGGCATGGTCGTTGGGAACCTGATAAAGTTCTGGAGGCAGCAGCCCGGCCTCTTTAAAAAGGCGAGTTTAACCGGCTATTCCTCCTCGATCCTGGAAAGCTGGGGAGAGCAAAATGTCCAGCCCACGCCGGATGTATTTTGCCGGAGACGGGAAAGGCTCAAGTCCACGGATCCCGGGATTGCCCCGGCTGATCTTCTGGATTAAACTAGGGATTAAGCTTTAGCTCCAGTCCCGGCATTTTGGCCGGGACTTGTCTATGACCTTTATTCAGGCGTATAATCTAAGAAGCAAAAGGAGTTAATTTATGGCTAAAGACTTTCGTAAGTTGTTCCTCGGCAAGATTAAAAAAGCCATAACCGACTACGGCATGATCGTTGATGGAGACCGGGTGGCGGTGGGAATATCCGGTGGAAAGGACAGCACTTCCCTGCTGCATGCCCTGACCTTGATCAGCCGCTCGGCGCCGGTCAAGTTCGGGCTGGAAGCGGTATACATAGATCTGGGCTGGCCTGGGGACGTACCTTCAGTGGACGTGTCTTTATTAGAGGATTTCTGCCGTTCCATAGGGGTAGACTTCCATGTGGTGAAAACCAGTATTGCTGAAATCGTTTTTCAAGCCAGGGGAGGCAAAAATCCCTGCGCCATCTGTGCCCACCTGCGCCGGGGAGCTTTCCACAACAAGGCCCTGGAACTGGGATGCAGCAAGGTCGCCCTGGGACACCACCTGGATGATGTTATTGAAACATTCTTTATGAGCCTCTTTTATACCGGACAGCTGCGAACCTTTGCCCCTGCGACGTATTTAGACCGCAGCAGCCTGACTATGATCAGGCCTCTGATCTATGTTTCAGGGGATGAAGTCCGGACCTGGGTGGAACTGGAAAAACTGCCGGCCCTGCCGAACCCCTGCCCGGCCAGCGGGCATACCAAGAGGGAAGAGGCCAGGGAACTGGTAGCCGGACTGGCTGAACGCTTCCCTGATTTGCGGTCGCGTTTTTTAAACGCCCTCAAGAACTTCGACCGGCGTAATTTGTGGCCGGAAATCCAACCCAAAAACAAACCTATGAGCAGTTAGTAAGGTGCGGCGGTACGGTTGGAAATGGCAGGGTTTTCAAACTACATATCCGAAAGGATAAAGAAGCATGAAAGGGATTAAGGAATTTGCAGAAGGAGGTGAAAAGGTGTATTACCAGCAGAAGATTTTGGCTTTGGCCAATATGTTAAGGAATTCCAAGCGTACCTTCGCCCTTACCGGCGCCGGCATCAGCACCGAAAGCGGTATCCCCGACTTCCGCAGCCCCGGCACAGGCCTCTGGACAAAGCATGATCCCATTAAGGTTGCCTCTGTTTCCGCCCTCCTGCGGGACCCGGTTACCTTTTATAAAGTAAACCTGGAGCACTGGATCAATTTTACCAAAGCCAGGCCCAACGCTGCCCATTACGCGCTGGCCCGTTTGGAGAGGGACGGCCTTCTGGCAGGTGTTATCACTCAAAACATTGACGGACTTCATTTGGCGGCTGGTTCTCAAAAAGTCTGGGAAGTGCACGGACATCTGCGTACCTGCCACTGCCTTGATTGCGGGGAGAGCTATTCTTTTGACCATCTTGTCAGCCAGTACCGGGCCGGAACCGTTCCGCCCATTTGTGACAGGTGCCGGGGGGTGCTCCGCCTGGATGTGGTTTTATTTGAGGATCCCATGGGTGAAGATTTCCTCCACGCCACCCGCGCCCTGACGGGATGCAACCTGCTGCTTGTAATCGGCAGCAGCCTTCAGGTATACCCTGTGGCTTCGCTTCCGGAACGGACCAGGCAGCTTGTCATTATCAATGAAGGCCATACGCCCTGGGACCTGCGGGCGAATCTTGTGATCAACGGCAAGGCGGGACAGGTTATGACCGACTTGTTGGCAGCCCTGGACAGGGAATAATCTCTCATTCGGCCAGGGTTGCGCTCAAGGTGTCAGCCCGCAGGCCGTTACGTAAGGCTTCCAGGGCGATAACATCGCGGGGACTGACATTCCCGATATTTACATTAACACCCAGGCGCAGGATCAAGTCCTGCTGCTGCTCCTTTTCCGGAGCTTCCCAGATCAGCAGCGAGGGGTCAGTAAGTGTGGCCAGCATTTCCTTTAGCTCCTTTTCAATTAAACGCCCCTGAGCATCGTACAGGCCTACGTCTTTTCCCGGATCGCGTCCTTCCACGATGACCCGGCAGGCGCCGCACCGGAGATCTCTACGGGCCAGGCGAATCATATCCTTGAAGCAGAGGGTGTTGCCCGGTTCTTTTTTACCGACCTCCGTAAATACTTTCAAGCCAAGTGCAGCCGCTGTTTCTATAGCCTGGGTCCTGAGCCGGTCGCTTAAATCAATGGTTCCGTCCGAAACTTCTATTGCTGTAAATCCCTGCTTACGTACCCCATGAATGAAATCCGTCAGTTTACCCTGGATGACTGCGACTTCGAAAAAAGTGCCGCCGGGGAAAATATCTATCCCGCAGGCTGTGACCAGACGAATTTTTTCCGCTAAGATTTCCGGCTTATAAAGAGCTGGCGTGCCGAACCCGAGTTTAATCAGATCGATATAGGGAGCTGCCGTTTGCAGCAGTTCCCGGGTCTGGTTCAGGCCCATACCCTTGTCTATTACCATGGTAAGACCGGTCTGCCTGGGCTTTTTACTCCTGCCGGACAGGGGGGATTGGAGAAATCCCTGCCAGGGATTAAAAAAATATTTGTCCACCGGTATGCCCCCTTCTGCTGGTTCTGTACTGCTCGCATACCCATTATATGGCCCGGCGCCTGTTCCGGTATCTTGCCGGAGGCTGGTAATATTGTCCTGTTGGAATCTTGAAGAAAAAAGTTTATTAAAGAGGGAAGGAAAAACTGAAAAAGACAGAATACTATGATAGAAAAAGAAAAAGGGGTGAACATTCATAATACCCTTAAAGGACGATATTCCTTCCCGGAGCTACCCGTTCGTAAATGTGCTCCTGATCGCGATTAATCTGGCGGTTTTTTTCTATCAATTATCCCTGGGGCGAAACGTGGACAGCTATGTCTTTACCTACGGGGTTATTCCCGCGCATCTGGTGGCCGAGGGTTTTACGTCAGAGCAATTGGTCCGGCTTACAACAGCTATGTTCCTGCACGGGGGCTGGTTTCATGCCTTGAGCAACATGCTCTATCTCTGGATTTTCGGGGACAACGTGGAAGACCGGATGGGCCATTTAAAGTACCTGGTTTTTTACCTTTTGACCGGATATATTGCAACCATAGCCCATGTTCTCTATGCACCCTTCTCGGAATTACCTTTGATCGGCGCCAGTGGAGCCATTGCAGGGGTTCTGGGCGCTTACCTGATCCTTTACCCGCGAGCTAGAGTGTTCACCCTGGTTTTCATTTTTATCTTTATTCAAATTATCCCAATTCCGGCCGTGGTCTTTCTGGGGTTCTGGTTTATCCTGCAACTTCTCAACGGAACGGCCAGTCTTTCAGCCCAGTCCGCCCAGGGCGTTGCCTTCTGGGCGCATATTGGGGGTTTTATAGCCGGCATGTTGCTGGTAAAAATATTCAGCGGCCGGCAGTACTATCCCAGGACGTAGAAAACCACCGCTTAGGACCAGAAATTGCCGGGTGGTTTTTCAGGGCCGGGGGTAGTATACTTTTTACATAGATCCAGTCGCTGAGTTGGAATTACATTGTTCCAGGGTTAGAAGAAGCGGCTTTTTTTTGATTTTGATTGTTTTTATAAGGTTGCCCTTCTTGCTTAAAAAGCGCGGTTTATTGCTCTTGTACGGGTGTAATAACAGAGCGGAGGTGGAAAATTGATCAGGTACTTTTGTGAATGCGGCAATGACGATCCCAATCTCTTTGACTTTTATGTTTCCCAGGGCGATCTCTGCGATATTCTAACCGTTGTATGCAAACAGTGTGGAGATATCAGAGAAGATTTAGTAGCCTGCAACAGGGGTTCCATAATGTTAAAACATTCCATGCCCAACTCTGCTTAAGAGCAGGGTTTTTTTTTGCCGTACCAGCTCCGGCGGCTCTTCATAAAAAACCCGGTTACCCCGGAAAGAAGGGGAAAAAACCGGGCAGGCCTGATCATTAAAACCAGTCAAAGATTTCCTCTTCTTCAGCTTCTTCTTTGATGATTCTTAGATAATCCTGCGAAGCTTCTTCACTGGCTTCCAAATCTTTTAGGTCCAGATCATTTTTCCCTTCCAAGCTGCTCACCTCCCTTAAGAGACTTTCATTCATAATTAATATCTTTGTTTTTTAAAACTTTCTCAAAGCGTTTTGATCATAAGATCCGGATTGCCTGTCTCCTGATTATTTTATGTAGTTTTCCCCGGCTTATCCGGCCGTATAAAAGATGCACCCTTCCATCCGGACTAAAAAAGCATGTATGCCGGAAGGTGACCGTAACGTTTTTTAAGGCGAAAACCCTGACCCTGGGAAAAGTCTCCGAATATACTGTATTAGCTAAGATAGCAGGGGGTTAACTAAATGGGATAGTTCTTTTTGTGCACGGAATGGGCCACAGTTTTAACAGGTTTTACTGGAAGGACTGGGCGGCGCCCCTTAGAATCAAGCTGGCCGAAAAGGGGCTGGAATTAGGTGAGGGGCATTTTGGGGGTGTTTATTATTACGACCTGGTGCCGGGCCCCGGGAAGGAAGGGGTAAATGAGGAGCGGCTTCAAATCCAGTTACTGAGTTTAAGGGAAAGGGCTATCGGCGAGCTGGGTATATTGCGCGCCCCCTTTGCCAGGGGAATTGAGGCTGTCAAAAAGCTTGCGGATCATATAATTGATAATTTCGGTGATATATTTGCTTACTTATATTTGGAAAATACCCGCATTGCAGTAAATGACCGTCTCTACAAGGCCATTGGCGCCAGCTGCGGGCCGGTTCACCTGATTGGCTACAGTCTGGGATCCCTTGTCTGTTATTGCGCGCTCAAAGAAAACAGGGAGGCGGCTCAGAAAGTCTCACAGTTAATTATGGTGGGCAGCCCGCTTTACTGGTTCAAGGCAGCTGTGGCTGAGTGTGTAGGCCTGGAATCAAGGCCTGCGGTGGGACGCTTCAGTAATATTGCCGGTATTCTGGATATCGCCTGGCCCCAGGCTGTGCCCGGGGTGATTGGGGGACTGGACCAAAATATAGAATTCACAATTAACCTTTTTGATCCTATTAAAGGTCACAGGGAATATTTCAAAAAAGAAGAAGGACTGGGGGCCATTGCCGCGGAACTGTTGAAATGCTGGAACGGATAAGCTGCTTGCCGGGCTACCTCCTGAGTATTGAAACAGTGCAAACAACTGGAAACCGCTCCATCGGGCGATGGGCGGTTTCCGGATTTATTGCCGGGTTGCCAGCCTGGTCATGAGGTTTGCCAGTACCTGTCTTTCATCCTGGTTGGCCACGTCCCAGAGTTCCTTTACTGCTTTTTGCTCCGGATTTGCCGGCGGCACGTTTTGCGCCAGCAGATCTCCCACCTGCTGGGCCAGGGAACCGATTTGATTCCTTGATATACCCAGTTCCTCGGCAAATTCTACAGCTTGCCCCAATGTTTTTTTCCAGCTTTCCCAGTTGGAGTTGGCCAGGTTCAACATACTCATAAACTATTCACTCCTTTATTCCTTAGGTGATCTTAGTTTTAACCGGCAGCTCCTTTTTATGCATATTCTGGATCATAAAACATATTATTTCCTGGGGTCCGGCCATTCTGTGGTCCGGCGCCTGTTTGATCTGCCTGACAAGGTATTGGGCCCTGCTTTTTATGTTATAATACAGGAAAATAAACACAGCTGTTGCTGTTGCAAGGGAAGGGCGGGGAAGCTGATTGAGCGTGGCCAAAGATAATGAACAGGGGTGGGTAAAGGAGTTATGAGCGTTGTAATTCTTGCCCTGGAAACATCCTGTGACGAAACCGCGGCGGCTGTGGTTGTCGATGGGCGGCAGGTGCTGTCCAATATCATCTCCTCCCAGATAGATGTCCATAAAAAGTTCGGCGGGGTTGTGCCTGAAGTGGCTTCCCGGAAGCACCTGGAGCGAATTAATCAGGTTGTGGCGGAAGCTCTTTCAACAGCGGGTCTGGACTACAAAGACCTTGACGCAGTGGCGGTTACGTACGGGCCCGGGCTGGTGGGGGCGCTTCTTGTGGGTGTTTCGGCGGCAAAAGCCATGGCTTTTGGCCTGGACATACCCCTGCTGGGGATAAACCACCTGGAGGGTCATATTTATGCTAATTTCTTGACTGAACCGCAGCTGGAGTTCCCCTTGCTCTGCCTGGTGGTTTCCGGCGGCCACACCGACCTGGTTTATATCCAAAAACACGGCAGTTACCGGGTTCTGGGGAGTACCAGAGATGATGCGGCGGGTGAGGCCTTTGACAAGGTTGCCAGGACCATGGGCCTGGGCTATCCGGGGGGGCCCCTGATCGACCGTCTGGCCCGGACGGGTGACCCGGAAGCTTTCAGCCTGCCCAGGGCCTACCTGGAGGAGGGCAGTCTCGATTTCAGTTTCAGCGGTCTCAAGTCAGCAGTCATCAATATCTTGAACCGCGCCGCACGGCAAGGTCAAATGATTAAGAAAGAAGATCTGGCGGCGGCCTTTCAGAAGGCGGTTACCGATGTGCTGGTTGACAAAACCCTGTTAGCGGCGAGAGAAATGGAGGTTTCAACCATTTTATTGGCCGGGGGGGTAGCAGCCAATGCCGGGCTGCGGTCCGACCTTGTGTTAAGTGCCCGCCGGGAATCCCGCCGGGTGGTAATCCCGGCGCCGCTGCTTTGCACGGACAACGCCGCCATGGTTGCCTGCGCCGCCTATTTCAAATACCTGCGGGGCGATTTAGCTCCCTTGACCCTGAATGCCGTGCCGGACCTCAAGCTTGGAGAGGAAAGATACGAGGGTAATTTCCGGGGAAGGGTGTATAAGACGGACCAGTATAGCTAAAGCAGGTCTATTAATAGCTTTCTACGGGTTTTTCGCCTTTTGCCGGATGGTTGCCTGAATTATTCTAAATTATACTAAATATATATAAAGATACTGAAGCGCAAATTATCCCCAGGCTGTAATGTCGAAGATGCTCACAAATCAAAGAAATAACTCAGAAAAATCGATGTAAAATGGATAAAACAAGGGTTCTGTGGATGGTTATTCCTGTGGATAATGTGTATAAGTCTGTTAATAACTTGTGATTCAAGGGGTTTGCCTGTGGGTGAATATATGGAAACAAAAAATGCTCCGGACGCTGTGAAACAGATCCTTTACGAGGGCGTCGCAGCTAATATCCTGCCCCTTACCTCCAGCTGCAATGTTCGCTGCGTATTTTGTTCCCACCGGAATAATCCCCCCGGAGTAGAGGTCTACCGCATCTCCCCCCGCAGCCTGGAAGATGTGGAAAAAGATCTGTGCGCCCTTGATCCCGCAAAACCAATTATCATTGGTGAATCAGCCACCAAAATCATCGAAGGAGAGCCCTTTACCCATCCCGCCCTGGCGGAAATTCTCCAAATGCTTCGCCTTCACTTTCCCTGCACGACCGTTCAAATTACAACCAACGGCAGCCTGCTTGACGAGAAAAAGGTGAAGCTGTTGCAAAAACTGGGCAACGTGGTTGTTTATCTTTCATTAAACAGCGCAGGGGTCAGGGGCAGGATGGCTTTGATGGCTGATCAGCAGGGACTGCAAGCTATTCAAAGCGCAGTCCTCCTGCAAGAGTACGGGGTACCCTTTCATGGCAGTGTTGTGGCCATGCCCCACCTGGTGGGATGGGAGGATCTCGCAGAGACGGTAAAATACCTGAGCGCCTGCGGGGCTGAGACCGTTCGTGTTTTCCTGCCCGGTTTTTCCTCCCTGGCAGCCCCGGGACTTAAGTTTAAACCATCCCTCTGGAAAGAAATCAAGATGTTTATTAAAAGTCTCAGAGGGGAGATCAGGGCGCCGGTCACCTGTGAACCACCCCTGCTGGAAGGACTTGAACCGGAAGTTACAGGTGTGATTGCAGCTTCACCGGCAGAACTGGCGGGAATTCAGGCCGGTGACATTATTGAGACCGTGAACGGTTCCAGGGTTTATACCCGGGTACAGGCTTTCAGACAAATCACCAGGAGCGGATCGCCCCTGATTGAATTAAGAAGAGAAGGACATCCATTAACTGTTCGGATTCAAAAGGAACCTGGCCAGAAGTCCGGACTGGTGCTGGACTATGATCTGGACCCGGCCTTGATCGATGACCTGGCCCGTGTCCTGCGGCGTAACAGGGTTGAGGGTGCGCTGGTTTTAACGTCGGAGCTGGCGGGGCCGCTGCTGGACCTGGCACTCCGGCAATTCTGGCAAGAGGGGCGGGAGTTGGAAGTCGTTGTCGTAAAAAATCTTTTTTTTGCCGGGAATATATGCGTGGCAGGACTCTTGACCGTATCAGATTTTGAGGCGGCTATAGCTGCGTTTCTGGAAAGGAAGTCCCGTCAAAAGCCGCCTCTGGTTCTTTTACCCGGTGTTGCCTTCGACAGCCGGGGCAGGGATATCACGGGAAGATCTTACCTGGAACTGGAGGAGCGGTACGGTCTACCCTGTGAGGTCCTGTGAAACTCCGGATTCTTGAGATTTTTCCTTAAAGCATCAGGCCTAACTGCAGGGAAGCAGCCGGAAATGTTGAATATAAAATAACAAAAGAAAGGGGGTTAAAGTTGATGAAGGTCAAGCAGATTTCCATCTTTTTAGAAAACAAATCCGGGCGGCTGGCCAAGGTGACCAGGGTGTTGGGGGAAAATGAGATAAATATCAGGGCGCTTTCTATCGCCGATACCACTGATTTCGGTATTTTAAGATTAATTGTAAATAACCCTGACAAGGCCTATGGAGTTTTAAAAGAAGCAGGGTTTACCCTTAGCACCACGGATGTGATTGCAGTTGAGGTGGCCGACGTTCCGGGAGGTCTTTCCCAGCCCCTCCTGATCCTGGACCGGGCAGGTATTAATATAGAGTATCTTTATGCCTTTGTCCAGAAAGCTTCCAGCGCGGCCCTGGTGGTTTTCAGGGTAGAGCAGCTGGATGAGGCGGTCAAGGTGCTCCGGGAAAACGGCATCCGCATCTTAAGTGAAGAAGAGGTCTACCAGTTGTAACCTGCGTGACTTGAGCCCCCGAAACTGGAGGATACTTTTGAGGATACTTTTAAGGAAGGAAAAGCTTAAGGCGGATCTGAACAGGTCAGGCTGGATGCGCCAACCTTTGCTCGGGCATTGGTGGTAACTTTATACACAAAATTCTTAAAAATATTGTAAGCTTTTTACTACTGTGTTAAAATGATATGGATTAATGGATTATTATACACCCTTTTGACGAATCCCAGTGGTTCATTTACGAGGCTTCAGGCGCGGGAAGTAAACTTTAATCACTTCCCGGATATGAGTGTAAATCATTGCCGGAGTGAAGCATATTCTTGAATACGACGCACCAGTTAAAGCATAAACTGAGGAAAGAAGTTTTAGATGCAAGGATCGCCTTGCCCCCCCATGTGGTTGCTGAAAAAAGCGCGCGAATTATCCAGAGGCTTTTGAAGTTGGATGAATACAGGTATGCTTCCACCATTATGACTTATCTTGACTTTCGCAACGAGGTCCGAACCGGAGAACTGGTCAAAAGGGCAATGGCTGATGGAAAGAGGGTGGCTGTTCCCCTGACGGATCAGTCAAGCGGCATGTTAACGCCGTCATCCCTTAATTTTTACCCTGATGAGCTTGAACCGGGAGCCTGGGGTATTTTAGAGCCCAAGCTTAAGTGTGTGCGGCCACTGGACCCCCGTGAACTGGATCTGATTGTTGTTCCAGGGGTAGCCTTTGACAGGAGGGGAAACCGTCTGGGTTACGGAGGAGGGTTTTACGACCGTTTTCTACAAAGGACCAGTCCGGAGGCGTTATATATTGCCCCTGCCTATGAAATGCAATTATGTGACAGGGTACCCCAAAGCAGTGAGGACGTAAGGATGCACTGCTTAATCACGGAGGAACGAGTAATCCGGATCAGCTAATGCCTTCCTGCATTATTTCGGGATAAGATAAAAATTCCGCCTGATCCTGGATAAGGCCGGGTGAATGATAATAAGTTATAAAATTATAATAAGTTATTAGTTGGGAAAGTTGGATGCTGGCAAACCGGTTAATAAAAGTGTAGTGGCACAAAAATTGCAGTTATTTTATGTGGTAATTTATCAAAACAAGCCGGTTTGATGAGGTGTAATATTTATTTAATGCTATTATTCTTTGATGAATTCTGAAGTAAATATTTAAGCTACTGGCAGGATAATAGCAAAATAATTTGAAATACTTCCCTTAAGTTGACACCTGTCTAAGAACATGCTAGCATAGTAATGAACTTAATAATATAGGTCGAATCGAACAACGATAGGCCGGTAGTCCTTGATGGAGCAAGGGCTGCCGGCCTATTTATTTCTGTGGTTTCAATCTCCGGCAAACAACTGTCCTGCTCAAAGACAGGCCAGTTCATATTATCCATCCCGAAGCCCGGTTGGGCCCTGCAGAAATCACATGGCAAAGTATGATTAACTTTGCCTTGAGGGGTTTCTAAGTGCAAGTAAACCTTATGTTAAGACTTAAGCAATAAGCCACATTGACTAGTGAAAAGGATTTCAAGAGCATTGTGTTACATGTTTGGGAAGTAGTATTTATGTCAAGTTCTTGCTTAATTTAAAAAAACGCCTTATGAATGAGGGAGGATTCCGCTAAACCGTAAAATGCTGGTAAAGGAAGGAGTTATGTGGGGGCTGCCCTTGTGCCGGATTACTGGGGAGAGGTGGTGATGGCACGGCAAGAGAAAGAAAGAAAAATCAGGGCGGCTGCCAAAAAAGTACTTTTGAAAGGTGGTGAACTATTACCCGAAAAAAGTATTAACACGAAACAGGTTGATTTTTTGGTGGTTAACAACTACGCGTGTTCCAAAAACGACCGTGTCAAAACTGGTCAAGATTCGGTTATAGGGTCTAGTTATAGGGTCTAAATGGAGTTGGGGTTCAAGGTTAACGTTTCCCTCAAGAAATAATTCCTTTCATAAAAAAAGGGGGTATATCTATGGCAAATCCTCCAGCAGTAACAGTCTGCCTGGCGGGGAACGTCGGCAGATACAAGTCTTCTTTACCAGTAGGACAGCTAATCTTACGCGGGATCATGGCTGGAGCATATATTGCGGTCGGTGCTGGCCTGTGTACGGTTTGTGGTACCGGAGTGGCACCTTATTTGGGAGCTGGCGCAGCTAAACTAATCTCGGGCGCCGTCTTCCCGGTAGGCCTGATTGCCATCGTGTTGACCGGTATGGAATTGTTCACCGGCGACGCGATGCTTGGACCACTGGCTTACCTGCAGGGTAAAGTCGGTTGGGGTAAGATTTTGAATAACTGGCTCTGGGTATATATCGGCAACCTGATTGGTTCATTGGCTTATGCTTATATCATGGTTAACGGTCCTTTCACCCAGGGCGCCTTTTCAGCTGCTGAACCCAATGCTTTCGGGTTGAACGCGGTCTCAATCGCTGTGAGTAAGACCCTGGCCTACAAGGCAAACGGCAACATCGGCCTGTGGTCCTGCTTCCTGGCAGCCATTGGTTGTAACTTCCTGGTCAACGTCGCCATCATGCTGGGTATTACGGCCAAGGAGTTTATCGGAAAGTTCTTCGGCATCTGGTTCCCGATCATGGCCTTCGTTGCCACAGGCTTTGAGCACTGTGTGGCCAACATGTACTTCCTGCCGGCCGGCCTCTGGCTGTACCAGGCGTTTCCCGGCATTGCCGACAAAGTCGCGTCGACGGCGGCAGACGGCACAATCACCTACTGGAATCCCCTCCTGCACAAGTTCGGCGGGCTCACCTGGGGAGATGTATGGCTCTGGAACATCATTCCGGCAACTCTGGGCAATATTGTAGGTGGTATGATTTTCGTCGGATTCGTTTACTACTTCTGCTTCCGCGGCGAGTTTCCGGAAGAACTCATGAAATAATCATAAAGAGCAGACGCCTAATCTCTGGGTGTCTGCTCTCAGCCAAAGCAAATGGAACAGGGGGGGTTCCTCAATGCGTTTGTCCGTTCCTGCTTACTTCTGCCTGATATTTGCCACTGCCCTGATTTTGTTTACCTTTGCCTTGAATCCTGATCCATCCTTTTTATTAATTACGCTTCCGATGCTCGCGGTGCTCGCAGGCGTTCCCATCATTTTAAATATTATGAACAGGCGCCAGACGGAGAGTATAAACATGGATAGCTTCAAGCTTTATTCAATCAAGGACCTCTCCAGGCTTAACCCGGGTGACCCGGTTCGCCTGCGCGGCAAGGTCGAGGCGCTGTCATTAAAATGGCTTAACCGGCCTTATTTCAGGATTGATGACGGTAGCGGCAAAGTTGGAGTTATGTTGTTTGCGGCAGCGCACGAGGATATTAAACCCGGCGATACCATCGAAGCCGCCGGGACCCTGCGGAATTTTGGGAAATCAAGAGAGAAGAAGGTATTTGGAGTTAGAGTCGTAAAACTGAGCAGTTGAGAACAAGAGAAAAGCTGCTCACCAACTAAATGAGCCGTCAATCTTAGGGGCTATTGTACTTTTTGGATTGACCTGTGCTTATGTCTTGTTTGGCGTAGGGGACGGGTAAATTCCCGCTGATTTCCTTATAAGAAAATGTAAAAGGAGGAACAGCAATTGTCAGCTTGTACCTGTGAAAAAGTTGATCTGACAAAAGAAGATGCGGCGCTGGATAAACTGTTGGACCAGTACCGTGACTACAAAGGAGGACTCATTCCGGTCCTGCAGGAAGCCCAGAATATCTATGGCTACCTGCCCAAAGAAGCTCTCCAGAAGATAGCAAAAGAACTGAATATGCCGTTCAGCAAGGTTTTTGGCGTGGTTACATTTTATGCCCAGTTTCACCTGAAGCCGCGGGGCCGTTATATTGCCCGGATTTGTCTTGGCACTGCCTGCCACGTCCGGGGCGGCGCTAAAATATTCGAAGCCGCCAAGGAGCACCTGGGGGTTGAAGCAGGGGGCACTACAGATGATCTGCGTTTTACTTTGGAAACAGTAGCCTGCATAGGCGCCTGCGGCCTGTCGCCCTGCATGATGATCAACGAGGATACCCACGGCCGTCTGTCTCCAAAAGCTGTTGGCGATATTCTGGACAAGTACGAGTAGGGGAGGGACGAGAATGAATAATTTGAGCGAATTACGTGCCAAGTGTAAAGAAATGTACGAGAAGAAGCTAAGCCGGCCCCGTGTGGTTGTTGGCCTCGGGACCTGCGGCATAGCTTCCGGCGGCGACAAGGTTATGAAAGCTATTAAAGAAGAAGTCGCGGCTAAGGGCCTGGATGTGGATATCGATTTCACCAGCTGTATCGGGATGTGCTACCGCGAGCCCATGGTGGAAGTGGCTATACCCGGCATGCCCAGTGTCGTGTACGGGGATATTTACCCGGATAAAGTTCCTCAACTGCTGGAGAGCCACGTGGTGAACAAGACGCCCGTTTACGAGTGGGCGGCCATCCAAATCCCGGGCGACGCCACTCCCTTAGAGGGTATTGATATTATGGAAAAGGCCCCCTATTATGAGAAGCAGGTGCGTTCGGTAACCTCGCGTCTCGGGCGGACCAACCCGGAAAGTATTGAAGAGTATATTGCAACCGGCGGGTACGAAGCCATTGAAAAGTGTCTCTCAATGGATCGCCAGGCCATTATCGATGAAATCAAGAAGTCCGGCCTGCGGGGCCGGGGCGGCGGCGGCTTCCCCACGGGTAATAAGTGGCAGTTTGTTTACAACACCCCCGGCGAAAAGAAATATGCCGTATGTAACGCCGACGAAGGCGACCCGGGCGCTTTCATGGACCGCAGTGTCCTGGAAGGGGATCCCCACGCGGTTATGGAAGGCATGATGATTGCCGGCCTGGCCATCGGAGCCGACGAAGGATATATCTACTGCAGGGCTGAATATCCCCTTGCCATCCGCCGTCTTAACCTGGCCATCGCCGAAGCCGAAAAGTATGGTCTCCTGGGAGACAACATCCTGGGCAGCAACTTCAGTTTCCGGATTAAAATCAAGGCTGGCGCGGGTGCCTTTGTCTGCGGCGAAGAAACAGCCCTCCTGAACTCCATTGAAGGCCAGCGGGGGATGCCCCGGGTACGGCCGCCTTTCCCTGCCATTAAAGGGCTGTGGGGCAAGCCGACCTGCCTGAACAACGTGGAAACCTACGCCAACGTGCCCTTTATTATCCGTAACGGCGCTGACTGGTACGCCGCTATGGGAACCGAAAAGAGCAAGGGCAGCAAGGTGTTCTGCCTCACCGGCAAAATCAACAACACCGGTCTGGCCGAGGTACCAATGGGGATTACCCTGAGAGAGATCATCTTCAATATTGCCGGCGGCATTCAGGACGGCAAAAAGTTCAAGGCTGTACAGAGCGGTGGCCCCTCCGGCGGCTGCATACCCTCGGAGCACCTGGACACTCCCATTGACTACGATTCCCTGGCAGCCATCGGCTCGATCATGGGTTCCGGCGGTCTGGTTGTTATGGACGAAACCACCTGCATGGTGGACGTGGCGAAGTTCTTCCTGAACTTTACCCAGCTGGAATCCTGCGGCAAATGTACTCCTTGCCGTGAAGGCACTAAGCGGATGCTGGAGCTGCTGCAGAAGATCTGCGACGGTAAAGGAGAATTGAAGGACATCGATACCCTGGAGCGCCTGGCCAAAGTGATCAAGAATTCCGCCCTCTGCGGACTCGGTCAGACCTGCCCCAACCCCATTTTGACAACCTTGAGGTACTTCAGGGACGAGTATTTGGCACATATTGTGGACAAGCGCTGCCCGGCCGGCGTCTGTGCGGCACTGCTGGTATACGTAATCAATGCCGAGAAGTGCACCGGTTGCGGCGCCTGCCTGAGGGCCTGCCCAACGGGAGCCATCACCGGAGAGAAGAAGCAGCCCCACAGCATCGATGTCTCCATATGTATTAAATGCGGCGCCTGTATTACCAAGTGTAAGTTCGACGCTATCTCAAAGGCCTAAGGAGGGAGCTAATTGGCTAACGTAACCCTGACGATTAATGGCGTACAGGTAACTGTGCCTGCCGGCACAAGCCTGCTGGACGCCGCCACGGGGGCCGGTTTCTTCATCCCCACGCTCTGTCACGACCCGGCCAATCCGGGTTATGGTGGTTGCCGCATTTGCGTGGTGGAGGTAAAAGGTGCCCGGGCGCTGGTGGCATCTTGCGTAACGGAAGCAACAAACGGCATGGTGGTTGAAACCGAGTCTCCGGCGGTTCAGGATGCGCGGAAAACGATCATCGAACTGCTTCTGGCCAACCACCCCACGGACTGCCTGACCTGCGAAAAGAACGGCGACTGCCGCCTGCAGGACTATGCTTATCGCTACGATATCAGAAAGTCCAGCTTCGAGGGAGAAAGACACAACTACCCCATTGATAATTCCAACCCGTATATCACCCGGGATTTGAACAAGTGCGTCCTGTGCGGCAGGTGCGTGCGTACCTGTGCCCAGGTGTCTGATCGGCAGGTCATTGATTTTGCTTACCGCGGTTTTAATACCAAGGTGGCCCCGGCCATGGACACCAGCCTGGCGGAATCAACATGCGTCTCCTGCGGTCGCTGTGTAGCGGTGTGCCCTGTGGGTGCCCTCACTTTCACCTCCCTGGCCGGCAAAGGCCGGACCTATGAAATAAGGAAGGAAACAGTTACCTGTTCCTTCTGTGAAGCGGGTTGCAAGTTCGACTTGAACTACAAGGGCGGCAAAGTCATAGCCGCAACACCCAACGCTCCCGGGGAAGGGCGCCCCCTTTGCCTGAAGGGAAGGCTGGGCATGGAACTGCGCTATGTTGACAAGCCGGTTACACCCATGCTCAAGAGAGACGATAAGTTTGTTGAAGTTTCCTGGCCTGAAGCCCTGGAACTGGAAGGTGTGCTGGCCAGGCTCAAGGAACTGGGAGAATAGGGATTATACAATTTCCAAATAATTAATCTACGATCATAACTCCGAGCCATCCTACCTAAACCGTACCAGGCATGGTAGACGGCCGTCAGGGCGTAGTGGGAAACGACTACGCCTCCCACACTGGAAAGGAGTGATATTGAAGGGAGGCTTTGAATGGTGGCAACTGTAACACTTACCATTGACGGCATTCAGGTTACCGTTCCCAAGGGAACAACGGTCCTGGAAGCCGCCGAGAGTGTGGGTATATTTATTCCCACCTTCTGCCATGACCCCGAGCTCAGCAAACCGGGCGCCTGCCGCATCTGTGTGGTAGAGATTCCCGGAGCGCGCAACCTGCCGGCTTCCTGCGTGACCGAGGCCACGGATGGCATGGTTGTCTATACTGCTTCCGAGGCTGTTCTTGAAGCGCGCAAAACAAACCTCGAACTTCTTCTGGCGAACCACCCAGATGATTGCCTGACCTGTCATAAAAACGGTGACTGCCGCCTTCAGGAATACGCTTACTATTACGGTATTAAGGCTGACGCGTTCCCTGGTGAAAAACACCAGTATCCCATCGAGGATGACAACCCCTTTATGGTTCGCGATATGAACAAGTGCATCCTTTGCGGCAAGTGTGTCCGGGTATGCCAGGAAATTCAGGGCAATAACGTCATTGATTTTGCTTACAGGGGTTTTAGCGCTGTTGTTACACCGGCCATGAATACCACGCTCAGCGATACGGATATATCCAACTGCGTATTTTGCGGCAACTGCATCGCGGTTTGCCCGGTGGGAGCTTTGAGTGAAAAAGCCATGATCGGTAAAGGCCGCAAGTGGGAAGTTCAAAAGGTCACAACCACTTGCCCGTATTGCGGTGTTGGCTGTCAATTTGACTTGAACGTCAAAGACGGCAGGGTTATCGGCGTAACCTCGGCCGATGGCGATGTAAATGGACGCTTCCTGTGCGTAAAGGGACGTTTCGGTTACGGTTTCATCCATCATCCTGACCGCTTGACCACTCCTCTGATTAAAAAGGACGGGAAGTTTGTTGAGGCTACCTGGGACGAGGCAATCGCCCTGGTGGCGGAAAAACTGGGTGCTGTGAAAGAACAGTACGGTGGGGAAGCAATCGGTATTCTTTCTTCCGCCCGCTGCACCAACGAAGAAAACTATCTCATGAACAAACTCGCCCGTGCGGTGCTCGGTACCAACAGTATCGACCACTGCGCCCGCCTCTGACACGCTCCTACTGTCGCCGGTCTGGCGGCAGCCTTTGGAAGCGGTGCCATGACCAACAGCATAGCTGAAATTGCCGATGCGGACTTTATCCTCACAACAGGGACAAACACCACTGAAGGTCACCCTGTAATCGGCATTCAGATTAAAAAGGCCCTCCGGAATGGAGCCACTCTGGCTGTCATTGATCCCCGCAAAACAGAAATAGCCGAGCTGGCGAATTATCATCTCCGGATCAAGTCCGGTACAGATATAGCGCTTTTAAACGGTCTGGCCAATGTGATCATTGCCGAGGAGCTCTGGAACAAGGAATTTGTTCAGGAGCGCACCGAGGATTTTGAGGCCTTTAAAGAATCTGTGGCCAAGTACACACCCGAATACGTGGAAGAAATTACAGGTGTTCCAGCAGAGACAATCAAAGAAGTTGCCCGGGGCTACGCCAAAGCAAAATCTGCATCAATTCTCTACACTATGGGTCTCACCCAGCACGTCTGCGGTACCCACAACGTTTTTGCCGTGGCCAACCTGACCATGCTCTGCGGGCAGATTGGTAAAGAGTCCAGCGGGGTTAACCCCCTGCGGGGCCAGAACAACGTCCAGGGTGCCTGCGATATGGGCGCGCTGCCGGCTTTCTTCACGGCGTATCAACCTGTGGCGGCTGAAGCCAACCGGGCCAAGTTTGCCGCCGCCTGGGGTGTGGAAGAAGTTCCGTCCAAGCCCGGCCTGACTGTGGGCGAAATTCTCGACCAAGCCGGGAAGGCCATTAAGGCCATCTACATCATGGGTGAAAACCCGGTTCTGTCCGACCCGGACGCCAACCATGTGGTCCATGCTTTAGAGTCCCTGGACTTCCTGGTGGTGCAGGACATTTTCCTGACCGAAACGGCCCAGCTGGCCGACGTGGTCCTGCCTGCAGCCAGCTTTGCTGAAAAGGACGGTACCTTCAGCAACACCGAGCGCCGTGTCCAGTTGGTACGCAAGGCCATTGAGCCAATTGGTCAGGCCAAACCCGATTATGAGATTATATGCCTGATTGCAACGGCTATGGGCTATCCCATGAGTTATAATTCGGCTTCGGAAATCTTTGATGAAATGGCCAAGCTTACTCCCTCCTACGCCGGTATCAGCCATGAGCGCCTGGAGCAGGGGAGCCTGCAGTGGCCCTGCCCGACTCCCGACCATCCCGGGACCAAGTTCCTGCATGCCGGTAAATTCGGCAGGGGCCTTGGCAAATTCCACCCGGTAGAGCATATACCGCCTGCTGAAATGCCCGATGAGGAGTATCCGTTCATCCTCAGCACAGGCCGCAGGAGATATCACTACCATACCGGCACCATGACCCAGCGTACGGGCGCTTTGGAAGTATTCTATCCAACGGAGTACCTGGAGATAAATTGCGCCGATGCTGAGAAACTTGGTGTCTGCGACGGGGATATGTTGAGGGTTTCCTCCCGCCGCGGTACTGTGGAACTTGCAGCCAAAATTACTGACAAAGTCGTTCCGGGCTTGGTCTTTACTTCATTCCAGTATCCGGATGTGCCGATTAACAAGTTGACCAACCCGGTCACCTGTCCCATCGCCAAGATCCCCGAGTACAAGGTCTGCGCGGTGAAGGTCGAGAAGGCAGGCTAAAAGGGAGTCCATTGTATTTAATCAGTGGCATTTAAGAATCCTTGCTATGACCTGCGTAGCATTGCCCGGTTGAAAAGCCGGGCAATGCTTCTTGGCGTTTGTCCCGCTAACTACAACGCCGGGTGGAGAAAGAAACCCCGGCATTGACGGGCGGGAAAACAACTCACAGGCGAGGCTCACAGGCAATGGCGGCTAAGAAGGCAAGCGCAGGGAGAGCCTGGAGCAAAATTCAAGAGAAAGGGTGACAGTCCAGCGCCACTAAGGATTGGGGGTCTGGATGAATGTAGCGGCTTTAGTAGAGATCCTGTATAATGTAAATAGGAAATACTCCTGAAGTCTTTACGCCGGGCATTAGCAAGCTGGTAGAAATCCTGTATAATGGATTTGGGCAGCTTAGAAACATCACAGAAAGCTGCGCCTAAAACCTTCGCGTAGAGAGCCTTGATCATGGTATGGGCAACCCGGACTTTGGGTGAAGAATAACCTGGATACCTGATACCTGGCTTGATCATAATAATACAAGGGTATACCCGAACATACCCGGTTTACTTTTCTGCCAATATAGCCTGGATAGGCATAAACAATTACCTTTAATTATGTTTTATTATCTGTATCTTTTTGAAAAGGCCGTGGCCGTTGATAAAAAAACCAGGGGGAGGTGTAAAGCCCGGTTTCTTGGCAGTTTAAATCAGAGATAATTGCCGGGATTGGGTATAACCTCGCTTAATAATAGTATTACAGGAGTATGGCGAGGTTAGGTGCCTTTGCGGCTCAGGAGGGAACCTGACCGGTGGGTAAGATCCTTTCCGGTAGAAACAGCCCTTTTGACCAGGCGGCAAGTCAAAAAGGCGCTGCCAGGAAGAGGCAGGTGCCTTAGATCTGGCTTGCAAGGCTGAGATCTGTGACACTGCCTCTACGTTGAACAACGGGAGAATAACTCCAGAAACTATATTTGTTCACTATAGAAACCAGGTATTCCATGCGAAAAGATATACCCATACTTGGCCTGGCAGGTTATTCCGGCTCCGGTAAAACAACTTTTTTGGAGAAGTTGATTGCTGAATTAAAGAGGCGCGGCTACAGGGTGGGCGTGATTAAGCACACTCACCACCAGGTGGAATTTGATCAGCCGGGCAAGGATACCTGGCGGCATGTCCGGGCCGGAGCCGATGTCGTAGCCCTGGCTTCGCCGAATGGCGTCTTTCTGGCCAAAAAAATGGTTTCCAGCCCCACCCCGGAAGATGTCCTGGCGCTTGTTGGTGATGTTGACCTGATCCTGATCGAAGGATACAAAAGGGGCCGTTGGCCCAAGTTGGAATTTTACCGGAGCGGCATGAAGGAACGGGTACAAGTTCCCAAAGATGAGCTATTAGGTATAGTCAGTGACATTCCTTCCAGTCAGTCTGCTTTGCCGCATTTCTGGCCGGAGGACATAACCGGCGCAGCCGGTTTTATTGAAAGTGTCCTGTTGGATAAAAAACTATAAGAAACAACCGGCTGTTTTTAGCCCCGGGACTTACTTTAGGGTCAACTACGGAAATATTATGTACAACTTCTGCCGTCACTAAATTGCGGGAACTAAGTCTGTGTAAAAAATTCCTATGTTTCAAAAACGAACAAGCCTAATAAGCTTTAAAATGAAAGCCCGCATCCTATTTCCCAGGATACGGGCGCTGGCATTGGTTACCAGTATCCTTATTTAAATATTTCAACTCCCTGCTTTTCCACAACATGGGAAATACGTTCCTTTCCTTTTGTAGCGGATAGATACTTGGTAATGATTTCTTCAACAAGTGCCGGCATCTCTTCAGGTTTTACGCCTTCTTTAATCATTTGACCTAAGACCTGTTTGCGGCCGCCCCTGCCGCCGACATATACCTTGTAACCTAAAGGTGTTCCTATAAAGCCTATATCATTACTCTGGCTTTCCATGCAGTTCCTGGGACAGCCGCTTACAGAAATTTTGAGGGCAGCGGGCATGCTCCGGCCGGCAAAGATTTTATCCAGGGTCAGCGCGTCCTGCAAGCCGTTCTGCGCCGAATATCTACAGAGACTTCCTGCGCAACCCTTGACATTGCGGATGGTTTTTCCGGCGGGCCCTATTTTTAAACCCACCTCTGCCAGGCCGTCCCTGACAGCTTGTACTTGATCCGCGCTTGTCAGGATGACGATACGCTGGCCTGTGGTAAATTTAGCCAACCCGGCGCCCTGTTTGACCAGTTCGGCAATTTTAGCCAACTGTTCACCTGTAACGAGGCCGGCTGGTGTGCCTACCGCCACAGCCATTGTCCCGTTTGTTTGTTTAAGTACACACTCCATCAAATTAACCTCCTTATATGTTTATTTATAATGTCCAGTACATGCAATTAACTCTCCTGCGGACAGTTTAGGGAAAAAGTTCATGATAAGTGTTAGGCCTGGCAACCGGGCTCATCCCGGAAATTTTAGACCTGCTGACCGGAGCAGGCGCAAATTGTTTTCAGACTGTTTGCTAAAAAACAGGTTCTGTAAATACTGGGATAATCCGATGCAATACTTTTTTAGTATTGCGGCGCCTGGACCGGGTAGTTGATTGGTTGAAGCAAGTTACTATATGTATAACTAATAAATATTACAAGATTCTTTCCATAAGCTGAACATTCTCTTAAACACTGCTTATTAAATGGTCCAGGAACCTGTTTTAATAATACGGCTCCTTGTGTTCTATTATCGGACAAATATTATACCCGATGGTTAACAGCTGCTTTTGCCTGACTGATTATGCTTAGCACCAGGGTGCTAAGGAGCAAATCCAAATATTTTCTAGCTGGTTTTTCGATAAAAAATGGTTGACTCCTTTGTGTCGATATGGAACAATTATTGCATAGGTATGTCAGTAAAGAACATAACAAGCTACAGATGTTTCATTATTAAAAATTCTTCAGGTCTATAAATGAATTACAATAAATATACTATGGGTTATTGATACCTGAAGTATTAAACGGGGGAATGAGATGAACATCAGTAAGTTCGTATCGCCTGAGATTATTTTAGGAATGGGGGCCATTTCCCAGGTGGGTGAAAGTGCGGTCCGCCTGGGCGCCAATAAGGTTTTTCTGGTCAGCGATGAAGGTGTGATTAACGCCGGCTGGGTTGAAGAAACACTGGGCTATCTAAAGGCTGCAGGCCTGCAGTACGAGGTTTTTTCCAATATTACCAGCAACCCCAAAGACAATGAGGTGACTGAAGGGGCTGCCCGTTATTTGGAATCGGGCTGTGATGCGATCATTTCGGTGGGTGGCGGAAGTCCCACCGATGTTGCCAAGGCGGTTGCCATCCTGGCCACAAACGGTGGAACTATCCAGGACTACGAGGGGGTTAACAAGGTACACAGGCCTCTTCCGCCGATGCTGGCTATAACCACTACAGCCGGTTCCGGCTCGGAACTGACCCAGTTTGCCATTGTGGTGGACAGGCAGAGGAAGTTAAAAATGACAATAATCTCCAAGTCCCTCGTGCCGGATATTGCTATTATTGATCCGGTGGTGCTCCAAACAAAAAGCGCCCGTCTGACGGCAGCGACGGGCATCGATGCATTGTCTCACTCAATTGAATCCTTTGTTTCCCTGGCGGCCACGCCCCTTACGGAAATCCACGCTCTCAACGCAATCAAGTTAATTTCCCAGAATTTAAGGGAATCAGTGGCCAGCCGGACCAACATGGAGGCGAAGAAAAACATGGCCGTGGCCAGCCTGCAGGCTGCCCTTTCCTTTTCCAATGCAATCCTGGGCGCCACCCATGCCATGGTTCATCAGATAGACGGTTTGCTGGATACACACCACGGTGAATCAAATGCCCGTGTGTTGCCTTATGTAATGGAATTTAATATGATCTCCTGCCCCTACAAATTTAAACAGATTGCAGCAGCTCTGGGCGAGGACGTTACGGGCTTAAGTACCCGTGCCGCTGCAGAAAAGGCAATCAGTGCGGTACGCTGCCTGGTTAAAGATATCGGTTTGGGGAAGGGGCTGGCTGAAGTCGGCCTGAAGGAGGAGCATATTCCTACCCTCAGCCGTAATGCCGTTAAAGACGCCTGTCTTATAACCAACCCCAGGGATGCCGATGAGAACGACATTGCCGAATTGTTTCATCAGGTTTTATAGGAAATGATGGGGCAATAAACAAACAAAAGCCTGGTTATTCCTATTTTTTACCGGTTTGGGAAATTGAAACCAGGAAAGGGGTGAGGTTAATGTTTAATGAAAAAGAAAAACTAATCGAAATTCTCACAGGGGTCAACTCTTCCAAGCTAAATTATTACATTGAGTTAAAGAAGCGAAACAAGGAAATTGTTAAGCAGAATAACCGTCTGGAGATTATTTATCAGCTGGTGCGCGATATAAATATTGATATGTCCATTGAAGACATTATCAAAAGGGTATTTGGGAAACTGCCGCTGGCCGTGCCCTGTGATTTTTTAGGACTGGCCTTGCTCAGGGAAGGCGAGTTGTGCATGACCGCAATGATGCCCCAAATTCTCTACGGTTATCCACCCATTCCCCGGGAGTCTGTACTTTGGCAATGTATTGAGAGTGGGGATGCCCATGTTTATGATCCCGTTTCCAAGGATGACCCCTTTATCCTGGAAAATCCTGCTCTCTCCGACCAGATCAGTTCTCTGGCTGTTGTGCCGCTTTTTGTCAGATCACAGGTAAATGGTGTTTTACTCGTGGGTAGCGGAATGCTCTCTGCTTACTCCCGGGCGGAGTTGAGTTTTATTCAACAACTGGCGGACCACCTTGCCATCTGCATCCAAAACGCACGGCTTTACGAGCAGGTTTCCCAGGCCAAGAGGGAATGGGAGGCGACGTTTAATGCTGTAGCCGAACCCATTGTTTTAATTGATACCAACTACAATATTCTCAGAAGCAACAACCGGTTCCCTTTAGATTTGAATCCAGCCGGGGATTCAGGGGATAATCAGAACCATTCTAAATGTTTCCAGAAGCTCTGGGGCCGGACTGAGAAGTGCGAGAATTGTCCCATGAACGAGATTGCCAGGACGGGGAAACCCGTTTATGAACGGGTCCAGTCGGATACCGGGCTCATCCTCGACATTTGTTACTACCCGGTTTACAATGAGAAAAACGAGATCTTTGCGATTATTCATCACATGAAGGATATTACCGAGCAAGTCAAGATGGAGGTACAGCTGGTGCAGTCCGCAAAGCTCGCCGCCATAGGAGAAATGGCTGCCGGGGTAGCCCACGAGCTGAATAACCCGATGACAGTGATTATAGGTACAGCCCAGCTTATGTTGAGAGAAACCGAAGAAGGAAAAGCCGAGTGCGAATTGCTGAACGATATCGTGAACTGCGGACTGCGCTGCAAGAAGATTATTCAAAATTTACTGACCTTTTCCAGACAGGACCAGTATCCCCTTGCCCTTACGGATATTAACGAAGAAGTGGAGCGGGTCTTGAGTCTGATTCAATACCAGATTAACCGTAATAATATCGAGATAACCCAGAACCTGTGCCCGGATTTACCCAGGTTCACCGCCAACGGCCACCAGCTTCAGCAAGTTTTAATTAATTTCCTATTAAATGCCCGGGATGCTCTGGATACAGTTGAGCGGGAAAAGAAGATAGAAGTTCAAACCCGGTTAGATACCGGAAGCAACGGGAAGAAACAAATTGTTGTCACCGTGAAGGACAATGGCATCGGGATTGCTCCTGAGAATCTCCCTAAAATATTTAATCCCTTTTACACCAGCAAGGAGGCGACCAGGGGTACCGGACTGGGGTTGTCCGTGAGCCTTGGTATTGCAGAAGCCCATGGCGGCACTATTACAGTTGAAAGCGTGCCCGGGGAGGGCAGTACCTTTTCGATGGTGCTTCCAGTTGAAAACAGCTAAGTTAAAAAAAAGCATAATTAAATTAACATAAGCTTGGGGGGTGAAGGATTGCCCGTAAAAAAAATTCTAATCATTGACGACGAAGTTGATGTGGGGACCTTTTTTAAACGCTTGCTGCAAAAAAAAGGCTACCAGCTGACCGTGGCCGTCAACGGGGTGGAGGCGACCAGGGCCATCCAGGAAACGACTTTTAATGTGGCTATGGTTGATCTGAAGCTTCCCGACACCGATGGCCTGACGCTCCTCCAACAGATCAAAAGCCTGCAGCCTGGTTGTGAAGTGATTATCATGACTGGTTACAGTACCACCAGGACGGCGGTAAAAGCTATTCAGCTGGGCGCCTTTGACTACCTTGAAAAGCCTTTCGATGATATCGACGCGGTTGAAAAGCTGATTGTGAAAGCCTCGGAATACGGGGTCCGGGGCTACGACGGCCGGCCTTTAGGCTCCGATTGGGCGCCCATTGCCGACAAGATAGGTTTTCAGGTCGGCGTATCCCAGGCTATGCAGAAACTGGTTTCCATTGCCTATAAGATCGCCAAAAAAAACATCAACGTTCTAATCCAGGGAGAAACCGGAACAG
This sequence comes from Bacillota bacterium, assembly GCA_029555205.1. GTDB lineage: Bacteria > Bacillota > Desulfotomaculia > Desulfotomaculales > Pelotomaculaceae > DTU098. The sequence continues at coordinate 67,185 of JAKPTB010000166.1, forward strand.
GCAAGGAGGTGCTGGCCAGGTTTATCCATGCCGCCAGTAACCGGGCAGATCAAATTTTTATTCCTGTGAACTGCGGGGCGCTGCCGGAAAATCTTCTTGAAAGTGAGTTGTTCGGCCACGAGAAAGGCTCTTTTACCGGCGCCGGGAGCATGCGCAGGGGCATTTTCGAGATGGCCAACAGGGGTTTTTTGTTTTTGGATGAAGTGGGGGAATCCAGTCCCTCGATTCAGGTGAAACTGCTGCGTGTTCTGGAAACAGGTGAGTTTTTGCGGGTCGGCGGAGAAAAGCCGATTAAAACAGACGTACGGGTTATTGCCGCCACAAACGTTGATCTGGAGCAGGCCCTGAAAGAAAAAACATTCCGGGAGGACCTGTTTTACCGGCTAGATGTGGTCCGTCTTGAGGTGCCTCCGCTGAGGGAACGGGTGGAAGATATTCCGCTGCTGGTGGAGCATTTTATAAAAAAACTGAATTCAGAACTCTTCGTTTCCATAGAGGCCATGCGCCTTCTCTGCAGTTATTCCTGGCCGGGGAATATCAGGGAATTGGCCAATACCATCAGCCAGGCGGTGGCCCTTTGCGACGATAAAATTATTTTACCGGAGCATCTGAGCAGCAAACTAACAGCTGAAAACCCGGCAGTTTTTTACCCTGAAAAGGGTTCTGCCGGCGCCTTATCTGTCCGTAACCCCCAGGCGCCTTTGCAGCCAAAGTCTTTGCCGGAACTTTTGGAGCATTATTCCAGTGAAAATGTGCTGGAGCAGTTGGACGAGACTTACCTGCCCCGAATTCTGGAAGTAATGCGACAGCTGGAAAACAGGGTTATAGAAACTATGGTAAAGAAGGGAATCCCGACTCCACCTCCGGCAACGTTGAATGAGACTGAAGCAGAGGCCATCCGGGTTGCACTGAATTATTACAGGGGAAATATCACCCTTGCCGCTAAAGCCCTGGGCATCGGCAGAAATACCTTTTATCGCAAGATGAAAGACTACAGTATTAAATTTTAGGCTTAAAGGGAGAGGATATTTATTCCTCTGCATCCAATTAGCCGCGTTCTATTTTGGAATAGATCGCAGCTAGAAAAAGGGCTTGTTCCATTAATGTACATGCGTTCCAATTTGAATAGAGAAAATTGTTTACTATTCTAACAAAGAAAAGAGATTACCACAATTATCTGCCCAACCCACCGGGGTGACATCCGGTGGGTTGATAATTCTTTAATATCAGCTACTTTCCTGAAGAAATGATTTGTTTCCCGGCTACATTTTAGTGGCATCAAACTTGCGTGTTTTATAAATTGCCTGTATATTTTCATTTTTGTAATTTCAGTAACCTGCTTAAATTTCTGGCGGGAGGTGAGTATTGAAGACAGCAACTGGTTACCCATTTTTTCTAAAATCCATGGAGGTGTAATAATGGCAAAAAGCAAAGTGTACTTTACCCCTGCGGGTGCAACAAACTGGGTTGAAAGCATGATTGTCAAGGCCAAGGAAATGTTTTACGTGGCTGAGCTTGACAAGTGCATCAAGCCTGGCGATTCTGTGGCTATTAAGATTCACTGCGGTGAGTATAACCGCACCGCGTCCATTCGTCCGGAATATGTCGCCGCCATTGCGGAAGAGATTAAAAAGTGCGGAGGCAAGCCCTTTGTAACAGACACCACAACCCTGACCTATCACCTTTACAATTCCCGTTTTGATGAAATCAACATCAGGAAGTGTGCCTACAGGCACGGCTTTAACCCGAACTCCCTGGGTTGCCCCTTCATCGTTGCCGACGGATTCATCGGCCATGACGATATCCGCGTTGATATTCCCAACGGCAATATCTTGAAGGAAACCTATATCGGCCGGGCCCTGGGCGCAGCTGACGCGGTTATCAGCCTGATCCACTCCAAAGGCCACTCCATTACCTCATTCGGCGGCGCCATCAAGAACTTCGGTATCGGCGGCCAGTCCAAGCGGGGTAAATATGTAACTCACCTGGCCATGTGGGGCGATCCCGCCGACGCCATCGGTTATCCCCTGGTCAACAAGCAGAACTGCGCCGGCCTGGACTGCAAATGGCACAAGTTCTGTATCGACGGCTGCCCCGAGCAAGCCATCAGCATTACGGAAAAAGGCCTGGATCTTGATTACAACAAGTGCCGCCTCTGCTACAGCTGCCAGGTCACCTGCATGTTCACCGGTGAAAGCGCCATCGGTTTCCGGGATGACTATTTCCCCTTTGCTCAGATTGCCATGTCGGATGCCGCCAGTGGCGTGTTGAGCCTGTTTGATCCCGGCAAAATAGGCTATATGGCCCTGATCATGGACGTTGCCCCCGAGTGTGACTGCTTCCCGTGGCACGGTCAGTACATCGTTCCCGATGTGGGAATCGCAGCCAGCAAGGACATCGTAGCTATTGACGCCGCCACTCTCGACCTGATCGACGCCGCCCCGAACCTGCCCGGCGGCCGTGCCGACGCCCTTGGCCTCAAGCCCGGCGACGACAAGTTTGCAGCCGTCAACCTGGTCACCCCGCGGATCCAGCTCAGGGCTGCCCAGAAGCTCGGCATAGGCACCATGGACTACGAACTGGTGACCTGGGAGCCGGTGCTTTCCCCCGAAACTATCGGCAAGCACCAGATCATGGAAGATACCTGCACCACCACCGTCCTGGCCAAGCACTTCAAGTATGGCCATCCTACCAAAGACGGCGGTATCGAGCCCTTCAAGAGAGTCGAGCTTGTTGAGGGCGCCTGGAAAGAATTTGCCAAGTAAGCACGGTTCTTTGAAAAGATTGTACTGCAAACCGTTAGTCCAAGATTCATCTTGGACTAACGGTATGTTTGTCTGGACAGAAGATAATTTATATCATAATATTTTATAATAGTGTTTAAACTAGAGAGGCGGGGGGGTCTTTATGTCGGATGTTTTTTTGGTTGACGCCAGGGCTGCCAGCGTCAAGGAAAACTATGTCGATAAAATCAGATTACTCTTCAGGGCACCAGGATTTGCAGAAATGATTCCCGAAAACCCCAGGGTAACCTTTGTTAAGGCCAACTACAGCCCGATCGGTTATACCAGACACATCCGGCCGGTACTGGTGGCCGCGGTGGTGGAAAGCATCAAAGACCACGGCGGCAATCCCGCTGTTACCGATACCTCCGGCTTTTTCCCCAGGGGAAATTATGTGGGAGAACAATGGTTTACCGGCGCCGACATGATGGGTTACTCCGAAATGGCTCTGGG
>JAKPTB010000169.1 GCA_029555205.1 Bacillota bacterium
CGGTACCACCCTGCTTGCCTCCGGCTTTAGCGGAGGCCTCTCGGTGTGCCTCAAAAAGAGGGTCACGGCTTTGATAACGGGCGTCCTGCCCGGCCCGGCTTACTCAAATTCTTTCAGCCTGCAGCTCCGGGGTGATCTCCAGTCTGGCGAATCCGGCGCCGGTTTTCAGCTACCCCGGCTCTCTGCTGCCAACACCAGGCTTTCTGTCCCCTTCACAGCGTTTTCCAAGATCTAACTTGCTACCAAGTATACAAAAAGCATGCTCAAGTGTCAAGGAAATATTTTATTCCATTTATTCCGTTTTTTTTAGTGTTTTATTGTTTGGGTTAATTTGGTTTTCCAGTGCTTTTTTCAGTTTCAAACTTAGTTTAAATTACCGTATATCTGGCAGCAGAGGAAAGAGTAACCACAATTGCCGCTTCTACATATGCTATAGCAAAATTAGAAAGAGGAGGTTAACTTTATGGATGCCGGCAAGGAAAGCACCGCAGCAAGCGGTATGCCCTGCGACATGACGGGCGGTATGATGGACGGGATGATGCACCATGACGCCCGCTCTCTAATAGACATGCTGATCAAAGGTGAGCAAATGGAAGTTTGCCTGTACAGGGAACTGGCCGCAAGCGCGCCCAGTAATTGCCTTAAGGAAATTTTTTCCCGAAAGGCCGCCGGGGATCTTAGAAAAGCCGAGAGGCTGGGCAGGATTGCCGCGGCTTACGGGTTGGCCCCCGCAGCCCACTATCCGGGTATGCCGATGGACCCGCCGCATCAACCACCCTACTTTTATGCCGAGGCAGAAAAGCAGGAAAAAGAATAAAAAGAGAGGAGGTCTATAATGATGTATACTTGGATGGGAAAATTAAAAAACCTTCTTCTGATGGAGCTGCGTCAGATTCATATGATGGCGCATTTAGCCATGCTGGCTCCCAACGAAACTGCCAGGCACATGGTTTTAACCCTGCTCGGCGATGAACTGGACGAGGCGAAATTCTACAACAATATCTTATGCGCCGACTGCGGTGCAAAAATGCCTGTATGTCCCGGCGCCGGCTATCAACCGGACTTGCCCTGCCCTCCCGGAGCAGCTCCGGGCATGGGTTACCAACCGGATATGCCCTGTCCTCCCGGAACTGCTCCGGGCGCCGGTTACCCACCGGGCATGCCCTGTCCCCCCCACCATGATCCCTGTCCCAGGCCGGGGCGCCCTCCCAGTTACCTGAAGCCGGCCGGGCCGGGGTCGACCCTGGCGCCCTCGGTACCGGTAGAAGCGCCGGGGCTCTTCCCGGGATTGTATCCCGGCGTACCGCCGGGTATCCCCCTGGCAGAAAAGGAGGATAAAAAGGAAAATAAAGACGACAAGAAATAGACTTGAGAGATTTCCACCGCCCCCCCGGGGCGGTTTGCTCATCCACGGGGGATGCCCAGGAAATTATGTTAGCAAGACTGAGGGCGGCAAGCCCTGTTTGCTCATCCGCGGGGGGCGCCCAGGCGCTGCCTGGCTTTCCTAATAGCTTCCCGGACCGCTTCCGGCGCCGGGCCGCCGGGAACCCGCCTGGCCTCCACGCAGCGGCCGATGCCGATGGCTTCGTACACATCTTCATCCACCAGGCTGCTGAACTGCTTATACCGGGCCAAATCCAGTTCCTCCAGGGTTATATTCTTTTCCAGGCAGTAGTAAACAATTTTCCCCACCACCTCGTGGGCCTCCCGGAAGGGCATACCCCTGCGCACCAGGTAGTCAGCCAGGTCGGTGGCGTTGGTAAAGCCGCCCCGGGCCGCCGCCGCCATCCTGTCCTCCTTGAAGCGCATGGTTTCCAGCATGGGTTTGAAAACCAGAAGGCATTTCTTAACGGTGTCCACCGCGTCAAAAAGGGCTTCCTTGTCCTCCTGGAGATCCTTGTTGTAGGCCAGGGGGAGTCCCTTGAGGGTGGTCAGAAGCGCCAGGAGGTCGCCGAAAACCCGGCCGGCCTTGCCCCGGATCAGTTCGGCCACATCCGGGTTCTTTTTCTGGGGCATCATGCTGCTCCCGGTGCTGTAGGCGTCGTCCATTTCTACAAAGGCAAACTCAGCCGAGGCCCAGAGGATGATTTCCTCACAGAAACGGCTCAGGTGGACCATGATCAAAGAGGCCGCCGCGGTAAACTCCACGGCAAAGTCGCGGTCGCTCACCCCGTCCAGGCTGTTTTCCGTAATGGCTGCAAAGTCCAGCTGCCGGGCAACGTACTCCCGGTCCAGGGGAAAGGTGGTGCCGGCCAGGGCGCCCGATCCCAGGGGCATGACATCAGTTCGCCGGCGGCAGTCGGCCAGCCGCTCCTCGTCCCGCCGGAACATCTGATAGTAGGCCAGCAGGTGGTGGGCCAGGGTTACCGGCTGGGCCCGCTGCAGGTGGGTATAGCCGGGCATAAATGTGTCAATGTGCCTTTCTGCCAGGTCCAGGAGGGTGGACTGCAGGTCCCGGAGCATTCCCCCGATCTCGTCCAGTTCTGCTTTCATATACATGCGTATGTCCAGGGCTACCTGGTCATTGCGGCTGCGGGCGGTATGGAGTTTTTTGCCCGCCTCGCCGATTTTGGCGGTAAGCAGTTGTTCAATGTTCATGTGGATGTCTTCCGCACCCACTGAAAACTCCACCCGGCCTGCTTCAATATCGTCAAGCACTTCTTCCAGGCCGCGCACAATCTCCCCGGCCTGCTCCGGCTCGATAATGCCGGCCCTGCCCAGCATCCTGGCGTGGGCAATGCTTCCCAGGATATCATATTTATAAAGCCGCCGGTCAAATGAAATGGAAGAATGAAAGTCCTCCACAAGCCGGTCAGTCTCTTTTTGAAAACGTCCACCCCATAGTTTAGTCATAGGCTCGCTCCTTTAAAAAAAGACGAAGGGCGGCCTGCCCTGTATAAGATTCCAGATGACAAAAAACGGGAGAACAAAAACTGCAATGGTCAAAAGCAGAATAAAAATCTTGAGCTTAGTATTATGGCGCTGGGTCATATTCGCCCACCTCCGTATAAATTTATTATCTAATTTTAACATGTCCATTTGTTAAAGCAATCAAATCATAAAAAATAAGCTCCCCGAAAATATGGAGAAGCTAATTTCTGGTATTGTTATAGGGCACGCCACTTGATACCCCGGTTAACCCGTCTGTCTCATTTTGCAAAGCACAGCCTTGATTGCAAAGTAACCCACTTCCGGCGGCAATTCCTCCTTGATGGGTTTCAGTTTTTGGGCGCCGGTTTTCTCGATTGCCCTCACTATTAGTGATTCATACTCAGGTGGGATAAAGGCGTTCCAATCAATAGCGTAGCCCTCCATACCGCACCGGACAAGGTGATCCTGAACCGTCGACAGGCTCAAATTCCTCTCTCTGGCGATATCCTCCAGCGAGGCGCCTGCCTGATACTGCTCCAGGGTAATCAAATGGCTTGGAGTTTTATTTTTGCGGGACTTTTTCCCTGCCGGGGGTTCCGGTTCCTGCTCCATCCCGTGGGTAGCCGCGTATATTTGAATAAATTCCAAAAACGGTTCGCCATACAGCTCAAATTTTCTCTGGCCCACACCCTTCACAGCAAGCATAGCTTCCCGGTCAAGGGGAAGCTTGTCCGCCATTTCCCGCAGGGTACTGTCTGCAAAAACTATGTAAGGCGGTAGACCTTTTTTTTGCGCAATTTCCTTGCGCAGTTCGCGCAGTTGCTCAAAAAGGAAATCGTCGTATATAGCAACCGTCTCTTCTGCCCGCGTCTTGAGATAGACCTGTTCCCGCCCTTTCAGAACAAAATAAGCGCGGGGAGTCAACCTGGCCACTGGATATTTACCTTCTGTCAACCTTATGTATCCCTCTGCAATCAAAATATTAGCAAGGTCAATGATTTGTTTTATGGTCTGGTCTTTCATCAGACCGTAAGTGGACAGGTTGGCGAAACCGTATCGCAACACTTTTTTATTCTGGGAACCCTTTAACACCTCCGCCACCAGGGAGATGCCGTACTGCTGGCGCATGCGCAGGATACAGGAAAAAATCATCTGGGCATCCACCGTTTTGTCTTCCAGTTTCCTGTCGTCATTGCAGTTGCCGCAATTGCCGCATTCCTCCGGAATAACCTCCTCCCCAAAATACTCCAGGATATATTTGCGCAAGCAATGGGGGGTATGGCAATAGTCCACCATCACCCGCAGCTTTTTATGCTCATATATTTTTCTTTCCGGTGAAACCAGCGTTTGCTCGATCAGGAATTTTTGAATCTGGATGTCCTGGGCGCTAAAAAGCAGGATGCATTCCCCAGGCCCGTCGTCCCGCCCGGCGCGGCCGGCTTCCTGATAGTAAGCTTCCATATTTTTGGGGAGATTGTAATGGATTACATAACGCACGTTAGATTTATCTATACCCATGCCGAAGGCGTTTGTGGCCACCATGATCCGGATATCATCGTAAATAAACCGGTCCTGGCCGGCAGCACGCTCCCTGTCACTGAGCCCGGCATGGTACCTGCCCGCCGCAAAACCCTTTTTACACAAGAACTCATAAATATGGTCCACTTCTTTGCGGGTTGCCGCGTAAATGATCCCGGCCTGGTCCTTCCTTTTAGCCAGAAAGGAAAGTAAAAATTCTCTTTTGTTTTCACCCCGCAGCACGGAAAAAGTCAGGTTTTCCCGGTCAAACCCCGTTACAACACTTTTGGGGTTCATTAAACCGAGCATATTGATAATATCCCGGCGCACCTCAGGAGTGGCCGTCGCTGTAAAGGCCGCCACCACCGGCCGGTGCGGCAGTTCCTTAATAAACGGCGCGATGGAGCGGTAACTGGGCCGGAAGTCATGGCCCCACTGGGAGACACAGTGAGCTTCATCCACTGCCAGCAGGGAAACCGGCAAAGCGCGGATACAGTTAACAAACCGGGCTGATTCCAGCCTTTCGGGCGCCACGTAGAGCAGTTTATACTGTCCCCGGGCAGCCTGGTTGATCCGCCCTTCCACCTCAGCAAAGCTCAAACTGCTGTTGATGAAGGTACCGGGTATCCCCAGGCTGTCCAGGGCATCCACCTGGTCCTTCATCAGGGATATAAGGGGGGAAATCACCAGGGTCAGTCCCTGAAAAAGCAGCGCCGGCAACTGATAACAGACAGACTTGCCGCCCCCTGTGGGCATGATCCCCAAAGTGTCCCTGCCCTGCAGGATGCTTTCGATAATCTGCTCCTGACCTTTTTTAAAGGAGGAGTAACCAAAATGTTCCTTTAGAATAGCTCTTGCTCTTTGTAACATTGCTTAAGTGCTCCTAAAATAGTTCAACGGGCGCTTACACCTGTTTTTTCATTCAGTGTATTGGGGTTCTCTAAGGAATTGCGCCCTTCCTCCCGAACACAGGAAAATTTCCGGTGACAGCTGGTAAAAATACTGCTACATCCATAATAAGTTTAATTAAGCGCTCCACAGTCCGGCGATGCAGAAAATCGCCCAGGTACTCTTAGTATGTAATTTCCTTAATTTTACCTTGCCATCATATAGCAGCATCCATCAACGGCACAGAAAAGGAAATAATTAAGTATAACGGCCCCTCACATTATTTACACCTTGCTTCTGCCTTCTTCTCATCCAATAAGGCTTTGGCCTGTAATTCAAAAAATTTCTTTATTTCATCCCAGGTTGCACTTTTTTTGAGCATAATTATCTTGTCTCTTGCTTTCTCAGCGTCTTCAAAATAGGTTAGGCTCAAAATTAAGTGCTTAATATTAATTTGCCACTGAGCGTACTTTTTTTCGTAAAGCTCGAAGATATCCTTAAGTGGTATCGACTTGCTGATAAAAAAAAGATCAATAAAATCTTTTTTACTTCCCCGGCTCCCCACTGTGTCAAGTTTGATTGGCGCCAGATCCGGCAAATCTGCGATAAGGCAGCCATGGTAGTTGATTGGTGGAGAAACAAGAAGTGGCGCGTAATAGAGAAAGCTTACCTTTACTCCATTAAAAATGCCATGCAGAGTATGATTTTCTATACCGGTAACAATGAACTCCCCTGTTTTATACAATTCATTCCGCAGCAAAAGTGCATCAAAGTCTTGCGGTGTAAAAAAATCGAAGTCTTCAGAAATCCGGTGGCCAAGATGGAGCGCCACGGCGGTACCGCCGGCCAGGTAAAAATTTTGTAAACCCTTTAGCTGCACTAGACGTTCCAGGACTTCGAGCCTACCCTGTGGGAGGGCTGCCGCAAACATTTCAAATCACCTTCTTTCAGGCCGAAATAAGACTTCCAAAAAAGTCCTGTTTTGCGGGAAAGAGATCGGCTGTTTTTGACTATTTTCAAAAGGAGTTGGCTGTTATAATGATTCAGCATCCAAAAAAAACTCCTGTCATCACTGTGCTCCAAAAGCCTTTCAACGATAAAATACTGATCTGCTTCGGTATCCAGAGCGTGAAAGTCCACATCCCAAAAAAAAGGCCTGGTGTATTCGGGTGGAGATGACATTGTGGTCACTCCTTTTAAAGTATATTTTTAGCATGTAGTTTATTTTATTTTATCATTTTACACAAGGTTAATTTTATCGTTTATGGAAAATTTCATTAAGTCCTTCCGCATTGAAATGAGTTTTACGGAAGAAATGGAAAGGGTATTCGAAACCGATAATATCGACCTGGTAGTCCACCAGAATGACTATGTCCCGTGCCGTATTTAATTCAACAGCCATTTCTTACCTGCATCCCCTCCATAATCATTGCCATAGATCACTGGCGCCAACCCATCAGGAAATATTGTTTACCCGCAAGGTATCATCCAGTATTATTCTTCACCGGGGATTCCAAATAGTGATTGCAGCCAGTTTTGTCGTCAGTGCAGAACCCCGGCTAAGGATGTGATCTTCCAGCACCATATGTTTACCATACTACGCAGAAGGTGATTTATAGATTTCTAACACATTCCACTCCTCACCAAAAAGCAGCCGGTTAGGGCTGCTTGAGACCAGGGTGATTTATTAAAGCATTTTGGAGAATTTGAGAAAAGTTTACATTTTCTTTTTCCGCGATAGAGTTTAGCCAGGCAGTCAAACGGTGCAATCTCAACCTGATTATGGAGAACAAGCTTTGGATATAGCAGCTTTCAGTCCCCTTGTTATCGGGTAAAACGGTGCAACTGCTAATAAGATTGCTGGAATGGTGGATATTGTTGCAACTTTCAGTCCCCTTGTTATCGGGTAAAACGGTGCAACATGATAGCACCAACAGTTGCAGCAATCTTCATAAATTTCTTTCAGTCCCCTTGTTATCGGGTAAAACGGTGCAACCTTTCTCGCTTGATACGTTGACCTTCTCGACCACGTCCTCTTTCAGTCCCCTTGTTATCGGGTAAAACGGTGCAACTGACACCAGCAATGTTGAGAGTGTGGAGATTTATTTCACTTTCAGTCCCCTTGTTATCGGGTAAAACGGTGCAACGCTCTTTTCTCAATGTCTGTAATAGAGCTGTTTATATAACTTTCAGTCCCCTTGTTATCGGGTAAAACGGTGCAACTGAAAGGTGGTGAGTAAATGAGATGGTTTAAAAATATCCTTTCAGTCCCCTTGTTATCGGGTAAAACGGTGCAACTTACCCTGGGGCGAAGGAACAGACCAGAAAACTGCCTTTCAGTCCCCTTGTTATCGGGTAAAACGGTGCAACGTAAAAATTGTCAAAAACGTAGCTATGACGGGCTCTCCGCTTTCAGTCCCCTTGTTATCGGGTAAAACGGTGCAACCATCATTTCCTGGTATTTGGGGCGATCGGTATTTTTAGCTTTCAGTCCCCTTGTTATCGGGTAAAACGGTGCAACCTGGACCAGACAGTGCAGAAAGCAGTCAAAGCTTTCGGCTTTCAGTCCCCTTGTTATCGGGTAAAACGGTGCAACGGCTGGGTAAGTGTGAGAGGGGTATCCAAGATTTGCGCTTTCAGTCCCCTTGTTATCGGGTAAAACGGTGCAACAAGGCTGATGCCGGCGTGGGGGCGAACAACGTGATTTTCTTTCAGTCCCCTTGTTATCGGGTAAAACGGTGCAACTAGTACGGTGAATCGGTCCACCATGTTGACCGCATTTCCTTTCAGTCCCCTTGTTATCGGGTAAAACGGTGCAATGAAGAAATTACTTTTAATATGAAGACTTTGCAGAAAAGCTTTCAGTCCCCTTGTTATCGGGTAAAACGGTGCAACATACATTAGAATGTATGTTTTGCCGAACAACCTTAATCTTTCAGTCCCCTTGTTATCGGGTAAAACGGTGCAACTGACTTCCGGAGCCATATGTCATCATAATATTTTCCTTTCAGTCCCCTTGTTATCGGGTAAAACGGTGCAACCGACCGCGAGCGATCGATAAATTCCTTGATATTACTGACTTTAGTAGCATCCAAGAAAGTGATGAAACAACGATTTTTTCGCAAATCCTTTTTCTGCGTCAAAATACCCTCCATTTGCGAAAATGGGATTTTATTCATCATTCCCCGCCCTGTCTAAAATTCCTCTTTTTATTTTAACCCCGGCACTGCAAAATATATGGGCAACTATCGTAACAATTACCCAAACCCGGATCAATTTCCTCATAGATCATCCGCATCTTTTGATCGCGTTCCTCAATAAACCATTGGCGGAGTTCATCGTCAATAATATGGATGTCCTTTTTCACGATCAGGCGATCCCCTTTAAATTCGGCATAGACAATACAACCCAGGTTTATGGGATATTCGTGAATCGCTTCCATCACCAGCGCATAGCCGGTAGTCGAAAGCCGGTGAAACTTTTTTGGTTCACCGAATTTAAGATCCAGCACCATCGGCTCGGAAAATGTGAAGGCATCAGCGCTGAGACTGGCGCTTAGCCCAAAAAATGTCCCATCCAGCTTCTGCTCGACAACCACAGGTATGGCCAGGGTAGCCAGTGAATCTTCCTGGATATGCGGCTGTTTTACCAGTATCTCTTGGATCCGTGCAGCCACTCTAGCATTTTCAAAGTTTGCAATAATAGAGGCTCTTTTCTGCAGCTCGGAGAATTCTTCTTCTGTGAGCTGGCTGCGGTAAACAGTAAGAAAGTTTAAATCCAATGGAGTGCTCAGCTTTCTAAGTATTTCCTGAAAGTGGTCGACCCCTTTTTCATAAATCAACCTTTTAGCCCTGACCAGGACGCGCACAAGTATTTCATGAAAAACCTTACCCCTGATCATAGCCAGATTGGGTTTCGTTTTAATCCTGTCTATTCTTTTCAAATATAGGTCCCGGTTGCTTGTACAATAAGAATTGGCGACCTCATACAGAGCCAGTTTAAGATCATAGACCGGAGCAAGGGGTGGCTGGTGCCAGTTCCAGCCCCGCAACTCTTCGGCTATTTCCATTTGCCTGGAACGGGGCAAATAACCCTTATTTAGCTGTTTTCTTTCTTCCTCGGTTAAGAAGTACATAAACCCGGCTTCACCTCACATCGCCGCAAAAGTTACGGAATTCACAGTCAATACATTTCGTTTTATGGCTGGCTCTTTTTGGCATAGACTCCGATGATACCAAAAGTCGCATCTTTTCCAACATTTCCTTGACAAATACCCGGGAGTTGGGGGTAATTTCGAGCGGTACAACCAGACCACTGGTATTACAGATAAAGCCATAGCGTACCGGCTTGTTGTAAACGTCCTCCAGCAGCATGGCATAGGCCACCAGCTGGTATTTGTGATTAAGGGAAGGGCTGTGCGCGCTGTGTTTAAATTCAACAGGAAAAATTTCTTTACCCGCCGCAATATGCATATCCAGCCTGCCTTCCAGACCAAGACGGGGGGAATAAAGACTGGTGTGAAATTTCCGCTCTCCTTCTTTAAAATTATAGCGTTTGAAGGTCCGTCGCTTCTCCAGCCGGTCCAACTCCAGGTGGGCCTCACTGCCGTAAACCATTTTTCTGGTAAGCTTTTTTTCCACCGGGCACACATAGGTGAAATAAACTACTCTCGGGCAGTAAATATACTGTTTCAGGTCGCTTACTCTCAGTTTAAGCATAAGGGTAATCCGGTCCGGCAATGATTGTTTCCATAAGTCTCAAATCCTTATCGCAAACAGGGCAAATTAGGATGTTGCCGTTCTTTTTGCCCAGGGTTTTCTTAAGCCTTTGCTTCAGCTCATCTCTGCGGTTATGATTCAGTTCCCCGAAGAAAGCCGAATACTGGATATGGGTCAAGCCATAGTCCTTACAAGCCTCAAATATTTTGTTGCGCACTTTGTCCTCTTCAACATCATAAATTACTATGGTCTTCATTACCACCCACCGACAAACGGCCGGTATTTTGCCTCCCCGCGCAAAAATGTGGCCACACGACGAGCCTGCATCTGCATTATCGTACGAAGCTTATATTTTTTACCCTGATACTTTTCCTGGCTTTCCAATCTTTCCTTGATTCTTTCAGAAAAATCACGTCTCGTAGTATTGGAGAGCATCCCTTCCTCCATTTCCACAGCAATGCCCTTGTTTACCATTGCAATAACTACCCGGTCAACCACCTGCTGCCGGAACTCTTCCACAAAGTCGTAAACCAGGCTTAGTTTACCGGGGCGGTCCACGTGCAAAAACCCGCCAAAGGGATCGAGGCCTGCCAGAATCAAGGCCCCCTCCGCTTGCCTGCACAACATTCCGTAGCCGTAGTTAAGGAGTGAGTTTACCGGATCGACAGCCCCACGGTGCTTCCGGCCTGGAAAATCGACCTTATCACCGATCAACAGCCCTACCCCTTCCCAGTAAAGATTTCCAGCCCGTCCTTCTACGGACATTAATTGGGCTCGGACATCATCTATACAATTGCCATTGATAGTGTTCAAAGAGCTGGCGATTTGTTCTATCTGCCCAATCAAACCTGAAATAGATTCAAACAGCCCACGGTCCACACCCTTGCGGTACTTGGCAAAATACTTCAAGACATTGACCTGGTTCTTTAATTTGCCCTCAACAAATAGCTTAGACAGTAAAACACTCCTCTCATCGCAAAAAGCCATCAGTTGCTGGCGGCGAGTTATCACCGTCCCGGTCAGATACGGTGAAACAAGCCTGGCAAAAGGCTTTCCGGACGGAGTAAGAAAACTGATTTGTACGCCATGTTCGACACATTCCCTGATGACGTCCGTGGACAGGCTTGCGCCGGGGGTATCGATAATCACCTGCTCCAGGTCGTGAAAGGGAATCTCGTGAACCACCTTGCCGTTTTCTTTCAAGATCAGTCGTTCGCTCTTTTTGCCTAGAAAAGAGCCGTAGTTGGTGACATGAAGTTCCATTTCAAAACACCTTAAATTCATTTATAGTGGATATTCTGCCAGAAACCGCTGCGACGATGCCTACTGTTTCATTTGGTATGAACAAACCGCCAATTAAAATTTGCGCTGAATCAAACAAAAAAGCCTCCACCTTTGGGTTTTATTATTTCCAGAAGGAGGGAATTTTATCCAGTAGCTTTAGCATCCCATACTAGCAGCAAGTGTTATCTTTCCTCTTGGATGCTGAACTACCAAGTGTAAAGTATAGAAGAGTAAAATTCATTTTTGATTTACGCTACAGACCACCACCACTATTAATAACAACCACCCACATTATCCTTTAGCTCCTATGTCATACATGTTTTATTTTTTAAGTACAACTCGTGAAGAAGCAAAGCAGCTCCATCGAAAGCTATCAGGGACTGGCCACAGGGAAAGACAGGTAATCTCCAGTCAACTTCAAATAAGCCCTTGGGAACAACAGTAAAAATATGGTTCTTTAATGTCATAATATGAGAAACAGGTGTGCAATGATCATTTTGAAGTATGGACAGTTCAGGGAAATCGATTGTTTGAAAAACCCTTCCATAAGCTTCGGAAATAGAACTCAGCCCCAATACCGAAACTTTTTTATATTTCCCATATCCTTTAACCGTCAACATTCCTTTAGAACTATCAATATTGAGTTTAGGATTAAATTTTAGCCCCTCCGCCCTGCGTATTAATGTAATCAAATCAACGTTATAAGAAGCATATTGTTCCCCTCTTTTTTCTTTTTCGGCATAATCATAAACGCGGATGCTGGGCAACGACGTGCGAAACGTGTTCAATTCCTGGTATACCTTAAGCCATTGATATTCTTTGATACCTCGCCCGGCCCTGGCAAACTGGATACAAACAGCTGCTAATAGCCTCTCGCATTCTATTTTCTCCGCATATTTTTCGGCTATAAGCTCCAGCTTATTTTTTACCTCTTCGATGTCTTCAGGACTTCCTTGATAGTAATCAATGACTTTTGAAATGATATTGTTTACCAGAGCATATACCGTTATAAGACCGCTTCGGGTTGAAATGAACCATGGTCTGGACTCCGGAGTTGCATACCAGTCATATACTTTTTTCTCGAAATCATCTCTGGTAACTTCTTTATCCAATCTCTCAATGCCGGTTCTGACATTTTCCGGACATATTATATAGGCCGTGCCTGGCCTGTGGCGGCCTACCCGGCCGAAGCGTTGCATAAAAGAGGGAGCTTCTAAAGCCTCAAATAACAGGTAATCACATTTAAAGTCCACACCTACTTCTATAGCGGAAGTGCCGATAACCAGGAGTTGTTCTGGCTGTTTCTGCCTTATATCACGATGAGAAAGCCCTCTAACAATCAACAACTCATTTTCTGAAAAACCTTCTTCGAGCAGGCGATCCTCTAATCTGATAGCGTTAATTACCGAATTCAGAACCACCACCGCCGGGATATAATCGGTCTCGTTCTCCTGCTTGGCCAATTCAGCTAACTTTTCCCGCAATGAAAGAATGGTATTAACTGCTGTTTCCACGGGATCCGACCCGGCAGGACATGGAATGATCTCGACCTCATGAACGGCCGTTCTTTTATCCTTTTTATGATATCTAGAACAGGTAGTTAGATCAATTTCCAGCGGAGCAAAAAATCTCCTGATGATCTTTTTTACCTCAGGATCAGGAGTAGCGCTGAGTAGCACTACTCTTTCAAACATTCCTAAATGTCTCGCTAAGTGGACCATAAACAGGGCGTGGGCAAATTCAACCCCTTGATACAAGTGAAACTCGTCAACAACAAGGGTCTGGTAGCCCTGAAGCGAAGCCAGCGCTTCCGCCCGGTAACGAAGTGCAAAAATTAAAAATAATATGTCGGGGTTTGTAAATATAATTTTTGTTTTATTCCCCCCCAGCAACCGGTTTAGAACCTTCCATTTGCTCCCCCACCCTTTTTCCCTCCCCCATTTCTCCAGGGCAGCGGCGTCAATATGAACGAGCAAGACATCTGCCTTCCCGAACTCTTCCTTTGTTGTTTCAGGCTCATATATGCAGGGATTTAAACCTCCCATTCTGGCGATGTTTGCGACACCGGCAACCTGGTTTCGAATTAGCTCATTGGTTGGGTAAACCATAATAGCCGATTCTTTGTATTTAAGAATAGGAAGGACCGCCGCAGCGGTCTTACCGGTACCGGTTTTTGTGGCAATAAGAAAAGTGCTGTGGTTCTTCCATTCATCAAACATGATAGCCTGATGATGATACAGGGGTGAACAGACTAGAGGATGTTGCACCAATGGTAAAGTCAAGGGCAATGTTTTCACTTGTTTACTCCCCCTGCAGTCCGTTTTATTACTCTTAAAGGAATATGCACCCTGTGCCCCTCCTTTACACAAAACCAATCTTCTTTAATTTCTGCTGTGCGAAAAAGCATATGGGGTGGGAGCATAATAGGATCGTATTTATCTACCTTACCGGCAATATCCAATGGGTTAACTGGATGGGACGGGCGAATCGCTTTGTCCCAAAAGACGGCCTGTGGTTTTGTGATTTCCTCCCAAATTATTCTCATTGCCGCACCTTTTTTACCCAACCTGGTTACCCCTCTTGGCACCGAACCGTCAAAAGTAAAAACATAACATTTAAAACTGTTTCTTGAATGTGTCTCTTTTTCCCACGACGGGTTTAAATAAACCCGCCAGCCGATTCCTGGCGAGTTAATCCCTCGTGGAGCATCATCCGTACGCAAGGTCAGGGAATTAACGGCATTATAAGTAAGGCGGCTCTTATCGTATTCCTCTCTGTACGCAGGGGTAGCATACAGAGGGAAGCCAGCCAGATCCTCCTCGTAGCGGGGCGTCGACCCCCTGTAAATGCCGTAAGAAAAATCCGCAAGTGAATAAGAAAGGGCGTAATTATGAATAACCGGATAGGTGGAAGACACTTTGCTCACTTCATAAGATGAAAACCACAGGTAATCGTGGTTAAACAGACGGCAAAAAAACAACCTGATCCCGTGTTCAGCGAGATCAATAGTGTCTGGCATCGTTTATCCCCCTAACCTATCTGCATAGACCTGTATTCTTTTATATCCTTATAGGCTTTCTCCAGCAAACCCTTATCCAAAGCAGTATTAACTAACCCCTTGATGAGTTCGTCGGTCTGTTCCTCTTCTAAAACAATTACCCTGTCGGGATTTCCCGCTTTGGGCACATAGTCTTTCTTTATAAATTCCGCAATATTAGCAGGAGTATTATTATTCCGGCGATCATAAAGTTCCAGGGTTAGTTCCAGAGAGGTAATTACTTCTTCCCATCCCGCAATGACACCGATAATGGTGTTCCTAACATCGCCGCCAATCCTCGATTCCGCCCCGTAGCTTTTGCAGGCCAATAGCGTTTTAACCGCCAGCACCAGCTCAATCCATGTTACGCTTTTTAAAGTGACAATGGATGGGAAAAGGGTAGCGGGCGCCACCGCATAGCGACTGCCTAAAGCTTGCCCGGTGGTGATATTCCTATCATTAATGGCGTTAAAGGTAGTTACAGTGGCAATATTCTCATAAGGCAATAATGAAAATGCTGTGGAGTATTCAATACGGTGCTTGATATTGGCCCTGTCACTTTGTCCCGACTCTGTACTGGTAGCCCCGTATAAACCACACCGGGGGCATTTCATACAAAGTTTATCTTTTAAATAGCACTCCGGTATGGATAATCCTCCCTCTTCCGCGGCCGTTCTCAGAAGTTGTTCCAATTGGCGGGACTCAGCAGCTTTTTGCTTGGTAGCCAAAAACGCCACCCGGCGCGTAGGTTTATCTTCTTTTACTGATAACGGCGTATATACCGTGTTAAGCTGGCGATCCTCCTCTGTTCTCAACACAGTATAGTCAAGGATTTCCCTCATAACAATGAGCTGGATCGTCTTAGCTCCGATTAATGGATATGGCTTATCCACCAGGTACGGTTCAATAATTTTCATAATTCTATTCCTCCTCGTCATCCAAATCATAGCCTGTTAGTTCTGCTTGCTTGATAAATTCACCCATATCCACTTTTTTCTGACCTTTCGCCTCCGCGTATGCCCTTTTGCTTGGATAACCGATAGATTCAAAGTCCTGAATGCCCTTTTTAGATTTCTCTCCCCACGCTTTGCTCAAGTCTTCTATTGAGTCATATTTTTCTTTTAGAAATTCTATCCATTCCCTTCTGACTGATTCCAACCAGGCTAAACTCTTCTTACGGCGACGGTAATAAAGCCCATAATCAACCAGCTCCAAAATCCGATCCTGCGCAGTAATTGATTCCTCGCGGATTAAGGCCAGAAGCTTTTCTATACCCTCCTCCAGCGCCGCCCTGGCGCTTTCACTGATTCTCCCTTTTGTTTTTGGGTTATGAATGTGGATATTTACGGCATATCCGCTTAAACCTTCAACATCCCATTTGCCTTTTTTAATTTCCTGCAAAATTTTCCCTACCGGTCCCATTATACCGTGTTTGGTTTGACTGGTTTTCGCAGGATAACTGTCAAGATAACGGTCAAAGGCATCTTTGATTTCTTCAATCTTTCCTTTAATATTCTCGTCCTGGAATCGTTCAACGTTAGTAAAAATAAAGCGTCTCAATGTAACACCTCCCCAATGATATCCAGATATTCAAAAAGGTAATAGCTTACTTGCCCATTATTTTTCTCTTCGATCCGCCGAAGGATATGTCCCGGTGTAGGTTCAGAAAGAATAGAAAACAAATTAGAACGCTCAGAGTAGCCGGTATATGTAGTTAAAATACTGGCCGCCCCAATTGCCCGAAACCACCTTTGGGCATCAGCAAGTGAAACCCAGTTGCCGTTGACCATCTTGCGAATGGAAGCCACAGGAGGCACCCAAGCTACCCCTTCTCCTCCCTCAAAATCAAAACCGTCATTGTTATTTATGATGGCAACCGTCACGTCAAGAGCCAGACCAATGAAAAGGGAAACAAATAGCCTGCGCAGTGCAGCGTTTGCTGCACCGTCCTTCCCTAGAACAATTGGTTGAGTTAATGGAATTAAGATTAAGTTTGGCGTCTGGCACACTGCCTTTAACTGGGGACCTAGGCGGTATACTTCATCCCGAACCCCTTTAACCACGGGATCATCTACAAGATTATTAATTACAGCCGATATCGCCTCGTCCCAAATCGTAAAATCAGTGCACCACTCTATATTTGCCTGTTCTAAAGAATCTCCGTAAAAGTTTCTGATTTTCTTTTCCAGGCTCTTTCTCAACTTTTTACTTGTCTCGTCGGAATGCCGGTATGTTAGTAGCTCGGCAATTTCCTCACCGCTTAGTTGATAAAGCTCCCTTCCTAAAACATTCCTGGCAATAAGATGGGTCAAAGAAAGTGAAACCTGTTGATCGGGATCGACGCTTCCAAACATGAAACTACATGCCTCATCATAAAATTTTTTAACCTTATCCACCAGCAGTTGTCCAGCCTGGTAACCTATATTCATTCTTGGCAGAAGCAAGATCATCTCTGACGGCTTTTCCTGAAGAAGAAGCTGCCGTAATATCCGCTCAAAGTAACAGGTCCTGCAGATCATAACATAATCAAACTTGCCGTGGGACACACCACGGTTCGTATGCGTCTGGGGATTACTGAGGTAATCGGCGGAAGCCTTAACACCTTCATCAAAAGGCGTATTGCAAACCGGACAAAAATACTCCGCCCTTCTCATAGACCTTCCTGCATATGGCTTTGATTGGGAATAAGCCTCCAACTGTTTCTCCACCATAAGCTTGAAGTCTTCTACTTTTGATGGCCGTATTAAGTCATTAATAAAAGCTGCTGCCATTTTTTTATTAACATTAGAACGGGACGGAGGGTTTTCAATTTGTGCATATACTCTTTCCGCAATGCCATTTAAAATAGATATAAGTAGGCTGCCCCTTTTTTCATCCGCCAGTTCACTTACGCAACCACCGGAGTAGCCAAACCGGTCGGCAGGCAATTTCCAAAAATAATCGACCGTATAGGCCATATCTCTGGCAGGCATTAACGTAGAAGTGCTCTGAAGCTTCTGCCAGGTTCCCACCCCAAAGACCTTTTCGTATTCTTCTGTTGCAATACTCACTCCCTCCCGTCCGATTAATTTTTCATTCATTATAGCCTTGAAAAATTTAAAGATAACCATTTCCGGCTGAGCAATATCAATACGCCCTGAAAATCGGTTAACTATTTCCTGGCTTGGTTCTTTTGCGTTAGGTTCCGTCAATTTCAAATAAGACTTCACTACCTTCTCTCTGTCCCCATACTTTTTTCTCATAAACGAACCTCGTTTAATTTTTCCCGCAGCGATTTTAAAATAAGTTTCCGTTTCTTTGTAATCAAAAAGATCTGGTTTTGGTAAAATATTTGCCACCGGTCTACCTACCATTAACCTGGAAACGTCTTTATTCGTCACTTCTTCAATGAGTTGGTATAACCGGCTTTCAATTGTTTGCCAGTTTGGTTCATTGACTTGGCTGGCAGACGAAGCAGCATAAATGGTTCCTTCACTGAAGAAGATCAGGGGACTCCAACCTTGTTCAATAAAGCTGTCTACGGTAGCCTTGTGTAAAAAAACTGTACTGACCCCTCTAATAACTACCTGGTGGTATGCCAGTTTTAGGTGCATAGATAAATTGCTCTGTTCCAACGTGTTAAGGGCAGCCAGGAGTCCCCTACTGGAACAAAAATTGTCCAAATCATACACAATGTCGGCTAAGGCTTTCCAGCGTCCGGAACCTTGCAAGACCGAAAGGATGAAATTTGCATCAGTACGGTTACGGGACATGTGAAGGTTGATGCAGTTTTCGATGATCTGGTGAGAGCAGTGCTGAAGGTTGTTAAAGCCCAAAGCTTCGCAAATTTCAGGTACTACTTTCTTTGTTAGTTCAGTAATGATATGTAAAGCCTTATCTTGGGTCAGATCCTTTATGTAGTCCTGAAATTCTTTGGTTTCCTTGCCGACGTCATGCCCTATTACTGAGACAATAAGGATTTGCTCCTCTTCTGGCTTTAAATCGCAGTGGTTTGACAAACGAAGAATTGGCAACAACTGCAAAAGAACATCGAGTTCGCATAATGTATGTTCGAATAGGCTTTGTTGATAAGCTCCACTTTTGGCTAGCAATTCCCTCCAACCGCGTACAAGCATAAACCTTACTGCTTTTTGTCGGATTAGTTCGTACACCTTTCTCAACCTCCGGTCTGCCTTTTTATAAGAAGGTTTATAATTGCTATAAGCAATATCAAAATAACTTTATCTAATAGAGTTCCTACCAATTCAAAAAAATGTATTATCCCCCAATCACCCCTTAAGTAATAATTTATAACGCCCGGATAAAAAGGGTACTGAAAATAAGTTATTTTTATGGGTTATTAAATAATTGAATTCCCGTTTACAAGGGGACTTCCAATTCCTCAACTCACTTTTCACTCAAAAGTAATAGTTATTAAACCGTCCATTACATGAGTCAATTATGGAATTTAGATACATACTTTATATTTCCCCATCCCAAACACCGCCCCCTTACCCACATGCACCAGTTCCCCCAGTCGCAAGAGGGGCAGAAATTCATCCAAATACCCCTCATACTCCACCCGGCCCACCAGGCCGCCCATGTTCACCTTGTTGTCCTGGCGGGAAGAATAGCGTTCCCAGTCGACCCAGCGGGTACCGTCCTTAACCAGCCGTACTTCTGCTGCCCGTTCAATCAGTCCAGTAAAATCAAGCTCCAGTTCCCAGCCGTGGTGAAAGTAAGCCAGGGATGATAGCCTGCGCAAGAGACTTCGTATCAGCATGTGAAGCTCGATGTGGTGGACGTAATTCTCTTCAAATTTAATCCTGGTTATAGTCAAAAAGTCTAAGCCCAGGCGAGTCAAAGTTTTATCTTCATCTTTCTGCCGTAAAAGCTCCGCCTGGTCAATCTGAATAGCCAGGTTGGTATTTCGCACAAGCTGGTCTTCTGCCCGGTACACCAGTTGGCTTTCCCCGTTGTTCAAACCTATTGCTTGAATTTCGGCCAGCCGGTATTTCCTCCTCATTTTCCCTATCCCTAATTCGCCCAGCTCACGAAAAGCAACGATAAAATACGGTAAGTAATTAGTCGCCCTGCCGATCAGGACTAAATTGAAGGCCAGCTTCTCACCAGGCCTATATTCGGTTTTGGTTTCCAGCGGCGGTTCAAGGACAAAGGGCCGGGGGATACTTTCGTAATTGCGGAGGGCAGCAGATCCGGGAGGAGGCGCAGTTTCAAAGATATAAGCGTAGGGACAACTTGTCCTCAAGAGGCAGTTATTACAATTAGCCTCCTTAAGCGCACAGGAGATACGCCGAAAGGCGTTGCCGAAACCGCCTCTTAAGGTGGAACCCTTGTAAGGTGGGAGCAGCAAACCTTTCTCCCCAGCTTCCAGGGTTAGCCGGTATTTGGCTATTGTAAAATATCTGGACATTGCTGATTCTCCATTAAACGGTTTCTTTTACGCAAGCAGCGTCAGTATGTAAAGATACATTCAACACTTAAGATAATAACCTTACAGATATAATTTCTACATAATGGTTATTATTTCTACATGTAGATGGATTTTCCTATTTAATTTTATGACAATTTTTTAAAAACTATCCTGCGTCAATAAATTCAACTCTACTGTGGACATTGCAAAAGACGCTACATTTTTGTAACGGCTTTAATACAACCTGTATGAAATTCAGTCCCCTTGTTATCAGAGTTTAGCATTAGCTTAATTAAACGGAAAATGTCCGCCATCACAGCAATATTTGGACCCGGATAAGGCCCCTTACAGGTAATTTCCTACGTCTCATTTTATGGTCAAGGTCATTGGACTCCTGCGCGAAATTGAGTTCGTACTGCTTTCTAAAATTCTTACATTTCTTTAAGCAACAGACAGCAAATTGGCTGATTAATCCAAGTTAAAAAAGCACTCAAAAAGCACTCTCGCATGAGAGTGCTTTTTATCCTGGCTCAGTTTAGAAGTCTAGTCACTAGGCGGGAAATATGCTAGAATAAGGCAAGAGTTGCCGCTTGGCGGTTAGTCACTTCCCGTGAAGGGAGGTGATGCCTATGGTTACTTGGGCAGAATTTTTTGGTTTTTGCCTTGTAATCGTGGGGGTTATTTCCCTATGTTTAAAGCGTAGAAAATAACTTGACCGCCTGTCTAGGCGGTCGTTCCGATTTAGGACTAGCCGCCTCGGGAAAAGCGGCAACTCCTTTTTCTATGTATATGATAACATGCAGAAAAATATTCGTCAAATAAGCTCTGGCCATAGCCGGGGATTTTTATATACCCGAAAGGCAGGTGATAACATGGTTCTGAGCCAGGGATACTGGTGAGAAACGATAGGCCACGATTAATTGGCTACCGCTTCCCACCAGTTAATTCTCTAATGTCTTATATCTCGTCTCATAACTTCCTTGGTAACTGAACATATTCAGCCAAGCCTTTTTGGAGCTTCATGGCCTGATCACAATCAGATATAAAGCTCCACACAGTTTCTTTTACTTCAAGATAATCCTTTTCCGAAACTGGTTCCATGCCGTGAGCCAAAAAACTATAATTCCTTTTATTTAATATATATAAAATTCTTTCACGCCAGCCTTCCCATACCTGCTTTACCGGATGTCCAAGGATAGCTAACAATTCATAATCGTCTGTTAAGCCCACCTGGATTCTACCGTTCGAAGCTCGCTTCTTCTCATAATGCTCACGGAACTGTTCTGGCAACAGCGACACATCTATATCTTCGCTCGTTAAACTAGGCGTACCTGTACGAAGACATAATTGTCCATACATCTCTACCGCCCTGTATATTCTGGAGACAGCATCATCATAATTGCCCTGGCATGCCCTCCGTTCAGCATTTAATAGAACATCATAGACAACTACAAAAACAGGAGGAGCTTTTTTACTGTTGGGAGACCATTTTTCATACCAGTCGAGCGCGGCACAGATTTGTTTGAGAGTCGAATTATATCCGGCAATAAGAGGATCTTCCTTATATATACTAATCTTTTCTACAGCGCTCTGATAATCGAATTTATCCCAGGCTGCAAATCCACGGCACAGTATGAGTAGGCGGTCAAATTCTTTTTCATTACTAACGAAGCCGTTCCTGCTCATTTCTTCCAATATCTGAACAGCAGCAGTATAATTCCACTCCCTGATTAAATCCCGGCACAACCTTTCCTGCCTTTGTGCGAATACGATGTAAGACGGCAGCCTGGAAACACGCTCCATACCGTCTCTCACTCTGATTAGGTCCTGCCTTTTCCCCTTAACCACGCTCAAATTGCACTGGGGAAATTCCATTGCTGCCACGGCAAGGCCGACTGACATAGACTTGGTACCACCCGTATAATCTACAGTTACATCATGCCCGTCATCTAAAAAACTCTTAATCAACTTAAAGGCAATTTCATAGCTTTTGTTCGGGTCATCATGAGGCACCGTATGGATCTCGTAGTCAGTCGCACTCAAATTGCACTGGTTTACAATGTTCTCCTTTTGCTCCACATCCTTAAACCTGCATTTTTTACATTCCCTGCCCTCGGAGATAATCGCATCGCCATCTACCATTGCCCTGCTGCCCTTGTTACCGTCTTCATCCTCCGTACACAGGAAAACCACGCGGTCCTGGCGGTAATTCTTGATACAACTGACAATTGGGCCGTCAGATCCGCCCACTGTGAGTATTAAAACTCTCATAAGTTTATTACCCCTTCTCTTACACCCCGTATTTACTTTCTCTTATTTTGTTTTTCTTGTGCCCTTTTAAAAGCTTCCGCCATGGCGCCACTGTGGTAAACATAATGTGTGGAGGGCTTCTTTTTTGGTTGCTTATTTCTTGCACCACCGGCTCCGGTATCCTTTACATGCAAAGGATCGGGCAATACCGGGCGCTTTTTAAAGTACTCAAGTGACATGTACTCAGTCAAGCTGCGTTTTATCCCAGGCCATTCCAACATTTTAAGGAGCATTTGTATTCTTTCAACTTTTAACAACGATTCAGCATCCCGGCGTTCTTCCGGGTGCATTTTGTCCAGTACATGTTTTTCAAAAGCCCTGATAAAATCTTTTAGGTTTTCGTTTACTCTCCTGGCCTGGTGCCAGTTTTGGCCTTCGAATAAGCGGCTGTAGCGGCTCTTTCTATCATCCAGGAAAAGCTTTGGAACCAGTTTTACCGACCCCATGCCAAGGGGTTTGCCCATGCCGATTTTGTGCCGGTACTCTTTACCCTGCTCACCGGGCAAAACTAGCGCCCATAATACTGCCCCCAACTCCACCCGGGACAAATTTTCAAAATGGATGGTAGAACTGAACCCGACACCGGCCTTTACCGGCTTAATAAGCGTATGCTGCTTGTCAACCTGTAATCCATTACAACCACTATCCTTAATATCGGACAGCCCAACCTTCCCTTTATGCCAGTAGAGCTTATGACCGCGAATAACTGTCTCATGCGGTGGAGGGCTGGCATAGTGATCAAGCCGCAGTTCCAATTTTTTCCCGGACGGCACTTCGTCCGGCTGCTGCTGGGTGAGGTAGTGCTGAAAAGCGGTTGGTTTCGGTCCGCTAAGGATTTTCGGGATTACCGGATGTCCGGTAGATAACCATATATCAGACTGGCCCGGTTTCAGACGGGCGTCACCGAAAAATATGCGCCCGGCGCGGGAACCGCGTTTGTCTTCTTTTCCCCGTGAGGTAAAACCAAAAATGGCCTCCGCTAAGTCTATATCAACATCCGACGTTTCTGCCCGCAAACTTGGTGGAACGAATTCGTACGGCGTGCGATCATATGGCAGGCGAAACATCATGGTATGGCCGAAAAATACCAGTTTCCCGTCCTTCATTAGGTAGAAAACAGGCTGATAGGGCCTTAACGCACCCTGCACCCCTCCCAGAAGCTCTTCCTGCTTCTGGCTGACCTGCTCCCGGTAACGTTGAATGAGCTCGTCATCAACTTCGATAAGCCCGGAGAGGGGAATTGAATTATCCGGGGGAAAGATGACCATTTCCATTTTCTTATTTAGCATATCCCCACTTCGGGCCAGAACCGCTTCTATGAAACCTTCAGCAGCGGAACTCCTTGCTTCCAATATAGGTAAGTATTTTATCTTTAAGAGTTTTCCTCTGACCTTCTGATAGTCGTACTTATCCGGTTTTACCCAGATACGCCTGGCATTCTTGCAATCGTACCATCCCGGGAGATTTTTCGGTATGTCTTTTTTATGAATACGTGCAAAGGTGACTCCCTGCACACTTTGCGCGGGGCGGATGAACCACCTGTTTTTCTCTTCTACCAGGTAGCCCGCCTGCACCAGGGGGGTGAATTTTCTACCATCGCCATCGTCCCGCATAAAAAAGTTACGGTAGTAAGTCCCTAAACTTGTGCGATCCCCGACCGCCCGGAACACCAACCTATTATTGGTAACCCATTGCATCTTGCCGTAGGCAACGATTTCGACAATAGACCTCACCATTCCACGCAGGGAGCTGCCGGGAATAACGGGGCTGCCGGAATTATCCAGGCTGAAAAAGCGGGCATATTTCAGCTTTTCTCCATCGGGCAGCGTGTGCAAAGGCTTATCGCCATATTTTTCAAAAAACTTTGGCTCTACCGCTCCCCGCACGTATACCGGCGATTCAGTCGTGATCTCACACTTAATAACCCCGGTATAATGTTCGTTGTCATGATATCGGTCCATATCCGGCAATGGTTTCTCAGCCGGGACCACCTTTTCTGGCAGGGGTACAAAATTGTATGGCGCACGGGCAGCGCGTTCCGGGCTTGGGTTGTTATGTCTGGGGTTCATCCTTCAATTCCACCTTTCCCTTTGCTTGGTTCAATGCGCAATCCCAGCAAGCGGCTCAGGCAGATCCGGGCGCAGCCGTCGCTGTCGTTAACCAGATAATGCCGTAAAAGCAAACGTAATGGCCTGTAACGAGAATTTCTCTCAAAACTGGACGCCGGGATATCCAGCGGAACGGCATGGCGAAGCCCCTCCTGCCCGTCAGCCAACAAAGTGAAACCACCTTCCCATCCTTCCGCATGCGTCCCCCACAGGATATGCGCCTCGTCAAAAGAAGCGGCGTTTTCGTCATCAGTATCAGTTATCCGGCAGGCTTGAAACCCGCCTTCTTTTCGCCAGACACGAACCTCCTCAATTTCACTGAACAGGCAGGCTTGCTGCAAGGTTACAGCTCGTAGCGGCGGTGAAACCTGATACTCTTTAAAAAGCTGGCTGGAAGTAATTAGACGGTCACCCTGCAACCGCCCCCAGATAACGCCGTCGTCTGCGTGTGCCAGGAGCAGGACATCCCGGCATTCATTATTAGAATGAATGACAAACCAGCCCGCAGGGTCATCCGCGAAGCCGTGCGTCTCCAATTGTTCTACCTTGCAAGCCCTGTGACTGAATTCTCGTATCATTCTACATACCTCCTAAAGCCCGGATGAATTCTTCCAATTTGTTTACATCGCCTTTAGTCACACGGACGGCCTCATCTGCTTCCTGAGCAATTATCCATTCACTGTCATGGTAAACTAGTTGAGCTCGTATTCCCCGCAAACGGCCTCGCCCAATGGCACTACCGCCGCCCAGAGGAAGGTCGCCGGTCCACAAATCCTTTAACAGCAGCAGGAGCAGGCCCACTTCCCAGTCCTCCGGATTTTCCAGGGTGAGCTTCACTTCAAGGCAGGTATCGTCCTTTCCGAACACAGGCTCTTCGCTAAAAAGCGCGCTTGGATAAACCCCACCTGTAAAACGGTCGATCATTATCCTGCTCTGAACCAGACTCAGGGGGTTTTGGATGATCGTTTCTTCTACCCAAAGGCGGCTGGCGGTAGGTTTACCGTCTTTGCAGCGGCAGCCAAATAACCTGTCGGCCAAAGAGTAACCGTCCTTGCCAAGGGTATTGGCAATCTTTACGCTCCGTGACCGTAAAACCCCCGCCAGGCTGGTGCCGCTTACGATTGGGACATATTCATCACCCCGCCAGGAATGCAGGTGCACCGCGTCCGGCAGACAAACATCACCGCAATTGGATGCCGCATCCCCAGGAAGGCCCCCCCGTACTTGGCCGGGTGAACGGATAATGAGTGAGCTATCTACAGCAAATATTGCCTGGAGGGTGAATTTGTCGTGGAAACGCACATCCTCAACAGTTACTCCTAATAGACCTGCGATGCCTGCACCTTGCACACACCCCGACCGATCATTGTCCAGCCAGGCGAGCAAGCCTTCCGGCTTTGTCATGTCGTAACGGACAATTTCCCAGTCAGCAACTTTACAGCGGCCAAAACCGCGGCTCTTCCTGCCACCAAGGCTAATTTCTCCATTTTCCAAGCCTTGCAGGGCTATCGCCAGCCCTTTGTTCAACTCTTTCTCCCGGCCCTCTGGTACCAGGAGTTCGAAGGAGATTTTAAAAGAAGAGCCTACCTTCAATAATTCCAGGTCATATCTGGCTTTGTCCTCTGCCGTACCGGTCCTGGGATCAATGGCCACCCCGTCACGCAGCTCCACGGAAGGTTTATCACCAAGAGAATCATCTACGAACACCAAGCTTTGACTGCTTGTGGATTCCCCGCTCTCAGTGCCGAAAAGCATTTCAGCATAATCACTTTTACAGAACTTATCATAACGGCGCAGGTAGTTTCTCAGGGCGCCTGCAATTGATGAACCGGTCAGCAAAGCCCGGCCCTCCAGCGGATCAAGCAGCAAGGGCATGTCCACCAGGCCCTCCGCGTCTCCGCTACCCAATAAAGCAGGCGTTTCTAAGACCAAATTACCGGTAACCAAAACCCGCTCAAGGAGCCCTCTGGATTTCTGCCACCGCGCGCTCATAAGGCACCTCCTTCCTGCCGCTCTCTAATGGTCTTTCTCAGCAATGCTTCAAGCAACCTTACAGTATATTCCAGTTTAAGCGCCTTTGTGATTTCTGCCGTTACACCGGCAATCCGGGGAGGTCGCACTTCAAGATAGTCAGCCCAGATTTTTTCTTGCCCAATACCCTCATTAAGCCAGGTGTATAACCTTTTACCCTCACCCCTGGCACTTTTACCCCCAACCCTGGCACGTTTGAACTGCTCTCCGGCAGCTCTTAAATTTTTAAGGTGGTTTAGTATTAATTCAGGCATCCCCTTATACCAGGCCTGCCGCGCCACCTCCCTGAGGCGGTTAAGCTGGGCGTTTTCCGGAGGATTATCGATACTTAAAGGATCAATCGCTTTCAATAACCTTTGATCCAGCATATTTTTCAGCCGTCTGGCCGCCAGTCTACACGCTAATTCCCTGCTTTCCTCCGATAATGACTCTACAGAAACAACTGGTGGAACTTCCCTAATTGTGTCAATGTTTTTATTCAATGTTTCCTGCTTATTTAAATTAATGGCAACACGGCCGAAGCCGTCTAAACGACGTTCCCCAATGCCCTCGACAAGATACTTCCGGAGTGTAGCTTCATCTATTCCTCCTGGCGGATAAACAAAAACACTGCCAGCCTGTAAAGCCGGCGCCTGGCTCAGGGGCAGGCCCCATTTCCGGTTGAAACCACCGGTAACTTTCATCGCTTGGTAGGCCCGGATATGCCTGCATCCAATGAATCCATCCAGGTCTGTGGTGAAATGTCCGGTTTCATCCCGCAGAATGAGATCACTTAACAGGGTGATGACGATATGATCTCCTGTATCCTTATAATCTTCTCCGCACTCATACCATTCGCTGTTAATTCCATCCACACTAAAAGCAACTCGCCCATAACCTGCGCTCCGGGACCCGCCAATATGGATCTCCGATTTGTCTATCAAACTTTGCAGCAATTTCAGGTCGGCAATATTTTCAGATATAATAACGGCGCCGAAAACCTGTCCGGCTGCAATAGCTTCGTAGCGATAAACCGTACTCCTTTCTTTTTCTCTAACCATGCGGTCTTTACTGGCGTTGTGCATCATCAGGCTGCTGCGGGTTTTAACAAACACTGCACTATCATCGTAAATCCGGCAAAAATCTCCCGGAACGGCCTTCATCCCCTCAAACCGTTGCGGTTCAACAGCAAAGTCATAAATTGTACCCTCGTCACTTTCAACTTCTTCCTTTTCCACATACCAGGAAAGCGGTTTGGGCAAGGTCCGGAGGCTGTTGCTGGCAACTGGATAAGCGTTTAAATAGCAGGTAGCGCCCTCAAAAAAAAGCCTGCGGCAATCCGGATCAATTGCCGGATCAACGACCTCCCGACCCTGCGCTTTTCGCATTTTGAGGTATAAATTTACCAAAGCCCCACGCAGCATGCTGCCTGGTATAAAACAGGAGGATTGCGAGCTGTTTTCTTCGCCCGCCCCAAGCTGGGTTGCCAACAGCGGTTCCAGCAGGCGGACCTGATAGGATAACGCCTTCATATCAACGCACCGCCTTTCGGAACTCTTTAAAGTAATGCTCTGTAACCGTTCGCCGTTCCTGATCCAGGAGCTCAGCTTCAAGCCGGCCCAACCCCCGGGTAATCCCAGTGCCGGCACGCCGGAAAGCTTTGACACAGGCTGCCAACAACGCCAAATCAGATAACTGCGGCTCTTCCGTGAAAAATAATTGAGACTCAAAAATTGTTTCCCTTAAAATTACCCGTATGCAGCGCAGGCTGTTCTCCCTGGCAACACCGTTTTCATCAATAGCAGTCTGAGTCCTGATGGCAGTAAACAAATCCAGAACTTCATCCGGCCTGATTCTTCCCATCCTGATATCATTCAGGATTGCACACCTCAAATCCCGGGGTAATAACGCGTTGCCGATGATCATAACTGCATTATCGCCGGATGAACTGCCGGGCCTGCCGAAAAGGCGCCGGGCGCTTTCATCCCACATGCTTCTACCTGAGGACAAAGAGGTACGGATATCTGCGCATTCCTGTACCAGAAGGCCTTTGATCGTCCTGCCGTGCAAAAAAGGGAACCCATAATCATCGTGTTGCACTTCCGCGTCTACAAGACCTGCGACACCGTCGCCCCGACCGAAGGCAGCTTCACTTTCCAGCTTTATCTTTAAAATATACCTTGTCATGGTGCCACCCTCTCCTCCAAGGGAATATAGAAATCCATGGCTTCGATAGCATCAAAGTAGCCGCACCGGCCGGCCTGCCAGCCCCTCCTGCTCATTTCAGGCATTTCAGGAATGTCGGGCAGTCTCGTAAGATTATATGCTTTCAAGAAATATTCCACAGCTTCACCGGAGCCGATACGCAGTGTTTCCCGCAGCGCTTTAACCTTGTTGCGCCTGTCCTTCCACGTCTCACCTTCTTTAAACTCCCGGACAAGCCTTTCGAAAGTAGTCCACGACCGCCAGTCTTTACTATCACAGGAAAGCGAAACCGGCCTCATATAGAGGAATTCGCCTTTTTTAACGGTATACTCCCGCTTTCTTATAGCCTCCAAATCTTCCAACAGTCCTCCGGCAGCAAAGTGCCAGTCCATGACTGTTGCGTCATCCTCCCCCGGGTCTCTTAGTTCAGCAATCCTTTTTTTAGCCGAGGCGCATAGTTCTTCCGCCAGAGCATATCCCCGGGCAAAGGGGAAGCGAGTCTTGATTACCGCTACTCCAGCCCTGCAGTAGAAAGGCTTTTTGTCTACCAGGTTCTTTTTTGAAGATTCACGCAAATAATACGATGCCAGGGTTAGTCCCAGCCGGCCGTCGCAAACAAAAGTCAAATCATCCCCACCAAAAACAATTGGGCGGAACGGTATTTTGTTTTCCCGCAGTTCTATTGTACCGGCTATTTTTTTATTTCCTTTTTCATCTTGTTCTATAGCATTTACCAACAGACCGGTTGTCTTTTTCAAAACCTCCTGTGCCGTTTTTTCGATTGAGTTGGAGAATTTTCTTAGGGCGGAAATCAGGCTATTGTCGGAAGAATTTTGTTGTATATAATCCTTTATTCGCATGCCCATTTGGTTTCCATCAATATGGACAACAGCAATGTAGCTTGACTCCCCCCTGGTACGGCCAAAGTCTTCAAAATCCTTAGGGATTTTGTAATCATTTAAACCCAATAGGTTTTCCAGACGTTTATGAGCTTCTTCCGCAGCTTCTATTTGCGCTTTCACCTCGGCGCTGATGATTCGCCCCGTATCTTTCTCCGTATCTTTCTCATAATCCACTGCAGGCAATCCGGTATAAACACAGGACGCCGTTACCCCCAGTCCAAGCTGCGGAGTTGAAGTAAACCGGTCTGCCTTGCGTTTTGCCAGATCTTCCATAGCCTGCTGCAGGACATCATTTAAACTTTCATTTTGCCAGTCAATATCACGATGTACCAGAATTATTTCAAGACCAGGCGCCTTTTGTATCACC
>JAKPTB010000170.1 GCA_029555205.1 Bacillota bacterium
CGTCCCGTTTAATACTGTTCTGGTCACTACAAAAACTGAGTCCGGTTTGATCAGCATCCGGGAAATATCGGTAAAGGCCGCGCAGATCCCGCAGTAGTAGGTTTCCTCCCCCCTATACTCCAGTCGGCTGGACACCCCGCAGACACTGCACTCGCGTCCCTCTTTATCCGTAGTTGTATTGTTTAACTGCCGCAGCTCCCCAGCAGAATAGCGCCTTAGCTTGCGCTGCGCAATCTGGGCGGAGAGGCTGCGGAAAATATTAGTGTAGTCCTCCGGGTCAGTCGTTTTGCTCATTAATTCCGCTGCCGAACACTCCTGTAAACCATAAGCCACATACAACCCGGCTCCGAAATACTCCATGAGCCTGCGGTTGATACTAGCAACGGACACAGCCGCATTTTCCCGGGCACGGATGGTGTTGGGCAATAAAATATAGGCATGTCCGCCGCCGGTATACAACAGATTGGTACGGTAAAGGGAACAGGCGCCGAGTATCTCGTCGGCCAGGTTTTCCAGCAGCAATTCCAGGTAAAAAGATCGGGAGCGCAGCCCTTTTAAGGCGCCCTTGGAGGAAATGGTATAAATAAACTGCTGGATTCCTGAAATATCGCAGGAAAACAGGCAAAAAGCCTTTTCCCCGTAGAAGTTGTGCCTATTGGTCAAAAGCTCTGTTCTATAATCGCTTCTTTGCTGGCTATCCAGATAGAGGGCCATGCAGGCGGCCAGGGAGGCGGTTATCTTGGAGTGGTCAAAGAGAGAAATATCAGCAACCTCGCCCCGGTAAGTGGAGGAGGGAATGTAGGATAAATAGGCCTCGCACAATTCCAGCAAGGAATTTATGTACTCTCCCTGAAATTTGATGCCGGAAAGGTCTTGATCAAGGCCCGCAATGATCCGGTTATAATCTGCAGCCGGGTTGTAGTCTTTTATGTCCCGGGGGTAGTTTATTTTTTCGCTGATGGCGGCCACTCTGTAGGCAGCCCTGCCGTTGTTGTTATTCAGCAGGTTGTAAACCGTCTCCTGGGGCCTGCTTTTGTCAAAACCTGCGGCTGCTGCTCCTTCAATTTGCCGGCGGTCCATACCGGATGCAATATTGTCTGCCAGGTAGACCAGGTAAGCAGGACTGGAGGCATCCAGGTCCGCTCCCTCGATGTCCTGGTGATGGTGGTATCTTACACAATCCAGAATATCCTTCTCCGTAGTATATTTACCAATCCATTCCCAACCGGAAACGCTGTGGGCCCGGCCGTCAACATTAGCCCCACGGTGTAAAACCTTGCCCAGATCGTGGACAAGGCCACCGATCGTAACATTATTCACCAGGTACTGCAAAGAACCACCTCATCTCAGTTAAACAATTTATCAATTCACAAATTTCAGTCTTATTATATCTTACCAGAATATCCATGAGTTGTCATACTTCGCCTTGAATATACAAATAATTTGTGCCTTTGTTCTCCGGATGCCGCAACTCCAGCCGTACCCTCGCTAGCCAGAATTTAATACCAGGATGAAAGTTTGATATTTTGCCAATAAAAAACCCGGTACATTTGCCGGGTTTTATCACTTTTCTCCGAAGTTGCTTTTATTGCCTTTGAAGAGGCGAGTAATTCCCTTGAGCCATGGGGTTAAGCGAAAGCTAGCTCTTTAAAGTCTTCTCTCCAAAGACAGTGATAATTTCTCCTTTTGTCTGAAAAAATCCTACAACACCTTTACCCTAACTTTGATATAAGAAGAAGTTTGCCGGGCAAACGCCCGGCTAGCTTTTTATCCCCATAGCTAAAGCCAGGGGCCTTACGTGGCATTCAAGTAAATCTTCAGGTATAAATACATGCTGGCGCATTAATACTTAATAATGCCTTTCGCACCGTAGAAAGAACATTAGGATGCGGAAGATATTTCTAACTTTTTCAAATATATGTGATATACTACTACATATAGTGCTTATATTATCTATAAAAACCAATCCTTTTTTATGTATATCCTGTTGGGTATCATAATTGATATAATTAATTGTTCTATCGATAAATGCTCTTTGTTCCTAAGTTTTTAAATAATTATTGTTCAACGATAGAAACGTATATTTGAAAGTTCTCTGCAGAAGAGTCTTTCTAATATAAAACAAAATCAAATAAAGGGAGGTTATGCTATGGCTAAATACGCGTGTTCCATTTGCGGATTTGTCTATGACGAAGCAAGTGGAATAAAAGAAGATGGCATTGCGCCGGGTACAAAGTGGGAAGACCTGCCGGATAATTGGGCCTGCCCGGTCTGCGGGGCAGCAAAATCAGAATTTGAGAAACAGGGTGAATCTGCACCAGTTCGTGAAGAAAAACCGAAACCGGTAATTGATGCATCTTCAGACAGGCAGCAGTTATCCCCCCTGGAGATCAGTGCGCTTTGTTCAAATCTTGCCCGGGGATGTGAAAAACAATATAAAGCGGAACAATCATCCCTGTTTAAGCAATTAGCCGACTATTTTAAATCGGTATCAGAACCAGCAAAGGATCCGGGTTTCAGCCAACTGCATGCTCTCATCGAAAAAGACCTTGAGCAGGGTTTTCCAAATGCCTGGGCCGTAGCGTCAGAAGTAAAGGACCGGGGCACACTCCGTGCTTTGACCTGGAGTGAGAAAGTTACCCGTATATTAAAGTCCCTCTTAAGCCGGTATCAGAAAGAGGGAGAAGCCATGCTTGAAAATACTGATGTTTATGTTTGTGCTATTTGTGGATTTGTGCATATAGGAGACGAGCTGCCAGAAGTTTGCCCCGTCTGCAAAGTACCAAACTGGAAATTCGAAAAGGTTGAAGGGAGGTAATAAGGATGACTAAAAAATATGCAGTAAGAAACGTGCGCTTATGTACCAAGGACTGCTTGTGCCTCTATGTCTGTCCTACCGGAGCAACAGACACCGAGAACAGTATTATTGATGTCGAAAAGTGCATAGGTTGCGGCGACTGTGCTGATGCCTGCCCATCCGGGGCAATTTCCATGGTACCCTTTGAGTATCCGCCCCAGCAGCCTAAAACCGAATCTGTTGTTAAGGCGCTGAACACGCTTTTGCTTAGCAAAGCAAAACAGGAAAGTATAGCTGCAGGTTTGCCGGGGAAATTGGCCAAAGCCATTGAAAAATCCAACCATATTATGGCAGAGGATATTACCCGGGAAGCAGGTTATATGCTTCCACAAAGCCCAAACACTAGGAAATTCTTGCAGTCACTGCTCGAGCAAGAGCCAGAAGGCTTCCCTCGCGAAGTAGTTGAAAAACTAATAAAAATTTTAGATGAAAATGAGGAGAAGAATCCAAAGGATGAAAACAAAACCCTTGCCAACCTGATGGCGGCATTTGCCGGAGAATCCCAGGCCAACAGAAAGTACCTGGCCTATGCCAAAATAGCTGAAAAAGAAGGGAAACTCAATGCTGCTAAATTATTCAGGGCCGCAGCTGATGCTGAAACACTGCACGCCTTAAAACAACTTGAGGTTGCAGGGAAAATTGGTTCAACTGCGGATAACCTGAAAGACGGCATTGCAGGCGAAACCTATGAGTATAAAGAGATGTACCCCCCATTTGTAGAGGAAGCTGAAGCCGCGGGAAACAAAGCTGCAGTCAAGGCCTTTACACTAGCAATGAAGGCTGAAGAAGTTCATGCCAAACTCTATCAGGATGCACTGGAGAATCTTGACCAGACTGAAGAGGTTTTCTATTACCTCTGCCCTGTCTGCGGGAATATCGAAAAATCAGTTCCCGAAAAATGCAGCATCTGTGGGATTCCGGGCGAAAGGTTTATTAAGTATTAATACCGGGCTGCTGAAGAAGTGGGAAAAGGAATACAGCCAGGTTTCAAGATCCTGATGAAGAGCCTGAAATTTGCCAGGATAAAACCCGGCGCGCCGGCCGGGTTTTGTCACGCTGCTATCTCCGTAGTTCGGCATAAATCGATTGTTTTATGGGTATTTCGCACTTAATTTACACATCCAGGAAAATATTTGCTCTGTTATAATTATAGACGCTTCTGGTACCACGGAAAACCAGGTGCCCGGCACCAGATAGGCGCACCGGGCACTAAACAGGTATAAAAAAACCCTCCGGGCGTGTGACGCGCACCCCGGAGGGCTTGATTTTTTACTGGTGGGCGGGAGAAGAATTGAACTTCCGACCTTCTGCGTGTCAAGCAGACGTTCTCCCACTGAACTACCCGCCCATTAAGCTGTCAGCACAATCTATTATGCCTGATGGGCGGCAAAATGTCAAGCTTATCATTTAAAGCTTCTCAATTAAACACTTTGTCCCATAACTGCCTGTGCCATCCGGTCCTCGGCACGTCCTTTCCGGCCACCAGGCTTACCCGCCCCAGTTCCTGCCCGTTCAGGCTGCAGACGGCCTCGCCCAATTTCTGTCCCCTTTTCAGCGGGGCCGGCAGCGTTCCGGAAACTTCCACCTTTTTTTCCAGGTTCGGCATCTCATCCGGGTCAATGCGCACTTGCAGTTCCCTTTCAGCCACGGCCTCCACTTCCGGTAAGACACCCCCCGTGACGGCAACAGCGGCTATTTTTTCGCCCGCGCCGGCCACTGTAACCGGCTTTACTACCTTGAAACCATAGTCCAGCAGCCGGATGCAGTCCGTGTAACGGTTGTCGCTGTGCAGGGCAACTGCGATCAGGCGGCGGCCTTCCTGTGTGGCGGAGGCGATCAGGCAGTTGCCTGCCGTCGGTGTTGTGCCCGTTTTTACACCGTCAATTCCCTCGTAGCCGTCGAACAACAGCCGGTTGCTGTTGCGCAGCTTTTCCTCCCTGCCGGGTGGCTCGATCCAGTACATTGTGGTTTCACGGGTCTGTACCAGCTCGTTGAACCTGGGAAGAGCCAGGGCATATTTCGTGAGCAGCGCCAGATCATAGGCGGTGGTGTAATGGTTCGGGTCATGATAACCGTTGGTGTTTCTGAAGCGGGTGCCGAACATACCCAGTGCTGCAGCCTTGGTGTTCATCATTTCGACAAACCGGTCATGGTCACCCCCGACATGTTCGGCAATGGCGACGGTGGAATCGTTGGCGGAGCAGATCAGCGCCGCCTTGAGCAGCTCGTCCAGGGCGACCTTTTCACCCTTTCTCAAGTCAACAATCGAACCCATGGATACGGCTGCCGCCCTGCCCCTCACCGTTACCACATCGCCAGGCTTGCCGTTTTCCAGGGCCACCACCGCCGTCATGATTTTGGTAAGGCTGGCTGGGTCGGCTCTGCGTATATGTTTCCTGGCATAATAAATCTGCCCGCTCTCCACGTCCATCAGGACGGCAGCATCGGCTGTTATTACAGGCGGGGCCGCCACCGCGGCGCCGGGCAGGAGGCACAGCAACAAAACTGCAATTGCCAGGGTCCTGCTCACGAATCCTCGCAGCATTGAAAGCATTTTACAACCCCCTGATGTTCATAAAAAGTCTGGTCTTTATAAAAAAGTAAAAAAGCGCCCGAGGGAGTACTATTCTGTTCCTAACGATCATAGAATTTGGTAAATTATACTAAATTATTAATAAGGCAAGTGGGGTAAAGCAATGAAAGTTTACTATATTAATATCTCTAAAATGCTCAGGATTATCCTCACAGCTTCCCTGTTTGGCCTGGTGGCCTTATTCCTGACCGCCGCACTGTTGATGCCTGCTGGGAATCCGGTAAACACCGGGGCCGGGGTCATCTGCAAGGTCAAGACCGATGAAAAAATTGCGGCTCTGACTTTTAATATCGGCTGGGGCAGCAGGGTCCCGGGCCCGGTCCTGGATGTCCTGAAAAAGGAAAATGTACAGGCTACTTTCTTCATCGGCGGCAAATGGTCAAAGAATCACCCGGAACTGGCCCGCAGGATAGTCAATGAAGGGCATGAAATTGGAGGCGGCTGGGAAGGTCTGGCCGGACCCGGAGCAAGGGCGGACACAGTTTACAGGGATTTGCTGGTTACAACCCGGAGCGACATCCGGGAAGCAACCGGCATCTCCCCTGCCCTGTTCAGAATAACCGGGGGAGACTGGGATGCCGGTCTCCAGGCCGCGGCCAGGGAGCCGGGCTGCCGGGTAATCCAGTGGAGCCTGGATTCTCTGGACATCCAGACACCGGGCCACTATCAGATCGTTAACACCATTCTTAAAGGCATCCAGCCCGGCTCCATCATTCTGTTAAACGCCAGCGATACAGCTTCTCAGACTCCCCAAGCGCTCCCGGCGGTCATTGAAGAACTGCGGGGGGAAGGATACAAACTGGTTACGGTTTCCTCTTTGCTGGAGCTCGGCCCCGCCCTGGCCGATTAAACAAAAAACCGCATGTCAAAAATGCGGTTTTTTGCCGGCACGTCTATTTTACCTGGCTGTTGGGGATATCCTCTTGACAATCTCGGCCAGTTCTTTATCGAAAACAGAAACAGGCTGACCATTAGCTATACCATTTGCAATTTGGCGCAAACGCGAGACAGTGTCGGGATCGCTGCTGACGTACACAGCTGTCAGCCGGGGTTCAGCCGCCTTCACTGCATTGCTGACGTCCCGTTTGATCCGTTCCGTTTCTTCATTCTCCAGGCCTGGTTTCTGGTCAAGGCCCACGTAGGCTGTCGTGCCTGCTACAACCACGGTAGCCCCGTTCACGCCGGGCACCCGGCCGGCAACACTGGTCAGTTCTGAAGCTATCCGGTCAACCTCTTCAGGGCTGGTGGGCATGGGCTCCCGGGATGGCATCGACGGCGCCGGTACCTGGGATTCCGGTGTGTTTTGGGGGACGGGTTTGCGCAGGGCACTGCAGCCGGAAACCATTAACAGGCCAATGAGCAAAGCAATTATAAAAACCGCTGGCTTTTTAATTCTTTTCAAGGAACAACCCTCCTTTCATCTACTGCTATTATCTCAAATGTTTTCAAAGGTTATTCCTGCTGCTTGCCTGCAGGGATCGCTAAAGCCCGCTGCAGGCGGGCTTCAGGTGTTTCCAGCTTGTTTTAGGGCAGATGATGGATTTTTGCTTCAACTTCCTCCCGTCCCCGGAAGATCCGTTTCTCCAGTTTCAGCACGAACAGGGCGCAGGCCGCGCCTACAAAAGCGCCGGCCAGGATATCCAGAGGGTAATGCACCCCCACATAAACCCTGGAGAAAGCCATAAGCAAAGCAAGGGCCAGGACCGGAACGGCAACGGAAGGAATTTTCCGGGCCAGGACCAGAGCGGATGCAAAGGCGTTGGCCGTGTGCGCGGAAGGAAAAGAGTAGGAGCCGGGTGGCAGGACCAGCAAATTAATCCCCGCAAATGTTTCAAAGGGCCTGGGCCGGCGAAAAATGTTTTTCAGGAGTTCCTCGTCCACCAGGAAACTGGCAAATAGGGCCAGCAGCATCAGCAGAGCCGCGTTTTTCCAGGATCTGCAGCCAAATATAAAGAAAAACAGGCCCAGGGCAATCCAGATCAACCCCCCTTCCCCGGCGTAGCTCAACAGGGGCATCAATCCGTCCAAAAATGAATTATGCAGGCTGCCGTTTATCCATTTAAAGCAGCTAGCATCCAGATATTTTATAGAATCTATCAGGTAATCTCCCATCTTATTTTCACCCTGCCATCAACGGCTATCCCCAGCCATATTTTAAAGAATATTTTTACGGTTACGCCAGAGGTAAAGCAAAACAACGGCAAGGCCCAGGACCACCACAAGGTCCAGCCTGTGGAACCAGGGCTTGATGGCTTCCCAGTTTTGCCCCAGCTTGAGACCTGCGTAGGTAAGCAGCAAACTCCAGGGCAGCGAACCGAGAAAGGTGTAAACCAGGAATCTTTTAAAATTCATGCCGGAAATACCGGCGGGTAGTGAGATAAATGTACGCACGACGGGCATCAGCCGGGTAAAAAAAACCGTGGCCTCCCCGTAACGCTCAAACCACCTGTCGGCCAGCGCCAGGTGCTTCATGGAGAAGCCGAAATAACGCCCGTATCTGACCAAAAAGGGGCGTCCGCCCCACAGACCCAGGTAATAAGAAAGTGCAGACCCGATGGTGCCGCCCACCGTTCCCGCCATAACTGTCCGGTAAAACTCCAGTTGTCCCGTGGATACGAGATAACCTCCGAAGGGCAGGATAACTTCACTGGGCAGGGGAATGTTGGCACTTTCTATAGCCATGCCGATACCAATGCCCCAATACCCCAGCGCTGCAATGGCATTTGTTATTGCCCTCAACACCGCCTCAATCAGTTCAGTCAACAGCACCCTCCTTCAAATCACAAGTGCCGGTTTAAACAATGAGTAAAAAATAGCAAAACAGGTACCCCCATTAAAGCTTTCTTATTTCCCTTTTGAGCAGCGGGCTGTTAGCCTGAAGCCCCCCCCGGGGTTTCTTGGTGGAGTAGCGCCTGTCGAAGGTTACCAGCTGAAGAGCCTGGCAGAGCAACCTGAAGCAGGAAGAAATGGTTGAAGACGACACCCCGTAACGGCCAGCCAATTCCTGCTGCTTGAGACCTTTTTCCATTTCCAGACGGGCAAAGGCATAGATCACAGTGGCGGTCCATACTGCTGTCTTGCGAATAGCAGGATGTTCCTTGGAGCAGTAATCATACCAGAGCTTGAGCGCGCCTTTCTGCTGCTTCGGGGTGTAGCCCAGGGCCTGCAGCCCGTCCTGAACGCTGCCTGCCACAATGGCGTAGCCGGGCATCGGCCAGGAATACTTCTCCGGTTCCCTGCAAAGACCTCCGGCAGGAGCCTCTGGAAGGTAAAGGCCGGTCTCCCTGTTGCCAGTCCCGCCTTGCTCCGGGATCAGGCTGTTTTCCAGCTTGGCCAGGTCGTAAAGTACCGCCAGCATTTTTTTGCTCTCCTGCATTTCCCGGGGCGTGTTCGCGTTTAGAATTGCAAAGTGGGGAGTCAAAACGAGATGGCCCACAACCAGCCGGAGTCCGCAGGTTTTTTTAGTGCATGGCTGGCCCAGGAGGGCTACTGTCGCCTGACGAAACACCCCCGAGCTGTCCTTCAAAATCTTGATTAACCTGAAGCATTCCAACTGTCTCATATTTTCCAGGAAACTCAGCCAGTCATCAATGGCAAGAATGGCGCAGCGTTCAACCTCCTCGCCGCGGGCCTTACTGCCGTTGCGGGCATTGGCGAAGCCCAGCTCCATTACAAGAGCGTTAACTACATGGGCTCTTTCCTTGAAATAAGTTACCCAACCGCGGGGTTCCATGCTCTTTTCAAAGTAGTATTCCTGACGGTCGCGGTACAGGCGTTCCAGGAGCTGCTCGCCGTATTCGCCGGGTAGAGCCAGGCCGCTGGTTGAAAATTCATATTCCTCGCCTACCTTGAGGACCCTCATAAATAATATGCTACCCACATCTATTTCTGCTGCGGCGTTAAGGTCATGCACCGGGATTTCCTTGCGTCCGAAGAGTTCCTTAATCAGAAGTCCTTCGCCCGGGATAACTCCCGTTACCTCATAAAGGGAAATACGGGCCCGGGCCCATTGCCTGGCAAGGGTCAATTCGTAGCTGTCAAGATTGTGAAAATTCTCTTCCCTGAATGTTTCCACAACGGTCTTTCCACTACACAGCTTGTAATCGAAGATGAACCACTCAAAACAACGCTCCATGGTAAAATCATCCTCGCGACCCACCAGCTGCCGGTCCAGGCAGCCCAGGTAGAGATCCTGGGCCCGGGCCGCATCCCAGGCAAAAGAAGGCTGGTCAGCATACAGGCCAAGGCTGCGGCGCAGGGATTGGCCCGCCCTCCTCCATCTGGCCTGTTCCAGGGAATAGACAACTCTACGGTACCGGCAGCACGTCTCATAAGGCTTACCGCTGCCGCAAGGACATAATTTTACTGTTCCGGGCATGTAAAATATCCTCCCATATATGCTATGTCACAACGGCTTTTCCTTTAACATAAAAACTCAGGATTATTTATATCATAATCAAAAGGATTTCTCAATGCTAACATTACTGCCGTCAATTTTTAAATCGAGTCCAAAAATTCCGGCACCTGGAGCGGGAAAGTAGGTTGCTCCGTTTTCATTCAAAAGCTGTAGTGTGTCCGGCCTGCTCTGCCCGTTGTAAATGACGCGCCCGCCGTCGGGATACAGGATCACGTCCAAACCGGAGCCGCTGATCTTGATGCTCCCGTCGCGGTATTGCCAGTCCACGCGCCAGCCGCAGGACTCCAGGACAAAACGCAGGGGCAGGTAAATTTCGCCGGAACGCTGGAGCACCGGGTGCAGGAGCGCGACAGATTCTCCGTTAACAAAAGCTTCCGGACTGTTCAGTTCAAAGCTGAGTGTAACTTTTTCCGGCTGTTCCAGATAGCGCCGCGCCGCGGCGATATGCAGGCCGGGGGTAAGCACCTGGACGTCAGGGGCCAGGCCCTGACCATCGATAATTCTGTCCTTTGGAGTATGGTACCGGGCCTGGGTAATCTTCAGGGCGCCGCCGGAATCCAGGGGGATTACCCCCTGAACAGTGCCCTTGCCAAAGGTCCGGCCGCCAAGCAGAACGGCAGCGCCGTGATCCTGCAGGGCTCCTGCCAGTATTTCCGCAGAGCTTGCGCTGTATTCATCCACCAGCACAACCACATTCCTGCCTTTAAAGACAGGGGTTTCCTCCGTACGGTATTCTGTCCGCTCGCCTTTCCGGTCAACCGTACTGACAACCAGCTCGCCGGGCTTTAGAAAGTTCCCTGCTATCTGCACCGCCGCCTGCAGATACCCGCCCGGATTGTTCCTCAAATCCAGGATCAGCCGCTCAGCTCCCTCCTGGACTAGTTCGGTTAAAGCGTTTCTGAATTCATTCGCTGTACCGGAGCTGAAGTTAAGAACCCTGAGATAGCCGGTTCCTCCTTCGAACGTCTCTTTGTATACAGTGGGGGTATTGATACTGCTCCGGACCAGGTCGAGCACAAAGTCCTCCCGGCCTTCCCTCCGGATGGTCAGTTTGACGGTTGTGCCTTCCGGGCCGCGCACCTTCTGCACAACCATGTCCAGAGGTTCGTTGTACACATCGGCCCCATCCACCTCAATCAGCAAATCCCCCGACTTGATCCCGGCCCTCTTAGCAGGCGTGTTGTCGATAGCGTCCAAAACCCTCGGATAGCCTTCACCGGGCAGGAGTTCGATACCCACACCCACGTAGGTACTGTCCAGATAGCGGGTATACTCCTCAAAATCCCCGGGGCTCAAATACTCTGTATAGGGGTCATCCAGTGTGTCGATAAGCCCCTCAATGGCTCCCCGGTACAGCGTAGCGGGATCAGGGCTGTCAATATGAATGTCCTCAATATAATTAAACACCTCAACAAAGGTGTCCGGTCCAATCTCCCTGCTTTCGGCAGCAAGCAACGATTTAGCATTCCCTAAAACAAGTGCGTATACCAGAACGAGCGCTATAACCAGTATTCTGCGCAGCTCGATCACCCCTATTTCTTACGGTATTTATTTTATACTTATTCTCCTCGCCGGGAGAAACTCCTGCATTTTTTTCCTTGCCGGCTTTATTACCTTCCGGGGAAGGTATTTTGGTTAAGGTGGTGAAATAATAAAATGGTAAATAACATTGGAAAACAGCCGGGTGAGTCCCCGGGAAAGGTGCAAAAAACATGTCCCAGGATATTCTAATTATCATCGACGGCAACAGCCTGGTCCACCGGGCTTTTCACGCCATCCCGCCCCTGTCCACCAGCCAGGGCCTGATGACCAACGCCGTTTACGGTTTTACCAACATGCTGCTGAAAATTATCGCCCAGGAACAGCCGGCCCGGATCGCAGTTGCTTTTGATAAAGGCCCGGTGACCTTCCGCCATGACCAGTATCAGGACTACAAAGCGACCCGCACCCCCACACCGGACGACCTGAGGCCCCAGTTTCCCATCTTGAAGGACGTCCTTAGCGCCCTCCGGATCAAAACCTATGAACTGGATGGGTACGAGGCTGACGATATCATCGGCGCCCTTTCAGCCAAAGCGGAACAGGCCGGCCTGACAAGCATCATCGTGACCGGCGACCGCGATGCCCTCCAGCTGGTTTCCCCCCTAACCAGGGTGCGGCTGACCAAAAAAGGTATTAGCGAGCTGGACGAATATGACGAGGGGAAAGTCTGGGACAGGTACGGGGTTACACCCCGCCAGTATACTGACTTCAAGGGAATGACC
Organism: Bacillota bacterium; assembly: GCA_029555205.1. Taxonomy (GTDB): domain Bacteria; phylum Bacillota; class Desulfotomaculia; order Desulfotomaculales; family Pelotomaculaceae; genus DTU098. Next base: position 12,132 of record JAKPTB010000170.1, read on the forward strand.
GGGGATTCTTCCGATAACATCAAAGGCATCCCCGGCATTGGGGAAAAAACTGCCTCCCGGCTGCTGAAGGAATACGGCAGCCTGGAAAATATCATTGCTGCCGCCGGTGAACTGACCGGCCGCACCGGTGAACAGGTAAAAAAATATAAAGAACAGGCTGAGCTGTCTAAAAAGCTTGTGACCATCCAGCGGGAGATCCCGCTGGAAATCGACCCGGCGAGCTGTGCCTGGGATGGGCCGGACTACAAAGAACTCCTGGAGATTTTTAAAAAACTGGAGTTTAAAACCCTGATCAAGTCCATCTACCAGGATAACCGGGGCGGCGGGGAAGAGGGCAAAGGGCAGGCCGGGCGGAACCCGGGCCGGAAAACGGCAAAAGAAGCCCTGGCCGGAGCTGATTTAGCACCTTACACCATCGACTACCAGCGCCTGGATACTCCAGCCAGGCTGAAACAGTTCATCAGAGCCGCGCAGAAATCCGGTCTGGTTTCCCTGGCAGCCGTGCCCGGCTCCGCCCCGGAAAGGACCTTGACCGCCGGCTTTGTTCTGGAGGGGCCCAGGGCTTATTATCTTGAGCTCAGCGACGGGCAGCCTTCAGCCGGAAGCGCCGGAGACTTCCGGGACAGGGTGCTGGAGGCCTTAAAAGCCATCTGCGAGGATCCCGGGATTAAAAAATACTGCCATAACGGAAAAGAGCTGATCTGGATTTTCCACCGGCTGGGGATAGAGATTGAACCCATTGCCTTTGACACCATGATTGCTTCCTACCTGCTGAACCCGGCCGCACCCAACCGGTCCCTGGAAGATGTGGCCCTGGAGCACCTGAACGAGGTGTTACCCAAGGATGAGGGTGAACTTCCTGCCAGGGCCCACTGTGTTCTGCAGTTGGCCCGGCTTTTGGATGAAAAGCTGAAGCTCCAGGAGCAGGACCGGCTCTTCTACGATGTTGAGATGCCCCTGGTCCGGATCCTTGCCGGAATGGAAATAGAGGGAGTGGCCGTCGACAAGCTGCAGCTGGAAGCAATGTCGGAGCAACTGGGCCGGCTGCTCAGCGGCCTGGAAAAAGAGATTTACAGCCTGGCCGGCCGGAAGTTCAACATTAACTCAACCAGGCAGTTGGGAAAAGTGCTCTTTGAAGACTTAAAGCTTCCAGTCGTAAAAAAAACCAAAACCGGCTATTCCACCGATGCCGGGGTGCTGGAGGAACTGGCCATGGCCCACGAGGTGGTGGCCAAAGTACTGGAATACCGGCAGTTGATGAAGCTGAAATCAACCTACACCGACGGCCTTAAGGACCTTGTTAACCCGGAGACCGGTCGGCTCCATACCACTTTCCACCAGACGGTTACCGCCACGGGCAGGTTGTCCAGCTCCGAGCCCAACCTGCAGAATATCCCCATCCGGCTGGAGATGGGACGCCTCATCCGCAAGGTTTTTATCCCCTCCCGGGCTGACAACCTGCTGCTGACGGCCGATTACTCCCAGATTGAGCTGCGTATTCTCGCCCACGTCAGCGGTGATCCTGTGCTGATCAAAGCCTTCCGGGATGGTGAGGACATTCACGCCAGAACAGCTTCGGAGATTTTCGGGGTGCCCCTGGAGGAGGTATCCCGGGAAATGCGCTCCCGGGCCAAGGCGGTCAATTTCGGCATCGTCTACGGCCTGAGCGATTTCGGCCTGGCCAGGGACATCAAGGTGGACCGGCAGACAGCCAGGCTTTATATCGAGAACTATTTTGCCCGCTATGCGGGAGTCAAGTCCTATATCGACCGGGTTATCCGGGAAGCCCGGTCCAGGGGTTACGTTACCACCCTTTTAAACAGGCGGCGCTACCTGCCGGATCTTTTCAGCCCCAACCGGATCGTGCGCAATGCCGCTGAACGCACCGCTATGAATACCCCAATTCAGGGCAGCGCAGCGGACATCATCAAGCTGGCCATGGTCAATATTCACAGGGAACTGGCTGAGCACGGCCTGAAGGCAAAAATGATCCTGCAGGTTCATGACGAGCTGATTTTTGACACACCGGCGAATGAAATGGAGCAATTGCAGGAACTGGTTAAACGCTGTATGGAAAACGCGCTGATCCTGGATGTCCCGCTATTAGTTGATCTCAAAACAGGCATAAACTGGTATGACGTAAAATAGGATTAAGGGGATGAAACACATGCCGGAGCTACCCGAAGTGGAAACCGTCAGACAAACACTCCAGCCCAAACTGGCCGGATTAAAGTTCTGCGGCGCCCGGGTATACCTGCCCAAAATAATCAAAACTCCGGATCCCGAACAGTTTATCAAAGAGATTGAAGGCAAAAAAATCATAAAGCTCAGCCGCCGCGGCAAGTACCTGCTCTTAAATTTAAGCGATCGTTATAACCTCGTGGTCCACCTGCGGATGACAGGGAGCCTTGTTTACTGCGATAACGGCGACCCCCCGGCCAGGCACACCCACGTTATCTTTGATTTAAGCAACGGGGCCCAGCTCCACTTTACGGATGTCCGGCAGTTCGGGCAGTTGTGGCTGGTGCCCGCCACATCCCTGGACAGCCTCACCGGCCTCAAAAACCTGGGGGTTGAGCCGCTGGAACCCGAATTTACCAGGGACTATCTGAAAAAAGAACTGCGCCGCCGCCACGCCCGGATCAAGCCTTTGCTCTTGGACCAAACCTTCATAGCCGGCCTGGGAAATATTTATACCGACGAGGCGCTGCACCGGGCTAAAATTAACCCGGAGCGCCTGGCCAAGACCCTGACCCCCCGGGAAATTGCCTCCCTCTACCGTGCCATCAAGGAAGTCATCCAGGAAGGAATTGAATGCAGGGGAACCACTGTCCGGGACTATGTGGACGGTGAAGGGCGGTCGGGCAGCTATCAGGAACAGCTGCGGGTTTACCGCCGGGAAGGCGAGCCCTGCAGCCAATGCGGCAAAATCATCGCTAAAAAGAAGGTGGGCGGGCGCAGCTCCTACTACTGCCCTGCCTGCCAGAAAGCCAGGTAAACCACCTAGCCATTGATTGGCAGGAACCAACGCTTTGCTGTCCCCATAGATTAAACAAAAAGCAACATCTAATCCATGGGAGGCAGAGAGATTTGGAACTGCTTTCGTATATTCTTTTCGCCCTGGCCCTGAATATTGATTCCTTTGTTGCAGGCCTGGCTTACGGCGCCAGGCAAATTAAAGTCCCCCTGCTTTCCCTCCTGATTATCAGCTTGATCTCCATGGCTGCCATCAGCATATCCATGGCGGGGGGAAAGGTGCTCCTTGTCCTTATCCCGGAAGCCGTGGCCCACCGGCTGGGCGGGATCCTGCTGGTTTGCATCGGCTTCTGGGTGCTGCTTCAAACCCGGCGGGCCAAAATGGCAGATAAAGGCAGAAGCAGGGAGAACAGCGTAGCAAGGCTGTTCAAAATTCAGATCCGGCCCCTCGGACTGGTTATTCAGATCCTGAAAGAACCGGTCCGGGCCGACCAGGATAGCTCCGGCACCATTTCACCTCAGGAGGCTGTCCTTCTGGGTACAGCCCTGGCCATGGATTCCTTTGCCGCCGGTTTTGCGGTATCCATGCTCGGCTTTTCCGCCGGCTTTACCGTGCTGGTGGTGGGTCTGGGCCATTTCCTGCTGACCTATCTGGGAATCCTGTTGGGCCGCGCCATAATGCTCAGGGGAATGGGGCAGCAAATCTGCGTTCTTCCGGGATGCATTCTGATTCTGCTGGGCCTGTACAAGATTTATTGACTAATACCTGATTAGTAATATCTGTTAAGTATTTTCTATTGAGTATTAATTGAGTATTATCTGTTGGGTATTGTCGAGTGATGAGTCAGGATCGGGTCAAAAGGGTTGGCCGGCTAGAAGTCGTCCGGCTATTTTTGTTTAATTACCTTTTCCCTTTAGAGGAACACTATTTTCAAAGGGCGAATTATTTTAGAAAACATTATTTGGAGGAATAATATGCCTGTCATAGGGCTTACCGGAAATATAGGAAGTGGAAAAAGCACAGTATCCCGCCGGCTGAAAGACCTGGGGGCGGAAATAATCGACGCCGACCAGGTGGCCAGGGATGTCGTCCGTCCCGGGAGTCCGGCCCTGGAGGAACTTGTTGCCAACTTCGGTCCGGGCATCCTGAAGGAAAACGGTGAACTGGACCGTAAGGCCACAGGCAAACTGGTTTTTGCTGACCCCCGGGCAAGGGACCGCCTGAACGAGATTACCCATTCCAGGATTAAGGAGGCCATCCAGGACAAAATCAAAGGATTTCTGGCCCGGACCGCCGCTTCACCCCATCCGGAAGTACTGGTTATTGATGCGCCGCTATTAATCGAGGTTGGCCTGCAAATTAACGTGGACGAGATCTGGGTAGTCAAAATCGACGAGGAGAAGCAGATTGAACGGCTGTCCCGGAGGGACGGCCTCAGCCCGGACGAAATCCGCTCACGCATCGCCGCCCAGCTTCCCCAGGAGGAAAAACTGAAATATGCCGACCGGATCATTGACAACAGCGGTGAACCGGCGGAAACCATAAAGCAGGTGGACCAGCACTGGGCAAAATTGCTAACAAAGCATTTCCGAGCGAAGGAGGGCATATAAACATATTAAACCCCAACTTCGCAGCGGAGTGATCATATGGCAAAAGCCTTTGGCAGAAGGATAAATTCGCGCAAAATGACACGCAGACTTCTTTTCATCCTGTTTCTAGCGCTGTTGATTTTTAACCTTGACACGGTGGGCCGCTTTTTTTATCCCTTTCCCTACCGTGACACAACTACATACTACGCCGGAATTTATAGCCTGGACCCCCTGCTTCTGGCCGCAATCATGAAAGCCGAGAGCGGGTTTAACAGCAAGGCGGTTTCAGACAGGGGAGCCCGGGGACTGATGCAGATCATGCCGGATACAGGTCAGTGGATTGCTCGCCAGCTGGGCGAGCAAAACTTTGATCCGGACCGGCTTTTTGAACCTGAAACCAGCATCAATATGGGCGCCTGGTACATCGCGGACCTTAAAAAAGAGTTCAATAATAATACCGTGCTGGTTCTAGCCGCATACAACGGCGGCCGGGGCAATGTCAGGGAGTGGCTCTCCGGCACGGGCCTCTCCGGCGACAGCAGCGACATCGAACGGATCCCCTTTGAGGAAACCCGCCTCTATGTTCAAAAGGTCCTGAAGTATTACCGTTTTTACAGCATCCTGTACCACTGAGTTTAACACAACGGCATTATTGGATTTTGAAGGGGAGGCTTGACGGCGCCTCCCCCTGTTATTGTTATTGCCTGGTTTTATTGCCCTTTATTTTTAGATATAATATCTTCTAATTGACTCTGGGTATAATCAAATGTTGACTCTGGGTATAATCAAATGGTTTTTTTCTAGTAATCAAATGGCGTTATCAAATGGCGTTGTTTTCTTTTAAAGCTCCGTTGACGTAAGACATAAACGCCTCGGCCTTTTCCCCGGGAGGAGTTGTCAGCAGGCTTACAATAACAAAGAGCGCCGTTGAAATAATCCCGCTCCAGACCCCCGGACCCCAGCCCAGGGGCTTGACGCCGCCGAACTGGAACCAGAAGGCCACAATACCGCCGATGACAATACTTGTAATGGCGCCCGCCGCGGTGCCCCTTCTCCAGAAAAAGGCCCCGATGATAGCCGGCACAATCACCAGTAAGCCCGCCGAGGAGGCCACCGAAAGGACCGCTATCAGCCCCAGCTTCAGCGAGGCGAACAAAAACGCTACGAGGGCAAACAGCGGCACAAAGAACCTGCCCAGGCTGAAAAGCCTGCTTTCTTCTATTACCGGATTCATGATTTTCAGGATATCCTGCGAGACCATGGAGGATAGGGTCAGGATGATCGAGTTGATGGTGGAAATTGCCGCAGCCGTGATCCCGACCAGGACCAGCAGGGAAATAGAGGTTGGAATAATATTCAGGGCCAGCAGGCTGGGCGTGGCCAGGTCACCGCTGGCCAGATCCGGCAGCAGCAACCGGGCTGAAAAGCCCCATATAATAGAAATAAACGTATAGATGAAACCAAACACCAAAAATCCCATGACCATTGTCCGCATGGCGCCCAGGGAGCGGGGAATAAAGAGCCGCTGGCTGACCTGGGGATTGGAGAGGGAAAAGAAAAACCAGGGCAGGGCAAGGGCCACAAAGGCCGCCTGATTAAAATAGCCCGGGCCCGGGACGGCCAGCCACTCCGGGTATTTCGCTTCCAGGGACGCAAAGAGCCCCCCGAAGCCCCCGAAGGACCCGTAAACCACAAAAAGCACCGAGATGGAGGACACGATGATCATAATCAGGGCCTGGAGGGAATCCGTCCAGGCCACGGCCCTCATTCCCCCTATATAGGCCCAGAGAATGGCAACGAAGGTGGCAATCAAGAGTCCCGCCATAAATGGTATGGCGCCTCCGGACATCCCGTTCATCAAAGTTCCGATACCAATTAGCTGCACGGCGCTGTAGGGGATCAAAAAAATGATGGAGCTTACCGCAGTGACAACCTGCAGGCCTTTGCTTTGATACCGGTCTCCCAGCAGCTCAGCGGGAGTTATGTAGTTGTACTTCTTGCCGGCCAGCCAGAATCTCGGGCCAAAGAAGGCTACTAAGACCAAGCCTGATAAGTAGATTAACTCAAAACCCCAGGCGCCCACACCTCCGATATAGGTCAACCCGGCCAGTCCCACCAGCATGAAGGCGCTGTACGTTGTTGCGCTGTAGGTAAGGGCCGCGACAAAACCGCTGATTGTCCGGTTGGCTATGAAGAAATCGGAAACGCCCCTGACCATGCCCCGTTTGGCATAAAGGGCAACAATTGTCCCAAGCAAAAAATAGGCAAAAACAGTTAGATAAATGTATGATGCTTTCATCTACCGGTCCCCCATTTACTGGTTATAATTCCAACACTGATTATAGCTATTATTGCAAATACCCCCCAGTAAAGAAATGCTCCAGTTATCCTGTAAATGCCGGACAGAAAAGAAAAGGGAACAATAAAAGCGGACAAAACGATAATCAGAAACCAGATTGTCCACCACGTGAGCTGGTTTTTCAAAATTTCACCTCCGTCTCCTGTCTACTTAAAATGCTCAGACTCCAGCACAAGCATTCCTTACGGATCTGATTTTAATCCAATTTTTCGGGCTAGCATACCCCCAATCCAAAATTTGCATGAGATCTTGTTAAATATTGCCCTGCACTTAGAGTAAAAGGAGAAAGAGAACGCCTTATTTGAGTTCCCTTTCTCCTTCAAGCAGTCCCTAATGGGCAAAGACATGTCTGCCAATTTGCGTAACGATGGGACGGGACCAGACCCACGGGCTGGTGGCCGTAGCCGGATTCCAGAAATACAGGCACCCCCCTGTGGGATCCTGTCCATCCAGGGCGGCTACAGCGGCTTGCAGGGACTCTTCGCTCAAGGGTCTTGTATACTGGCCGTTGCTTACCGATTCGAAAGCGTCGGTCTCATAGACAACCCCCGGGATTGTGTTGGGAAAATCGCCGCTTTCGGTCCGGTTTACAATAACAGCGCCTACTGCCACTTTACCTTTGTACGGCTCGTCCGCCGCCTCTCCCTCAATCACCTGCGCCAGCAGGTATACGTTTCTGCGGTCCACCCCGCTCCTGGATACGCTGACATTCCTGTGCCGGTCGTTAAGCTTAAGCTCCGGCAGGTGATTTGGTCCTGCCTCCGGTTCATCATTTAGGCCCGGCCTTTCTTCAGTCTCCAGGTCGCTGTTTACAGCCTGAACCTCTTTTTTGCCCGGCTTGATAACCTTCTGAAAGGCAGAAACCGGGTGCAGCAGCAGACTCGCCGGTAACAGCAGCAAAAACGCTCCCATACCTATTTTTTTCTTCAAACCATCAATACCGTTCAACTTTTTTATCCTGTTCCATATTTTCATTATTGTCTTCATTATTATTTTCATTGATATCACCCCTTTTTTTATTTCCCGGGGGCTTAAAGAGTATAAGCGAAGATTAGGCATATGTCAAAGGAAATAATTAGGCAACATCAATGAACACTGAAATATCCAGGTAATGATTATATGAATGATCCTGCAATTAACGGGCATGACAGAAGAACAATTTCAGGATGACCAGGGATAAATACATGGATAAGCACATGGATAAATACATGGATAAATAACAGAAACAATTATGCTAGTAATCATTAGATTAAATGGGCAATGCACAGAATAATTGCAGAATATTTTTCATGCTTTTAATATATGCTAATGAAATATAAATAAAGCGTGGGTTTATGGATTTAAGGTTAAACCATGATTCAATTCAGGACCCTGTACCTGATAGAAATAATAAATAGAACTAATAAACAGCAGGAAAAGTTGATAGTTATTCCACCTGGATATAATCCTGCACGGCCTTTCCGTTAAGGTAATCGAAGTTTTTGCCCTGGTAGAGCTCATGTTTTTCCAGGTAATTCTCGATCTCCTGCTTGACCAGCCACCAACTGACCCCCCAGTTGCTGAAGAGCAGGCTCTCCCTGGGACCTTTACCCACCAGCCTCTGGATGACCACGGCGGGGTCCAGGTAGACCAGGAAGGAGCACACCCTTTCTACATACTCTTTCATGGGGATGATTGCTATTTCACCCTGCTCGTAAAGGTCGCCCAGGTGTGTGCCCTTGACGATATACAGGGAGTGCAGCTTGACATATTCCACACCCAGGGCGGAAAGTATCCTGGCGTTTTCCACCGCGTCCCCGCATGTATCCCAGGGCAGGTTAAGGATCAGGTGGGCGCAGGTTGCAAAGCCGTGCTTCTTAATTCGCAGGACGGCGTCGATAAACTCGGCAAGTCCATGGCCCCGGTTAATTTTCGCCAGAGTATGGTAATTGACCGTTTGCAGACCCAGCTCGATGTTGATGTCAAGCTTTTTTTCCTCTTTAAGCTCATTTAAAAAGTCAAGGTAACGGTCGTTGACACAATCGGGCCTGGTTGAAACAGAGATGCCCACAACCCCCTCCTCAGCTGCAGCCTGGTTAAGATTATCTCTAAAGCGGTTAAGGGGAAGATAGGTGTTGGTGAAGGCCTGGAAATAAACAATAAACTTTTTTGCCTTGAAACGTTTTTGGAAATAAGCCCTGTTTTTAGCAATTTGTTCCTTTACACCATAGGTATTGGGCAGGCAGTCAAAACCGGAGCCCTCCTCATCGCAGAAAATACACCCTCCCCACCCTGCCCTGCCGTCCCGGTTGGGGCATGTTCCCGGCAGGTTGACCGGGAGTTTGTAGACCTTTTCGCCATACTTCTGAACCAGGTGCGTTGAATACTGATTATAGCGGGTTGTTCCAGTTTTCATCGGATTCCTTTTATTCCTTTCCAGTTATTCCTTTCCAGCCCGGGCTTATTATATTTGTCTCTTTTTAACCTGCCGGACATTTTATTAAACAAAGTTAACAGTGCTGTTAACACTACCATTTACCTTGCTGAATACGACCTGACCCCTGGGCAGGCGCTTTCTTAAGGTCTGATGAAACTGTGTGATGACAAGCGGTTTTTTCCCAAAGTCTCAGGCACCGTTATCCTTGCATTGCTTAATTCCACAGGTTATTATTAACTGAGATTAATCACAGACTTATCCTGAACAGGCACAGCTTCCCTGAAGAAGGAAATAAAACAAAAAGGAGATAACACAACAAGTGGTGACCAACCAGAGCGATGATCCGGCGCGCAGGTTCGCCCTGACTTTAGGGCTTGCCTGGCCTTATTTATTATTTCTTGCCTTATCAGCTTCAATCCTTTACATCGTTTATCCATTGCTCGCCGTGCTCCCAGGGGTACTCATCCTGTTCATCCTCTACTTTTTCCGGAACCCCAAACGTACCATTCCGGCCGGTGACAACCTGGTCCTGTCCCCGGCGGACGGGATTATTCTGGAACTTGAAGAAACCTTTGAGGAAAAGTATATCAAAGATAAAGTGATCAGGGTAAGCATCTTTTTATCCATCTTCAATGTCCACATCAACCGTTCGCCCCTCCGGGGAGAAGTAAAATACAGACACTACCGGCCGGGCAAGTTTATTCCGGCTTTCAAAAGCCATGCCTCCAATTTGAATGAAAAAAACTATATCGGCATAGAAAACCGGGATTTCAAGCTTATGGTCTGCCAGATCAGCGGTTTTATTGCCCGCCGGATAAAATGTTGGGTTGATGAAGGTAATTGGCTGGAAAGCGGAGAAATAATTGGTATTATCAAGTTCGGTTCGGGCACCGAACTCTTCCTGCCCGCCGGTACTGTAATCAAAGTAAAAAAAGGAGATAGGGTGAAGGCGGGAGAGACAATCATAGGTATTCTGCCGGACACCTGTAGTGATCGTGATGATTAGAATGCTCAGGTTGATCAGGAGCGGCTATATGAACAGGTTGGAAATAATACCTGGAATATGCACCGCTGCCAACTTGCTGCTGGGCGTTTCGGCAATTGCCTCCATGTTGAACAGCAGCTATAAACAGAGTGTTATTTTAATTGTGCTTGCTGCCGTGCTTGACCGTTTTGACGGTTTCCTGGCCCGCCGCTGTAACGCAGTCTCGTCCTTCGGTAAAGAGTTTGACTCCCTTGCTGACCTGGTTTCTTTCGGGGTAGCTCCGGCAACCCTGTTATATATCACTGCTTTAAACTATAACTTGAATACTCCCGGCCTGGTATGCTCCGGCCTTTTTACTCTATGCGGCGCGCTTCGCCTGGCAAGGTTCAATATTTCAGAAAACACCACCTATTTTACAGGTATCCCCATTACCTTTGCCGGCGCCTTACTAGCCCTGCTGATTCCTTTCATCCCCGGCGCAACTGCCCTTTTGGCCTTGAGTTTGTTGCTATCCCTGGGAATGATCAGCACTGTCCGTATTCCCAAAATATAAGGTTAAATCCGGAGTACTGTGACCATCCCTAAAATAACAAGGCGTTTGGAAGAATAGGCTTTAAGCTTCCAACGCCCTGGCTCCCTTCTGTATTAACTTCGCTTCGGCTGCCATACTTCAGATATCCGAAATAAGTTATCCGAAGATATGCGCTGGTCTAAAAGAACGCGGTTACCCGCAAGGGGTGGGTTAAAGGGAATGGTATCCGTTAAAGGGTGACATTTATTTGCTTGTAATCCGCAAACGCCGGTTCATTTTTCCGGCCTTTAACACCCCTGCGCAACAAGGGCATGAATATTGTTTTTAACCAAAACCCCAACGGTTTTAAAAAAATCCTGCAATTCGTTGGACACACTTTCAGCCGCCCGCTCAATGAGGGAAGCCACCTTTTTGGTATCAATCTCAACCTGGTGCCTAAAACGCATTTGAAGCCGGTACTTTTCCGCGAGAGAAAACGCCCCGGCCTTCTCCATTTCAATTAATCCCGCAAACCTCTGAACACGCTTTAAGAAATCATACCTTTCCAGCTTGAAAAGCTCGCACAATACATCGTCTACTTCAGAAATAAGGCAGTGGTTGGTAAAAGCGCTCTTGATCTTATCGCTATAATCGCCCGAAGAACTGACTATTAGTTCAATTCCCATTTCGACAATGTTGTGGGCCTTCCACCAACCCATTTCCGGAGGAATATTGCAGGCTTCAACCGTATCCAAAACAAAGGGCCTGGCCTTCTCAAAACAATATCCCTTCTCATAATCCAGGTATTTTTCGTCCCCGTAGTAGTCAAGTCCCCTGGGGACAAAACCATGGGTTAAAACGGCTTTCCCGAAGTCCGGCAGCACTTGGTGCTGTTTTAGAAAACAATAGATCTCAGAACCTTTGCTGTGTGAATCGTAGTGGTTAATCCCCCTGCCGTTGAGCATATCAGGCAGGATGCTGCCCAGAGTAATTTCGTCGTTCTGTCCTTCCAGAATCATCTCGGCAAAATATACATGTGTTTGCGGGTACAAAAGCTTCCCTCCTGAATCATAGAAAACCTCCGGGTAATTCGCTACCCGGGGATTGCACTCAAAATAAAAAAACAGCGAAAACACCACCGCCCCAATTAATTCGCTTACTTTTCCTTTGAAAGAAATGCAAAGTGAAAATTTAAAAGAAATGAAAGTGAAAACGGAACGGCCTGTCGTTGTTCCCCAAAAACACACCGGCAAAATACCAGCAGATTGCTATATGCGGGTAAAATATAAGTTCAGTCTAACTTAAATAACCTTAAATTACAATACCCACCCTGTCCCTTCACTGGACGAAAACTCATATACTTGATAATTTCACAAACTATCAACAACCGGACGGTTATAACGCAACGGGGGAAGGAAATTCATCTACTTGATTATGATTATTTCACTCTTTGCGGCTACCCCCATGGCTTAAGACAGTCCCGAAAAATTGTCATAGGCTTGCGAGGGTTGGCGCCTCAGGGTATTTTTAAAATAGTCGGGACCAGCACTTGCTTTTAAAATACACGTCTGATATAATAGCTGTTGCGAAGAAGGCAGGATCACTAATAACCGTTCCTGCCGGTATTCCCGAATAACATAAGATGTCGGAGTGGCGGAATAGGCAGACGCGCACGTTTGAGGGGCGTGTGGGTGACCGTGCGGGTTCAAGTCCCGCCTCCGACACCATCTTTATCCGCACCAAAGTCAAGCTTAAGCATAACATCAACTTTATCAGAAAAAACCTTAATTTCGTGGACATACAGGTCCACGATTTTCTTTTTGGACAGCTGGTCGGGCCTGTCCATCATGTCTTTTTGGGTGGCGGATAAATACTTGATTATCATTTCCTCAGTGATGTCTGACAAAGGCGTGCGCAGGGTGTTCAAGTGTTCCTGTATCTCCTCTTTCCTCTTTTTCAGCTCCTTTAAGCGGCCGGATAAAATGTCGTATTCGGCCCCGTCCTCGATAGCTTTGACTATATTCCCGATCTTTTTGTCAATATCCGCCAGCTCATCATTAAAGGCCTTTTCATCCCGGGCATTCTGCCGGCCCTTATCCCTTGCCAGCATGACCAGTTTTCCTGCCAATTCGGGCAGCTTGTCCCGGGAAAACATGTTTTGCTCGACTACACCCAGCACGTAATTTTCCAGGTAATCCTTGCGGATTCTCCTGCTGCCGCAGTCCCTGGTGCGCATCTTCCGGTTGCATTCATAGTAACGCACCGGCTCGGCGCCGGCTTTTCTACTGCTGGAGTTACCCACCATCGCCGCGCCGCACTCACCGCAGAACACCTTGCCGGTGAGGAAATAAAGCTCCCCGCTCTTCTGCCGCGGTCCCGTCTTTTTTCGGCCGTCCATAATTTCCTGCACCTTCTTGAAATCCTCCTCCGGGATGATAGCCGGGACAGCGCCCGGCACGGTGATAATTTCCCCTTCATCTTTCCTGATGCGCCAGTTGCGCTTGCCGTTCAACCTCCTGGGTGCCCGGTTGTAAGTATAGTAACCGGCATATTTAGGGTTGCGCAGTATCTCATAAATTGAATTCTTTCCGAAAGGCCTGCCCTGCCTGGTAAGGTAGCCGAGCTCATTTAACTTGTCCATTATTTTAATGTAACCGTGGCCCTGCAGGAACATGGAAAAAATCAGCCTGATAACAGGCGCTTCCTGTTCATTAATTGAGTAATGACCATCTATAACGTTGTACCCCAGCGGGACCCACCCGCCGTTAAACCTGGCCTGGTATGCGTTTTCCTTCATACCCTTCATTACTTCCCTGGACAGGTTTTTGGAGTAGTATTCGGCCAGGCCCTCCAGGAGGCTTTCCAGGAGAACCGACTCCGGGCTGTCGTCCAGGGGCTGGTCCACAGCGATAAGGCGGATCCCCGCTGAGGCCAGCGTCCTGCGGTATACCGCGCTGTCATACCGGTTGCGGGCAAAGCGGTCCAGCTTGTGGACCAAAAGAAACTGAGCCTCTACCCTGCCGCTCTTGATGTCGTCAATCATTGTTAGAAACCCCGGCCGGTCGTCGGTTGTCGCAGAGCGGGCCTCGTCCGTGTAGACCTTGACCACCGGATATCCCTTCCGCCTGGCGTACTCGGTGCAGGCCCGCACCTGGGCGGTGATGCTTTCCTCCCGCTGGTTGTCACTGGAGAACCGGGCATAAATAACCGCCGACACTAAATATCATCTCCTTTTGCCAGCCGGCCGATGATTTCCACCATTTTATCCAGCCGGCCTGCCGCAGCCGCCTCCCCTATCTCGCAGCCGTACTTTTCAGCTTCTTCCCCGAGCATCAGCATACAGGCAAAACGGTTGGCCTGGTACTCGTGTTTTGAGTAAAAGCCTGTTTTATCCAGGACAAAGAGGAAGTTTGTGTCCGGGTGCAATAAAAAATGGCCCTATTCATGGCCACACACAAGCTGCTTTTCTATTTCGGTCAGGCCGGAATCTATCATAATAAATTTCTTCCCCCGCAAAGATAAGGCTATTCCTTTAATCGCCTTAAATGGTACTTCCAATAGGATAATTCCCAGCGAAGCGGCTATCTCCAGCGGTTTCTCGCCGTTTACGGCAAGTTCCCGCGCTTTATCGTACAATGCCATTTCGATAAAATCACGATCCTTTGGGCTCCCTGTCAGCCCTCTGTTTTTTTAATACCTCCCAGGCTGTTTTTAATGCCAGCATGACGTCGTCCTTGACGTCTTCGCTGAGGGGGTCGCCGAAAACCCGCAGGTTGGGATGTTCCCGGATAAACTGCTCCAGTTCAATTTCCTGCGGCGGGCTGTCTTTTTCCAGCCACGACTCGTCCCGCCCCAGCAAATAGTCAGCCGAAACGCCGTAAAGATCGGCCAACTGCTCCAGCGTTTTGGTCTCCGGCGTCCGGTAGGCCCGCTCGTACCCGGAAAACGTGCCGACCTCCACCCCGAGCATTGCGGCGACCTGCTTTTGGGTCCAGCCTTTTTTGAGGCGCTCTTCTTTAATACGTTTGGCTAAAACCTCATTCTTATAAGCCATAACTAACAACACCTGCCCTAACAATAATATAGCATAAAGCTTACATTTGTTTAAGTAAAGTTTAACCAATTGATGAAAAATTTATTGACTAAGCTTTTCGCTTATATTATACTAAAAGCAAGCGGGTAAGCTTTAAGCTTATCGGTGCAGGGAGGTGACACAATGAAATTCTCCGGGAAAAAACTTAAGGCGCTCATACACAGCAAGGGTTTGCGGTCTGAGTACGTAGCCAGGCAGATCGGCATTACGCCTAACTACCTCTCAAATATATTCAGCGGCAGACGCGAACCCAGCGTTAAAGTGATCGAGAGCCTGTGCGCCGTCCTCCATTGTGAAGCTAGTGAATTTTTTTTGCCTATTGAGTAGGCTTTACGCATATGTGCTAATTGCTTAATCACGGAGGTTAGATATGAAGACCGTTTTCGTGAAGCTAACAGCCCACCGGACCAAAGACGGTCTGGAAACGATAAAGCGGGAGGTGATTGGCGTCAGCCCTGAGGACGCCGGCGAACGCCTGGAACGGCTGGCCGGCATCCTGGTAGATCTGGTTATGGAACAGATTTATCAAACTCAAAAGGAGGTTGCGGCAAGTGGTTAAAAGCGGCGTTACCGGCACAGGCGCAGTGTGCGCTGCGCTGGAGATGTTAAAGGAAGCATTAAGACAGCACGGCCTGGACAGTGTCAATGTAACAATCAGCAGCCACGGGCTAACCCGGGAGCAAAGTGAAAGGCTCGCCGGGGCCATCCTGGCCGGCGGGTTTGGCCAGGAAGTCCGGGCGGCAAGCAGGCCCGTCCGCTACCAGGGACGGGAAGGCTGGTTCTCCTGGTTTACCGTGGAACAGGACAGCGACGTGATCAACCTGTTTTTCAACCTGGATGAAGACGATTTGCCAATTGACTATTTACCAACTGAAGAGGAGGCAAGTTAAATGACCGCTACAGCAAGTAAAGGCGACTTCGCCGGCGCCACCGGTGTCCACCAGGGAACCGGAGCTATGCCGGGGGAGCTCACACTGCTCGACCTGCCCGCGCTTTACCACGGCTTCTGCAAAGAACTGCCGGCCGAGGCGATCCAGCGCACCAAAGGGCGCGAGACCCGGAAAGGCTATGACACTGACGGTTACGGCTACCAGTACTGCATAGACGTCTTGAACAACGTGGCCGGCCTTGGGCACTGGCGCATCATTTCAGAAGAAGTATTTTGCGACGAAGGCGAGTACAGCACCGGGAGGAAGGCTTACGAGGTGGGCTACGACGTGATAATCCAACTCGGCAACTGGACCCCGGGCGGTTTTCAGGTACTGGCCGAGACGCCGAAGACCCCGGGCGGGCACGTCTCCGCGCTCAAAGCTGACGCCAGGAAGGGTGCGCTGACCAACGCCATCAAGAAGGCCATCGCGTTCTTCGGCATCGGCGCGGCGGCCTACCGCGGGGAACTGGACGACGACAACCTGCCGCCGGAAGGACGCCAGAGAGCCCAGGGGGACAACCAAAAGGCCCCGCCGCAGTCCAGGCCTCAAACCCAGTCCAGCCCGCAAGGCAAGTCGCCGGCCGGTTTTAAAACCGCAACATCGCCGGCATGGCCTGACCCGCCGAGCTGGATGCAGGATAGGGCCGAAGCCCGGCAGAGGGAAATTATTGCCAATGGAAACGGCAACGGTAGGAGGCGCTTAATTTGAAAATCAACAGCTTACGCATCAAAAACTTCCGAAACCACAAAAAAACAGAGCTTAACCTGGACCGGATCAACTTTTTCGTCGGCGGCAACAACGCCGGCAAGACCTCCATCCTGGCGGCCATCGAGTGGGGCTTAACCGGCCGGTGCATGTGGACGGACAGGGCCGGCCGGGGAGCGGCGGACCTGGTGCGCCAGGGGGAAAAACACGCGATTGTTGCGATGGAAGTGGCAGGCCTGGGAGCGGTGGTCCGCTCCCTCCCGCCCCACACCCTGCAGGCAGGCAAGGTAAGCGGCGTCAACGAGGGGCAGGCCGCCATCCACAACGCCCTGGGAGCCGCCGAAGACCGCCTGCGGGTGGCTTTGAACGCCGGCGCCTTTGTAAATATGAGCCAGGCCGAACAGAGGGCTTTCCTGTTCAACGCCTACGGGCTTACCTGGACAGTTGATCAGGTAGCGGCAGGGCTGGCCGGCTGGCTGGCGAAAAAAGGGCTGCCGGAAGGTGAAGCCGAGCGCCTGGCCAAAAAAGCCAGAAGCTACTACCCAACCGGAATCGCCTGCGGCCCGGAAATATTCGACGCGATGGAAAAGCGGGCCAAAGAAGA
>JAKPTB010000013.1 GCA_029555205.1 Bacillota bacterium
CAATACCTGCCAGCCTGCGCTCCCTTGTGACAACAAAAATACTAGAGATACCGTGCTCCTTCATCCGTCGCAGGGCCACATGAGGCCCGTCTTTCAAAAAAACAACCGGGTCCGGCGGCTTCATTACTCCCTCTGCTGTCAACACCTTTGTTCTGTCCACGTCTTCGACGAATTTCTCCACGTAATCGTTTGCGGGTCTGGTGAGAATTTCTTCAGCCGTGCCGATTTGAACAATGGTTCCATTGTTCATCAAAGCGATACGGTCTCCAATTTTCAAGGCCTCATCAAGATCATGGGTTACGAATATGATAGTCTTGTTCAGGGTGTTTTGCAGGGAAAGGAGTTCGTCCTGCATACTTTTACGGATAAGCGGATCAAGGGCGCTAAAAGCCTCGTCCATAAGGAGGATGTCCGGGTTATTGCAAAGGGCTCTGGCAAGCCCTACCCGCTGTTGCATACCGCCACTAAGCTGGTCCGGCATGCTGTATTCCCAGCCCTTCAAGCCAACTGTCTCTATTATCTGCGCTGCTTTCTCCCGGCGCTGCCCCGTGGGAACGCCCTGTATCTCCAGGCCGTAAGCTACATTATCCAACACCGTCCGGTGGGGAAATAAAGCGAAGCGCTGAAATACCATACTCACTTTTTTTCTGCGTATTTCTCTTATAACATCCGGCCCAGCCCGGGTTATATCCTCACCGTCGATGCTAATAGTACCGCTGGTGGGTTCGATCAAGCGGTTGACACACCGCAACAGAGTTGATTTACCACTTCCCGATAACCCCATCAGCACAAATACTTCTCCTTCGTTTACGGAAAAGTTAATATCAAATATCCCTACGGTCTGTCTGGTCTTCTTCAGTATTTCATCTTTACTGTAACCTTCTTGCAGCATCTTTCGAGCCTTTTCAGGGTGGTCGCCGAAAATCTTCACCAGGTCTTTGACAACTATTTTGCTCATACAAGGACCTCCTTTCAAAAAGCTCCAACAAATAGAAACAATCTCTATATGACAACTTTATGCACATGAGTAAGTTGTCACAATGAGATTATACCAAATTAATATTGTTATTGTCCAGTTAATCAGAAAAGAAAACCAGTAATGCTATAATTTACAACCTGGTGTTGCATTCGGTGATTAAACCCAAATTAATAGCCTGATATTTGGAAAAATATTTGACTATTTTATTCCGCTACTTAAGGCAACAAAGGATCCGTTACCTTAAACCACCGCGTTGGCCTGGTTCCTGGCTTTTATCCTCACTTTTAATATTCATTACCAGGGCGAAGGCAATGGTGCCATAGGCCACAAAGCTCCGGAAGTATTCACCTAAAGCAGCATTGTGGAAAAGGTTCTGACCCGCTTGAGGCGAGACTATAAAAAGAGTATGAAATAGAAAAATCCCGATGAGCGCATGCCTTATTTTCGCGCTTTTGATGCTTGCGCCGCCAGCCAAAAGGGCAGCGCAGGAAATAATATCCACATTCATGTGTGCCGTATACACATCGAACATGCCGATATTTTGCAGATAGACCAGCTGCCCCAGAGCGGCCAGAACGGTGGATAAGACAATTACCTTGATTCGGAGCAAATCCACATTGATTCCGGCAATTTCAGCTTTTTCACTGCTGGAACCCACTGCCTTCACCTGCTGGCCAAAGCGGGTATGTAAAAGGTAGTAGAGCATCCCCGCAAACAGGAGAACCACCAGGATCATGAATAAGGGAACTTCTATCCCCCCTAACCTCAAAAGCCAGAGTTTATCGATGGTATTCCGGTACATTCCCAGGTCCACGGCATTTCTCACACCAATGCCCCTGGACAAAATAATTTCCTCGTTGACAACTGGAATAAAGCTTCCGAAGCCCGCCAAAAAGATCAACTGGTAGATGCTGTTGGCCAAAAAACCGATAACAATGGTAACAATCATTTCTTTTCCTTTGACCCTGTTTAAGACATGGCCTATGGTAAAACCCACAAGCACGGACAGCAGTATGGCCAGGACAAGAACCAGCAGTATCCCCCGGGCGCCGGCCACCTGAAAGTTAATCACAAATAAAAGCGCAGTCTGCGCTGTCATGGCGCCGACGATAATGGCAAAATTCAGCCCCATACCGGCAACTACGGGTACTATTAAAGATAAGACCAGGAGCCCGTCTCTGATAAATCTGGTGATCACCTGGTTAACAACAAAGGTACCGGAAAGCCCTGAAAACTGCCAGGCCAGAATAGACAGGAGCAAAAACACGGCAGGTACCAGATGCTCAATGTTAAGTAGTTTGTCTCTCAGTTCCTTGTTCTTCAATGAATGATCCCCCGCCTGTTCCTGTACAATAAGGCATACAGAATAATGCTGTAGGTAATAAATGTTCTTAAGATTTCTGTTAACTCGGGTATCAATATTTCATTGGCGATGGGAACGGTAAGCAGGTAAATAGTCTGCAATAAATAAGTCCCCAACACCGCTTCAAAGATCCAGGCCTTTCTTCCCGTACTGCCCCCGATTAATACCGCCGAAATAGCAGGAAAGGCCATAGCTAATGGCTCATCATAAAGCTGGATAAAGCCGTAACTCTGGGCATATACACAAATACCAATGCCGGCAAGCATGGTGGAGAGGTTAATGGCAATCAGACGGATTTTGGCTATGTCAATGCCGGATAGCCTGGCAAAGGCTTCATTTTCCCCTACGGCGAGAGTTGCCCGGCCAATCCTGGTCCTGAAGAACAGGTACAGGAATAAACAGATCAGAGCGTAAAAAGCGAACAAACCCAGGGGAATTTCAAAACCGCCTACTTTAAGCAGGCAAAAATTATCAAGGACTTCACTAAAATAGGGGTCCAGGCTTATTTTCGGTCTTAAACCCTGACCCCCGATGGGATAAAGCATTTGCCTGTTTTGAAAGGGCGCCAGGGTCCAGAAATAGTTCATCAAAGGAATTATGGAAAAGCCGATAAAGGTACCGGCAATTTCCTCCCGCCCCTTGACCCTGTTTAATAGCAGGCCGTAAACCCAGCCGAACAATCCGCAAACCACTAAACTTAATAATAAAGACATAAAAAAACCCGAAAACCCGGTCAGCCTAAAATTCACGCTAATGCATAAAGCCACCAGACCTCCGACAATTCCCACCGGCATGCCGAAGTTCATGCCCGCTCCCACGTTAAGCATGGGCAGCAGCGACAAAACCAATACCCCGTTCATCACCAGTTTGACCAGGGATTCATTGAAGAGAACTACTAAATCCATTTGTAAAACATGGGCCAGAATCAGCAGGGTCAGCAAAAAAATAACAATTATGATCTGGGGCGGCCTAATCCTGTAATTACCCGCATAATTCCTCAGGTAATCCTTCATGTAATTCCTCATGCTGCTGTATTCCCTCATGATTAGCTCCTTCCTCACCTGCCAGCGCCAACCCAAACTCAAGATCCGGTGAGTCGGGGGATAATATTTTAAAAATGCTTCCATTAACCAGCACGGCAATCCGGTCGCATACTCTCTTTAACTCGTCCAGTTCACTGGACGCTATCACGATGGTTGTACCCTTGCTCCGGTTGATGTCGATGAGCATCTTCAGTATCTTTTCTTTTGCTGCAATGTCAATCCCCCTGGTGGGCTCCGCCACAAACAGCAATTGGGGATTTACGGTCAAGGCTCTGGCTATACAAACTTTTTGCAGGTTCCCCCCGCTTAATTCTTTAGCCCTTTGCTTTGGCGATGAACATTTTATTTCAAAATCCCGCACCACCTGCTCAACATATCCATAAGCCCTTTTCCAGTCAATAAAACCTAAAAAGGACAGAGCGGGATTCCTGGAGAATAAATTCTTCACCTGATTTCCCGTGAAGATGATGTTTTCAGCCAGAGAATGCTCCGGCAGGATACCCAGGGCCTGCCGGTCGTCCGGCAGTACATAAATGCCGTTGATGATATTTGTTCTTGCGTTCATCCTGTCCAGTTTTTGGCCTTTAAAAATAACCTCGCCGGCAACCCGATACATACCCATAAGGCCATAACCCAAAGCCAGTTTGCCATGTCCGGAAAGACCGGTCAACCCTAAGATTTCACCCTCATAAACGGTCAGGTCCAGATCTTTGATTTCTTCGCCCGGCATTTTTACTGAGAACTGCTTAAAACAAAGGACCGGAGGGGTCTTTACCGATCGTTTCTGGGCGTTTGCCTTATACACCTTATGGCCGACCATATCACCGGCCAGTTTGGTTATGTTTATTTCTCCCTTATTATACCGGGAGACGACTTCTCCATCCCTGAAAACAGTGACCCTGTCACATATATACTGAACTTCCTCCAGCCGGTGGGAAATAAATAGGATCCCCAGCCCGCCCTTTGACATACCCACCAGTACTTCAAGCAGCTTTAACGCGTCGCTTTTACTGAGAACAGCAGTGGGCTCATCCAACAACAATAGTTTCAAGTCGCTGCGGGCTACTTCCCTGGCTATTTCCACAAATTGTTTGGTGTTTGTTGATAAATTGATGATTTTAACTCCCACATCAACATCCAGACCCAGCTTCTTTAATACTTGAGAAGCACTCTCGTTATTTCTTCTTCTGTCTATAAATGAGTATTTACTGCCGAATAAGCGGTCGGTAAATCTGCAGGTCTCTTCACGGCCCAGCTTAATATTCTCTCCAATGGTCAGATCAGGGATCAAGGCAAATTCTTGATGTACCATGCCAACTCCCCTGCGGATTATCTCGGCACAGTTTCTTACTTGAAGTCTGGAGCCTTTGTAAATGATTTCCCCCTGGTAGCCACCGCTCTCCCTGATCACCGGGTTTCCGGAAATAATGTTCATCAGGGTGCTCTTGCCTGAACCATTGGCCCCGACAATACCATGTATTTCACCTGCTTTTACCGACATGCTGACATTTTTTAAAGCAGGAATTCCGTTGTAGCTTTTAGATAGATTTTTAATTTCCAGAATCTTTTCCATAAACAACCCCGAAAATGTCGCAAAGGCTGCCTTAACTAAAGACAGCCTTTACTTTTTTTATACTTTATACTAATTACCATTCTTAGTAAAGGATCGAATCCATAATCATCACGTAATAATTCTCAAGGGCAGGGCTATCTTCTGCGGGTTTAAAATTGTCAAAGTAAACAGTGTATCCCGAAATATCCTTGGCAAACTGATTCAACTGCTGGATGTTTTTGTAATCAAAGGATGGATCCTCAATTAGTTTTTTAGCCAGTTCGACGGCATACTGGGGCAGAAACACAGTGGCGGGCATGGGCCAGCCGCCCAGCCTGTTGGTCATCTGCGCTTCTGCTGCATGGGTCCGGATCATCTCATTAATTTTCTCAAAATTCCAGGCATCCTCTTCAGATATCTCCAAACCCATCACCGTGGGATAGGCCTGGGTTGGGGTGGGGCAACACTGCTCCGCCACCATGAATTTCAGTTTCAAAGCTTCATCAATTATAACATCATACATTGGACAGTTTGTACCGAATATATTCGTTTCCGTACCGTATTTGCTTATTTGCCGTGGAATATCCTCTCTCAGGAATTGAAGCATGGGTCCTGTCCCACTGCCGGTTTGAGGGTCGGGTGTAACAATTTCAACCCACTCCATACCCAGTTCTTCACTGGTTTTCTGCATCATATCCTTTCTCTGGGCTATCACTTCCTTGGCCAAATGGGTAGGGAAGGAATAGTGGATCATAGTTTTTGCGCCCATACTATGAGCCTTCCGGGCAATTGTCTCTCCTCTTTTGACCCAGTCGGTATCCAGGTTAATATCCACATATTTTGACATCAAAACAGGATCATCCCAGATAGGTGCGGTTATGGTGATAAGATCAGGTCTGCTCTCCTCCACCTTTTGCAGGGCGGGCAACAAACCCGCCTGACCGGAGATCACGATAATGGCTTTCATTTGAGGGTCATCCGCCAGGGAGGTGATCTGGCTCAAACCGGTTTCTATCTCAGTGGAAAAGTTTTCCGGCAGAGTTATGTGTTTGACGATATCAGGGTACTTTTTAGCCATCATGTCTGCGGCCCGGAACTCATCTTCACTGGTAGACAGGGTTGGTGTCACAACACCGATTTTATACCCGGGGCTTTCTTTTTCCTGCTGTGCTCCCTGCCCCCCGCATCCGGCTAAGACAAACGCCATCAAAAGAACCAAAAGCAAGGCTGTAACTATTTTTCTCATTTCATCATCTCTCTTTCTTTATGTTTTATGACTCCGAAGTAAATACTTTCCTGCCCCAACCTGTCCGGTATACCCGGCAAAACCCGGGCTCTACGACGGCTATTCTAAGACCACTGGTTTAGAGTGTTATAACCTGATCCACTCCGGCCCCGCCCAGTGCGGCGTAGAGCTGCGGGAAACAGCCGATCTGCGCGCCTTTGATCAGCTTCTGGTCGATGCCGCGCTCTATGGCGCACTGGTCGCAGGCCATGAGCAGCATGCCGTTAACTTCCTGGAGCTGGCGCAGCCTTTCACCCATCTCGGTGCCTTCCAGCAGGAAAAAAGTATTGTCCATAAAGAAAAACATCCCCGCCACTTCGACTCCGTGGGTGCCTTTTTCCATTTGGGGAATGATCATGGTGTTCAGGATTTTTTGCGAAGTGGTTGAACTGAATACATAAGCAACTTTCATTATTTCAGCCTCCTATATTTTGAATTGAAGTATTTTTCTGTCCGTTGTCATACTACCTTCGCTTCAGTCCTCACGGGCAGGTAGGCCTTGCCCTCCTTAACTGCCGGCCCCGCCTGCCTGCCCGCGGCAAGCCGCAGCGATTCAGAAACGAGTTCTATGTGTTGGAGATACTCCTTTCCTCTCCGGTCACGGGGCCGTTGCAGATTAATGGAGATGTCCTTCAATATCTTTCCTTCACACGCCGACATGACGATCACCCTGTCGCTGAGGTATACCGCTTCATCGACATCGTGGGTGACCATAACCATGGTGGTCTTGTCTTTCAGCCAGAGTGCCTCCAGGTCTTCCTGCAATGATTGCCTCATCTGCATATCCACAGCTCCCAGCGGTTCATCCATCAGCAGAACTTCCGGCCTGCCGGCCAGGGCGCGGATGAAAGCCACCCTCTGCTTCATGCCCCCGGACAGCTGGTGCGGATAAAGCTTTTCTTTACCTTCAAGTTGTGCCATGGCCAGTAGCTCCTGCAGCCGTTTTTCTCTTTCCCTGGCAGGCACCCGGTGCTGTTTCATCGGAAAGAGGATGTTTTCTCTGACTGTCATCCAGGGAAAAAGCGCGTAATTCTGGAATACAAAGCCCCGGTCCGGGCCCGGCCTGTTCACCTGAACCCCGTTAATCATGACCCTCCCTCCGGAGGCGGCCTGGAACCCGGCGATGATCGTCAGCAGCGTGGTCTTGCCGCAGCCCGACGGACCCAGCAGGGTCACAAACTGGCCTTCACGGACAGTAAAGCTCAAATCCTTCAGCACAGTTTGGACAGTACTCTCATTTTTAAAACTCTTTGAAATGCCTTCTACTGTAAGTTCCATTACTGAACAAACCTCCACCTGGTAAAAGAACGGGTAACAATTTGCAAAACCCGGTCGATCCCGTAGCCAATCAAAGCGGCCAAAATCATGAGACAAATCAGCTTGCCTGTCTCCATCCTTGTTTGCGCTTCCACCATAGAGTAGCCGAAGCCGGCACTCGTCGCTATAAACTCAGCTCATATCACCGACATCCAGCCCAGGCCGATGGCAACCCTCCCCCCGATAAGGATGTCCGGCAGCGAAGCGGGCACAATGATCCTGGAGAAAATACTCCAGGGACCGGCCCCCATGCTGCGGGCAGCGTTGTAATAATCTTTAGAGATGTTTTGCACTCCGGCGATAGTATTCATGATTACGGGAAAAACACCGGCAAATGTAATGAGGAATATTGTCGGACCATCGCCGAGGCCGAACCAGACTATGGTCAGGGGAACCCAGGCCATGATCGGGACCTGCCGCAGTGAATCTATCAGCGGATCAAAAAAATGCAGCGCGGCCCTGGAGTAGCCCATCAGGAATCCCAGCGGCACTCCGAGCAGCATGGCGTAAACAAAGCCCGTCAGGACCCTCTTTAAAGTGATCAGGAGGTTATTTAAAACCTCCGGGTCAGACACGACTGAGGGAAAGGCAAGCATTGTTTTCAAAGGAGAAGGCATCATAAACTCACTGTTATAGTGGTTGGCGGCCAGCTGCCAGACAACAAATACTGCCGCAATAGTAGCCAGGCGGTACAGCAGTTGTTTTTGGAAATGGCCCCCTATTATTCTTTCACGCATCAACCTTACGTTCCTGGAGTTATAAAAACGTGCCTTATCCCCAGACGGTTCCACTCTTCCACCTCCTCGCCCGCAAGATCTATGTTTTTGTATTTTTTAATTTCTTCAACCAGCACATCAGGATTGTTCAGTTCTTCAGCCGCTGCTTGGAACAAACGGATGAATTCATGGTAACGGGGGTCTTCCTTGAAACTCTTATTCACGACCAGCACGTAAGTAACATGACCTCCGGCCGCGGCGGGCGCTGGTATTTTCTCGCCCGCCATCGTAAACCCCCTCAGGGCGTCTACCACCACCCCGTCTACCGCCTTTTTCTCATAGGCGTAAGGTATTGCTGAGGGCAGCATGGACACTGCGGCGACCCCCGGTCCGAAAACACCGGTTGTGATCTGCTCCTGGTGAGAGCGGTTCTGAGATATCCCGATTTTTTTCGGCTCAATCCCAGACCTGACCACCACGATATCCGAATTGACCAGGACCGGACCGACTACTTCAAACCGCCTGTCTTTTTCCAGCAGGCTGGCGGCTGCGTCCGGGCACATCACGGCAAGATCATACAGGTTGGTGCTTAATGCCCACTGGGAGGTGCTGGCGCAGCAATCCTTGACCTGATACAGTTCAAAACTGCCCTTAACCTCCGCTCCTCTGTAGCCCTTCTCGTTAACCAAATAATGAAGGATCATGCCTCCCGTGTCGTCAGGGGCTCCGATTTTGACCTTCCCGTTGTTATCTTCCCTCTGGGGAAAGTTCAAAAGTGAAACCACGAGCAGCAGAACAATCACTGCTGCCCCTGCAACGCAATTTTTCATCTAGACGCTATACCGTTTTTCCTTCTAATTTAAAGGCTTTTTCTTTCCACTCTTCGTAGGGCATACCGACCGGGAAGACCGGATCTACTTTTTCCCTTATGAAGGTGTCAAAATCATCCGCACCGCTCTCATTCAAATATTGGGGTTGGATAAATTCATCCAGGTTTGGGGCAGCGTCAAGGGTTCCAGCTTCCAGCTCTAAATCAATCTGCCGCTGCCAGTTATTCAAGTCTATTTTCCAGGTAAGTGTCCTGCCTTCAGCCACTGTCTTCTTCCAAATCGTCATTAAAGCAACTTCCTCAGGTACGTTATAGTTTTTTGCAAATATTTCCGCAGAATGAACAGGCCTGGTATAAATATACTGCATGGCCCTGGTATGGGCTAAAACCATCAGCCTGGCCAGTTCCGGATGCTCAGAGGCAAACTTTTTACTCAAGTGGAAAGCGCAGCATATACCCCACTCGCCGGATGGCAGCTTGCCGGCAACGGCTAAGACGTGGCCGGTCTTTTCATATTCGGCCATTGAAGCCCAGGGATCGCAGGTTGAATAAGCAGTCAACTTCCCGGCTTTTAACGCGAAGTACTCATCCTTATCGGACATATTTAATACCTCGTAATGCTTGCCCTCAATGGGCAACCCCAACTCATTGGCCATGGTTATCCACGAGATGCTTGTTTTTTCCGGATTTGTACCCAGGGCTAATTGCTTGCCAATAAGCTGCTGGGGATCAGTAATATCATTGGAGGCAACAAGGTAGTATGATCCTCCGACGTGGTTATTAGCCGCCACGATTATGGGTGAACCCTTTATGTAAGCCCGCATTGAACCGCTGTTTCCCACATACCCGGCGTCCATCTGGCCTGCCGCCATGGCCTCGGGCACCTTACCGTTGCCGGTAACGTTTACTTTCAGACCCAATTCTTCAAATATCCCCGTGTCCTTGGCGATACAGGCTGCAGTCATGTGGTCGCAGTTATAATAGCCCAAATTTACAACGTAGTCCCTGTCCTTTTCAGGGATCCCCGCCGCTGTTTCCTGCGCCCTTTGTTTTTCCCCTCCGCCGCAGCCGGACAGCACAGCCAGCAGGATGGCTGCAAGGGCCAGACATGTAAATAGCCGAGCTATTTTTGTCATAAAAATATGCCTCCCTTAACACATGCTTTTTTGCAGAAATAAATAAATGATGGGGAGAAGTCGGATTCGAACGCGACTCCAGTCCTGCCTGGCAGGTGGACAACGGGTTTGAAGCCCGCGGGGTGCCATCCCCATTTCTCCCCGGAGTTAAAAAACTTAGCAGCAGTCTTCCATCCCCTCTCCAAACAGATCTTCCAGAATACTCCCTTCCACGCGGTAAATCGCATAGCCCAGATTGGAACCCTTCATGCCCTGGACAATAAATTCCAGGGGTGGTTTGTCGTCGATGTCTTTAAAAGTAATAACCTGGTTGGAAACCGGCGCCGCCACTTCGTTGGTGCACTGGAATTCACCTTCCTTGACCAGCACTACCAGCATGCTGTTCTTCTCTTTACTCTCCCTGAAAATCACGACCAGGTCTTCTCCGGCATCACCGTTAAGGTCGGCACAGGCGTATTTTATTATTTCTTTGTCCCCGCGGGTCAAAGCAAAGTAGTTTAGGGCTTCGGACACCTGCTCACCTGCCAGGCCTGGCTCACATCCTTCCCTTTCATTTACCGTTGTTGTGCCGCAGCCTGCCACCGCTGTCCCGGCAAGCAGGCAAGCCAGCAAACAGCAGAGCAGTGCTCTTTTCATCATCAGGCGGCTCTCAGTCAGGCCAGCCTCCGCTTTAACCCCGGCCACAGGGCGTACAGGCCAAGGAGCAGGACAGCAGCCGAGCAGAGATAACGCAGGGGCTCAGGCGCGGCAAAGATAAGATTATTGGCAAGGCCGACGGTCTGGCGGGTTTTGCTCAAGTCGAAAAACGGCGTAAAACCTGGAAGAAGCAATTTGTTGGTCAGGTAACCTATCAATAATGAGGCCCCCACCAACGTAGAGGAATAAATCAGAACTGTACGCCGGCCAATCAATTTATACATGCTGATCAACTCGGGCAGGTTTGTGGCCGCGCCGGTCATAAGGAAGGTTATGGCCAGCCCCGGCGCCGCCCCGCTGGCGATCAGCGCCGCAATAAAGGGGATGTGCCCTACAGCGCAGACATACATGATCGCGCCCAGCAATGCTATCCCGGCGACGGAGATTAGGCCCGGATTACCCAGGTACTGCTGGATCAAAGCAGGGGGCACCAGGACAATAATCAGCCCGGCCAGCAGCATACCAATGCACACGTATTTGCTCACGGATACCCCCATGTCAAAAAAACCCCAGAGCAGCCCTGCCTGTAGTTTCTGAACAAGGCTGACCTTCTCCCCTGGTTCCAAATCGGCCGGCTTCACAGGTCCCTCAAAACCGGGAGCAAGGATCTCAGACCCGGCAAACCTGTTGCCAACCAAACCGATCAACACCGGCACAATAAAGCCTGTCACCAGGTAGATAGTGGCAAGCTGCGGTCCCAGAAATCCATAAGCGAGAAGGACAGCAGCGGGGTTGATGATAGGTGTAGCTGTCATAAAGGCCAGGACCGGTCCCAGGTAGGCGCCGGAATAATAAAGGCCCAGGCCGAGGGGGATTACACCGCAACTGCAGATGGGCAGGAGCATCCCGGAAACCGTTGCCTTGACCAGCGTTGAGAGCTTCCGGTTTCCCAGCATGCGCTGCAGCCCGTCCGGGCTGATCAGATTGTGCAGCAGCCCTGCCAGAACAAAGCTTATGACCAGCCATACCGAAGCTCCGTTGAGGATGTCAAGGGCGGTCAGAGTGACTCTTTGCAAATACTCCAGGACCAAAATACAATCATCCCCTAAGCGCGTCTTCTATAGCTTTTTCAATTATTGTTTTAGACAGGTTGTCGATCTTTTTCCGCCCGTTTATGATCATGGTCCCCCTGGTCACCATGCCGTACTTCTTCAGGTAACCAAAATCCTTTCCCGCATAGTAAACCTTCACTTCCACGTCGTCCCCGTACCTGGCTGCCGCCTTTTGGATAGTCTGGACATGCTCGTCACAACAGGGGCAGGTGTTAATAAACTCCACTTCAATTTTTGGCACTGGAATCTTCCTCCCCGGCTTTTTCAACCTGGCACAAAAGCGCCTTAAACACCGGAAACCCTGATACAGGATCCCTGTTTTCGAAGTCCGTCAGATCGTTTACATTGGCCCGGCGCCAGGCTTCAGCCTGGGTCGGGTTCCCGCCGCCCATGTTGACCTCAACCTGACCAGGCAAAACATCTTCAGTTACCCTGGCATAAAAGCATACACTTCCCCTCCTGGTGCTGACCGCAACCCTGTCTCCATCCATAATGCCCCGCTCCGCCGCGTCAGCAGGGTTGATCAGGACATACGGCTTATCCTGCAGCTTTAGCAGGCCGGGCACGTTCAGGTGCTGAGAGCGGAAGGTCGACTGGATCCTTGCTCCCGTGTTCATCACCAGGGGAAATTCCCTGCATAGATCAGGATTTTGCAGAGGCCCTTCCACCGGCTCAGAATAGACAGGCAGCGCGTCGTAACCGTGCCTGGCCATCAGACTGGAGGTGATCTCCAGCTTCCCCGAAGGAGTTGGGAAACCGGGCCGGCAGTCTTTCCTTAACATTCCTGTTTCGTATTTTTTATAACAATGCTCCGCGGGGGGGAGTTTAACCCCGTCCGGGCTGTTTTGCAAAGCTTCAAGCAGTCCGGGGTTCCCGGCAAAAGCATTTTCGATAACTTCTTTTTCGCTCTGTGCGTAGAGGTGGCCGTATCCAAGGCGATTGGCCAGTTCGGCCATAATCATCACGCAGTTCTTCGACTGTCCCACTGGTTCAATCACTCGTTTTCTCAGGCGAACGTAATCGGGGTAGCGCTGGTATGAATCGATTTCATAATAAGTGGCCGATGGCAGCACAATGTCAGCAAAAAGCGCATCCCTGGTCATAACAATGTCAATTACCAGCATAAATTCCAGGCTGCGGTAGGCCTCTTCAAATATTTTTGGTTGCGGGTAAGAGGTCAGGGTGGAAGAACCGTTAATTATAAGGCCTCTAACCGGATAAGGCTTCCCCTCCAGGACAGCCCCGGGGAATTCCAGATAGTGGGCACATCTGGTCAATTCATAAAACATGGGGTATTTCTCAGCACCAATGGGTAATACCCCGGCCGGCGCTTCAAACTTCTTCTGAGAGGGCCGGCGCGGCAGTGGCGTTATGCCTAAACCGCCCGGCACATCCAGGTTGCCCGTCAGCGCCCACAGGATATAGAGGGCCCGGATGTTTTGCACCCCGCTGTTTGTATACTCCAGACCAGTATAAGTACGCAGGCTGACTCCTTCTGTTTGCGCTATTTCCCTGGCCAGCGCAGTTATGGTTTCCGCCGGCACCCGGGTGATGGATTCAACCTTTTCCGGGGTGAATTCCCTAACGTAATCGCTTAACTCAGAAAAACCCAGGGTCCAGTTGTCCACAAATTCCCGGTCATAGAGTTTTTCA
>JAKPTB010000107.1 GCA_029555205.1 Bacillota bacterium
ATACCATTGGAAGATGAATTGTTGGCGGGTATAGTCGGGGGTACAGGGATAGATAATGGTTGTGGCCTACCGGAGGGAGAGTTCCCGAAATCGGGAAAATGTTTTGAGGAAAGCAGGTCAATTCCAGGCGTGGTCTTTAAGCAGGCTTGTCCCTATTGCAGTATATGGACTTCTTTACCCGAGGGCGCAAAACTTGTAGTTGCACATATATTTGAATGTACTTTGTATGGATATTTGAAGCGGGTAACGGAATAAAGGATTTCTGCAATAGAAAAACAAAAACACTGTTACATTTATTTTATGACAGAATTTTTTTTTTGCTAGAATTGGAAGATCTAAATAATTAATTAATGGATACATTTATAAAGGAAATCTCATTGTATTTGATGAATTTTTTAATGACTCTCACTTATATCCGATAGACGTGTGACAAATATGATCGGATATGTCCAAGACATGGGATATCTGGAATTTTTGTTTTGATATTCAAGTATACGGAGAGTCAAATATTTTTACTTCTAGTCAGGCTTGAAGAGAGGTTAGTTTTTGTGAACAGGGGTGCCCCCAATAATTAATAAAAAGCTTTAAAAGCTCATAAAAAGGAGAGATGATATCACTATGAAAATCACTAAAAATACGAGCGGAAATACCACCACTCTGGCCCTTCAGGGCAGACTGGACACTGTTACCAGTACCCAGCTGGCAAATGAACTCAGTACTATATTTGAAGGGGAAGCAGTCAATCTTGTTTTTGATTTTGCCGAACTGGAATACATCAGCAGCGCGGGGCTGCGCGTGCTTTTGAGTGCACAGAAAAAGGTAAATGTCCTGGGAACGGAAATGAAAATCATCGGAGCAAATGAGACGGTGAAAGAAGTATTTAATATAACGGGGTTTTCCGGAATTATGATCATCAAATGACAACAAGAACGGAGCAAATTTTTGGGAAGCAAGAGGAAGCAAGGAGACGGTTCTCCTGCTTCCTTTATCTTTATACCTTAAAAATCAAATTTTGCGCTATAACCAAAATCCTGGCTGCCTGACGTTGTGTCAAGCCTTCTATCTCCTTAAATTTAGATCTTATCTTATCCCTTTGGGCTTTTGGAAGGCTCTTGATTTGGACTATTTCGGCCAGGGGAACCAGTTTTTGTATTTCTGCTCTTGCCGCAATACCCCCATGCAACTGCCCATCTCCAATTTGCTGGATTTTTACAAATCCGGCTTTTTTTATGCTGGAAACTGTCGAAATAATTGTAAAGGAATTTCATAGAATTTATTGAATTGTGCAATTATTTGAATTTTTCTTGGAGGTATTAACAATGATCTTCACAGATAATTCTGAACAGAACACAAAAAGTATAATACAAAGCGATACTTCTTCACTTATGAATATTCCATATGGCACCCATATCTGCGGATTTTACCATTGTGTGGATGATTTAATTAATATGTTAGGACCATATTTTAAATTTGGTTTAGAAAATAATGAATATTGTATTTGGATTATATCAGAACCAATTGGTAATAAAAAAGCAAAACTAATGATCAAAAATTACATACCAAACCTTGACCATTATCTTCAAAAAGGGCAGATGGAAATGATTCCTTACTCAGAATGGTATTTAACTCATGGCAAATTTGATACAAACAATATTTTCAAATTATGGTGTAAAAAGAAAGATGAAGCTATGTCCAAGGGTTATAGGGGTATTAGAGCAAGTGGCAACATAACCTGGCTGAAAAAAGAAGATTGGCCGGCATTTCAAAATTATGAATCCATAGTAGACAAAAGAATTAAAGACCTTAAAATGATAGCAGTCTGCACCTTCCAAATTAGCAAATGCACTAGCTATGAAATTATAGACATTATTAAAAATCATAAATATCTGTTTGTAAGCGCTGGCAACAAATCCTATATTATTAACGATATAGGAAGAATAGAAAAATTAGATATTATTAACAAAATTTCAGCTAATATTGCTCATGAAATTAGGAATCCACTCACATCTATCAGGGGCTTATTACAATTAATGCAGGAAAAAAAAGCATATACTGAATATGCTTCGTATTTCCATATTATGTTTGAGGAGATTGATAGAATTAATAATATCATTGGCGAATTCCTCTCCTTAGCCCGCAATAAATCATCTGGTTTTATAAGAGAAAACCTTAACAATATTATTAACGCTATCTATCCTTTAATCCAGGCGGAAGCAATTAAAAATGGTAACAATATAATATTAGAATTAGGAAATATTTATGATATTCCAGTTGTTCCCGAAGATATTCGGCAGCTGATATTCAACCTTGTTCGAAATGGGTTGGAAGCAATGCCTACAGGAGGAAATCTAACAATCAGGACATACATAATGAATGATGAAATTATCTTGGAGGTTGCTGATGAAGGTACAGGCATTAGCCCAGATATAATTGATGTTATTGGCTCCCCTTTCTATACAACAAAAGATACTGGTACCGGGTTGGGTCTGGCAATCTGCAATAACATCGCTATTCAACATAACGCAACTTTAAATTTCAAAGCAAATCCTAAGGGGACAAGCTTTTATATTCAATTTAAGCATTAACTTTCCATAAGAAAACTAACAGCTAAGTCTATTACCAGAAAATTAAAGAAATAATATATCCGTTGTTATTGATAATATTAAAAAGGTAAAAGTTTGTACCTTTTTACCTGTTTACATCCGTCTATTTTTACAGGATATAATCTTATCCCTGCAGGATTTAACTACTAAATGGTAGAAAAATGTTTTTATTCATTAAATAATCCTTATACCTGGAGGCGCCATGCTGGCCATTGTGAAAAGCACCGTCCTGCACGGGCTGGACGGGCAAATCGTGGAAGTGGAAGTGGATGTGTCGAGGGGACTGCCCTGCTTCGATATTGTGGGCCTGCCTGACACCTCGGTCAGGGAGTCCAAGGACCGGGTCCGCTCCGCAATTAAGAACTCCGGGTTTGAGTTTCCGGTTAAGAGGATTACTGTAAACCTGGCACCAGCCGATCTCAAAAAGGAAGGCCCCATCTATGACCTGCCTGTGGCTGTCGGGATTTTGGCCGCCACCGGACAGCTTCCCCAGGAACGATGCGGCCTTTTTGTTTACCTGGGGGAGCTTTCTCTGAACGGCTCCTTAAAACCTGTAACAGGTGTGCTGCCCAATGTCCTGACAGCCAGGGAGTATTCCTTGAATGAAGTGGTCGTGCCGCTGGAAAACGTAAAAGAAGCTGCCCTGGTGGAAGGAGTCAACGCCTATGCCGCCGGTAGCCTGGCTCAGCTGGCGGAGTTTTTATCCGGAAAACTGGAAATATCTCCTTACAGGCTGGACATCAGGGAGTTGCTGAAAGCGCCCGGCGCCGCAGTATCCGACTTTTCAGATATAAAGGGCCAGCAGGCGGCAAAACGGGCCCTGGAAGTGGCGGCTGCCGGCGGGCACAATTTAATCATGCTGGGAAGCCCCGGCTCCGGTAAGACATTGCTGGCCCGGAGCCTTCCGGGTATCCTGCCGGATATGACCTTTCAGGAATCCATCGAAGTGACCAAAATCCACAGTCTGGCCGGGCTGCTGCCGGGCAACCGGCCGCTGGTAACAAAACGGCCCTTTCGCAGCCCCCACCACACGGCTTCACCAGTGAGCATCATCGGCGGCGGCAGGATCCCAAAACCGGGAGAAGTATCCCTGGCCCATAACGGCGTGCTCTTCCTCGATGAAATGCCGGAATTTCATAAGGAAACCCTGGAGGCGCTCCGGCAGCCGCTGGAAGACGGGATTGTGACCATCTCCAGGATCAACGCCTCTCTAACCTATCCGGCCAGACTGATGCTGGTTGGGGCGCTGAACCCATGCCCATGCGGCTATTATGGAGACCCCATCCGGGAGTGCTCCTGTACACCCTACCAGATCCAGCGCTACCTGGCCCGGCTCTCCGGCCCGCTGCTGGACCGGATTGATCTTCATGTGGAAGTTCCCCGGCTGCCCTACGAAGACCTTTCGGACCGAACAAGGGGGGAAAGTTCAGCAGAGATTAAAAAAAGGGTAGAGTACGCCCGGACAGTTCAACGGCAAAGATTTCAGGCGGACAATAACAGGGATAGGACAAAGGATTTCGGAAAACCACACTGCAATGCCGGCATGGGACCCCGGGAAGTCCGCGAATACTGTAAACCCGGCAAAAAAGCCCGGATCCTTTTAAAAGAAGCCTTCGGACGTTTAGGCCTGAGCGCCCGTTCCCATGACCGCGTCCTGAAGGTGGCCAGAACCATCGCCGACCTGGCCGGCGCCGAGCTGATTGAAGAAACACACATCGCTGAGGCACTGCAGTACAGATCCCCGGAAAGAAAGCTGTAAAAATCCCATATTCAAAGGAGTAAGGAGCAAGTGACAGAAGAACTAAAGAGCTTTGCTGACCAGTTAATAAACGCCATCACCGGTTTTGTCTCAACAAATCCGGGGAATTATTGTGAGTTGTCTCAGGGGCCTTATTTTGACGAGCCCCTGATTGGTTTTGCCCGGGGCGATGATCCTATTTTTGACAAGGTTAAGGAACAGGTGGGACCCCTTTCCTTGACCCCTTGGGAAGCTCTGGCAGGCTCACTGCCGCCCGGCAAACTTCAAGAGGTGAGCAAGCCTGAAGACATCAGCGTTGTCTCCTGGGTATTGCCCATAAATTCTCTGGTCAGGGCAACAAATCGCCGTGAAAAGTCGGAACCCTCCCCTGAATGGTCCTATACCCGGAATTACGGAGAGGAGTTCAATAACAGTTTGAAAAAATTTGTAACGGGCTGGCTGGAAGCCAGGGGCTGCCCAGCGGTTGCCCCTTCCCTGCTGCCCGGATTTAAGATTATTAAGGACCCGGCCCGGGGAAATTTCACCTCAACCTGGTCGGAACGGCATATCGCATATGCCTGCGGCCTGGGCACCTTCAGCTTAAACGACGGACTGATTACCGCCAGGGGGATAGCCCACCGTCTGGGAAGCGTAGTTGTAAGCACGAAACTGCCCCGGGCGGAACGCCCTTACAATGGACATATGGATTATTGCCTTGCCGGCCGGGGCTGCACCGCCTGCATCAGGCGCTGCCCGGTTAATGCCCTCACCGGCGGGGGTCATGACAAGAAACTGTGCAATGAAATGAATTACAGCGGGGAAGAAGCAGCCCGCCGCAGGAAACGGCTGGGTTTTGAGCAAACGGGCTGCGGACTCTGCCAGGTGGGTGTGCCCTGCGAAGATCGTATTCCGGGTATTAAGTCACCATAGTCCCAGGAAAAATTCCCAGGAAAAGTACCCCTTTATACGTTGACAGTGCTCAAAAAGATGATAGCAGCATGTTATTCATCCGGTATGTTTATTGAAATGTGAGAATCCAAGAAAAACCAGGCTAACAAGAGAAAACGCCGGATTATTGAGGGAGGTAATGAACAATTGAAAAACCCGGGCTTAGCAGCAGTGCTTTCATTTTTCATTTCCGGTTTGGGACAAATCTATAACGGACAAATAGCAAAAGGTGTGGGACTCATAGTTCTCCAGGCGATAAACGCGTTGCTCATGTTTGTGTTAGTTGGTTTTATTACATATCCTGCCGTATGGATCTACAGCATGTATGACGCTTATAAGACGGCCGAGAAAATTAACAGCAAAGGCGCACATAACCAATAACCGGCCAGCTCATAACATTTTTCAGGACCGGCTGATTAGCACCGGCTTGTAGACAAAACATAGGGCAACGTCCTCCGGTGGACAACCTCCCCAGGAAACCTTTTCTTCACTGCTGCCAATAATATGATCCCAGCCAGGCTGGATTAAACTAAACAATCATACCAACTTGATATATTTAATTTATACCTGTTGATTTTTTTAATTGTTAATATATTTAACCTTTATAGATGACTCCAGCCAGGCTGAATCATAGCAAACCCTTTCAAATACACACACTCATTTAAACACACTCATTCTGGCATCCAGTACCAGCAATCCCTCTTTAAACACGCGCACCGGGTTCAAGTCCAATTCCTTGATCCCGCGGTGTTCCACAACCAGCCTGGAGACGGCCAGCAGCAATTGTTCCAGAGCTTCGATATCGCAGGGAGTCTGTCCCCTGATTCCCCTTAAAAGGGGATAGGCCTTCGTTTCCCGGATCATTTCCGCAGCATCAAAGGGCATGAGGGGGGCGATTCTGAAAGAAACATCCTGAAACACCTCGGCAAAGATCCCGCCCAGGCCGAACATAACCGTAGGTCCGAAGACTTCATCCTCCAGTGCCCCTACGATGACTTCCAGACCCTGCGGCGCCTGCCGGCAAACCAGGACACCCTCGATGGATGCGCCGGGTACGGCCGCCAGGACCCTGGCAAGGATCCGGTCGTAGGCCTCCCGGACCTGGCTTGGTGTTTCAAGGCCTGTGATTACCCCGCCTGCATCGCTCTTATGAGATACGTCCGGGGAGACAATTTTGAGCACCACCGGATACCCTGTGCCGGCTGCGATCATCACCGCCTCTTCAGCGCTGCGGGCCAGCCCGTGCTCCGGATAGGGAATTTTGTAGCGCTTCAGGTACCGGACAGCCTCCGGTTCGGTTATCAGCCGGCTCTCCGCCGCCCTGTCCCGCAGCGTTAGATCCGTGAGGGACAAAGAATAAGCTCCCTCCCTCGCCTGCCGCTCACGGCGGAAGCGGGCCGCCCGGACAGCCGCCCCAATCCCTCTTATAGCGCGCTCCGGGCTGGAAAAGACAGGAATACCTGCAGCCATCATAGCCGGTCGCCCTTTCTTCTCTTCCTCACCGCCCCCCGCATAACTGACGGCTAAAGCGGCCTTGATCCTGCCGGCCAGCTCAACGGCAATTTCAGGCATTCCGGGCATGGGGTCGCCCAGATTCAGCAGAATTATGTCCGCTGCCTCATATTTATCAGCCAGCATAACAACAGGCTTGAAATCCTCCGACGGGACATACCCAAGATCTATGGGGTTGGCTAAATGAGCCAGGGGTGAGATGCCAAGGCTCTGGATTTCCCTGATAAGCCCCTCGGGCAGCGGCGGCAGGACCAGACCCTCAGCGCCGGCCTCATCAGCAGCCAGGGTACCCATCCCCCCGGAGGTGGAAATGGACAGGACCCGGTTGCCCCGGGGCTCCTTCAGAGCAGCGAGACCCCTGGCACAATCATAAAGTGTATCGAGGCTGCCGGCGTTAATCAAGCCGAACTGCCGGCAGGCGCCGCTAAAGACCTCATGCCGCCCGGCCAAAGAACCTGTATGGGAGCTTGCGGCCACCCGTCCGGTTTCGCTGCGGCCGGCCTTGAGCACAGCCACGGGCTTGCGGAGCGTGGCTCTGGCTGCCGCTTCCAAAAAGCGCCGGCCGTTTTTTATACCTTCCAGGTAAAGAGCGACAGCTCCGGTGTTTTCGTCAGTTGAAAAATATTCAAGGTAGTCTGCTTCGCAAAGGTCAGTCTGGTTTCCCAGGTTGATGGCCGCCGAGATCCCCAGGCCTTCGCCGGCCGCCCACTCAGATAGGGCCGCCGTAACCGAACCGCTCTGGGCAACCACGGCCAGCGGCCCCCGGGTAGTGATCACCGGAAAGAACATGGCGCACAACTTGTTGGGCAGGTAGTTGATCCCCTGAATATTGGGCCCGGCAAAGCGCAGCCCAGTTTTCCGGGCGATTGCGGCGATCTCCTCTTCCAAATCGCTCCGGCCGGCTTCCCGGAAGCCGGCGCTTAAAATAACGGCCCCGGGAATTCCCAGTCCTGCAGCCTCCCTTAGGACCCCGGGCACAAATTTCGCCGGAACCAGAATCACAACCAGCTCAGGGCGCCCGGGCAACTGGCTGAGGCTTTTGTAAACTTTGAGGCCCAGCACTTCCCCACCCCTGGGGTTAACCGGGTAAACCCGGCCGTCGTAACCACCCTTCAGGATCGATTCCAGGGTCATATAGCCAAGCTTGGCAGGATCACTGGAAACACCCACCACAGCAACCGACCTGGCCTTGAAAATCCTGTCAATGGACTCTACAGTCTGCGGCAATTGCTTGCCGGCACCTTCGCCTAAGGTCATACCAGTCCCTCCCTGTGAATTTTTACGAATGCCGGTGTCTTTTTTGCTTATGTCGTACTTATAAATTATCCTGGCTGCCCGCTCCTTTGCTGAATAAGCAGACCAAGCCGTAAAAACAATCTGCTGAAATTGTTTGCTCCGGCTTAGTTTAGTGGAATTATGAATTTAAACTGGAAACTCTTTAAATGAGGTTTTGTTGATGAATTGCAGTTGTAAATGAACCGGCCTGCAAATTGTGAGTGGTGGTTAGAAACAAGATAGCAGTTAACGCGGACTATCCGGAGGTTGACTTTTAAGGACGAACAACAAAATTCAAAAGGCATCTTCAATATGCTCCAGCCTTTTGACCCGGCCCTCCCTGTTGAATAAAACGGCAACCACGTCAAAACGGCAGTTTCTGTCCGTCTTCCCTTCCGCCTTGAGATATTGCCAGGCCAGCTGGCGGAGTTTCAGCTTCTTGCGCACCGTGACGCTTTCCTGGGCCAGGCCGTAACCTTCGCTGCTACGGGAGCGCACTTCCACAAAAACCAGCACATCCCGGTCCATGGCCACGATATCTATTTCCCCCAGGCGGCAGGTATAATTCCTGCGCAACAGGGTGTAGCCACTTTTTTCAAGGTAGCATGCCGCAGCATCTTCCCCCTGCCGGCCCAGTTTCTTTCTTTGAAAGGTCATGCTCCTGCTCCTGTTAAAAATACCCGTACCGCCCGGCGAGCCCTTTAACCCCTTAAATAATTTCAAGCATAGCCCGCACAGGCTGGAAACCCGCCCTGTGAATGGGGCAAGGCCCGAAACGCTTCAAGGCCTGGAGATGCTCCGGAGTGGCGTAGCCTTTGTGGCGCCTGAAGCCGTACTCCGGATACAGCCTGTCGTAGGAGTCCATCAGCTGATCCCTGGTCACCTTGGCCAGGATCGAGGCCGCAGCAATGGAGGCGCTGAGCCCGTCCCCGCCGGTAAGGGGTGTTTGGGGTAAATCCAGCCCTGTGATTTCAAAACCATCCACCAGGAGGTGCGAAGGTTTCCCGGGAAGATCCAGGACCGCCCTGCGCATGGCTACGAGGCCGGCCTGATGAATGTTATGTTGCAGGATCTCTTCTACTGTGGACATGCCGGTGGCCCAGCCCAGGGCAGTTTTTTTAATCAGAACAGCCAGCTCTTCGCGTTTTTTAGCGGTGAGCTTCTTCGAATCGTTTAAATAGGGAAGCCCGGCCTGCGGGGGTAAAATGACGGCGGCCGCAACCACCGGTCCGGCCAGGGGACCCCGCCCCGCCTCGTCTACCCCGGCGACAGAGTCATATCCTTGAGCCCGGAGCTGTTCTTCGTAGAGATACATTTTAGCAAGGCGTTTTCTTTCGGTTTCCAAAGCAGCCTCTGCCCGTTTCAGCCGCTTGTAAATTTCACGGACTCCGGTTCTGGGATCAGCCGCCAGGGCCGGAAGGTGCTCCTGCCAGTCCTCCCGGGGACCCTTAAACATTTTTTTGATTTCCGCCACTGAAAGATTTGACAAATTCAGGTATAACACTCCAGGACATTAATAATATGTATATTCGAAGCAGAAAGTGCAAACCCCTGCCTTACAAGGAAAAATATTGCATAAATAAGCTTTATTCATTTCTATCTTCCATTGGCCCCTGCTTCAGCTGCCGGCTGTCCCGGGGGAGTGGGTTCATCAAGGGTATACCGCCCCAGCCTGCCCTCCCTGAATTCCTTCAGGACGGTGCGGGCGGATTTGATGGTATCAACCACTCCTCCTGAAAGGTAGTAGCCCCTTGCGGCTCCCACTGCTTCCAGCAGTTCCTCCTGCCCGGACGGCAGCAGGTCCAGTTTGTAACGCTCCCTGAGGGCTTCCGGGCGGTTTTCGGCAAGCCAACGAACCAGTTTTCCAGCAACGGCGTAAAAATCATAGACTTCTTCCTTGATCGCACCTGTAGCAGCCAGGCGAAAAGCCGCCTCCCCGTCCTCCAGCTTGGGCCAGAGAATGCCCGGTGTATCCATCAGGTCGATGCTGCCCGCCACCCGGATCCATTGCCGGCCGCGGGTCACACCAGGTTTATCGCCGGTCCTGGCTGCGCCGCGTCCCACCAGCTTATTGATTAAAAGAGACTTGCCCACGTTGGGTATACCCAGGACCATGCAGCGGGGAGTCCTGGCTCTCCTGCCGGATGCTGTCAGGGCGGCCATTCCAGGTGCCGCCAGTTCCCGGACCAGCGCCGGGATCTCCCGCATCCCCCTGCCCTGCAGGGCGTCCACGGCGGCTGCGCTATAGCCCGACACCCGGAAAAGATCAAGCCAGAGCCGGGTTTTTTCTGGATCCGCCAGACCTGACTTGTTTAAGACCACCAGGCGGGGTTTTTGCCCTCCTATTTTGTTGAACTCGGGGTTGCGGCTGCTGGAGGGAATTCTGGCGTCCAAAACCTCAATTACCACGTCCACCAGTTTCAGGTCCTCTAAAATCAGCCGCCTGGTCCTGGCCATATGCCCGGGGTACCAGTTTATGTCCATAAGTCATCCTTCCTGTGGGTTAGGTAAGAAAGGGAACTCTCCAAATTTACCTGTTTTTAAGAATTAACCCGGGAGGCAAGGTAAAATGATTTGCTTCCCCATTAGTTTTATGCAGTAATATTTCCACGTTTATTAATTAATACCCATACAGACGCACCCTAAAAAACCTGACCTGGAATCCTTCCAGGCTTTATTTAGCTATTGTGCCAATCCTGTTAGGCGGCCAGTAGATTACAACTGCTTTACCAATAATCAAGTCCTCGTCTAAAAACCCCCATACTCTGCTGTCATCGCTGTTATTGCGGTTGTCTCCCAGCATCAGGTAGTGGCCTTCCGGCACCTCTACGGGACCAAAATCGGCAAATCGTAAACCCTCGGGCAGGTAGTTTTCGGGCACCACTTCGCCGTTGATGTAGAGGCGGCTGTCCTTTAAGGCCACTGTTTCCCCGCCTGAGGCGATTAACCTTTTCACAAAATTACGTTTTGGATCCCTGGGGTATTTAAAAACAACGACGTCCCCGCGTTCCGGCTCCTGGAAATGATAATTCAGTTTACTTACAATAATCCGGTCATTTTCCTTAAGGTTGGGCTCCATGGAACCGGAGGGAATATAAAATGGCTCCAGGATAAACAACCGGATCACCACTGCCAGCAATACCGCAATTGCCACCGACTCAATAATCTCACTAAAAAACGAGCGCTTCCCGGTTTTTGGGAGCGCTTTCTTTTCGCTGCCTTGCTCCATATTACCGCCTCCCCTCATCCTGGCCGACATAAACTAAAAAAGGACTGTTTCTACCGGCAAATAGGGCTAAAAGGAACTATCATCGGGTCCGGTAAAAATGCAAAAAGGGACTGTCTTGCCCAGTCCCTTCCAACTTATCTCTTGTCTTGAATCCGGGCAGCTTTGCCGCGCAGTCCGCGCAAGTAATACAATTTTGCCCTGCGAACCCGGCCTCTTCTCACAACTTCGATTTTATCGATTTTTGGAGAATGCAGGGGAAATGTTCTTTCCACACCAACTCCGTAGGAAACCCTCCGGACGGTAAAGGTTTCACCAATACCGCCGCCCCTGCGCCTGATCACAACACCTTCGAAGACCTGGATTCTCTCCCGTCCTCCTTCCACAACCTTGACATGGATGCGGACGGTATCGCCAGGGTTAAATCTCACGATATCTTTTTTGACCTGCTCCTGTTCAAGTGAATGAATGAGGTTCATTAAAAAAAGTCCCTCCTTCCCTCTATCGTTTCAAAATCTTTCAAGCACTTAAAAATATTCCTTTTTTTACACTCAACAAAGGTAATTATAGCATAAACACCCTTCCTCATCAATAATAAGGAATGGGGTGAAACAGCTTTTAAAACTTTCAGGACAGGTCCAGGCCTGTCAACAGATCCCTTATTTCGCCCAGGATTTTTTTGTCCTCCCTCGATAATTCAGCCTGGTGGAGCAGTTCCGGCCTGCGCTCAAGGGTGCGCAGCAGGGATTGGCGCCTCCGCCACTTTCTGATCTCCTCATGGTGGCCGCTCAACAGTACTTCCGGAACCTCCAGGCCACGGTATTCCCTGGGCCTGGTATAGTGGGGATACTCCAACAAACCTGTGGTGAAGGATTCTTCCTCCACTGAAGCGGCCTCTCCCAGCACCCCGGGAATAAGCCGGGCCACCGCGTCCACCAGTACGGCGGCCGGCAGTTCACCGCCGGTGAGTACATAATCGCCGATAGATATTTCGTCGGTCACCAGGGTATCCCTGATCCGTTCGTCAATCCCCTCGTAATGACCACAGATGATGATCAGATTTTTTTCCCGGGACAGATTTTTAGCTATGGCCTGGGTGAAAGGCCTGCCCTGGGGAGTCATCAGCACAACCCCGGGCATGAAGCCCAGTTCCCGGGAAACATGTTCCACGGCGCCGAAAAGCGGTTCAGGGCTCATGACCATCCCGGCGCCGCCCCCGTAGGGAGCGTCATCCACGGTATGGTGCTTGTTTACAGAAAAGTCCCGGATATTCACCAGATTGATCTCCAGTAGGCCGCGCTCCTGCGCCCGCTTCAGGATACTGGAGGAAAAGGGCCCGCTTAACATTTCCGGAAAAAGGGTCAGGATATCCACTCTCATTATTCTATCAGCCCTTCCGGCAGTTCCACCAGCATCCGGCGGCCCGGCAGGTCGACTTCCCTGACAACCTGCTTGAGGGCGGGAATAAGCAGGGGCCTGCCCCCGGTTTCAACCACGTAGACATCATTTGAGCCTGTCTGGAGCACGTCGGTAATATGTCCCAAATAAGCTCCGTCAAGATTGTAAACTTTTAAGCCAATAATCTCAAAGATATAGAAGCTACCCTCCGGGAGGGGAATCAGTTGTTCCCGGGTTATTTCCAGGTACCCTCCCCTGAGCTGTTCTGCTGCATTCATATCTTCAATTCCACGGAACTTGATAAT
The DNA here is from genome assembly GCA_029555205.1 of Bacillota bacterium. GTDB lineage: Bacteria > Bacillota > Desulfotomaculia > Desulfotomaculales > Pelotomaculaceae > DTU098. The sequence goes on from JAKPTB010000107.1 coordinate 13,006, forward strand.
TAAAAATTTTTTGTGCTCATTTACCGCCTCAATCTGCAAATCCTGCCGGCCCTCTTTAAGCTTGATCTTAACCCGGCTCATTTTTTGAAAGCGCTCCGGATAGTCGGTTAAAGGAAGAACGCGGACTGCCCCGCGGTTGCCCTGAGTGCCCAGGATCTTGCCAACCCGGATGTATTCCTCAGTCATCTTCGCGGTCCACTCCGGTCCCGCCCTCTCTGATTTCAGTAACAATACCGTCTTTTAGAATAATCTCCACACTCATCATCCGGTTCCACTGGTCCCCAACCTGAAGGGTTACGAGACTCTCCATTTTTCCCAGGGTCACTTCGGAATCCAGGGCCCACATGCCGATTTCTTTCAGACGCATGAGCAATTTTTGCCGCTCCTCCACCCTCCGGAGCCTTTCCTGTTTTAGGGTCTGCCTGGCATTGGCAAGCCCTTCGGGGTTTTTCTTCTCCAGTACGGCTACCAGCTTGTTTTCCTGGTCGTCAATATGTTCTATTTCCTTCTCCAGGCGGCGGATGAGTTCCTGATGCTCCGCGGCTGCACTTGTTTTAAAGGATTCGGTAACGATTGCCTTGACCAGCACGGGCCGGATCAAGTTCAGGCTATCCATGGGCGCTTCCTCCTGTGGACTTTATTTAGTCCCTCACCTTAGCTCTTGCTAAGCTTTAGACTATTTCAACCATAACCTTTTTATTCTGCCTGGTTGCGGCTGCTTTAACCACCATCCGGATGGCCTTGGCAATCCGCCCCTGCTTGCCGATAACTTTCCCCATATCTTCGGGAGCTACTCTGAGCTCAATAACAATTGATTTGTCCTTTTCAACCAGATCTACCATAACTTTTTCCGGCTGGTCAACGAGGGCTTTGGCTAAAATCTCCACGAGTTCTTTCATTAATAACAGCCTCCCTATTACTGACCCTCTTCCGCAGCAGTTACTGTTTCATTCTTAAAAACCCCTGCTTTGTTGAACAGGGCTTTGGCAGTTTCTGAAAGCTGAGCTCCTTTTTTCAACCAGGCGGATGCCTTTTCCTGGTCAATTTTAATCACAGCAGGATCCTTCAAGGGATCGTAATACCCGATTTCCTCGATAAACCTGCCGTCCCTGGGGGAACGGGAATCAGCTACCACAATGCGGTAAAAAGGAGCTTTTTTGGCACCCATCCTTTTCAGACGGATTCTCACAGCCATGGTCCTCACCTCCTTTAGTTCAGATCAACTTTAACTGAAGAAAGGCAGCCTGGGCATCTTGCCGCCCTTCTTCATACTTTTTTCCATATCCAGCAACTGTCTCATCATTTTTTTGGTCTGTTCAAACTGTTTCATCAGGCGGTTTACCTCCTGCACGGAAGTACCGCTGCCCCTGGCAATCCGCCGCTTGCGGCTGCCGTTTAAGACCCGCTCGGGGTCCCGCCGCTCTTCCGGCGTCATGGAGCGGATAATGGCCTCCACATAAACAAGTTCCTTTTCATCCACCTGAATATCCTTCAGCTTTTTCAACCCGCCCAGGCCGGGAATCATCCCCAAAACCTGTTCCAGGGGCCCCATCTTTTTAACATGAGAAATTTGCTCCAGAAAATCGTCCAGGGTAAACTCCATGGATCTAATTTTTTTCTGCATCCTGGCCATCTGCCCGGCATCGAAGTTCTCCTGGGCTTTTTCAATAAGGGTAAGCATATCGCCCATGCCCAGGATCCGCTCGGCCATCCGGTCGGGGTGGAAGGGTTCCAGAGCGTCCAGTTTTTCGCCGACGCCGGCAAACTTGATGGGCTTGCCGGTGACCGAGCGGACGGATAGTGCGGCTCCACCCCTGGTATCGCCGTCCAGCTTGGTCAGGACCACCCCGTCCAGCTCAAGGCGCCTGTTAAAGGTTTCGGCAACATTCACCGCAGCCTGGCCGGTCATGGCATCCACCACCAGGAGGATTTCATGGGGCTGCAGGGCGCTGTTCATGGCTTCCAGTTCAGCCATAAGCTCCTCATTTACTTCCTGGCGTCCTGCAGTGTCAATGATAACTATGTCAAATCCGCCCACCGCAGCTTTTTCCACGGCAGCCCGGCCGATGGCCACGGGATCCTGTCCTTCCTCCGGGGTAAATACCTGGATCTGCAACTGCTCCCCCAGCACCTGCAGCTGTTTTATGGCAGCAGGCCTGTAAACATCAGCAGCCACCAGCAGCGGCCGCCGGCCCTGCTTGCGCAGGAAATTAGCCAGTTTGGCGCTGGTGGTGGTTTTACCGGCGCCGTTGAGTCCCACCATCATGATTATGGTAGGGGGTTTGGGGGCCAGGTTGATTTTGCTGTTGGAGCCTCCCATGAGCGTGGTCAGTTCATCGTGAACAATTTTTATGACATGCTGGGCAGGGTTCAGACTGCTGTGCAGTTCCTGTCCCACCGCCCTTTCTTTGATCCGGGCCACAAAGTTCTTCACAACTTTAAAATTGACGTCCGCTTCCAGCAGGGCCAGCCGCACTTCCCTCAGGGCCTCGTTGACGTCTGCCTCGGTAAGGCGACCTTTGCCCCTCATCTTTTTAAATGTATCCTGCAGCCTTTCAGCCAGATTGGCAAACATGCCCGGGTCCCCCCTTTTCTAGCTCAACCTCTTACTATTCTTCCGGGTCCATAAACTCGCAGAGGATCTCCTTTATCCGCTTGAGTCTGTCATCTTCAACGGTAGAGATGCACTGGTCCAAAAGAGCGGCGGCAACAGCCAGTTTCTCTCTTTCTGCCCGGTACCTGGCCACCAGGCCCAGCTTATCTTCATAATAGACAAGAAGCTGCTCCGCCCTTTTCAAGGTGTCATGTACAGACTGGCGGGTTACCTTAAATTCACCGGCAATCTCGCCCAGGGATAAGTTCTGACCATAATAAAGTTCAACAAAATCCCTCTGCCGTTCGGTTAAAAGCTGGCCGTAGAAGTCATATAGCATTGTCATCCAGGCTATCTTTTCCAACACTATCCTCACCGCCTGCCTATAAAGGTATTCGCCTTTACAGATAGATTTTAATTGAATGGTCCTGCCGTGTCAAGAAAAGCGCTATTTTTTTTCGAGTTTAACGGAGGTTATTTCAACCATCCGGAGAAAATAATATAAAATAAAGCTGTACACATATTTGAGCACACAGGAGATGAACATAATGAGTGCGATAAAGAACCCCCTTCAGCAAGCCCGCAAGCCGGCCGGCTGGATGTCCCTGGAAGATGCCCTGGAGCAGGACCGGGAGAAGGTTGTGGAAAACCACAAGTCCTACCTGAATGCAAGCCTGGCCATGATGCTGGGTCTCCTGAATTTTGACAAGCAGTTTATCAAAGCAGAGGGAATTCATGTCTGGGACAGCCAGGGCAACCGCTATCTCGACTTCCTGGGCGCCTACGGGGCCTTGAATCTGGGGCACAACCATCCGAAAGTCCTGGCGGCCCTGGACCGGGTCAGGGAACAGCCGAACCTGCTCCAGGCCTCCCTGGGCACAATTGCCGGAGCGCTGGCTAAAAACCTCGCCCTCATTACCCCCGGTGAACTGCGCCGTTCCTTTTTCGGCAACAGCGGAGCCGAAGCAGTGGAGGGAGCGCTTAAACTGGCCCGGGCCGCCACCGCTCGCACAGGTCTTGTTTACTGCCGGAACTCCTTCCATGGTAAAACTCTGGGCGCCCTCTCCGTTACCGGGCGGGAAAAATACCAGAAAACCTTTGCGCCCCTGATCCCGGACTGCCGTCCGGTTCCCTTCGGCAACCTGGAGGCCCTGGAAGCAGTACTCAGGGAGAAAACCTGCGCCGCCTTCATCGTGGAACCGATTCAGGGCGAGGGCGGAATTATTCTGCCGCCCGAAGGCTACCTTTCCGGCGCCAGGCAGATTTGCTCCAGGCACGGTACGCTGCTGATCTTTGATGAAATTCAAACCGGATTTGGACGGACCGGGAAAATGTTTGCCTGCCAGCATGACGGTATTACACCGGATATCCTGTGCCTGGCCAAGTCCCTGGGCGGCGGGATTATGCCCATTGGGGCTTACATCACTACGGACGGGGTCTGGAAAAAAGCTTACGGAAGTATGGACAAAGCTCTCCTGCATACTACCACATTCGGTGGCAATACCTGGGCGGCGGCAGCAGCCATCGCAGCCCTGGATGTAATTTTAGAAGAGAACCTGCCGGAGCAGGCGCGGGTAAACGGTGACTACCTGCTGGCGGGGCTCAATAAGCTAAAAGAAAAATACCCCCTGCTGAAAGACGTGCGGGGGCGGGGTCTGATGGTGGGGATCGAGTTTAACCAACCCGGCGGCCTGGCCGCCAAAGCTACCTTCGGCCTTGCCTCCAGGCTCTCCGAAGAATACCTGGGCAGCCTGGTGGCCGGAGAACTGCTGAACAAGCACCGGATTATTACCGCCTACACCCTGAACAACCCCAATGTAATCCGGCTGGAACCCCCTCTGAATGTTGGCCGGGAAGAGCTGGACATCCTCCTGGAAGCCCTTGACAGCATCCTTTCCAGCCATAAAGGCTTCATGGGCATGGCGGCTTCCGGGGCTAAAACAGTGTTCAAGTCACTGCTTAAAAAACAATAATCTTCCGGGTATAGCCAAGCCCCGGGCAGCCAGCACCACCAGTTTTACCCCCGGATTGCTCCGGGCTGTGTTTCCCTGTCGGGAACTACAATCTAGTGCACCTGGTCGTTGGGGTCTGTTCATCTACCATAAGTTGATAAGTTGGTGTCAGGCACCCGGGCATCCTCCCCACCAGTTTTACCCCCGGATTGCTCCGGGCTGTGTTTCCCTGTCGGGAACTATGATAAGTTGGTGTCAGGCACCCGGGCATCCTCTCAGGCACCCGGGCATCCTCAGGCACCGTGTCAGGCACCCGGGCATCCTCCACCAGGCACCCGGGCATCCCCACCCGGTCATCCCCTGCCGGGAGCTGCAATCTGTTGTGCACCTGGTCACTGGGGTTGTCTATCCTGCGGGCTCGCAGCACCAGCGCAACACGACCCCTCTTCGCCAGACGTAAAAAAAGATTTGCTATCTTAATTAATTCTCATCTCTGCTGGTGCTTAGCTGGCGGCATGGATATCCTACCCCGTAAAAGACCGGCCGGCAGGTGGCTCTGTGTCCCGGACCGCCTGCCGGCGTTATGCTCATTCTTGAACCCTGTTTCTGCCGTTAAATTTTACCTACCAGCCGGAAGGCATGTTCCTGGGCTTTCCGCATCACTTCTTCCTCATCCATGGTCAGTATCCTTCTACCTTCCATGACCACTTTCCCGTTAATGATTACCGTGTCCACATCAGCAGAGTGAGCAGCATAAACCATGTGCGCAAAAATGTCGTGCCGGGGGCAGAGATGGGGGCGGTTAAAGCCAACAAGGATCAGGTCCGCCTTCATCCCGGGCTTTAAAAGCCCCACATCGGGCAGGCCCAAAACCTCTGCCCCGGCCCGGGTGGCCATTTTAAGCGACTCAAAGGAAGGCAGCACCACCGGGTCTTCGTTTGCCACCTTCTGGAGCAGGGAAGCGCTGCGCATCTCCTCCAGCATATCGAGATTATTGTTGCTGGCTGCCCCGTCGGTGCCCAGGCCCACCTTTACCCCGGCAGCAAGCATGCGGTTCACCGGGGCAATCCCGCTGGCCAGCTTCATGTTGCTTTCCGGACAGTGTGCAACCCCGACCTTTTTAGCTGCCATGATTTCAATTTCTTCCTGGTCCAGGTGCACGCAGTGGGCGGCCAGCACCGGCAGCTCAAAAAGACCGATGTTGTCGAGGTGCCGGACAGGGGTTGTGCCGTAGCTTTCTTTGATCTGCCGGATCTCATCCCTGGTTTCGGCTACATGGATATGGAGCCCGACCCCGTACTGTCTGGCCAGGCCGATGACTTCTTCCAGGTATTCCGGAGGGCAGGTGTAGGGAGCGTGGGGGCCGAACATTGTCTTAATCCTACCACTGGCCCGCCCGTTCCATTCCCGGACAAAATTGACACTGTCTTCAACGGCTATCCGGGCGCCGGGCCCAAGGCCGATCATGCCCCGGGAGAGGCAGGCCCGCATACCGCTTTCTTCCACAGCCAGGGCAACCTGGTCCATTTCAAAGTACATATCGGCAAAAGTGGTTGTGCCTGATTTGATCATTTCCAGGCAGCACAGGCTGGTACCCCAGTAAAAGTCTTCCCTTTGTAGTTTTTCCTCCAAGGGCCAGATTTTTTCGGTAAGCCACTTCATCAGAGGCATATCGTCGGCATAACCGCGCAAAAGGGTCATGGCCGCGTGGGTGTGGCAGTTGACGAAACCGGGCAGGGCCACCATCCCCCAGGCATCTATGACGCGGTCCGCCTGAAAGTTTTCCGGTACACAACCCTGCTCGCCCGCCGCAACGATGGTATCCCCGGCAACGGCAATTTCACCCTCCGGGTAGATCCCCTCTTGGTCCTCCATGGTGAGCACGGTGGCCCCCCGGATCAATAAATTAGCCATCTATCTAATCTCCTCTCAAAAGTTTTACACCTGCTTATCTCCTCTCAAATAATTTACTCCTGCCACGTGTTCAGGTAAGCCTCCTGCTCTTCAGTCAGGCTGTCAATGGTTATACCGAGGGATTTAAGCTTCAGCCAGGCAACCCGTTGGTCGATTTCTTCCGGAACCCGGTACAGCCGCTTGTCCAGGTTCCCCGCATTCTCCTGGATATACCTGGCCGAAAGGGCCTGGATGGCGAAGGACATATCCATAATTTCCGTGGGGTGGCCGTCCCCGGCAGCCAGGTTGACCAGGCGTCCGCCGCCCAGGAGGTAAATATTCCGGCCGCCGGCCAGGGTAAACTGTTCAATATTGTGGCGCGCTGTCCGGCGCTCCAGGGCCAGCTCCTCGAGGTCGTGCAGGTTGATCTCCACGTCAAAGTGGCCGGCATTGGCCAGGATAGCGCCATTCTTCATTTTTTCAAAATGGCACCGTCGCAAAACGTCCCGGCAGCCTGTGACGGTGATAAAAATGTCGCCGAGGGCAGCAGCCTGTTCGCTGCTCATCACCTGGTAACCGTCCATACAGGCCTCGATGGCTTTAACGGGATCGATTTCGCAAACGATGACCCTGGCCCCCAGACCCTTGGCCCGCATGGCCACGCCTTTGCCGCACCAGCCGTAACCCAGAACAACCACGGTTTTGCCGGCTACCACCAGGTTGGTGGTGCGCATGATCCCGGACCAGACCGATTCCCCGGTGCCGTAACGGTTGTCAAAGAGGTATTTGCAGAAGGCATCGTTCACCGCCAGCATCGGAAAAAGCAGCTTTTTCTCCCGCTCCAGGGCCTTCAGCCGCCGCACCCCGGTGGTGGTCTCTTCACAACCGCCGGCCACGTTTGCCGCCTGCTCCCTCCTGACCGTATGCAGGAGTTCCACCAGGTCCCCGCCGTCGTCGATAACCACCCGGGGTCCGGTATCCAGGACATGGAGAAGGTGGTCCCGGTACTCCTGTTCCGTGGGGTTGTACCAGGCGTAGACGTTGATACCGGAGGCGGCCAGGGCCGCCGCAACGTCGTCCTGGGTGGAGAGGGGATTGGAGCCGGTAACGGCAACCTGGGCCCCGCCCGCCCGGATAACCTCGGCCAGATAGGCCGTTTTGGCCTCCAGGTGGATGGACAGGGCCACCCGGACGCCGGCAAAGGGCTGGTCCCGTTCAAATTCCTCCCGGATGGCATTGAGCACCGGCATGTGTTCTTTGACCCAGTCAATTTTCAGCCTGCCCGCTGGGGCCAGGCTGAGATCCCTTACAATGTAGTCTTTCAAGAAATTCAGGCCTCCTGGTCATTTATGTTTTCTTTGTCTCGAATAATTTCTGCAGCGTTTCCACGTAGGGCGGGCGCACAATTCCCCTATCCGTAATGATGGCAGTCACCAGGCGGTGGGGTGTGATGTCAAAGGCAGGGTTCCAGACACTGACCCCGGCTGGGGCTAAGGGCAGGCCGGCCAGGTGGGTTACCTCCTCAGGCTCGCGCTCTTCCACGGGAATCTCCTCTCCCGAAGCCAGGTTCAGGTCTATTGTGGAAACCGGCGCCGCCACGTAAAAGGGAAGGTTGTGCTCCCGGGCCAGTACGGCCAGTCCGTATGTCCCGATCTTGTTGGCCACGTCGCCGTTGGCGGCGATGCGGTCGGCACCCACGAGGACCAGATCCACCCTGCCCTTTGCCATCAAGTAACCCGCCATGTTATCTGTAATCAAGGTTACAGGGATGTTTTCCTGGATCATTTCCCAGGCCGTAAGCCTGGCTCCCTGTAAAAGAGGCCGGGTCTCGCTGGCATAAACACTGATCTCCTTTCCTGCCTCCCGGGCCGCCCGGATAACCCCCAGGGCGGTTCCGTAGCCGGCCGTGGCTAGGGCTCCGGCATTGCAGTGGGTCAAAATTCGTGCACCAGCCGGAACCAATTCCTGCCCGTACAATCCCATCTTCCGGTTGCTGGCTACGTCCTCAGCGTACAGGGCCAGGGCTTCATCCAGCAGGAGGGCGTAGAGCTCATCCGGTGTCCGGGATGCAGCCGTTTCCAGCCGCCGGGTCACGCGCTCCAGGGCCCAGTATAGATTCACCGCAGTGGGCCTGGTGGCGGCAAGTTCAGCGGCCGCCGCCCGGATCCCGGCGATAAACTCGTCTCCGGACAGGGACTTCAGACTCCGTCCCGCCAAAACCAGTCCAAAGGCCGCCGCCGCCCCTATGGCGGGGGCGCCACGCACAGCCAGACGCTTGATCGCAGCAGCTACTTCCCTGTGGTTGGCACACTTTATGTAAACAACCTGGGAGGGAAGCCTGGTCTGGTCCAGGAGTTCAAGGATGCCCTCATCGGTCCAGCGCATGGTCTCCATAAAAAACACCTCCCCGGAACAACAGTTTTTTTAAAAGCCCGGAAGAAAGTTATTCCGGAGATGTCTGGTCCAGAGCCCGTTGACACCGGCAGGCGCGATCCGCATCGATCCAGGCCACCGCCTGCATAATCAGCTTGCGGATGTTCTCACCATTTTGCAGCATCATGTCCACCACTTCCTGGTGGGTAAGCCTGGTGGGCGAAATACCCGCAGCGTAGTTTGTAACTATGGCAACGGTGGCGTAGCACATCCCGGCTTCCCGGGCCAGCGTGGCCTCCGGAACACTTGTCATGCCCACCAGATCGCCGCCCAGCAGGCGGTACATTTTAATTTCAGCAGGCGTTTCAAAACGCGGCCCCTCAGTGCAGACATACGTTCCAGCGGGATGTGCAGAAAAGCCCAGGCTTTTTGAGGCCCGCAGGAGAATCTCCCGCAGCTCCGGGCAGTAAGGCTCAGTCATGTCCAGGTGGTGCACACCGCCGGTGCCACCCTCAAAGAAAGTCTGCGGGCGGGCTTTTGTGAAATCCAGAAATTGATCAACAAAAATAAATTGACCGGGCTCCATAGCCGGGTTTAAAGAACCCACGGCTGCTGTGGCAATTACATTCTTAACCCCAAGTTTCTTTAATGCCGCAATATTGGCGCGGTAGTTGATCAGGTGCGGCGGGACGG
>JAKPTB010000050.1 GCA_029555205.1 Bacillota bacterium
CGATTGCCCCAGAACAGCATTTCCTGCACCTGACAGTTACCTTCAAAGTCCACAGCGATACCCACCGGGTACTGGTAGCGGGAGTATTCTCCAGGCATTACCGTCCCGGCCGTAGCAACACCGACCCCGCTGCCGAAGTAACGCCTTACGGCAGCGGCCATTTGAGCAACCACCTCTTTTGTATCCCCATCCGGGGGAGGGATAGCTCCCTGGAAAAGACCTGAGGGCAGCAAACCCGGCTGATTTCCGGGCAGGACCAACCCGCCGCTAAAGGTTTGTACGGCGGATGGATCGCTCACAAACATGTGAGCCAGCTGTCCGCCGGTGAACGCCTCCAGCAGGGAAACCTGCAGGCCACCCCGGAGCAACAGGCGGCCCACCACAGCCGGCAGGGTCTCTTCGTCCACACCATAAACATAACCCTGGAGGCGCTGTCTTACGGCCCTTTCCATTTCGTCGATGACCCGGACCGCAGCTTCCTTGCCGTCTGCTTTCGCTGTAATGCGCAGGTGAATCTCACCCTCTTTGGCGCAGGGCGCCACTGTGGGGCTGGAGCTGTTCAGCAGTTCGCCCAGCCTTTCAGCCAGGACCGACTCGCCCAGGCCGCAAATTTTTAAGACCAGTGAATGAATTGTGCCCAGCTGGTCCGGAAAGCGTCTCTTCAGGTAGGGAATAACCTGTTCGTCCAGCATTATGTTAAATTCAGCCGGGGGCCCGGGCAGCAGGAAGAATGTTTTACCGCTGTGCTCCAGAACGATTCCCGGAGCCGTCCCCACAGGATTATCAAGCGCCGTCCCGCCAGCGGGGATCAGGGCCTGCTTTAAGTTGGCACCGGGCATGGGAATGTTCCGGGCCAGGTAAAACCTGCGGACAATTGCCAGGGCAGCCGGGTCCTGGACGAGGGGAAGTCCCAGGGCCAGGCCCAGGGCCTCCCGGCTGATATCGTCCTCCGTGGGGCCCAGGCCGCCCCCGACAAAGATCACTTCGGCCCTCGCAGCAGCCTGGCGGATTGCTTCAGCGCAGCGCTCCAGGTTGTCCCCCACTGTAACCTGATGATACAGATCAAAGCCGTGGGAAGCCAGGGCCTGCTGTAAATACTGGGCGTTTGTGTTTAAAATTTGCCCGAGCAAAAGTTCTGTTCCGGTAAAAATGACTTCGGTTTTCAAATTATTTATACTCCTCCCGGTTCATTTTAAGATCAATCTGGAAAATGACTTTCTTTTTGTTCCAGGTCTTTTGTATTGAGCATTCTCCAGGTTTCTAAGGACATTTTGTGGGAATTATTCAATCCAGAGACCTTGCTGCAGAAGCGGCGCCAGGATAAAGGATTAAACCACAAAGAAGCATTCTCCATAATAAATATCGCAGAAATTCAAAACACCTTTGGATTCAACGGGCAGCTGATTAATCCTCCCTGCCGCTGTTTTCCCGGAAGATTCTTCCCCAAAAAGCATTTTAATGACGTTAATAAAACGCCGGATTTTCAGGTAGGGACGAAAACCGCCCGGCAATCCCGGCTCAGCACAGGTTAAATTACCTTTGGATCCCGCCCCGGCATCAGTGTCCCTGGGCCTCAATAAATTTTAATTCCCCTTTACCCTGCTCATCGACAATGCCGTACAAAAATATTTCAAAGAGGGACTGAACGGTTTTTTCCGGGGACAGGTTTTGCTCTATGATAAACCCGGGGTTTACGACGGACCTGATCGCCGCGAGCAGGGCTGTGGTAAAGATCGCCGGTTCGATGTCTTTGAGATGACCCCTTTGATCGCTTGCTAAAATCTGTTCAAAAGCCTGCTGGATTTTCCGGGCCCGGAACTGCTCAACCCGTTCCCAGAGGTGAGGGTAATTTTTCTCCAGATCATAAAGAAACGGAACATTAATCCGTTTCATATTCCGCAGTACGGCGTGGATTGCGCCACTGAGTTGCTCAACAGAACTGGTTGAAGAGTTCAGCGCCGCTAAGATTTCCTGCTCAATTTCAGACATGATGTCTTCCATTACGGTAACAACCATCTCATCTTTGCTTTTAAAATAACGGTAGATGGTCCTTTTACTGATGCCGCAGCGGGCCGCCAATTCATCCACGGTAACCCCGGAAAATCCCCGCTCCATAGCCATATCCCTGAAAGCCTGGCTTACTCTTTCCCTGTAATCTACAGTCAAACAACAGCACCTCCTGCTCCATCCAAAAAGTCCCCCTTTGCGCAACCCCGGTACAGTACCGGCGCCGCAGGCAAAAAGCCGCCCTGCTCAATTTAGATCTAAGCAATTCTCTTTTTAAATTTGATAATGCTCAGGGCCATTATGACAACAGAAAAGACAAACAGCGCCACCACCTGGGGGAAAAGATAAGAGAATCCTATTCCCTTCAGAACTATGCCTCGGATGATAACCAGATAATAAGTCAGCGGGAGTAAGTTGCCGATGTACTGGATAATCAGGGGCATAGCCTCCCGGGGAAACAGAAAGCCCGACAGCATGATGCTGGGCAGCATCACGAAGAATGACATCTGAAAAGCCTGCATTTGGGTCCTGGCGATGTTTGAAATGAATATGCCAAAACCCAGCGAGGCGGTAATGAAAAACAGGGTCAATAAATAAAGTTCCAGCAGGCTGCCCCGTACAGGCACATCAAAGACAAGCGTACCCACCAGAAGGGCTACGGTAATCTGAATGTAGCCCAGGGCAATGTATGGAACAACCTTTCCGATCATGAGCTCATAGGAGCGGACGGGTGTAACCAGCAACTGCTCCAGGGTACCCCTTTCGCGCTCCCGGACAATGCCCATGGATGTCATCATCACCATGGTCATGGTCACGATAATCCCCAGGATAGCCGGCACCATGTAAAAGGCCGTAATCCCATCCGGATTGTACCAGGGCCGCACCCTGATGTCGTAGGGCAATTGCTGGATATGGGTTTTCTGGATCAAAATCTTTTGTGATTTCAAAAGCCCGATGGAATTGGCAATGGCTATGGCCGAATTGGCCACCATATTGTCGCTTGCGTCCACCAGCACCTGAACGGAAGCTGATTCGCCCCTTCTCAGATTCCGGTCGAAATCCGGCGGGAGAATAATTCCCACCTTCGCTTTTCCGCTATCAATGAGTTCTGTTACCTCACTGTACCCTTTGGCCGTATAGGTGAGATCAAAATAACCCGAAGCTGTGAAGGACTCCAGCAGGTCCCTGCTTTCAGGGGACAGGGACTGGTCAAAAACAGCGGTGGGAATGTGTTTTACCTCGGTTTGAATGGCATAGCCGAATAAAAGCAGCTGCACCAGGGGCAGCATGAAAACCATGCCCAAAGTCAACCTGTCCCGCATCATTTGCAGACATTCTTTTTTTAAAATGGCCAGGATCCTGCTCATTTAGGACACCTGCCTTTTGGCCTGTCCGGCCAGGTGAATAAACACATCCTCCAGGGAGGGACTGATGATTGCCGCAGTGGTTCCTGTATATTGCTCGAACAGCTCCAGGTCCTTTGCCGATTCCAGCAGAACATGCAGAAGGGGACCATGAACAGAGCACTCCTTTACGTAGGGGAGTTTTTCAATCTCCCCTGTCCTGTGCAGGGCGTCCGGCAGTTCGACCTCCACCAGACAACCCTTGATCACCTTGTTTTTCAAGTTGCCGGGCGTGTCGTTAGCAATTAGCGTCCCCTCGGAGATGAAGGCGATATTGTAACACCGTTCCGCCTCGTCCATAAAGTGGGTGGTGACTATAACCGTAACACCATCGCCGGCCAGCCTCTGAATGATCTCGAAAAACATACGCCTGCTGACGGGGCTGATCCCGCTGGTGGGTTCGTCCAGAAACAGGAGGGATGGCCTGGAAATAAGGGCGCAACCCATGGCTAACCTCTGTTTGAAACCTCCGCTCAGGTTGGCCACAAGCTCGTTCTCTCTCCCCTCCAGGAGAGACAGTTCAAGCATTTCGGCTATCCGCTTTTTCCGCTCGCGGTAGGGAATGCTGTACATACCCGCATAGAAATCCAGGTTCTCAAAGACTGTCAGGTCGTCATACAGGCTGAATTTCTGGGACATATAGCCAATGTTCTGTTTAATTTTTTCAGCATCCCGGCTTAAGTCGTAACCCAGTACGGTGCCGGAACCCGATGTGGGCGCTAAAATACCGCAGAGCATTCGAATGGTCGTAGTTTTCCCGGATCCGTTGGGACCCAGGAAACCGAATATTTCCCCCCGCTTGATCCGGATGCTGATTTTATTGACGGCGGTAAAAGAACCGAAATTCCTGGTAAGATCCTGGGTGGTGACGACGTATTCCACTTAAACCACCTCTTTTTCCGCCAGGGAGACGAAAACATCCTCGATGGAAGGCGGTATTTCTCTTATCTGGACGAGGTTTATCCCCATATCTTCAATCTTTTTGATCATAGCAGCCCGGGCCTGCTCTACATTGGAAACCACCACATGAAAGCGGTCACCAAAAAAATAGACGTCTTTTACTTCTTCCAGACCCCTGAGAAAGTCCAGGAAAGGGGTATCTGCCTTTATTTCCATAATTTTAAAGGGAAAGCTCTTTTTTAAGCCGGCCGGTGTGTCCACAGATACGATCTTTCCCCTGTCCATAAAGGCAACAAGCTTGCATAGTTCAGCCTCATCCATATAAGGAGTGGAGACCAGGATTGTAATTCCCTCCCTGTTCAGCTGGTAAATGATTCTCCAGAATTCCTTCCGGGACGCCGGGTCCACCCCGATGGTGGGCTCATCAAGAAACAGCATCTCCGGCCTGGCTATGAGGGCGCAGGTTAAAGCAAGCTTTTGCTTCATTCCCCCGGACAGGTCATCGGCAAACCTTTTTTTAAATTTAATTAGTTTGGTCAGCTCCAGTATTTCGTCGGCCCGCTGGTTGATTACGGCCCGCTCAAGGTTATATAAAGCTCCAAAAAAATGAATGTTTTCCATAACTGTAAGGTCCCCGTACAGGCTGAACTTCTGAGGCATGTAGCCGAAGCTCCGGGCAGCGCCACCCGGGACCTTTTTTCCGGTTATGTTCAAGTACCTGACGCTTCCTCCGGTGGGGGTGATAATGCCGCAGAGCATCCGGATCAGGGTTGTTTTACCGGCCCCGTCCGGTCCCACCAGGCCAAAAATGTCACCTTTATTTATTTTGATTGAAACCCGGTCAACAGCCGTCAGTTTGCCGAAGACTCTGGTCAAGGAATCAGTTTCAATCATCAGGTCACCCCTTTACAAAATTAAACAAGGTAATTTCCATAGGGGATGCTTGTTCTAAGCTGGAAGTCTTTCCTTAAATTAAGCCTTTAGGAACACCAGTCCAGGATCCGGTAATATTTTTATTTACTGTCAGGAATCAGACTCCGGGGGAAGCGAATGAGACGTCCGCCGGCATACCGGGTTTTAAAACACCACTTTCGTCGTTAATTCTGATCTTTACAGCATAAACAATGTTGGTGCGCTCTTTTTTTGTCTGGATCATCTTTGGCGTGTACTCCCCCTGGGTGGCAATCTCTTCCACGAAACCTTCATATACAACAGGGCTTCCGCTGACTGTAAAAGTTACCCTTTGACCCAGTTTGACTTCAGGCAAGTTATCGGTGGGTATATAAACTTTAATCCACATTTCAGCCAAATTGGCGATGGTTGCCACTGCGGACCCGGCTTGAATATATTCACCCTGCTCAAAATTTCTGGTAAGCACTACGCCGTCTATGGGACTAATAATCCTGGTATCGGCCAGCAGCGCCTCTGATGCTTTCAAGACGGCGCTATTCCGCTCCAGCTCGGCTCTGGCTGCATCAATCTGCTCCGGCCTGCTGCCGGATTGCAGGAGATTGAGCCTCGTCCGGGAGGAATCAAGCTGATTCTGAGCCTGCCTGTAGGCATAATCTGCTTTTTCCAGGTCCGCCTGGGAAATTGCCTTTGCTTCATGGAGGGCTACAGCCCTTTCGTAGTCCCTGGCTGCTTGCTCGAGCTGGAGTTGGGCCGTGCTGACGGCAATTTCCATTTCCTGGATTTCCTGTTGCCGGGCACCGGACAGAAGATCGTCCAGTTGAGCCCGGGCCCTCAATACACCAAGGGCGTCCCTCTCCCTCTGGGCAATTAAATCATTGCGCTCCAGCGTGGCAATAAGCTGGCCCTTCTTAACCGGATCCCCCGCCTTAATTGTGAAATTCTGCAGGGTACCCGGCAGCTTTGCCGTCAACTGCACCTGGGTAGCCTCAATGGTTCCGGTGGCTTCCAGGCCTTGCACCGGTCCTTCCCAGTACCGGAGATATCCCCAGTAAGCGCCGGCCCCAAGAAGGACGACCAGTATGATAAGCATAAATTTCCTTCTCATCCTTACCCTCCTGTTAAACAAGTTAATCAGTTGGTAATTAACGGGTAAACTATTGTCACTATTGTAGTTTACCAGGTGTAAAAATCATATCATTTACGTGGACGCCTGGCAATGCCGAGAAACCACAAATATTAATAAAACCTGGGTACCGGTGAATTATAAAACTGATAAGGAACCTGTCGGGCTCCAAACACCATTGCTATCACCGAATAAGTATTATAATTCTTCCGGTTATTGGAGTAAGCGGCTGTGCCGGTGCGTCAGTAAAATCAGCCGGATGATATATTTACATAATTTGGTAATTAATGTATAGTAAAAGGAAATTAATTCAAACGGAGGGCTGTAATGAAAAAATCTTTTCCCTTCTGGACGGCGGTGGGTGTGTTCCTTGCCGATAAAACCTTCCAGGGTATTGCCCTCTGGGGGTCAATGCAGGCGAAGGACATATACAATTACGCCATATGTTTCTACCCGGCGTTAAATGACTATAACATTATCAATACGCCCATGCGAATTTTGCTGCTTCTGCTCCTCACAGGCTGCCTTTATATCCTTTTGAAATATTGTTCGTCCTCAAAGAACCAGGATCTCCTCCTGGGAGTGGGCTTTGTTGCTGGTGGCGCCTTCAGCAACAGCATATCCTGGATTCTTCAGGGTTCTGTGGTGGATTATATCGGTTTTTTTACTCCCAATTATGACCTCATTGTCAATCTGGCAGACCTGGCCTACATTTCAGGCACGCTCCTGGTTCTTTCAGGTGTAGCAAGGGAAGTGTTAGGGATGCTGGGGAAAATCCGCAAAAGGGTACCGGGAAACTAAGTTATTAAGTTATTGAGGCGTTTCCCCATGTGGAATATTGCTGCATCTGATACCTTTATTGTCACCTGTTGCTGCTGAATACTCTTTGCCGGTGTCCTCAGCAAAGAGGAATTCCTGTTTGTTACCCCTCTGAATTACATGGCATACCAGACCTTCTTCTTAAAAGCCAGGGATGCGTCCCATAATAAGGACACCTCCTGCCTTCATTTAACAGGAAGCGCCCCATGACTCAAGATCTAAATAATTCGTAAATTCAGTAACTCAGATCTCAATAGCTTCGTTTTACCATACCGCTAGCTGCGCCGCCAACGTAAGGGACTGAAAAGAAAGCATTTTTCCAGGTAGCCAGCGGGGCAGGAATGATCGCAACATGCAATGACTTAATAACTTAAGTACCCGGAACACTCTTTGACGGCCTGGATTAGTTGGGCTTCGTCGGGTATGTAAAACTGCTCCAGGGGTGGACTGCAGGGAACAGGTATATCGGGCGCCGTCACTCTTTTAACCGGGGCTTTGAGGGCGCTGAAAGCTTCCTCGGCCACCAGGGCGCAGATTTCGCCGCCAAAACCGCCCGTGCGGGTGGCCTCGTGCAGCACAACCAGCCTTCCTGTTTTTTCTACTGATTTTAAAATGGTTTCCTTGTCCAGGGGTACCAGTGTCCGCAAGTCGACGATCTCAACTTCGATACCTTCCTGACTGAGCATCCCCGCCGCTTTAAAAGCCGTGCCCAGCATTTTGGACCAGGTTACTACCGTCACGTCCCGGCCCTGCCTCTTGACGTCGGCTACCCCGAGGGGAATTGTGTAATCTTCTTCCGGCACCGGGCTGGGGAAAAAGTAAAGTCCCATATCTTCAATAAAAATAACAGGGTTGTCGTCCCGGATGGCTGACTTTAAGAGCCCCTTGGCGTCAGCCGCAGTCCCGGGCATAACCACTTTCAACCCCGGGCTGTGGGCGGCCCAGGCCTCCAGGTTGTGGCAATGCTGGCAGCCTGCCCCGCCGCCGGCGCCGCTTTTCATCCGGACCACCAGCGGGAAGGAGCTTTTACCCCCTGACAGGTAGCGCAGCTTGGCTGCGTGGTTCACTATCTGGTCGGAGGCCAGGGTAAAAAACGGGCTGAACATAATTTCCACAACCGGCCGTAGGCCCATGACGGAAGCCCCCACGGCCAGTCCGGCAATGGCCTGTTCGGATACCGGCGTGTCTTTCACCCGGTCAGGTCCGAACTCTTTTAAAAGCCCATAAGTGGGCATGACCGGACTCTCGTGGATGGATACCCCAATCCCCTCACCGGCGATAAAAACCTTGGGGTCCCTGCGCATCTCTTCGGCAAGGGCCTGCCGGACAGCCTGGCCCATGGTGATCGTTTGCATCATACCACTCCCTTTCTTTTTAAGCGTAAACGTCCTCCAGCGCCTCCTGGGGTTCGGGCCAGGGGCTCTCCTCGGCAAATTGAACGGCGCCCTCAACAACTTCCCGAACTTCAGCTTCAATCCTCTGGATCCCTGCTTCATCAAGTAAACCAAGCCCGAGCAGTTCCTCCCGGATTTTCTTAATAGGGCAACGCTCCATCCAGCGGGCAATCTCATCTTTGGGCTGGTAAACCTGTTGGTCCAACTCGCCGTGGCCGCGCCAGCGGTAAGTCTTACATTCAATAAGGGTGGGGCCTTCCCCGACCAGACAGCGTGCCCTGGCTTGTGCCGTGGCCTCATAAACAGCAACGGCATCGTTGCCGTCCACCACTACCCCGGGCATGGCGTAACCCACTGCGCGGCTCGCCAAATCTTTCACTTTGGTGTGCTCTTCCTGGCGCTGGGCCCCGGAATAAACATTATTTTCACAGATAAAAATAACGGGCAGGTTCCAGAGCGCAGCCATGTTTAAAGACTCATGAAAGCTCCCCTCGTCCGCCGCCCCGTTTCCGAAAAAGCAAGCGGTAACATTATTGCTCTTTTGATACTGCTGGGCAAAGGCTGTACCCACGGCTATGGGGATGCCCCCTCCCACCACTGTTGTCGTGCAGAGGGCATTGACCTCCGGAACGGCCAGGTGCAGTGTGCCGCTTTTTCCCCGGTTGCAGCCGGTGCTCTTCCCGTAAATTTCCGCCATAATTTCCTTCGGGTCCGCCCCCTTGGCCAGCAGGTGCCCGTGGCTGCGGTGATTGCTGATGATCACGTCCTCTTTTTCCAGCGCTCCGCAGACCCCGGCCGCCACAGCCTCCTGCCCGGTGCAGAGGATGATCATACCCGGCAGTTTTCCTCCAATCTTGCAGAGTTCGGTCAGCTTTTCTTCAAACCTCCTGATCAGCAGCATGGTCCGGTATAACTCAAGTTTCTTCTGGTTGTCCGCCACTTGTTTAAACCTCCTTTGTGCTCAACTGGCCGGTACACCGGCGTTTCAAACCCTGTCCAAAGCTTTCAAAAAGCTTTTATCTGTTTGTTCAACACCGGCATCTAGAATTCCTTTATTTGGAGTTTAATCATTAGTTTGGATAAATCTTTATGGAATTCTTTCGGCCTTTTAAAATTCTTCTAATAGCAAAACCCGCTTTGCCTGTTTGAGGACAAAACGGGTTTTTAGATCTGTTATTATTCTCAGGCTTACTCATTATTTAGCCTGTGGTGTCAGGAAACCTTCCAGGTCCCCAAAGCTGTTGATTTGGGGTTTAGGTACAGGACCAGCCGGCATCAACCATGAGGTTATGACCAGTGACAAATCTGGAGTCTTCCGAAGCCAGCCAGAGGACTGCAGCCGCTACGGCCTCGGGTGGAACTAAACCGGCTATAAGGTGGCCCGAGGAGAACTGCCTGACAGCTTCTGCGTATTCCAGCCCGACTTCCCGGGCAAGTCCTGCCACCATGCGGGTATCGCATGTTCCCGGACTGATACAGTTAACAATAATGTTATAGGGAGCGAGTTCCTGGGCCAGGGTCTTGGTCAACCCCACCACACCCCATTTGGCACAGCTATAATGGAGGGAATAGGGCAGGCCCTTGACCCCGTTCACGGAAGATGTGCAGATAATCCGGCCGCCCTGCTTCTGGATCATGTGCGGAATGACGGCCTTGCAGCCGTGCCAGACCCCTTTCAGGTTTATGTCCAGCATGGTGTCCCACTCTTCTTCCGTCAGTTCATGGGAAGGCGCAATGCCGGCAATGCCCGCGTTATTTACCATGATGTCAATACTGCCCAGAGTCTCTATGGTTTCGTCCACCGCAGCCTTGATTTCATCAAAGCTCCGGACATCTCCGTAGAAAGCCAGGGCTTCCCGATCCAGAGCCTCTATTTCCGCAACCGTTGTCTCCATATCTTCCACACAAGCTAAATCATAGTTGGGGTAACTCAAATTCTTGCATATATCAAAGCAGGCAATATTTGCACCCTCGCCTGCCATGGCCAGTGCTATTGCCCGGCCCTGCCCCCTGGCAGCGCCCGTGATAAAGGCAACCTTTCCGTCAAGTTTTCCCAATTCGGCTTTCCCTCCAACCTAGTAAACTCCGCAGATACCGTCTATGGCCAGGGTTTCAATGATTACTTCCTCCAGAACCGCAGGTTCTTCCGGCTCCTTTTGTCCAGGCTCCTGGGACAAGTCCTGACTGCGTTGCAACTCCCCGGTTTCCGGATCATTTTTTGCTTTCTGCCGCTCCATGTTGAAGCTCCTTTCTTTAGATGAAATTAGTGCAATCATAAACAGGGTTTACCTGAAACACCGTCGACAAAATCCATCCTTAGTGGCTATTTAATTAACTGGTTATATTGTACCTTCATCCCCGTCGCCGGGCAACTTTTTTAAAAAAATGAACAATTACCGGTACAAAACTTTTGTAGTTTTCAACCCCCGCCAACAAGGAAAGATAACGTTTAAAAAACCTCTTAAATAGATTCAAAGTAAAACTATCCAATCTCTTTCTTATATCAACTACACTGTGCGGAGCTTGGGAACCGCCATTTCAGCACATAATAACTGTATCTATGAATTATTTTTTTAGATAGGGGGATGACCGGGTGGAATACTTGATATATACGTTAATTGCCTTCGCCGTCATATTTATTTTTGTGGGAAAAAGATTTTACAAAATTTGGAAGCTAGGATTCATCGGTGTAGGGATCATGCTGTTAGCCGATCTGCTCGGCACAGGATATAATTACTACGCCTATCCCAGAGGAATTCTGTACCTGGGCGGGATTCCGGTCCTGCATATCTTCCAGACTTACGCCAGTTCAATACTCTACCTGAACTGGCTGCCCCGTCGCCAGGACCTGCGAGTAGCCTATACATTCTTTGTCTCTGCTTTGTTCCTGGTGGTAGAAGCAATTATGTACCATATCGGCGCGGTCATTTACCCCAATTGGAACCTCGCTTACAGCTTTATTTTACTAATTTTTGGATTATCAATGCTGAGCTATTTATCCGGTTTTGTGCAAAAAGATGCGGTGGAAGAGGAAACATCTTGAAAGAACAGGCTACCCGAAAGGGGATAAAGCAACAATTTTTAAGGAAATATGCCGGCCGGTCAGAGTCCGGGATTTGCTGTCCGCCATTAAATATTTTGAGCATTATTGAAACAGGATCCTGCCCAACCAGGGCCGTTTGATCCGCACCGCTTTTTGCGGGCATAATTCCTGGCAACAAAAGCAGCGAATGCACTTTTCCAGGTCAACCCTGGGCATTTTATTTTCTATCCGGATGGCACAGGCCGGACAGACCCGGGAACACTCCCCGCAACCAAGACAAATTTCAGGAGAAAAGGCGGGGTTCGGCCGCAGTCGGTTATTAATCTCCCGCAGCAGCCAGCCAGGGATGAATCTACCTGCATTTGCCTTGAGAAGGTCCATGTCGATAGCTCTGGGCGGCAGGCTGAAACGTACCCTGGGCAGGGAAACCGGGTCTCCGAGCAAGGGGATATCCTCCACATTTGCCGGAATATAACCCCGCCTTACTGATTCTACAATAGTAGGCACTTCCCCGGCCTCGATGCCCACCAGGGATGCAGCTACACGGTCTAAAGCAAAGGGGCAGGAACTTCCCAATATTAAACCTATTTGGGCTTTTTCCCCGGCGGAAGGCCCCTCGCCCTCCATCCCCACCACCGCATCCATCAAGTGCATTCTGGGCGCCGCAGCCCGGGCAATGTCCACCAGCATTGCCGAAAACTCCTTAATCCCGGGCATGCTGACGTGATACTCAGCCTTTTTCAGACCTGGAATAAGCCCGAACAAATTCTTGACGGCCCCGGTTAAACGGGTCAGGCTGTGGGTCTTAAGCTTGCTCACGGAAATTATGCCTGCAGCATCTGCAACTGCTTCCATGACCGTGACCGACGCAAGAAGGCCGCCTGGGGGTACCTTCAGCACCGCTTCCCTGGTATTGTAGTTCAGTTCTGCACCGCTGACGGCCGCAGCTTCCAGCATCCCGCAGCCCTTATAAACCCGCTGCAGCAGCAACGCGTTCAGAGGTCCTCCGGGGCTGTCCCCAACAACAACATGACCTCCCGCTCCCCCGATGCCCCGGGCAACCGCCCCGACCACCGCAGGATGTGTTGTGACGGCTTCTTCCGGCGGCTTTTTCATCAGCAAGTTTGGTTTCAGTAAAATTTTTTCACCAGGGCGGACAAACTTGCCCCAACCGCCCATAAGGCTGACCAGACGCTCCACTGCTTTTTGCACAAGATCCGGTTCATAGTTTGGACACTCTACGATATAAACAGCTTTGTCCAGCTTTAAATCTTCCACAACAATTCTCCTTGTTAATCTTGAATTACCAGGACAATTCTTTCTACATCAGCCAGAAATCCCTTTCCAGAATGCTCATTATATCGCATCGATATAATCTATACTTTAAGGAAATTTTAATCATTCGGCAAGGAATTCTTCAAAATAACATAGTATACTCTTCATAAAGGTAAACTAAGTTAACTGGGCCGCTTAAAGAAAAAAGAACAGCCTTTAAGGTAAATCAATTCAAATTCCAAAAGGAGGGTTTAACGTGAATCTTAAAGGAACACGTACAGAACGCAATTTACTTACGGCTTTTGCCGGGGAATCCCAGGCCAGGAACCGCTATACTTTTTATGCATCCCAGGCAAAAAAGGAAGGTTTCGAACAAATTTCAGCAATCTTCCTGGATACGGCAAACAACGAAAAGGAGCACGCCAAGCGCCTGTTTAAGTTTCTGGAAGGTGGCGAAGTAGAAATCACCGCTTCCTTCCCCGCAGGCATAATCGGGAATACGGAAGCCAACTTGAAGGAATCTGCCGGTGGTGAAAACTATGAATACAACACAATGTACCCGGAATTTGCTAAAGTAGCAGAAGAGGAAGGTTTTCCCGAAATAGCTGCCGTACTAAGGGCTATAGCCAAAGCGGAAATGAGCCATGAAGAGCGTTTCCTGAAACTATTAGAAAATATTCAAAAAGGACAGGTTTTTCAGCGCGAAGAAAAGGTAGACTGGAGATGCTCCAACTGCGGTTATATCCACCATGGGACAGCAGCACCGGAAGTGTGTCCTGCCTGCGACCACCCCCAGAGCTACTATGAAGTCTGGTGTGTAAATTACTAAACCAGGGGACCAAAGCCTGTTTTGAAAATCCTGGGAAGTGAACTGTTGCTTCAGGCTGTTCTTTTTGAGTTGGATGGAACTCCACTTCCAATGAACCATAAATGATTTATTGCGGAACATGTAAAGGAATTATCCCGCGCTGTAATGCCGGTAATAGAACCTGGCATTTCGCCCGGACCCTGCGGGAATGTAGCGGGGCAACGGTAAAAAACCTCAGTCCCCATTTGACCAACGGGAGGTATTCCGGGCTAATCTGAAGGCCCGCCCGGGGGACCGGACAGAGCTTCTCAAGCCTTTATGCCGGGCGCTCCCACGAGCTGGGCCGGCTGGCCCGCCCCAGCAACGAGACTGGTCTGTAATTGAGGTAATCCCTGGCCAGGGGCAGGCGAATCGTCCTGGCCACCAACCCCCTTTTCCCCTGTCGGCCATCCGGGACCGGATGGCCTGGGCAGGGGTGTATTTATGTAATTACACCAGTAGAATAACCTGTACCTTATCGCCCGGAGCCAGGGGGGCGCAACCGCCGGGGAGGTCAATGAACGCATTTCCCGTCATAAGTGTAAGAAGGCTGCCGGCACCTCTTGGAGCAGGACGCACCAGACATCCATCCTGCCACTGAACCTCAGCCCGGACTAAAGTCCGGACAGCCAATCCTCCCTGAATTTCCTCCACCAGGGTTGCTTCGACCCTGGGTAAAAAGAGCTCTCTGTACCCGCCCATACACCGCAGCACAGGCCTTATCAGCAGGATAAAGGCGGCAACGGCAGAAGCAGGTTTTCCTGAAAGTCCCAATAAGAGGCGGTCGTTTTTCACTCCACAAACAATATATTTGCCTGGCGTGATCTCCATGTGCCGGAAAAGCAGCCTGGCACCACAACGCTGCATTGCAGCAGAAGCCAGATCCCGCTCACCCGCAGCCGCCCCGCCGGTGGACAACACAAGGTCGGCAAATGACAGCCCATAATTGTATTGCCTGCAAATAAGATCTTCCTCGTCGGGTACGGATTCTAGCAGGACGGCCTCCCCACCTGCTTCCGCTACCATGGCAGCCATAGTATAGAGATTACTGTTGTATATTTTCCCGTTGTCCAGGGGCTGTCCAAGGGACTGGAGCTCGTCACCCGTTGCGAAGACGGCAACCCGGGGCTTCCGGTGCACCTTAATCCGGTTACAGCCCAGCGCCGCCAGCACCCCTGTGGCCGGCGCGCTGATTACCGTACCCTTCCCCATAACGCAATCCCCGGCAGCAACATCCCCGCCGGCAGGTGCAATGCCCTGGCCAGGCTTCAGTGGTGCAGTAAGGACAATATATCCCCCTTCCCGGCGAACATCTTCGAAAGGGACCACACAGTCCGCACCCGGAGGCACAGGCGCCCCGGTAACAATAGCCGTGGCTGTCCCCGGCTCCACCCCGGCTGAAGCAAACTGCCCGGCCTTGAGCGACTGGGTTACATGCAGATTGACGGGTTTTGCAGAAGATGCCTCGTCAGTGTCACGGGATTTGAGCGCAAACCCGTCCAGCCGGGAGCGTGCAAACGGAGGAACCGGTTCCGGTGCCGGAACATCTACAGCAAGTACCATCCCAAGCGCCTGTAACAGATCCAGTTCCACCGGCTCCAGGGGTTTTACATGTTGCAATAATAGTTGCTGTGCTTCTTCCAGTGGAACCATATACTTCATTACAAAGCCTCCTGCAAAAAACATATAAATAATCCAGCAGGTTTAATGGTTTTTAGTCTTTGAACTTTCACATCAAATAATGCAGACCTGTGACTGCGGGGCAGATCTAGCGTTTTTTTAGCCGGTCTATTTCATCCTGCAATTTTTCGATCCGCTCGAGTAAATCAACAATAATAGCCGCTCCGGGCAGATTAACCCCAAGTTTGCGGCGCAGACGCATCAATTTCTGCAAGCGAACTGCCTGGCGGAAGTGGACATAACCGCCCTGTATTTCCACGATGCCCCATTCAACCAGCTGTTGTACAATGTCCGGGTGAATCCCCAGGCTTTCTAAATCCACCCATTCACTGTCCTCAGCGGTGGGAAGGGTATGGCGATAGATTTGTATATAATATTTTTTTTCCAACACCTTCACACCCCTTTCTTAAATTCTGCCAACTGTTTGTAGAGCCGTTCTTCCTCTGCTGTAATATGCTCGGGTATATCAATTTTAGTCAGCACGTATTGATCACCGCGACCCCCCCGGTAAGGCAAGCCCTTCCCTTTCAAGCGCAGGCGCCTGCCGGCCCTGGTCCCCGCCGGAACTCTCATCAATACCGGACCGTCCAGTGTCGGCACCGTTACCCGATCTCCCAGAACTGCCTGTTCAGGTCGCAGGGTAATTTCAACCTCCAAATCGCTACCCAGGATCTTGTAGATCCTGTGAGGGAGAATGCGCACCTTTAAATACAGATCACCCCGCTCACCCCCGTCAAACCCTTCCCCGCCCTGTCCTTTCAGGCGGATTTTGCTGCCGTCAGTTACACCCGCCGGAATCTTTACGGCCAGGGTTTTCATACTGGGTGTAATGCCGGTCCCGCCGCAGCGCGGGCAAAAAGACCTCTCCTCAAACCCGGTCCCGGCACAGGCACGACACACTTCATTGCTTGACACCTGCAAAGTCTTTTCCCCACCTCTGTAAGCTTCCTCCAGGGTCAATTCCAGTTCATATTCCACATCCTGTCCCCGCACCGCACCACGCGGGCGGGATGCACGGGCCCTGCGGCCAAAGCCGCCTCCAAAAATTGCTTCAAAAAAGTCACTGAAGCCGCTCCCTGTTGTGTCCGTCCCGGTATAAAAGTGAAAATCCCCCATATCCGGCGGCGGGTAAAAATCTTCACCCGCCCGCCAGTTGGCGCCCAGGCGATCATATTTCTCTCTCTTTTCTTTATCGCTCAGGACTTCGTAAGCCTCGTTAATTTGCTTTATCTTTTCTTCTGCTTTTTCCTTGTCTTTACCGGAATGAAGGTCCGGATGCCACTTGCGGGCCAGCTTCCGGTAAGCAGACTTGATTTCTTTATCACTGGCCTTCCTGTCGACACCCAGGATTTCATAGTAATCCTGAAAAGGAATACTCACTGCTGATCACCTTCCCTTTATAACCTTTTAATACGATAGAAACAGATTGAACTAAATAAAACAGTCCGATAAGTCTGTCATTAAAAAGGAGTCGTACACTTAGCAGAGTATAGAAATTCCATCATGACGGTAATCTGTGGAAAGCAACATTTCCTGGAGCATTTCTTTTATATTATACATGATCTGTTTAAACCTGTTAAGAAAACAGGCAACCCGGCCGTTAGTATTAGCCGGGCCGCGCTGATTTATTATTTTATTACCGGGCTTATTCAATAGCGGCAGGCAACGGCCGTTGCCGCCAGCGGTAAACTGCCAGGAAAACCGAACCGATAGCCATAGATGCTACGACAATGCTGAGGAGTGTTCCGATAACCGGAATACTGGTTAAAAGCATCAGCCCGGCAAAGCCAATCAGGAACGGAAAGATGGAATGGACTCTCCCTTCCCAGCCGAAGCGCCCGGCCAGAAAACGGCCGATGGCGTCCCCGATGATAATTTTAGCAGCATAAAGCAGGACTGCATAGGCCGCTAACAGAGTCAGAGAGAGCGGGATTCCGATAACCGTTACAAGCAGGAGCAGTACAGCCAACGGGGTCACCAGCAGCAAAAGCAATCCCCAACCCAAAACCGGCCCCGGTGAATGCTGAACAGTCCGGCTGAGATGGCTCCAGATACCCGGGAAAAGCAGGGAGAGGACGCCCCAGGCCAGGCTGCCTGCGGCAAACCAGGCTAAAGCACCAGGCCAATTAAATTGATGGATTGGCGGAGTCTTTTTGACTTCCTGCTCCAGGCGCTCCCAGTTTGTTGCGCCTGAAACCCTTGCCCCCGGCACTACTTCGGCCTGTGCCGGGGAGCGGTAGAAGAGGCTCCCGCCGATTGCCGCCAGCGGGCCTAAATTGAGCTCTTTTACGCCCCATAGATGTGTGTCACCGCCTACCTGGCCGTTTATCCTGATGGTTTCTCCGGACCCCAGGTACTGCCGTCCCACCTCACCTGAAAGCGTCATATACCTGCCGAAAACCAGAGCATCCTGACCCACCCTGGAGCCTTCCAACTGCCTGATTTGATCGCCGGCAGCCGTCAAGCTCAACCCTACATTGCCATTAATTTCGACATCCTGCGCAGCACAACGGACATTTCCGCTGACCTGCCCGTTCAGCCGGACTGTCCTGGCAGCAGCCAGGAGGTCCCCATTAATCCTGCCGTTAACCGTAACGGTCTGGCCGGCGGCAAATACATCCCCATCCACATCCCCGTTCACAACAACATCATTTCCGGTTGTGAAAAGCGGCCCCTGGACGCTTCCTTCCGGTACCACGATGATTTCTCCGCTCCTTGTTTCCAGAGCACCCACCGGAACTGCCAGGCCTAAAACAGCCAGGGAAACCAGCACTATGACAACTCCCTTTTGCAGCCCTTTCCCCTTAAGCATAAACCTGTCCCCCTTTCATGATTAGTTTTTCAAGTGTCGCAGGTCAAAATCCGAGCCTGACGTAAGAGGTCAAACATTACCCCCAGGAAGACCTCCATTGCCAATCATTGACCGATGATAATATGTTCTTTGACAAAATGGTAGCCGTCTGCGGGGCGCCGCTGTTGAAACAGCAATAACAGGGAAACAATTCCAATGCGCCCGGTAAACATGAGAAATATAATTACAGTTTTTCCAAAAACGCTTAGTTTTTCCGTAATCCCCATGGAAAGTCCGGTGGTACCGAAAGCAGAACAGACTTCAAAAAGAACCTCCGTCAACTGAAAGGGTTCCCTTGCCTGCAGCAGGATAACCGCCCCGGATACCAGCATGGCGGCTACAAAGAACACGATGAAAGCCCTTATAACATCCTCCTGATAAAGCTCCCGTCGAAACACTTTAATCTGGGTCCTGCCCCGTAAAGCACCTACCACGCTCAAGGCCAGTACGGCAAAGGTGGTGGTCCGGATCCCGCCGCCGCAACTGCTGGGAGAGGCCCCGATGAACATCAAAAGGCAAAGGAATAAAAGGGTAGTGCCTTGAAAAACACTGACGTCCACCGTGCTGAAGCCGCAACTTCGTGCCGTCAGGGACTGAAAAAAAGCAACAGAGAACTTCTGATGCCAGGGTATTCCCGCCAGGGAAGCAGGTATTTCAGTCAATAGCACCGCTAAAAAGCCCGCTACGAGTAAAAGAGCAAAAGTGATGGTAGTAAGCTTGGTATACAGGGAAAACTTATATTTTCTTCCTCTGCGCCGGGTAATCAGGTAAGAGTAAAGCTCCAGAATCACCGGAAAGCCAATGGCGCCAGCCAGGAGCAAGATGCCGAGCACGCCCTGGACCAGATAGTCCTGCCTGAAACCCCGCAAGCTGTCTCCAAACAGATCAAAACCCGCATTGGTAAATCCCGAGATACCGTGAAAAACGCCCAGACCCAGGGCCTCTGCCAGAGGGACCTGGTAGCCCTGCCAAAAATGAATAGTCAGGACCAGAGCGCCAAGAATTTCAAAAGCAATGGCCACTTTGAATATGAACAGCATCAGCATAACCATCCCCTGGAGTTCCGTCTGGTTCTGGTCCGCCTTAATCATTAACCGTTCCCGGAGGCTCACCTGGCTGCCCCTCAGGACATAAACCAGGGTACCCAGGGTCATTATTCCGAGGCCTCCGATTTGAAACAAAAAGGCCAGGATAATTTTACCCGCAATACTAAAGGTTTCGGGCGTGTTGACCACGGTAAGGCCGGTTACACTGATGGCGCTGGTTGCAGTAAAGAGAGCGTCAATGAAACTTATCCGGATCCCCGGGCGAAGGGAGAAAGGCAGGCTCAGCAAGAGTGTTCCGAGAACAGCAAAGGTAAGATACCCGAGGACAATTAATTGGACCGGTGTAATTTGCAGGCGGTTTTTTTTAAGATCCTGGAGGAATAAAGACCTTTTGTTTTTCATGAAAGCTACAACTCCGGTGTTAGAAAGTATGCTTTTAGGTTATCTACATGGTTTCCTGAAACGGCGTTAAATATTGAAGGCCAATTTCTCGCAATTATAACAAAATTTGATGTAATTTTAAGATTTCCTTCTTTATAAACTGAGATAGAAAAAGCCGCCTTCTTCTGAAGGGGCCTTAGACTTCCTGGAAAACGGGCTGAAACAGGAAAGCGTTTACTATCTCATATTGTTGCCCCGGACCGGATCCCCTAATCCTTTCCGGCAAAGCGAACAGAGCCGCCCGGGACCAGAGCAGCAAGGAAATCCCGGGTAAAGAACAGGTTTAAAATCAACGGCTGGCGCACCTTTCCAAGATCAGGGCGATTTCAGGTCAGCCCGGTTTACCATTGGCGCCGTCTTATTCCAGGTCGTAAAGATAACTTAATGACAGGATCTCCAAAAGCAATAGCACCTGCATCTTTTCATGAAATATACAAAAAACACAGCTACGGGAAGGATTTTCAAGGAAAAAATAGAATAATGTAATTGAGTCGGGAAACGGTCAATTTGCCGGGCCGTTTTATTAAAACTGACTCTTGCATGTGTTGTGTGGGGGTATATCCAATTTGAATCCGGTGTTGTAGGAACAATTCATCCACCTGAAAGAGCGCCTACCGGAGTGCTCATTTTTTTTAAGCAACAACACTCCAGCCGTAAGCAATAACATCATTACATGGGAATTACTTCCCCCTTTTTTCACCCGCCCGGTTAAACAACTTCCTCCACCACGGCAACGCTGCAGCAGCTTTGTTTTGTTGCTGCATCGCCAGCCTGGCCTGCAATTTGCGGATAGATCTCATTATTTCCTGATCCCTGTCCTTGATCTTCTCTTCAAGCAAGGAAACCCGCCGGTCTACTGTTTCTTCAACAATATTCCGGGTAAAATTAAAAAACATCCTGGCCGTATAGATATCGACTGTGGGAACCAAAGCCCGGGAATAAGACGTTTCAGCTTCAGCAGTTTCATTATTCTCCTCCTCTTTATTCAGGAAATCTGCATCGTTTTTTACAATACTCATCAAATCCCCCATTTAAACCTGACCCCTTTTATTAACAATTTTAACTATAATAGCTTTCGAGATTCCCGTCTCCAAATCCTTCCAAATTTATAATTCATTTCATTTACATTTTACTCGGAAAAATTACAATTTTTTTTATTTTTAAAGGGTATTTCTGGTATCTAACGAAATTTTATAGAAAAATGACTTTGCAGCCAGTAATTCCGTATTATTATAAATCCACGGGAAGGTGAGTTGGATGGAAGACGGTAAGAACAAATCTATTCAATTTAATCCAGAAGATGAGGTTGAGAGAATGAGTCAGAGGCCGGTCGATTCACAGTATCTGCCGGTCACACAACGCCGGAGCGGGCGGAAGAGTTCGGTTGACCCCATTGGCTATATTATTTTTTTCTACATAGTCCTGAACCTGGTTCTCTTTTCGGTTTTCGGCTGGCTTTATCATTCCCTTGACCGGAAAATCGTGCAGCTCAGCGATCGGATTGCAACTTACGAACAAAGGATTGCTCAACTGGAAGCCCACCCCCTCCTTCTGGAGCAGGAAAGTGCCGGTTATCCTGCAACTACCGGACAGACCGGGGCAAATGAACAGGACTATTTGGCTAACTCTTCCAACAGTGCAACTTCAAAAATATTGACCTATACAGTAGTGCCGGGAGATACCTGGTGGGATATATCTGAGAGGTTTTATGAAGACGGGACTTATTACCATAGATTGATTGATTACAACAAAATGAAAAAGGAAGATTTAATCAGAGGATTGGTGATCCAGATACCTCCCAAAGAAGAATTGAACGGTATTCAGAACGGACAAGAACATCCAATCTCTCAATAGACAAAGGTAAAAACAAATATTATGATAAAGAATATTAAAGCATCCGTTAAACAATCCAGCTGGTATTGAATTGCAGGATTGATGCAGGGAGGCTGACCATGGTGCTGGCACTTGATTCCCACGCTCACTGCGGACTAACCCTACCTTTCCCAATGCTGCACTCTCTATGGGAAGAGGGAAAAATTGCCGGGGGTGTTCTTTTTTCTCCGGTAGAAGAAATCTATGATCGTTACGATCGGAAATTTATTGACAATCAGTACTATCGTGAGTCCCGGCAGAGGGTTCACCACTACCTCGAATCGCTGATCTCCGAGCAGCTTTTTGTCTACTGGTTTGTCTGGAATGACTTTGCCCCGCCAGGGGATTGTTTTACGGGCATAAAGTGGCACCGCCACCCCGGTGAACCGGAATACCTGTACGGTACGAAAGAATGCGAAAATTTTATTGAAAATGTCTGCAGCTTACAGCTTCCGGTTATCCTCGAGGAGGAATTTCACCACACCCTCAAACTAACCGAGCAGATTGACAGACGTACGGTTATAATCATCCCGCACATGGGCGCTTTAAACGGGGGATATTACCGCCTGAAAGAGGCCGGTCTTTTTGAAAACCCTGCGGTATACGTAGACACTGCCCTGGCCGGGGAGGAAGAAATTATTGACTTCGCCGGAGATTATGGTGTAAACCGGATTCTCTTCGGTAGCGACTACCCTTTTGGAGACCCCTCCTATGAGCGCTACAAGCTTGAGCGCGCCTTTTCGGGTAATAAATTGAAAAAAATACTGGCTCAAAACCTGCTGGAACTTCTCGGTTCCTGAGGGAATCCTGAGCCATTATTATTAAAGGAGTCAACTCAACGATCCCAGTCATTGGGTTGACTCCTATTTTTTGGCTGATTCAATTGTCTTACAAAGAGTTAAACTTGAATTTTTTTACCTTCGGTTTTTATGCCATTAAATATGGATTTGTTTTGCTATGGATTTGGATCGAATCCATCTTTCACGAGTTAACTGAGCTAAAAAGAACTGACAGCTTCGTCCTGGGAAGAATAGATGGAAAAGATTTTGGTAAAACCTGCAATATCAAAGACTTCCTTGACCAAATCCTGGAGGTTGGCTAGAACCATTCCTCCTCCGGCAGCGGCTGATTTTTTGGCGCCCATAAGCAGTACCCGGAGTCCCGCACTGCTTACATAGGTCAGCCGGGCTAAATCAAGTACAAAATATTTTTCCCCGCTACTTAAAAGTGCCATGAGCCTTTTATTCAGATCAGCCGAAGTTCCCGTGTCAAGACGCCCGTCCAGTTCCAGAACTGTTACTACACCTCTTTTGTTTTCAGTAATCTGCATCAAAACTCCTCCAATATTGTCTTTATGTAGGGTTCTAACCCCTTTGATTTATTTTTTTCTTCATGATCAAAATGTTCTTGTTGTGGGTTCGCCTGTACTCCAGCTCATCCATAAGATTACGGACGAGGTGAATGCCCAGGCCGCCGATAGGCCTTTCCTCAAGCTTCTTCTCAAGATCCGGTTCGGGCAGTTCCAACGGGTTGAACTGGCGCCCGTCGTCTTCAACTTCCACTACCAGCTCGTTATCCACAAGGGACATGCTGATTTTCACGAAATGTTCATTTTCATCCTCATAGCCGTAAGAGACGATATTAACAAAGATCTCCTCAAGGGACAGGTTCAGGTTGAAAATAACATCAGGGGGTAGCTGATGAGTTTCGCCGAACTCCTCAATGTATCTGCACATTGATTCTATTTCGGAAAGATCGTTCTTTAACTGCATTAACATTTCCCTGCTTTCCAGAAAAAATTTCAAGGCTAAAATTGTAATGTCGTCCGACTGTTCGGCCCCGTTTGCAAATTTCCTTATATCGTCCAAAAGATGTAGGGCCATTTTTTGGGGGCCGTAACTGCCGGCACGCTGTAAAACTTCCACCAGCAGCTCCTCACCGTATAATCTGTAATCTCTGTCAGCTGCCTCGGTCACACCATCCGTATAGAGGAGCAGGGTATCTCCAGCGGCGAGTTTGATTTTTTTCCTGCCGTAGGGGATTTCCTCCATAACCCCCAGGGCAATGCCTTCAGTTTTTGGCAAAGATTCAACTTTGCCCCCACTCCGTACGAGATAGGGAGAGTTGTGGCCGCCGTTACTGTAGTCAAAAACACCGCTGCGGACATTTAAAACACCCAGAAAAACCGTAACAAACATCCCGGAATCGTTATCAGAGCAAAGTTTATCGTTGACAGTGCTTAAAATCTGATCCGGTTCAGATGCCCTGCTTGCCTCGGCCTTGATTAGTGTCTTGGTAACCGCCATAAACAGCGAGGCTGGAACACCTTTGCCGGAAACATCGCCGACTGTCAGGCACAGGTGGTCATCGTCCAGGAAGAAAAAATCGTAAAAATCCCCACCCACTTCCTTGGCCGGCTCCAGAATGGCATAGATATCAAATTCGGATCTATCCGGAAAAGGGGGAAACATCTTGGGCACTATGCTCATCTGGATTTCCCGGGCTACTTTAAGCTCGCTCTCAATTAATTCTTTTTCAGCTTCTGTGGTTCGTTCCTTAATCAGGTTGACGATGATAAAGGCGAAAATAGCCATACCCAGAGTATTGGCGAAAATCATGGGCAGGGCCACCTGTTTAACAACAATTACGGCCTGGTCGTAAGGGCGGCCCAGCAGCAAAGTCAGGCCCATATGCAGGACCTCCAATAAGAAGGTTAACAGGACCGCACCCCGGACCCCTATGAATTCACCTTTTTTAAACTTGTATATTGCTCCCCCGGCCAGCCCGGCGATTATTGTGGACAGCGCGCAGGGCACGGCTGTAACGCCGCCGAGAGTATACCTGTGGATTGCTCCAATCAAGGCCGCCCCCAAACCGGCCACGGGCCCTCCCACCAGCCCGGCGATGGCAGGTCCGAGATCCCTGATGTTGGCATATGCGCCTGCAATGTTGATGCCGCCCAGAGTACCGTAGATGGAGAACAAACCACAGGCCATGATTAAGCAAATAAGATTATCAAAAGTTATTTTTTTATTTAAGATCTCCTGGTAGAACCTGGAGCGGGTCATTAGATAGGCTACCACCACGACCACACACATAGTCTTTATCAGTGCTATTAAGGTATTAACAATTTCCTCAACCAACGGGCAACCCTGCCTTTAAAAAAATTGAGATTGTCACTCTCCCGGACCGGCTCACTTCCTGTATTCCGGGAGACCTCTGCCCCTTTAGAGGATTTCCGGTTATTGGATGAGTCCAGCCTGGCTGGAAACCTAAATCCTGTCTTTTTCACCAATGACATAACGGTACACATCCCTGGCAAAATCAGATACGATCCAGGGAACTTCCGGTACAATAGTCAGGGTGTTTAGTTTCTTTATCCTAGAATATCACCTTCCTCCGTAATACTCGGGAATAACCCCGGAAGAAGAAATCCCTGTCTTCAATATTCTTGCAAATGCAGGAATAAGGGGCACCCAGCTTTTAAGACTATTTCGTTAAAGCAAAGGGGGAAACAGAATTATGGCTAATTGTGTAAAAAAGGGGCACACGCATAAGAATTCAATAAACACCGTCCCATTCCTCTACACTCCCCTGAAAAATGCTGTTAGATTTTTCAGTCCTTTACGTTGATGACGCGTCAGCGGCATGGATGTCTAATTGAATATTTTTTCGCAAATTAATTTCTTAAGTTTCTAATCACCCATCACCTTAATTACAACTCTTTTTTTTCTCCGGCCATCGAACTCAGCGTAGTAAACCTGCTGCCAGGGGCCGAAATCCAGCTTGCCCTTTGTTACGGGTATGATTACCTGATGGTGGACGAGCAGGCTTTTTAAGTGAGCGTCCCCATTATCCTCACCGGTCCGGTGATGAAGGTACGCTTTGCCGAAAGGAGCCAGCCGGTCCAACATTTCGTCGATGTCCTGGATGATCCCTGGCTCATCGTCATTAACGTAAACTCCGGCAGTGATGTGCATCGCCGAAACCAGGATCATCCCTTCCCGGATGCCGCTCTCCTGCAAAGCCCTTTCAACTTCCCCGGTTATGTTGATATACTCGCGGCGCCCGGAGGTGTTAAACCAGAGGTATTTCGTGTGAGTTTTCATGAGTTGGTTCCTCCCTTCTCTTCAAGTATCTGTTGCTGACAATCCGGAATTCCTGCAGTCTCTGTACGGGATCTCAGCTTATCCGCATTTTTTTGATTTTCTTCGATTTGCTGCTCATTAATTACTTGAGGCTCTTCTTCCCGCTGGTAAAGAACAAGTCTCGGATAAGGGATTTCGATGCCGGCCCGGTCCAGAGCATTTTTGAAACGGCGGCGTAGCTCGCGCTCCACAGCCCAGTATTTTGCCGGCAGGGCTGGTGCAGTAATGCGGATGTTGACGGAAGAATCGGCCAGTTCAATGACACCTTCCACCCTGGGTAGCCCAAGAATGTCCTCCATTTCCCTGTAGGCAGCCTCACACTCCTGCTGTAAAACAGCGATGGCCCTGTCGATGTCTTCCTCGTAAGCAATCCCAATCATAACCACAGCCAGGATAGGCCCCCGGTTGTAGTTGGTAACGCGGGCAATGCTCCCGTTGGGCAGAATCTCCAACTGGCCCGTCCAGCGGCGAACCTTGCAGGTGCGCAGGCCGATCTCCTCTACTGTACCTTCGACACCTTCAATTTTTACGTAATCACCAACGCCGAACTGGTCTTCAAATATAATAAAAAAACCGCTGATAACATCTTTAACAAGGCTCTGGGCGCCGAAGCCCACGGCTAAACCCAGGATCCCCGCGCTGGCCAGGATGGCGCCGGTGTTGACATTGAATATCTGAAGAATCGTCACGCCGGCCAGGAAAAACACGACATAGGTCAAGAGGCTGCAGAGCAGCGCCTCCAGGGTTTCCGCCCGGCGGCTCGCTGCAAAGTGATCTTTAATCCGGTGCCTCTCAAAAACCTGCCTGACAGCAAGCCGGCCGAAATTGATGAGCAGCTTTGCTCCCACCAGAACACCGATAATTTTGATTACCTTTATGCCGATGGATTTAAAGTCGTCGGCAGAAATGATACTCACGTTGAAAATTTGCAGGATTATAACGGCTGCAAAAAAATAACCACCGTAAAGAAGCAGCGTTTGAAGCAGAATTCGCACCGAACGAATCATACTGTCAGACAACAGGGATTGTTCCGCCGCGGCGGCGTCTCCTTCTGCCTGCTCCCTGCTGCCTTCCTGCAGCAGCCTGTTCAGGATACGGTTCAGAGTTTTAATCAGGATGTATGTAACAGCCAGAACCACCAGGGAGAGGAGGAAATCAACCAGCAGTGTTTCTAGATTTTGGGGATTCAAAAACATCTCTATTCTGTGCGTTATTTCCTGCCTGTTCAAAATATCTGTCACCCCGCACATTGGTTTTAAATTATCATTTCCGCTGTTCCAGGAAAAGCAGGCTCCAATAGACCCCAAAGTGATGACCAGGCCTGATGTGAATAAAGCCTGTACACCTTAAGGAAAAGCCCGAAGAACTATTTCTCTTAGGCAACACATCTTTGATCCTGGCAAGTTTTCTACGGCTGGACGGGCTGCCGGTTTCGTCCAGGCCAACTCCAATTAATTCCGGCACTGCCGGGTCAATCCGGAGGATTCCGGCTGGATTACCGTTGTCTCCGAAGGGTGTTTTCCCCTTCCCGGATCTGCATCAAACTGTGCCTTGCTCCATGGTTTCCGGTCCCAGTTGAACTTACAATCAATCAAGAATCCGCCTTAAGGACTACGTTCTTTACTTTATCCTTGACAAACTTACCTTCTTCCACCAGTTCTTCGGCAATAAAGACAAAAGTAATAAAATCTTTGATTCCCGCTATTTCCATAACCCTTTCCATATTTTCAGCACTTCCCAGTTCTTTAACGGCTTCGTATACCAGCGCCTTTTTAGCGTCGATAAAACGGCCCAGTTCTTCACGGCAGAGTTCTGTCTGCAGGATTCTTCCGTTCATTTTTTTAAAATAACCCATCCGGATCAGTTCATCAATGTTTTCATCATCTTCCCACGCCAGCAAAAGGCGCTTAAATAACATTTCATCCATCTTTCATCCCCCCAATCAATTGTTCTACCAGAAGTCCCCTTCTTCCTTTATTGCTCCATAACTTGCAACCAGTGCAAAATAATTGTAATATATGAAGGAAATGCACCCTTTAAAACGCGCGCGCACAGCAGCATTTAAGGACCCTGGGCCCCCGGGCAGCGTACCCCCGTGGCGCCTTTTTGCAGAACAAACCAAATACCAGCCTTTACCCGGATCCAAACAGGCTACTTGCTTCAAAGACTATTCAGGGAGGTTAACAGCTCATGCTCAAAGTGACTGTAGTATCTGAAAACACCGTAGGAACACCTGAAAACCTGGTTGGAGAGTGGGGCCTATCCCTGTTTATAGAAAAAAACGGCAGGAAAATTTTATTTGATACCGGGGAGCAGGGCAACCTGCTGTCCAACGCGGCTGCCCTGGGTCTTGACCTGAAGCAGGTGGAAACCCTGGTCCTGAGCCACGGCCACTCCGACCACACAGGGGGTCTGAGGGCTTTTCTGCGCTACCGGGGCAGGCTGCCTGTATATGCCCACCCCGCTTTATTTACCTCCCATTATACTGGGGACAGGCCCCGTTATATTGGAGTCCCATTTTGCAGGGAGGAACTGGAAAGCTCCGGGGCTGATTTCGTTTTTACCAGGGAGCCCCGGGAGATATTGCCGGGAATCTGGGTAAGCGGTGAAATACCCCGGGAAACCTCCTTTGAAAAGCCGGATAATAAACTGTACTGCCTGGAAAACGGTAAGAAGATCTCCCCCGACCCGCTTCTCGATGATCTGAGCCTTTACTGCGTCATACCGGAGGGGCTGGTGATTATCCTTGGTTGCGCCCACGCCGGTCTGGTAAACATAATCAAACACGCCAGAAAAATAACCGGCGTCAGCCAGATTTACGCTATCATCGGAGGCACCCACCTGGGACCGGCTCCCGCCTCTCAGCAGGAAGCCGCCTTTACCTTTCTGCAAGACCTGGACCTCCGTTTGCTGGCCGCCAATCACTGCACCGGGCTGTCAGCGATAGCCCGTCTGGCTTCCCTTTTCGGTTCCCGCTTCCAGTTTGCGCCGGCCGGTTCCACATTCAAGCTGCCGCTTCAGGAGAGTTAAGCCGGGGTTTTAAAGAAACACCTCCTCACCGGAGGGCGCTTGAAACAGCCTCAAGATACCCTCTGGAGAAACTGCCTTTAAGCTCCAGGATCCGACGATGTACCCTTTCCACCTGCATGCAGAAGACCTCCAGCCTCGCCTCTATGACCTGGGGAAAGGCGTTGCCGTCAGTTTCAACCGACAGAAAAGGCAGTGCAGGATTCTCCTCCATGACCCTGGCAACAAGGTTCTTATCCTTCGCAGTCTCCAGCTTTACTTCATTAATCTTGAAATTAAGAACTGCTTCCGCTATCCTGCTGGGCATGCAACCAAAGGGACCGATGGAAATGACTCCCGCCACATCTTCAACGATTTCCGTGATGGCGGCCCCCGCAGTTAAAATGGTTTCAACTGTAAGCCTGGGGTTGATCAGGCCGGAGGCATTATTAATCAGCCTTTCCACATCAACCATGTGGGCTTTGTAAAAACCGGACTGAGAAAGGATCCCTTTAATGGTTCGCTCAAAGGAGCTCTTGAAAAACTGTAGAATGTAGTTTCCCAGCCGCTCCTTACCGGTCAGGAGATGCCGGTTCTTGGTTTTTTGCAGGTAATCGCAGTAGTAAATCCATTCCGCAATGGGCGAAGTGTTGACGACAATCCCATGTTCGGCCAGCCTTTCCACCAGATACTGTCTGGAAAACCCATCCCTTCTGACGTAAATCTCCCCCACCAGGGAAACCCTGGGCGTGTACTCTAAAGACTGTTTCCGCTCAATGTTTCTAAGGGCCCTGGCGGCTTTGCGCAGGGTTTCCTTAATCCCTTTCCAGCTGTCCCTCTCCAGGCTGCCGATGATTTGTTCACATACATCTTTGTAGATGGCCAGGGCTCTCTTTTTATCTCTGGCGATGGTTAAAACCGCGCTGTAGATGTCATCCAGCACATCTGAGATGACCACCGCCTGCCAGGCCCTCGCTGAAAAATCCGTGCCCAGGCCGGCATAACTGTTGTCGCAGGTCAGGGAGATCTGGGCCACATTTTCAATCTGCATTTTCTCAATAAGGCTTTTGATCAGGACATTGTACTGACCGAAGCGGCAGGGTCCAGGGGACGTCGGCATGAAGTAGACCAGCAGTTCCTCAGGGTTCGCCCTGGTTTCCAGGTGGTTAAAAAGGCTGCCTACGGTAAGGATCAGGGGCAGGCACTCCTTGCAGGAGGTGTAGCCCTTGCCGGTCTTAAGTTCCTTTGCCGCAGGCGGCGGAACTGCTGAAGCGTTGATTCCAAGATGACGCAGGGTTGCAGCCATCATTCTTGAACCCAAATCCCCCATGGAAGGGATCAACACGTGAACCCCCGGGTGATTCAGGGGATATCTCCGGCCGGCGGAGCTCTCCACCCAGGTTTTATCCTTTTCCAGGACTACCCTGGCCGGCCTGAATCTTTTTACCGGCACAGAGGTTTTTAGCCTCTTAATCTCCCTGTAACTCTGGATGATATCCAGAAAAGCTTCGATCCGGGTGTCCAGCCCTGCGTCCGCCGAGTGGCTGTCCAGCTCCAGCGTCAGTGAAGGCTTCTGTCCCATGATATCCCTAAAGAACCCTACAATAAAAGAATCTGGACCGCAGCTGAAGTTCGTTATATAAGTGGCAAACAGTTGGGGATGGCGCTGCACAAGCCTGGCGGCCTTCAGGATCATCTGGCCCATGGCCCAGAACATGGTATCATCCGGTTCCTCTTCCCCGAAGGGTAAAAAGTCGTAGGGAATAATGCGGCAGCCCCGTGTAGCAAACTTCTGGGGAATACCCATGTTCGCTTTTTTAGTGAAGGCATTGTATGGCCTGCCGAAAAGCACAATGGCCGTCCCTGCCGGGTTCTGTTCCAGTTCCTTAAGGAACAACCTGCCCATCTCCCGGCACTCCCGGTGGAAATCTTCCTGCGCCCGGACCCCCAGGCTAAAGGCTTTCCTGGTGATTCCTGCTGGAATGCCCAGGGTCCTGCCCAGTTCCAAAAAGCTTTCCAGCGCCTGTTCGTAACCCTTTGAAAAATCGAGGACCGGACTTAAGACAACCCCCTTCTTCAGCTCGTCAAAGGCCGCTTTCAGGTAATAGGGTTCCGCCTGGACAAAGGGACAGGTCACGCTATTATCAATGCCGTTTTCTACAGGCATGGAACCCACGTGGGGCAGAAAGTAAAAATCCGGGCCCTTGCTGATGGTATCCATCAGAGCGCCATGGGCAATCTCCACCGGAAAGCAGAATTCCGCGCCTCTCCTCTCCATGCCCTCATGATCAATTTCATCGCTGCAGAGCACTTCAAAGCCCAGGGCTGTAAAAAAATTATAATAGAGGGGAAAGAGGGTATTGGTTAGAAGGGAACGGTTGACCGCCACCTTTTTCCCGTTGGGCGGCAGCAACCGGATCCCCCTCTCCCTGCCGTATTTCTGGTAAACAAGCCGCTCCCGTAATTGAACCAGGTCCAGTTTAACCGCATCGGGTTGCTTTCTGTCCTGAAGCAGGTTGACGTACCTGTTGCAGGCCCCCCCGAAGGGATAGTTTTTTCCTTTTATTTTGATTATGTTGATTGTACACTTGCGGTCACATTTTTCTTTGCCTCCCGCGCAGGTAAAGGGCTTGCCGTAGGCGACCCCGCGCTCCGCCAGCTCCGCAGGGTGAAAGCGCGCCGGCTGCAGCAGGCCCAGGGCCAGCCTGTTTTTGACCTCCAGGGCCACGCCGAAAGCCCCCATCAGACCCGGCTCCGGGGGCACGATTATCTCCTTTCCGGTCAGGGCCGCCATGGCCGCCGGAACAGCCCTGTTATAGCAGACACCACCCTGCAAGAAGACCTTTTGGCCCACGGCCCTGTTTCCTTTGACCCGGTTGTTGTAATTCATGCAAATTGAGTAAACCAGG
This sequence comes from Bacillota bacterium, assembly GCA_029555205.1. Taxonomy (GTDB): domain Bacteria; phylum Bacillota; class Desulfotomaculia; order Desulfotomaculales; family Pelotomaculaceae; genus DTU098. The sequence goes on from JAKPTB010000050.1 coordinate 31,677, forward strand.
CCCGCGGCCAGATCTTCAATACCCGCCCCCTCCTGAATGGCCGTCTTGATGTCGCTGCTGATAAAAGCCGCACACTGGTCGCTGAAGTTCAGCGGCCTGGAGCTTTTCAAAGCAATATCCCCGATTTCTCCGGTAGCGATGTCAAGGGATTCTCTGGCCGCCTCCTCTAAAAAAGACCCCGTTCCTGCGGAACAGGCTTCGTTCATAGCATAATCCGAGGCAACCCGGCTGGTGATGTATGTATACTTGGCATCCTGCCCGCCGATTTCAAAGATGGTTTCAACCTCCGGGTCAAAATAAACAGCTGCTGTGGCGTGGGCTATAATTTCGTTGATTACGGCAGGGGTGAGGGCGTGGAGTCCGGCAATTTGCCTGCCCGAGCCCGTAACCCCAAGCCCTGTGATTTCAATATTCACCTTACTTGCTTCCAACTGCCGGTGGATCTCCCGGTAGCAGTTCCTGGAAGCCTGGATCGGGTCACCGTTGGTGCGCAGATAACAGCTGGCAAGAATCGCATTGTCACTGGTTCTCAGGACGACAGCCTTTGTCGTCGTTGAACCCACGTCCAAACCCAGGATACAGCTATCCCCTTCCTTTGGCTCCTGACGGACGGTTTCCTTGAAGGTGACCCGGGAAAGGTAATCTTTCAGGGGAGGCAGGGTTTTAAAGACGCTTCCCCCTCCTTTAAAAAGCTCCTCCAGGCTGCGGACCGGCAGGGTTTCCCTCTCCAGAGCCCACAGGGCGGCTCCCATGGCCTCAAAGCAACTCGCCTGCTCCGGAACAATCAGGCCGGGTATCTCTCTCTTTAAAAAATGGATCATGGGCCTATTGGCCGAGGCCCCTCCCACTATCATCACCTTATTGTATTCTGTTTTTTTCAACAGCTCGCTGACTTTGACCGCCATCATTTCACAAAGCCCCGCCACGACCTGTTCTTTCGGGGCGCCTTTGTTCAGTGCATGGGTGCAGTCGCTTTTGCAGAAAACAGAACATCTGCCGGCCACCTTGTAAGGATTATCCAGATCAGCAGTAGAAACAGCTTCATCCACACTTAAATTCATCCTCTTAATCTGCTGTAAAAAGAACTCCCCGGTGCCGGAAGCGCATTTATTACCTGTATAGACACCGCTAATCCTGCCTTTATGGTCCAATTTATAGGCTATAAACGTTTCTCCACCGACGCTGATAATCATGTCGGCTTCGTTTCCGGAATCGCGCAGGTAGCGGTAGGCATGCTCAACTGCTTCCGGCTCGGAAAGGGAAGAAGCGTTCAATTTGCTCCGCAGCTTTCTCCCCGTTACCGCAAGGCGATGGATATCCCTGAGCAGTTTCCCGTCCAAAAGGCCGGCAATTGTCCTGCGGGGATTCCCCTCGTGGGGCCTGGTTTTGGTAGCAAGGATGCTAATCTGCCCGTCCGCCCCCTGTTCCAGTAAAACCATACTTATATTCGAAGCACCAATACATAAACCCAGCGTCTTCAACCATATTCACTCCTGTTATCTTGAATTCTGCCGTTTTGAGATTAATTACCTGCAATGACCTAATTATACAGCAAACTACACCTAAACGGGTAGATCAACTGGTTATAAATCAATTACCCTATGGAATTATTCCCCATCCCAAGAAATTAATTTCATCATAGACACCAGTTGCTATGGTTTTTCCTTAATATGTATATGCCTCTATAAATAATTGGCCATCCTCCAGCCTGGTTCGAAAAACCCTGTATTTGTCCTGCAAGAATGCATCCAATCCCACAACCCCAATGAAAACCCGGCAGTAGTTAAACCTGCCGGGGCTCTATTATGTGGTAACATCTTAACTACAGATGTTCATTATTACCTCTAAAATTAATCCCAGCTATTAGCTTCATCCTGGACAGTCTCAATTACTGTGGGAAGCCCATTGTACTGTGGGGCAAAGAGGCAAGCTTCGAGCATCACCAAGGCTCACGCTGAGCTCACCGAATCAATTTTTCCTCTCCATAAATCCTTTCAGAAAAGAACCCTTCTGAGAACCAAACAAATACAATCAACCTGAAAAATATTAAACCAAGAGAATTAACCGGCTTGAAACTCGGGGTGTGGATATGCCCCCCAACACTAACAGAAAACAGATCAAGACATAACCCCAGCACTGTAAAAATAATTACGACCATTATTTTTTGGGTAAAATCCCTCTCCATGTAATTTATTAACAAAATCCCGGCGCCAAAGACCCATACCAGGTGAAAAATAGGCACACCAAATATCATTAGAAAACCGTTTGAAAATCTCGATATTCCAGTACTTATTAAATTGAGATGAACAGTCAAAAAAACTGCTGAAGCGATGAAGCCCACCGGCCAGAGCTCTTTTAAACGCCCCGGCCCAACCAGTAAAAAGACCGCCAGCCAAACAATTCCGGCGTAAACAACACTTTCCCAGTACCAAAACATTTCCGCGCAGACCCCCCATGTATTTGGTACTATATTCTCTTTAATATAACAGATTTATTCATATCAATTGACAATCTTTGGTGTTGCCTGCCGCCCTTAAAGCAAATAAAATAAACTTATGGGAAAAGAAGACAAAAATTTTAAAAATTTTATTAAAGCCTGCTATGGAAACTACGATCAATCGCTGTTGCAAAGGGAGATTGAAAAAGCGGGCTGGGATGTCTTGACCCGCCGCTTGCAGGAAAACGGGCTCCTGGGTTTTGCCTATAATGCCGTGAAGCAAAAAAAGGTCAACCTTCTTTTTCCGCCGGAAATTTTGTCCCGCTGGAAAAAACAATCCTTATTAACGGTCATGAACAATTCCATCTACGAGCAGGAAGCGGACTCAGTATTCGAAGCCTTCAACCAGGCAGGGTTAAAATATGTATTGATGAAGGGTTTTGTGGGGATGGAGGAACTCTACGGCAGCAGGTACATTCGTCCCATTTCCGATCTCGACATCCTGGTGGCTTCCGATCAGTTCCAAAAAGCTAAAGATATCCTGAGCGGTCTGGGCTACATTGTTAAATACGATGAGGTATTTAGATGCTTTGCACAGGAGTTTACGGAAGTTGATGATAATCAGCTACATGAAATACCACTGGTTAAAAAACAAGGAAACCTCAAGCTTTATATCGACCTGCACAGACATGTGAACAGGTATCTTGAAGGCAGCGTGGTCAGCGCGTTGTTTCCTGGACATGAGCTGCCCTGGCTGGATCATGTTGACGAAATCAAACTGGGTAAAACTGCAGTCCGCTGTATGAAGCAGGAAACACAGTTTCTTTTTGCGGCCCACCACTACATTCTTCACCACATGCTGGGGGGCACTAAATGGCTGATCGATCTGTGCCAGTTCACGGTAACTGCCGGAAAAGACCTCGACTGGCAATGGATTGCCGGACAGGTTAAAAATAAAAACTTGAACAAGTTATTAGTACTGGCTCTTTATCTGACGCGCGATCTGACCGGTGAGGAAGCTGTACTGAAAAAAGCTGCCGGCACCGGCGCAGTTAAAACGAAGCCGGGCAGGCTGGAATATCTACTATATTTTAACGTGCCTTTCATGAAAACCAGTATATTTAAAAGATATCTTGTTTTTTTGCTGTTGCCCTGCAGCTGGAGTGACCGCATCCGGCTGCTGCTCTATCTTCTTTTTGACGCCAGCGCTTCCATTGAAGGGAGAAGGCCCGGCGCGAAGCGAAAGTCATTCAAAAATGCCCTGCATGTTTTGAAAAGGTTCATCTGCCGCAATTAATGCAGTTTTAAGTATCGACCCTTCAAGTAAAAAAGCCTTCCGGCAGAACCATGCCTTATGTAAGTGACAGCCCCTTTGATTTCCCAATTCTCTGCACAGGCTCATCTTATCTTAAACAAAGAGAAAACCGCACTATGCCGGTTTAACGGCAGTGTTTTTTGAAATTGCCTGCAAAATTTACATTTGAAACCCAAAAAGTATTATTTTCTATTCTTATAGTCATCTTTAACGGTGATTAAAAGGTGACCGGAGCGATGGGTGAGCAGGAAACCATTTAATAAATCTCAAGGTTTTGTTGGAATACAGAAACCAACCGCAGCCCTTAGAGATCAACACAGGTGTACCCAGGCCAGGTCTCCCCCCCCAGCCCGCATTCCCTGGCGTGGCTTAACTGGACCATCTGAAAGGGGTCAGCCGAAAAGCTCTCTTCCAGTTGGTGCTGCTTTTTCAAATTGTACAACTGCCGGTACGCCTCTACATCCACAGCCAGGGGGTTCGTCCCGGCCAGAACCAGGCCGGCTTTTTCAGCCCTGCCCCGGGCGGGACCACCGCTGACGAAGGCTGTCCGGCCGTCTATAATAGTCAGATCGGCCGGAACGGCCAGGTTTATTTCCACTACTTTTTCCCGCAACCGCTCCTGGTGCAGGAGAGACCTTTCCAGCGGATGCATAAAACCTACTGCCAGCTTTAGCCCGAAACTAAAATCAGCCAAAAAATGCGTTTTCAAGTTGGCCAGAAAAATGATCCGGTCGACATTAAGGGCAATTTCCGGCACAGTAACCTTTTTTAGAAACGTACCCGGAAGCGGTACTGTAACCCAGGATCCTTCGTCAAAAAAAACCATTTTTGCCTTGCCGGCAACAGCGCCCGTAATCCCGGCCTGCCGGGCCACATTGCGGGTAGGCAGGGCACCATTCCAGGAGCAATCCCCCACCATAATCCGGCGCAAGCCTCTGGCGCGCAGCAGGTCAACCAGTTCGGTCAGCATTTCAGGGCTGGTTGAAGCAGGGTAAGGATCGCTGGTATTGAGATTAATTTTGATCAAGATCCTGTGTTCGGGCTGAAAAAGGTTACCCCACGCGTTATCCCAAAGGGCGTTTATTTTTTGAAAAAGCTCCTGAACGTCTCCCTCCGACACTATTCTGTAAACCTGACTCTGCCCTTGTTCTACAAATGCGTCCCTGTTCCTCGGCGCCCTTGAACCGGAGGTAACCAGCCCGGATAAAACCCTGGGACGGAACAGCCTTTTTTTTATCCTTTGGATAAGTTGCAACCTTGTTTCCCTCCCTGACCTGCGGCCTGGATCAGGCATGTTGAATTTTCTGCATCCCCCGGCTCTAAATTGCATGAGCAGGACAAAGGGCAAGCCGCCCAATGGTCAACAGCCTGTCATTCCAGGGATTACTCCGTGTTCGCCTGTGCAAACGGGTAAACCGTTCGCTACCGTTAATTCAAGCACAATGGTTTGTTAAAGCTAATAGACTTCAAAACCGGTTATTCTTGCTCAGCGTCGTAAGAACACTGTTGCAAATCTCCTTTTTTATTGAGTTAAAGCGCCGGTCTGCAAATATCCCTATTTTAAGTCAATCAAGTTTAAACACAGGCACAGGACCATTAAAGCCAACCCTAGTTTATTCAACCAGTCAGAGCACAGGCCTCTTAAGTTCCCTTTTGCTTTTGTCCAAAGGAGCCTGATTATTTTGTCTATACTGTTAACCCGCAGGACATGCCTGCGGTGCTGCCATTTTTGATAGGGAAAAAAGTGACGCCGCAGCCACTGCCTGCGCTCCTCCCAGTCCATGACACCGCTCAAACCCTGCTGGTAATAAGGCAAGATCCTGGCTTCGGTCCATTCCTGCCTGGCAAAGAAGTCGTTTCCTTTTTTCAGGTATAAGGCTGTGCCCGGGTAAATCCCGAGGACACTCCAGTCAAAGGTTGCCGGCCTGTTTTTTTTCAGCCAGTTTAGCTTTTGTTCCAGGTCCCGTAGACCCTCATCCTCGAAGGCGATGATCATGTAAACGTGAACGTTCAGGCCCACTTTCCGGCACAGGGCAAGGGCTTGTTCGTTCATTTCAACTGTAGTCCTTTTGTCTACGCTGTCCAGGTGCTGCTGGAAAGAGGACTCCACTCCGATTTCCACCTGAACGCAGCCGGCCCGCTGCAGAGTTTTAAGCAAGTCCTCCTCAATGCAGTCTGCCCGTGCTTGAATCGACCATTTAACTTTTTTATTGATACCTTTTTTCAAAAACTCGGCGCACACTCTTTCTACCCAGTCCCGATCCAACAGAAAGTTGTTGTCATGAAAATAAATGCCCTCAACACCGTAGTCTGCAATCATCTTCCCGGCCCATTCCGCCACGTACTCCGGGCTGTGATAACGGACCCCCCTACCATAAGTCAGAGACTCTGTGCAAAACTCACATTTCCGGACACAACCCCGGGACGCCAGCATGGATCCTGTGGACAGGTAATACCCGCGGACGCCCCGGAGCCCCGGTCTGGTATAAAAAGACATGTCCAGCAGGTCAAGGGCGGGTAGGGGTAAACTGTCCAGATCTTTAATCTGCTCCGGAGGCGGTCCGCAGACTATCCCGCCGTTCTTCCACCACCAGAGGCCGGGAATGGTGACGGGGTCGTTCCCTTTCGCCAGCCTGGCGATGACATGTTCCCCCTCCCCGGCGACGGCACCGTTTAGGCCGGGAATTTTTTGCAGGGTAAGCTCCGGCAGCGCGGTGGCATGGTGCCCGCCGGCTATGAGCAAGCCCCGGTAAGATCTGCGGATTAAGTCCACACACTCTACGGTATCGTAAATCAGGGGGGATACCGTGTTCAACCCGATTAAGTCCGGCTGAAAAGTCTCAATTTGCCGGAGCATGGCCTGGTTAACCTGGTCAGTATCGTTATTGGCCTTTGCCTGCCAGGCACACCGGTCGAAAATAGCTACGGCATGTCCTTCCTTTCGCAGAACCGCAGCCATAAAGGACAGGCCCAGGGGCACCCAGGAGGGCACAGCAGGAGCATTACGTATTATTTTGGGGTAAATCAGCAGTACTCTCGTGTTGGGATCCTCCTTCCTGCGGCCCTTCCTCTATTCCCTGGCCAGCTTCTTGATTTGCCGGGCAAATTCGTTCATATCCGTTCCGAAAAAGACCCTGTAACATTCATTCTGTTGCAAAAAGTCCATCACAAAAGAAAACTTGCTACCCAATAGCACAGGGTCGTGAACATTCAGTGTTACCGGAAAAAGATCCCCCACCACCCTGGCAGGTTTAATTCTCTCGTAATAGCTTTGGCCTGAGCCGGTTCTTTGTAGGATCACAACCTTGCTGAGCGGGACGGCAGGGGTATATTTAAGAGTGCCGCCTGACCACCCGCTTTTATAGTATGTTTCACCGTACAGCCGGCGAAAGGGCTTCTCCAGATCCAATTCCGGGAAAAATTGGTTAATTGACTCTTGCCGGAGTTTAATTACATCTGAAATGGAAGCGCCGAAATAAGCGCCCTGGTTTTTGCCCACCAGTACCCGGTCGTCGGAAAGAATCGGACAGCCTCTCAGCGCAAGGGCAAGAGCAGCTGTTGTTTTACCTTTGCCGCTGTTTCCTGTGAACAGTACGCCCTTTCCATCCACCTCAACGCATGAGGCGTGGAAAGAGTAAAGACCCATCTTCAGGAAGAGGTTGGCCAGGGTATTAAAGCCAAACAAAATATCAGAATAAAGAGGGTCCACCCCACACCCCGTAAATCTGACAGCCACAGCGACGCCCCGGGCAGAATCCACCCACAGCCGTCCGTAGCCTGAATAATTCACCCATTTTTGTCCATCCCGGGTATAGTGGACGGCCGGAACGGGACGGTCCACCAGCAGGACGTCCTCACGCTCCTTAAATGCTTGATCCGGCAGCGGGGGCATGAACCCGCCGTCCAAGTCCCCCGGGTCTACCTCAAACAGGTACAGCTTGATTCCGGCTTTTGTTCCGGTCCCTTGCTCTTGAAGGTGCAGAGACAGATAGCGCGATAAGGACTCCAGCCAGGCTTTACTATTGGAGTTTATTTCAACTGTTGTCCCAAAAGCCGCATACGAATTACTAAAAAAGTTTTCCGTCGACAATTCTACTCCCCCAGTACCTGTGTGTACTTTTCTAAATCAGCTGGTCTTTCGCCAAAGGGCTCTCCGTTTACCAGCAGCCAGCTGTGACCTTTTAATTCCCTCCCGTTCTTCAGGAAACCCACCACTACGGTTGAAGCAATACTATGCTTGCAGCACCAGCGGTGCAAAACCAGGGTCCGGCGGAGACAGGGCTTACTGGTGCGGAAAAGCCGGTTCAAGAGAAAACCGCACCCCCTCCAGATTTTGTTCAGCTTCTCTTTATCACTGGAGTCTGCCTCCCTTAATGACTCCCGGCGCAGGTTCCTGCGGGCTGATTCAATTAGACGGGGCACCGGCAGGAATTGAAGAAAAAGTGAGTAATATACGAGTAGAAAAAAAAGGCCTGCCAACAGACCCAGGTCCTGTGGCACGCGATAGCCTTTATATTCCATCACTTCGTCCCTTTCACAAATAATATATCAGGGTTTTTAACTGATGAATTTCAACAAACTTTTGCTCTCCAGAGCACAGATCAATTCCTCAATGTCTTTAGCCAGGACATCCCGCTCCACCCGGTACTCCTGAAGCAGCAAATTAATAATATCGGCCGTTGATTTAACGCCGTCTACTTTTTCCCAGAAGGAACAGCCAACAGGATTCAGACCATAATATTTACCCTGCTGCGGGTCAAGCAAAACAGCTTCATCATCAATGATTCTCCAGATGATCTCTTTATTCTTGTAAGGAATCCTCTGCACAGGCTCATCCCCTTTTTTTACATTATAAAGTAAAAAATACACATCGACAATGTTATTGTCAAAATGTAAATTTTTTTTGAAATTCTTCCCCTGATAATTTACAGTAAGTAACCAAAAGAGGTATTATATTCTTATAGTCATCGCATCATAATAAAAGTGAATATAGCGATGAATTAACAGCCGTACTGGCCTCAACTTATCCCAGTTAATTACTGTGCCTTATTGAATGAAACAAGTGATGAACCCAAACGCAACAGGGATAGGATTATTCCAGCCGGTCAGCAAAAACCAGTTAATTAAACACCATAACATTAGAATGGGGGTGAGTATGAATGCAGGTGAAGGAATATGAAAAACCATTATTGATCGAATATGAAAGTCTAAAAGATATCACTGCCGGCGGTTCACCACCGTCCGCCCTTGGTTAGAGGGGGGTACATATGAGTACAGGTGAAGGAATATGAAAAACCATTGGCGCTCGAAGATGAAACTCTAAAAGATATCACTGCCGGCGAAATATCCATCTGGCTCTCTAGATTAGATTAGCTCCTAGATATAAAAACAAACTGTTTCAGGTAAACAATTCTGGTCCCACTGAAGTTTCAGGACGTCAATAATGGGTGGTTTGCTAACTGCAGGAATTACTGAATCCTGCGGTTTTCCTTTGCCCGTCCTGAATGGGAAACTTTTTCCCGGCACTCATGATTAAAGTGGCTATCATGTAAAAGGATGCGTAAACTGTTCAATTAAATCAAACTGATCACCCCGGACATGTACTGCAACGGCAGCCTGGTTTTAATTAGCCCGGAACAGTAACATTGTAAAAAGCTGGGATGCCGCTAAAATGTTGAAAGCAGGATGCAAAGTCTAAACCTGCCGGTTAGCTTGCCAAAACTCAAACTAAGGGTGGTTATTCAGATTAAAAGCAACAATATATTTTACCATATATTTGTATATCTATTACTGCTTGGTCTGGCTGCTTTCTGGGTTGTACGTTTTGAACCCGCCCCCTCTGACATCCTCTTTGCCCTTGCCGGCACAGCCTGGCTGATTTACCGGGTCATCCACAGGAAGGGTGTGCCTCTGGAAAGTACAGACTGGCTGCTCCTTGGTTTCCTGCTAACCGGTTGGATTGGGCTGGCATTTTCTCCTTCATTGCCTGAAAGTATCAGATTTGCTGGAATCACCACTTACCTGGCAGTATTTTACTACATAACCCGGCAGGCCAGTAAAGACTTGAACCTGCGTTCTATAATTATTGCTTTATACCTGGGTTCATCCCTGATTACAGCTTGTCTAATCTGGGTAATTACACTAGGTTCTCCGTTATGGCAACTGCCGCGAGAATCCCTTATAACTCATTGTGGGAGAGCTGTCGCCCTTTTCAAAGACCCAAATGTTGCCGGGGCTTTCCTTGTTCCAGCAGCCCTGTATTTCTTGTGTAGAGGTTTACAGCACATCCGGCCTGTTGTTATGAAAGTATTATACTTATTTTCCCAGTGCGCCGTATTTTTAACCCTGGGACGGGGAGCCGTGCTGAGTCTCGGCCTGGGCTGCCTCATCGTCTTTTTGCTGACGCCTTCAACCTGGTGGAAACGATTAAAGTTAATGGTTTTGTCCGTACTTATAATTGAGGTCTTAACATTTGTCCTGGCCTTTTATCCGCCCGCAGCTACCGAGGGGTTTGAGCGGGTATTTCCACACATGGTTTTTTTCCAATATATAGTCAGAGAAAAAGCACTACCCCGGGCAGGACTGCTCAAAGCATATCCCGGGGGTGTGATTGAGGATTATGACCGCGGGGGTCGTATCTACGCCTGGCGGGCCGGTCTGGAAATATTCAAGGAGCACCCGTTGCTGGGTACGGGTCCGGGGAGTTTTGAGCTTTTATCTCCGGCCATAGAAGAAAAGCTCGGAGCCGGGATAATCACCCCCTCCGCCCATAATCTATACATCAGGGTGCTGGCTGAAAACGGCATTTTGGGCTTTGCCCTGCTTCTGGCCTTCTTTACTAATGTCTGGCGAAAGGCCAGACATAAAGACAATCTCTGGCTCAAAGCCGCCCTGATTGCTCTCCTGTTCAATGCTTTTTTCATTGATACACTGCACCACCGCCACCTCTGGCTGCTTCTGGCTTTGCTTTGATCAAAAAGCTCCAGGCCGGGACAATGTCTCCCAGTCCCGGGGGGATCAGGAGAACCCACCGTGCTGCATCCTCAGTACCAGGACGCCGCTTAATACTACAACCCCTCCGGCTATCTGCCAGATTGTCAGGACCTCCCCCAGGACAAGAAAAGCAAGAATGGCTGTTGCTGCCGGCTCGAAGGTGCTGATAATGGCTGCCCGGGAGGCGCCTATTTCCTTAATCCCCCGGAAAAAGGCCGCCATGGCCAGGACGGTGGCAAAAATACCAAGAGCAATGATGGCCAGCCAGGCGTCCCGGTTAAAAGCAAGGCTCGCCTGACCCCGGGACAGGGCCAGTAAACCCGTCGCCAGCGCCACAAAGGTGGAAACATAGGCGTTGTAAACCGGCGTCTGAATGCTGTCCAACAGCCGGGCGGTCCCAATCAGAAAGACTGAGTTGCTGACAGCTGCGGCCAGGGAGAGAAGCACACCGCGCAGGTCCAGATTGCCGACCGGCTGCCCCAGAATAATGACACAGCCGGCCAAGGTAATTATCAGCGCCAGCCCCTTTTGCCGGGTTAGGGGTTCCTTTAAAAAGAAAGCGGCCAGGATCGTCACAAGAACGGGGTAAAGGTAAAGAAACAGGATGGCCATGCCGGCCGGAATAAAGCGAAAAGCCTCAAACAAAGCCAGTACGGTAAGTGTTTGAGTTCCCAGGGAAAGGGCCAGCACGGACAGCAACTGCTTCCGGGAAAGCCTGTAGTCATTGCGTCCCACCAGGATTAACAGCCAGAACACAACAGCTGCCAGAGCGTACCTCAGCGAAAGGACAACCATCACCGTAGCTCCGCCCTCGTAGGCAATCTTGGCCGCGACGGCCTCCGTACTCATGCAAACAGTCGCAAACAGGACCAGGAACGTACCCAGGCCGGTTCGCCCGGTCCCTACTTTTACTGTATCCATAATCTTGATTCCTTGCCTTCCTCCAAAAAATCAGGCGGCCTTGTTAGACAGCCGCCGGGTTTAAACATAGTATATAGCTTACAGTAAAAAAGATACATTTTAAAGATCCCTAGGGCGAGCATTTTGCGCAGACGGAACGGAACAGGGTGGTGCTCAGGTAGCGGTCGCCGCGGTCGGGCATAATTACCACAATAGTGCCTGAATCCATCGACTTAGCAATCCGCAAGGCCCCGGCCAAAGCCGCGCCGCTGGACATGCCCGCAAAAATTCCTTCCTTTGTGGCCAGTAGCCTCGCCATTTCAAAGGCCTCGTCATCCTCCACATTAATCTTCTCGTCAAGTAGTTCGGGATGATAAATTTTGGGAACTATGGCCTCTTCCATGTTTTTTAGACCCTGGATGGCGTGTCCCTTCAGAGGTTCCACACCGACAATTTTAACTTGCGGTTTTTTCTCTTTCAAATACCTGCCTATTCCCATCAACGTTCCCGTGGTTCCCATCCCGGCTACAAGTACATCAATCTCCCCGCGGGTTTGAGAAAATATTTCCGGCCCCGTCGTCTCATAATGTGACAGGGTATTGTTTTCGTTCGTGAACTGGTTGGGCATGTAATACTTATCGGGTTCCTCCTGTATGATCCGGGCGGCCTCCCGGATTGAACCGTCGGTGCCCTCGCAGGCAGGCGTCAGGATTACCTCGGCTCCAAAGGCCTCCAGGATGCGGCTTCTCTCGGAACTGACACATCCGGGAATAACAAGCTTGACCGGATAGCCCCTGGCCGCCCCAATCATCGCTATGGCAATACCTGTATTGCCCGACGTAGCCTCCAAAATAGTCTTGCCCCTGGTGAGCTCTCCGGACTCTTCCGCCTTTTTTATCATGTAAAAAGCAGGCCGGTCCTTAATAGAACCTCCAGGGTTGGATCCTTCCAGTTTTCCGAAAATCTTCGCCTTCGTCCCGTTGGTCAGAGTCTTTAATTGAACAAGTGGCGTATTTCCGATAGCGGAAAAGATATCCATATTCTGTTCGCCTCCAACAAAATGCAAATTTATGTCTACCATTAAGATATGATTACTGTACTATCCTTCAAGTATTCGATAACGTTCGACCATTCTCCTGTTTTAGAAAAAGAACCCCGGCACCTTTAGCGGAACATGATGCAGGCGTTTTTAAACCAAGGAAATAATGCTAAGGAATAATAGTGTTGCTATCTACCAAGAACATTTAAGAACCGGGAGAGCGCCGGATCCGCGCCGGCCACTGGATTAAACCCGGAGGCACTATAGTTTCGAAAAATCAAGGGTGGCAAAATAGTCCTCAATAGTTTCTGCCCGGCGGATCATTTCGATCTTGCCGTCCGGCTTCAGCAGCAGTTCGGCAGGCCGCAGCTTTCCGTTGTAATTGAAGCCCATGGCATGCCCGTGGGCGCCGGTATCATGAATAACCAGGATGTCACCGGTATGGATCTCCGGCAGCTTGCGATCAATCGCAAATTTGTCGTTGTTCTCACAGAGGGAACCGGTAACATCGTAAAGGCAGCAGTGGGGCCACTCTTCTTTACCGGCTACAGTGATGTGGTGATAAGCTCCGTACATTCCCGGGCGCATTAAATCAGACATACAGGCGTCAAGACCGACATAGCTTTTGTAGGTTTCCTTCCTGTGTAAAACAGTCGTCACCAGGTAACCATAGGGTCCGGTAATCATCCGCCCGCTTTCCATAGCCAGCTTGACCGGGTGCAGTCCCCCGGCAACAATCTTTTCCTCGTATGACCGGCGAATACCCCTGCCCAGATAAGCTAAATCCACAGCCTCTTCTTCGGGACGGTAGGGGATGCCGATGCCCCCGCCGAGATTGATCAGCTCAACGCGAATACCAATAGTGTTATATACTTCCAGAGCCAGATCAAACATCATCCTGGCCGTTTCGATAAAGTATTCCGGGTCCAGTTCATTGGAGATAATCATTGTGTGCAGGCCGAAGCGCTTCACACCCTTTTCCCGCACAATTGCCAGGGCTTCCAGAAGCTGCTTCCGGGTCAGGCCATACTTGGCATTTTCCGGAGTACCGATAATAGCGTTTCCGCCCTTGCGCAGGGGTCCGGGGTTATACCGGAAGGATAGCATTTCAGGAAGCCCGGCATGTCTTTCCAGGTAATCGATATGGCTGATATCGTCCAGGTTTATCACAGCCCCCAGTTTCCTGGCCAGTTTAAAATCCTCCGCCGGGGTATCGTTGGAGGTGAACATAATTTCCTCACCTTTAATACCGGTCCGCTCGGCCAGGATCAATTCTGCCAGGGAACTGCAATCGGCCCCAAACCCCTCTTCGTGCAGTATTTTTAATATATGAGGGTTGGGTGTCGCTTTTACCGCAAAGTATTCCTTGAACTCCGGCGCCCAGGAGAAAGCCTTCAGCAAATCCCGGGCATTTGCCCGGATAGCCTTCTCGTCGTAAATATGAAAAGGAGTGGGGTATTGTTCAATAATCTGAACCAGTTGCTCCTTGGAAAAGGGTAATTTTTTTTCTGCCATAACTTGTTAAAGAACCTCCTGAATCATTTAAAATAGAGAGCTGCTTTGGTTCAAGTTACGCTCAAAGCCGTGCCCTGGATTCTGATCAGATTATAATAAAACAATTATACTCAACTTATGGCTAGATGTACATGATAATCGGTTTTTGCCTGGAAAATTGTCAGGATAAACAACTACAGGATCAGAAAGCCAATACCCGGCTCTTCCTGCATCTATTTATTAGAGCTGTCTTGTTCTATAAATCATTAGATCTTAATTATACCTGGTATCCAGAGTAAATGAGGAGTTTTTTGAACAATTAATGTAAATTAAAATCCAAATGTCCTTAATAGACAAGGACCGTTAAAACAGCTACAGAATCCCAGCCTGTTGGAGCCTGCACACCAGTGTAACAGGCTGTAGTCCGGTCCGCTTCCCACCAATACCCACTATATTAAAATTTATGAGAAATTGTCCGCACCTGTCAACCGGGGCATTACAAACTTCTCCCTGCCGAAAAACGAAAAGCCACCGGATGGTGGCTTGTAAAGCGACCTTCTGAAACAGTTCTAGAGGGCGGATTGTCCGGACGAGTAATTCCAGTCCTTTGCGTCCATATCCTTGATGAATTGAACCACTGCTTTGATGAGAACATCCACCATTTTAGCGCCTTTTTCGGCGGTTGCTTTGGATGGGTCGCCGGTTGCCCCTGTATTGGTCAATTCAGCAAAATTCCACTTAATTTCTACGTGTTCCGGCAGGTTGGGCACAACACCCCGGGCCTGGTCCATTTCAATCAACTCGGGGAACAGGGCCAAACCAATGGATGTTTCACCTTCTCCTGCGTGGCCGAGCCCGTTCCAGACTTCGAAAGTACCGGGTGGCAGAAGGTTTCCGGCGGTAACCCACCAGGCGTCCAGGGATGCTATCCGGACCTCGGGAAACTCCAGCTTGATGCTTCTGGCAGCAATTTCAATGGGAGCGATATTTCCATCATGTCCGTTCATAATGAAAATTCTTTTAATGCCGTTTTTGACCACACAGCGCATGATGTCCTTAAGTACGGCTATCAGCGTTTCCGGCTGAAGGCTCAAGGTAAAGGGAAAGTGGGCATAATGCTGACTCATCCCGACATTGACCGGCGGCAGCACCAGAAGGCCTTCTACCTCTTCAGCCACCTTTTCCGAGAGCATCGCCGAAACAAAAGTATCGGTCCCAAAGGGCAGGTGAAAGCCGTGGTTTTCACAGGACCCGACGGCAAGAATTGCCTTGTCAAATTTCTTTCCATTGATGTATTGGTTGCCTGTCATTTTGCTTAATATGCTCATAATAATCCTCCAGGCAAATTATTTTTCTTTTTGTAAAAATCTTAATCAGAGTGGGCTTTCGCCCACCCTGATCCCGTTGTTAAGTAAATTAAGAGTTACATTCAATCATCCAATCATGTAATAATTGACCATGCAAACCGGCAACTGCACACCGGGTTAGCGTTAAAATTTACCCGCAGCCTTGATGGCTTATCATTCCGGCGGCGGTACCGGCCACAGGAAAACAAGTACATTAACGAAAACTGTTTTAAGGAGTAATCTCCTTCATGAAGACAAACTTACCGTCTTCCACTTTCAGGACGGCAACGGACTTTTTGGGTACACGCTTGCCGGGTTCATAGGATATGGTGCCGGTCACTGCCTCAAAGTTCTGGGTTGCGGCCAGGGCGTCGCGGATGGCTTTGGGATCAGCATTTCCGGCCCGCTTAATGGCATCGGCAATGAGATACATGGTATCGTAGCCCAGCGCCGCAAAGGCGTTTTCAGGATCCGTGCCGTATTCCGCTTTGTAGGATTCAACAAACTTCTTAACCTTCTCGCTGTCCCGGGTCAGGCTGGTGTGGGTGGAAAAGTACGTTTCCACATTGGCGCCTTCTCCGCCAAGCTCAATCAGCAGCGGGGTATCAAAGCCGTCGCCGCTGATTATGGGTGTATTAATGCCGGCTGCCCTGATCTGTTTTACGATGAGACCACAATCCGAGGGACCCGAAGAGATAAAGAGCAGGTCCGGGGCAGTGGCCATGGCCTTCAGGCGGTTAATCTGGGCTGAATAGTCCTGGTCGCCGGTCTTGAAGGTATCTTCCAGAAGGATGGCGCCGTCACCATTGAGCTCTTTAAAACGCTCCACGAAGAAGGCTGCCAGGTTCATGGTGAAATCCATGGCAGTATCTTTCAAAACATAGGCTGTTTTGGTATTCAGGTCTTTGGCGGCGTATTCAGCTGCCACATAGGCCTGGGCGTCGTCACCGAAAGGCGCCAGGAAGAAATAGTCGCCTACCTGCTCCGGCAGGCTGGGCAGGGTGGCACCGGAGGTTACAAAGGGAACACCCGCATTTTGGGCAATGGGGCCTGCAGCCAGGGCGTAGTTTGAATCGCTGAAGCCCGCAATGGCCACAACCTTGTCCACGTCAACCAACTTGGAAGCGGCGTTTGTGGCAGCGGTCTGGTCCGTTTTGCCATCCATGCTGATGACTTCAACCTGCTTGCCGTTAATTCCGCCGGCCTCATTAATCTCCTTTGCGGCCAGCTTGAACCCGTTCAGTGAAGGGGCGTCAAGGGAAGACTGGGCGCCGGTAATATTGTAGATGGCCCCGACTTTAATGGTCCCACCATCGGCCGCCTTGGTATCCGGCGCTTTACTCCCTCCACCGCCGCACCCCGCCAGGCACAGGGTCATTAACACAACCACAAACAGTACCCAAAGTTTCTTCATAAATCTGCCTCCTTTTATAAATTCTTTTCAACCGGATCCTGTTACCGCTAACGCACTTTTTTCATCACCCCCCAAGATTCAAACAGTTTCGTCTTTCATCAACTATCCAGGTTAGTCCCGGGTAAAGGCCTATCCTTCCTGAACCGTCTCCAGGAAAACTCCCAGGTACCGGCAAGTCCCCGGGGACGGAAAAAAATAATCAGGATCAACGTCACAGCCATAATTATCTGGCTTAAGCCATACAGGGGGGGCAGCGTCAAGCCGAAGACCGTCATCCCCACCTCCAGATTTCGCAGAGCCTCAGGAACAATGGTCATCAGCGCAGCACCTAGCACTCCCCCCGAGATGCTGCTCATACCGCCCACCACCGACATAACAACCAGATTGAAGGTCCTGTCATAGGAGAAGGAAAGCGGTGTAACAACTGTGATCAGATGTCCCCACAACGCACCTCCGACGCCTGCAAAAAATGCTCCGGTACAGAAGGCGATCAGTTTGTGAAAGGTTAAATTTACGCCCAGTGTTTCCGCGGCCAGGTCGTCTTCCCGGATAGCCAGCATTCCCCGCCCGTACGACGAGTGAACTATTCGCCACACAATATAGATGGTGAACACGGCGGTTCCCCAGACCCACCATACATTGGTGCTGGGAAGCAGTCCGTTGATCCCCCTGGCTCCTCTTGTAATGGTATTCAACTGGGTAATAAACACCTGTACTATAACCAGGAATCCCAGGGTGGCAACGGCAAGGTAATGGCCCCGGAGACGCAGTACAGGATAACCCAGGATCAGGGCGCACAGGGAAGCAACCAGCCCGCCGGCCAGCAAGGCCGGAAAAAAGCTGATTTCTACGCTGCCCAGCCAGGCAGGCAACTGCGGCAGCACCGCTGCTTTCTTTTCCAGAGGCAGGGCCAGAATCGCCGCAACATAAGCGCCCACAGCCATAAATCCAGCGTGCCCCAGGGAAAATACCCCGCAAAAACCGTTGGTTAGATTCAGACTTACCACCAGGGCGATATTAATGCCGATGAGGTTGACAATGCGCATATGATAGTCCGAAAGGAAAACATTGAGGACGCCCAGAAGCAGGAATAATCCAACCAAAGCTATTAGAGTATAGATTTTATCCCGAAGATCCATTTATACCTTCCTCCCTTCCAGGATGCCGAGAATACCGGCAGGCCTGATCAGGAGGACAATGATTAAAATAAAAAAGACAAAGGCGTCTCTATAACCGGAGTACATGGGCGGCAGCAGCGCAACAAGCAGAATTTCCGACAGGCCCAGCACATACCCGCCCAGGGCAGCTCCGGGAATACTCCCGATGCCTCCGATAACCGCAGCCACAAAAGCTTTAAGACCGGGTATAAAACCCATCAGCGGGTCAATCCTGCCATACTGGCTCCCCAGCATAACGCCGGCCACGGCAGCCATACCGGAGCCGATGGCAAAGGCGCAGGCAACCACCTTGTTAATATCAATCCCCATCAGGCGGGCGGCTACCAGGTTTTCCGAACAGGCCCGCATGGCAACGCCCAACCTGGTCCGGGTCACAAATAAAGTCAAGAGCAGGATCAATAAGACTGTCAGGAAAAAGATCAACAAGGTCATGTTGCTGATGGATATTTCCCCGATTTGGTGCATATAGGAGAGCGCCTGGGTGGTTTCAAATTTGCGGGGCTGGGCGGAAACAGTCATAATGCCCAGGTTCTCAATAAATATGGATACTGCCAGGGAAGTAAGCAACATGGCTTCCTCATTAGCGCCCCGCAAAGGCCTGAAGGCCACCCTTTCCACCATCATGCCGATGATGGCTGCAAAAAGCATGGCGCCCAGCAAACCAGCCCATAGGGGTAAATGTGAAGCAACCATAATAAATACCGCGCAGTAGGCGCCGATCATCAAGATGTCGCCGTGGGCAAAATTGATCAGCCGCAGAATGCTGTAGGTCATGGAAAAGCCAATGGCAACCAGGGCGTAAATACTGCCGAGACTGATCCCGTCCAACAGGTTTTGAATAATGTAAGTACCACTCATAGATTAACCTCCCAGGTAGGCTTTTTTTACATCATCATTTGCAAGAAGTTCTCCAGCGGTACCCGATAGCTTGATGGAGCCTGTTTCCAGGACATATCCCCGGTCGGCCACTTCCAGGGCATGATAGGCGTTTTGCTCCACGAGAAGGATCGTTTTGCCTTCCCCCTTTAAATACCGGATGACTTCGAATATTTTCTCCACAAAGAGGGGGGCCAGTCCCAGCGAAGGTTCATCAAAAAGAATCAGTGAAGGCCTGGACATCAGTGCCCGCCCGATGGCCAGCATCTGCTGCTCGCCGCCGGAAAGGGTGCCGGCGGACTGCTTCTTTCTTTCGGCAAGAATCGGAAACAGCGTGTAGATCCATTCCAGGTCACGGTTAATCTCCTTTTTGTCCCTGCGCAGAAAAGCCCCCAGCATCAGGTTTTCCAGGACGCTGAGACGGGAAAACACCTGGCGACCTTCGGGACAGTGGGCAATGCCGGTTCCCACAACATTGTGCGAGCTTACTTTTGAAAGGTCCTGCCCTTTAAAAACAATCGTACCGCTTCTGGGGCGAATGGTTCCCGAAATTGCCCTCAAAGTGGTGGTCTTACCGGCCCCGTTTGCCCCCAGCAGAGCTACAAGCTCTCCTTCTTCTACTTTCAGGGATATCTCTTTAACTGCTTTAATGTTTCCGTAGTAAATATCAACACCGTTCAACTCAAGCATTAACTGCGGACCTCCCCAGATAAGCGTTGATGACAGTGGGATTGTTTTTGATCTCAGCGGGAGTGCCCTCTGCTATGGTTTTACCGTAGCTCAAAACCAGAAGCCGGTGACAGAGATTCATGACCACGTTCATGTCATGTTCAATGAGGATGATGGCAAGGTTAAATTCATCCTTAATCCGCCGGATAGTGTGCATTAGTTCCAGTGTTTCCTGCGGGTTCATGCCCGCCGCAGGCTCGTCCAGCAGCAGCACGGCAGGACCAGCGGCCAGGGCCCGGGCAACTTCAAGCTTGCGCTGGGCGCCGTAAGGCAAGTTTTTCGCTTCCTGATCCCGGTAATGGGCAATGCCAAGGGCTTCAAGATAAACTAAAGCCCTGACTGCGAGTTCTTTTTCCTCCCGGATAAACCCCGGGAAACTGAAAACAGTGGACAAAAAACCGCTATTTTTGTGTATTTGTACTGCAATCAGCAAGTTTTGCAGAACGGTCAGGTTGGGAAAAAGGCGGATGTTTTGAAAAGTACGGGCAATTCCCAGCCTGGTTATTCTATCGGGGCTGAGTCTTGTTAAATTCTGATCCCGGAGCATAATCCTGCCTTCTGTAGGCGGGAGCACCCCGGTCAACAAGTTAAAAACAGTGGTTTTGCCTGCGCCGTTGGGACCAATGAGGCCGACAATCTCACCGGGATGGAGTTCCATACAGAAATTGTCCACTGCCACGAGTCCTTTAAACTTCTTTGTTAAGCCGCTTACAGTTAGAATGGCTCCCGGTTGTTGCGCTGCAGGGCGAACATTGCCGGTTGGAAACTCAGCCGGTTCATTAATACCCATTCGTTAACTACCTCATTTCCCAATAAAATATGCCCTCCGGATTTCAGCCCGGATTGCGGGCGGGCAGCCCCTGGAAGGCATAAACAACCATGGTCATAAGCTGTGTATAAAAGTAATATTTTGCTCTATCTCCGACCTGCGGCCTTCCTGGCACTTCTACATTTTTCCTAGGTTAGGCAGGAATTTTTCAAGCTTCGGAAGAAACAATTAATCAATCTGTTTTAATTATACACGTAGAGGAAAGCAAGTCCATAACTTTTCACTAATTTCACCTTTATGTACTTTATTCTCATTCAAAAGGTTAAATTATACCATCCAAATTATGAATAGATTTGCTCATGCCCCGGCATGAAATTCAAATTATAGTAAATATTATCTTGATAATAACACCTGATGGAATGACAAATTCATTATTAGGAGGTATCCAGAATATGTCATTTAGGGAGCTGATTAAAAAGAGGTACAGCGTGCGCTCCTACAAACCCGACCCCGTTGAAAAAGAAAAACTGGAAATGATCCTGGAGGCGGCCCGTCTCGCGCCCACTGCTGCAAACCGCCAGCCTATCAGTTTTATTGTCGTCCGGACCGAAGGCAGAAAGGCTGAGTTGAGCAGGATCTACGGCAGGGCTTTCTTTACGGAGGCGCCGCTGGTAATCTGCGCCTGCTTTACCCCGGAACAGGCCTGGACGAGGAATGACGGCAAGTGCTATGGGGAAGTGGACGCTACCATTGCCATGGACCACCTGATCCTGGCAGCAACAGAGCTGGGCCTTGGAACTTGCTGGATTGCCGCCTTCGATCCAAAAGCTGCCCGGGAGGTCCTGGGCCTGCCGGATCATGTGGAACCTGTCGCCTTTACCCCTCTGGGTTATCCCGCCGATACAGCGGTTCCCAAAAAACGCAAGCCACTTCCGGAACTGGTCAGGTATGAAGGGTGGTAGGGTTTTGCTTCAAACAAACTAAAACGGAAGGGTCCTTTTGTTAGCAGTATTACTGAAAGTTTAAAACGCCGACAAGAAAGGGGTTGCCCTAAAGCAGCAACCCCTTAGAATTTAGAATGATGAAGCATTTGATTTACCCCAACAACAGGCCCTCCCGCAATCTTTAACGGTTTATCCTGGTGTATATGTAGTGACCACCTTTTTAAGCAACGGAGTTTCTGGTTCTTTTTCCCCACGGTTTTAGCACTGAAATAAAAATGACAGCAATAAGCAGCATCATTTGGACAGCACCTAAATAGTTGCTCATTTGCCTGAAATAAAGGTAGGCCGTATTTTGAAGCGCCAGAACGCGTTCTGCTCCGGCTATGGCTGTCGCTCCATTGGTCCAGGGACCCAAAAAAAAGGTGCCGAAGAGAATTTGGGCAATGGTAGAGATCAATTTAAAAATGATCCAGTTGAATTTAAAGAAACCCCAGTTGGTCAGCCAGCAAAGCAGGATCCCGGTAATCAAAGAACCCATGGCCGCCGGAATAATAAGGAAATCGTCCAGCAGCTTGATGGCTTCGTTAAAGGCGTAAAGCTCATCACCATTGGGCACGTGGCCTTTGAGCAGGCCTATTAACATCATCGAGAGGCCCGTACCGACCCAGGCACAAACAAAAAAAAGGTGAAAACCCTTTAACCACTGTCTGCCTTTAATTCCCAACTTGGCCATATTACTCACCCCCAGAATTAATCCACCGTGAATAAACACTCCAGCCAGCGCAAATTCTTGCCCAGTTGCAGGGGATCACCCAACTGCCCCATGGCGCTGTCAATAGCCTTCTCCTCAGGTATTCCCCTGGATATTTGATTTTCAATAATTTCATTCAAACAATGTTCCAGTTTATTCTTAATCTTATCTTTGTGGAGTATTTGCATACATATGGAGCTCAAATAATTCTGTATCCTTTGGTTGTCTTTCACTCTCATAAATCATCATTCCATTTAGAATTTGAGGTCCAAACGAGAAGATGCCAGAATTATTCCATATTGTAATATATTCTATTCAGCATATCCTTTAGTTCCCTGGTTTTTTCAGGTCCGATACCATCCAGGGCCCTTTCCAGGATACCTTTTGCCAGGGGTATAAGTTTATCCTTTAATTCCATTCCTTCGTTCGTTATGTAGATTAATTTAGCTCTTTTATCCAGCGGATTGGTCTTGCGCACAATAAGGCCCTTCCGGCACAACTTTTCCAAGATTCTTACCGTGTTGGGCAAGTCTTTATATATAGAAACAGACAATTCTTTTGGAGAAACACCGTCTCTTTCCCATAAACGGTTTAGAACACCCCACTGTTCGGGCGTGACATTATAAGTCTTCAGACGCTGGTGAAATTCGTTTTTTAACTTTGTATTGGTCCTGTTTAAAATGAAACCGATTGATTCATCCAGACTAAAATCCATCTATTTTTCCAATCATAACAATAGTTGTTATGACAATTATATGTGTTCTTCCAGCAGCTGTCAAGGAAGAACAATGTAAGTTACTATATGTAACAAAAAGAGGATCTTCTTTGATTTGGAATTATAAAGAAGTTTATACACCTAAATTTTCCTGGCTAATTACCTGACAACTGGCATTAAATGGCCTTTTACCATAAAAATACAACCCCCCTGAATCTTATGGGGGGAATATCTTTTCTTTATGGAAAATACCGGAAGGTTGCCTGCCAGATTTCCTGCTATATTCATCCAATGCCAGTACTGGTTTAATAACTATTCCAAACCTTCAATAACGCTTTCAGTACAGCATGGCACTCTACGCCTGAATAAGCATAAATAATCAGGACATGTTCCGCCATATTTATTAATATAATTCTCCTTAAAAGGCTTATTCTCAAAACATTTAATTAGGTGGATTACATTTTATTAACACCATCAATTATTCTTTCCAAATAATTGACAAATTGCTCCTGCTCTTCTTTGGAAAGAATATCTAAAACAGACTGGTTTGTTAGTTTAATTGTTTTCTCAATTGGCTCCCGGAGTTGAATTCCTTTCTCAGTTAAGACCACCCTGATGGCCCTGCGATCATTTGGATCCGGCTCTCTTTTGATCAGGTCCTTATTTGCCATTCGATCAAGAATTCCTGTAATAGTTGAACCATCCAAACTCAGTTTCTGGGCGATTTGAGTAGCCGTCCGCTCATTCTTAATCCAGAGGCAGCTTAATATGGCATATTGTACCGGTGTAACATCGAACTTATGAAGCCTGGCTCTAAAATAATTGAGTACGTTTTGGTGAGCCTTTGTCAATAAAAAATTGATACATTGATTTAATTCCATTATGCAAATCTTTTCCTTTCCCTTAATATGGTTTCTCTGTCTAGATCAAACTTGTTTTACAAGTAATGTGTTTTAGTTTTAAAAGTTCATTCAAATACATATATAATTATAACTCATATTACTCTTTAGTAAAAGAATCAATAATAGCAGCAACCCCCCACATCTCCAGGAAGCCCCTCAGGCTAAATACGTTCTAATCCTTGCCTTTAATCACCGCCAACGGCAGTAGCCTTGCTACCGGATTTGTAAAACCGATTTCAGTCAGGACATTCACTACCTGGTCGATATCCTTGTAGGCGCCGGGAGCTTCGTCTAAAAGGTCCTTATAGTTCCTGCTGTTATAAATCACTCCGTCCATGCTTTGTTCAAACTGCTCTCTGGATATACTCTTTATTGCAGCCGTCCTGGACAGCGTCCTGCCTGCACCATGATTGGCTGAATAAAAGGATTCGGCCGCTTTTTCGGTACCTGTTAAAACATATGACGCCGTGCCCATGCTCCCGGGAACAAGGACCGGGTGGCCTGTTCCCCGGTATAAAGGCGGGTTGCCCAAGTGGCCGGGTGGCAGGGCACGGGTTGCTCCCTTACGATGCACCAGTACCTTTTGCCCTTTGTGCGTCTCCCATTTGGCAATATTATGAGCCACGTCATAAACCAACTGCAGGCCCAGGTCCGCCGGGTTGCGTTGAAAAACATCGCCAAAGGCACAGCGGACGTCATGGGTAATTAATTGCCGGTTGGCAAAAGCAAAGTTGACCGCGCAGGCCATAGCTGCGTAGTATTCCAACCCCTCCCTGGAATCGGCAGGAGCACAGGCCAGACCCCGGTCAGGCACTTCGATGCCGTGTTTGCGGGCAGCCGGAAGCAGGCTTTTACTGAAATCCTTACAAATCTGATGGCCGAAACCCCGGCTGCCGGTATGAATCATCACGGTCAGAAAACCGGGGAATAAACCAAAACGTTTCCCCGCTTCCTGGTCATATACTTCCTGGACAGCCTGTAATTCAATAAAATGATTGCCTCCGCCCAGTGTGCCCAGTTGAAGGGAACCGCGGCTACAGGCTTCCTTGCTGACCGCTCCCAAATCGGCGCCGGACAGGCAGCCCCCTTCCTCGGTTTTCTCCACGTCATCCGGCCAACCATAGCCGTATTCGACAATTCGCCGGGAGCCGGCATGGACCACCTCTTCAAAAATTTTTCTGGTGATACCCTTATGTTTGCCCCTTCTCCCCACTCCGGTGGGCACATACTCCTCAATCCTGTTAATCAGGGCACGCAAGACGGATAAACCCGTTTCAGCAGCCTTAATCCCGGTTGTCAGCAGACGAACCCCGCAGTTTATGTCCATTCCCACCGCCCCGGCTGAGATCACTCCGTCAGCGGTTGTTGCCATCACTCCCCCGATGGGCAGGCCAAAACCCTCATGAATGTCCGGCATACCGCAAACCCTGCCCACAACACCCGGTAAACAGGCTGCATTAGCCAGCTGCTGAAGTGATTTATCTTCCCTTACCAGGGGCAATAGGTGGTGGTTAAGGTATACTATACCCTCAACGTGCATATTTCCCCGGCGTCTCAGGATATACCTGTTTCTTCCTTCCCTCACAAGCTCCGGATTCATATAAAAAACCTCTCAGTCCTCAACGCAATCATACTGCTGATTTCTAATGGGCAGGTTAATACTGCCTGTCCGGAGAAACCGGACAAGTAAAAGCAGCCGGGCTGAACAACAGGGCACAGCCAGGAATTGGCATTCATTAGTAACTTAACAACTGTTATGAGTTCAGCAATATTGTCCGTTCTTGGGTAATCAATATTTTGTCTACAAAGATTTTAACATAAAAACGTCTTGAAGTTCAGTATTGTTATTACAAAATATCTTAGCAGCATTCACATAATCAATCTGTTCAGGTTAATAAAGACTATGAATGGAAAAGGGTAATAACTGGCCAAAAGAGCAGTTGCTGGTTTTGCAGGAGCGGATTCTTTAAAAGGAGTTAATGAACCGTCTCCTTAATCCTCGTTGATCAGCTTTTGCATATCCCCGGGTAACGGAGCTTCCAATGTTAATCCTTCGCCGGTAACCGGATGGGTTAAGCTAATCCTGCAACAGTGTAAGGCCTGCCTGCTAATCCCTTCCTCCCGCCCGCCATAGAGCATGTCCCCCACCAGCGGATGCCCGATATGGCTCAGATGAACCCTGATCTGATGGGTTCGCCCCGTTGCCAGGCGCAGCTTTAGAAATGTTGCATCAGTCAAATAATTTAGTACGGTATAATATGTTAAAGCCTTCTTGCCGTCAGGACAAACCCTTCGTTTTACCCTGCTGTCATCACTCCGGGCTACGGGAAGGTCAATTATGCCCTGCTCCTGTGCAATCAAACCATGTACTACAGCAAGGTATTCCCGCTGCAGCCCGCCGTTGGACAATTGTTGCCCCAACCGGAAGGCGGCATAAGCGTGTTTTGCTATAACAACTAAACCGGAGGTGTTCCGGTCCAATCGTGACATCGGGCGAAAAGCCGCTTCTATACCCTTTTCAAGGTAGTAATGTAAAACTGCATTGGCCAGCGTATTTTCCTGTTCGTGTTTTAAAGGATGAACAAGCATGTCCGGTGGTTTATTTACAACCAGAATATGCCCGTCTTCAAATACAAAATCAATGGGTATGGGCTGGGGAAGCACATTGGTAAATTCATCAAACCGCAATGAAATACTTATCCTGTCTCCACCCTGCAGGCGCCTGCTCAGAATAACAGGCTGACCGTTTAAAAGCACGCCGGACAGGCGTTTCAATCTTCGGATCATGCTACGGGAAAAACCGAGCACATTTTTCAAAAACTGTTCTATGCTGAGACCTGCTTCCGCCTCAGTCACCTGACGCTCAAGTTTCAATCCATACTCCTCATATTATGTAAGCATTATAATTACCGGGAAATCTGTTTAACGGTCTTTTCAATTACTCTTCTCAATTACTATAGATTGTCCAGGGCACGATTCCTGATACATTGGCCTGTTGGATCAATAGATTTTATTCGACAAAATCCATCTTTGCCCTGTTCTTTTCCAGTTACAAATTAAGTTGTTATCTGGTTGCCTGAAATCCCTTACCGCTATTAGATCAACGCCTTAAAGTGTTTCTCAAATATTTCGAACAGCGCTGCAGATTGAGCTCACAATAGGACAAACAGAAAGATCCTTCAATAACATTTTACAGATATTGTTAACAATAACCATTAATCACATCGAACTAACACCGTAATCTGGCAATCTAAATTTAAAGTAAAATGTAGTTCCTTCCGGAACGTTCTTTATATCCAAATTAATATCCAAATTAGCTTTAGGCCTTATAACAATGCTGTAACCCACCCGGTAAGCTTTGACAGCATTTAGCCGGTGCTCAGAGGTGCCCTTGGTGGTACAATAAAACTGCACACTCCAAACACATGGAATGTGCAATTACAACGTATTCGGCAGGCTTAATTAGTTTTCAATTACAATTCTTGACGATGACAATAGAGCATTTTAATTTTTAGAATTAGTCTCCGCCAACCCACTTCTTGTCTTTACTTTTACTTTTGAAGTTCCTGTTTATTTGCGGGGACTTTTATTTCCCCGCTGATAATACCGGTTTTAATCTCTTCCAGACGGGGTTTCAAATCCGCCAGCAGGGCTTCGTTAATACTGTTTTCGGCATAATAAACGCCATCGTCCTTCAGCCCGTACTCATAGTAACCTCCGGCCAGCTCGCCCTTCAGCTGGAGGCTCACACTGTCATAAACAGCTTTGCTCACACCCTTGATAACGCTGGTCAGGACATAAGGCTGCTGTTCTTCAGGCAGGGTAAAAGTCTGGTCCGTATCTTCGCCGATAACCAGCCTGCCCCGGGAAGTTACAACTTCATTAACACCATTACCCGATTGTCCTGCAGCATGGCAGATGACATCGGCGCCGTTTTCCATCTGCCCGGCCGCCAGTTCTCCGGCTTTTTCCGGACTACGAAAGCCCTCCAGCCCTGTCCCTACATAGCTGGAAAGCACAACTATATCCGGCTTAACATATTTTGCCCCGGCGATATAACCTGCTTCAAATCTTTCAATAACGGGCGCCGGGATGCCGCCAATAAAGCCAATTGTCCCGCTCTTTGTCTTCATGGCAGCGGCTGCACCGGCCAGGAAAGCACCTTCATGCTCTTTAAATGTAAAGCAACTGATATTGTTGTTTGATTTGAGGCCGTCAATAAAAGCATCGATTAAAACAAATCTGGTTAAGGGGTAATCAAGGGCTACTTCTTCTATTATACTGGTGAAAAATTGTCCCATACCCAGCACAAGATCATACTCTTCCTGAGCCAGGGAACGGAGCAACTTTTCCCTGTCGGCTTCTTCCACCGGTTCCAGGCATTGCACCTGAACATGGGTGCCGAATTCTTTCTGGGCTTTTTGCAACCCATCATAGGCTGCATCATTAAATGCCATGTCGCCGCGGCCACCTACATCCAGAACCAGCCCCACCTTTAGCGGTTCACTATCCTGTTTCCGGCTGCCGGTGGGATCGAAAATACTGCTGCAACCAGAAGCTACAGCTAAGAGCAACGTTACCATTAATAACCATATAATAATCAATACGTTCCTGTTCATTTTTCGTCACTCCTGTCAATTCAATGAATGCAATCAACGTTAAGATTCATTGTTCTGATAATCTTTAAGACACCTTCCTTTAGTATAAAATATATTATTCTTTAACAATTCACGATGAGAATTGATGTTCCTCTTTTTATTGACAAAATTTTTCGTGAAACTGGCTTAAAAACCTGGCCCTGAATCAAGTTAACATAAAAAAACCGGTCAAACCGGGAACTTCATGCATATGCAAAAATTTACATTATTAATTTAAATATTAATTAATCAAGATTGGTTAGAAGAACGTCAACAGGGGAGAAACTTGATTAATAGCAAAGTATACATTAAGAAGGTTCACAATAATATTAATAAGTCAGGTTTATTTAAAGGCTCATTAAAAAAATAGCTTAAGACCTGTTTGGACATCTAGCGGTAGGTTTACATTCACGCTGTAAAACTGACGGCTTCCCATTTTTTAACAGAGTACAGTTACATTTAAATTAATAACGTTTCTTATATTGATTACAACTCTTAACGTTAGGACGTTCCCTGTTGTAGCAGGCGCGATCATAGTCATAGGCACAGCTGTCACAAAGGAACTTACTGTTTGAATCTGAAGAATAATTACCGGACATCCTGTTTTTCAGAAAATAATAAACCAGGCAAAACCCGGTAACTATCATCATTGCTATTACTAGTTCTTTCATGTTTTCATCTCCATTTACTTTTTGTTCTCTAGAAGAAAGTTCCGCCGGCACCCGGGTAGTTCGAGCCATTGCTCAACTCATAGTTCTTGAAGTAACCAAGAAATCCTTCTAAAACAAGGAGAATGTCATATAGTTATGTCCGCCTTGCCGCCTTTCACCTTAGCTTCGATTTGCAGGTTTTTTCGAACAGGAGGGGAAGTGATAAGCCGGGTTAAATCCCGGCTTTCGCTATCCTTAAAATTGAATTTTAGTCCTTCTGCCGGCGTCAGCGGCATGATAACCTAATTTAATATGGTAGTCAAATTTAATAAATAACAACATTTGATTGCAAAGCCACTTTTTACTATTTCAGCAATGGACACTTGCACTTTTTGCATAAGTCATCCTTTATGTCGTTTAAATAAGCGCAGGCGTTACAAAAGATAATTTCATCCCCGGATTTATCGTATTTTTCAATTGAATTCAACCCACCATGATGCCGAACTTTGTCACCTATTTGGTAGTAATTAAAAACAGTATCGTCATCTTCGGCGCTTTTGGTGTAAATCTTGCCGTCATCTCTCTTGATGATTACGCTGAACAGAGTATATTGCTCCCAGTAATGCCCCCTATCGCCGGTGTTCCGTTTACGCCTTTTTTGGTGGATTTGTTTATCAACCACCACGCCGTCCCAGGTAGTGCTCCTGCTTCTGCCCATGCTCTGGAACAGGGCAATGGCAAGGAACATCCCGCCGATGCCCAGGCCGATATAGAGCGTCTCGGGATTATCCATTTCCGCACTGGTCTCGCCATAGATATAAAAACCCACTACGGCGGCCAGCGCCAGGATCGAGGCAAATATATACGACCCGCGTTTGGTATTTTTTATGTAGCGGGCAAAAGCCGGATCGTTAATCCGGGTTGAAAAGCCGATTAACTCTTTACTGACAGGCTCTTCCTTTTTCGCAGCTCCCGGCAAGGCAATGCCGCAGTTAGTACAGAACCTGACGCTTTTATCCGAATCGAACCCACAGTAAGGACAGAGCATATATCTTTCCTCCCAACGCTTTGATGTATATACTCGCTAGCGGCCGCCATAACTCGAACCACCGCCGCCACCGCCGCCGCCGGAAGAAAATCCGCCCCCACCGCCGGAACCTGACGATGATCTGCTTACCGCCTTATGAGCGATTTTAAGCGAGCGTTCCATTACAGTTCCTATATTATTAAAGCATTCCTGTAATCTTTGAAAACCACCTTTGAAAAAAGAGACGCCCATCAATACAATGGTAATGTGCTGATCCCCCAAAGAAAGGCACAAAACCAGATTGAGGAGGCGTCCCTATATGAAGTGTACACAAAACGAGAAGATTTCGCAAATAAAAATTTCAACATTGGTAGTAGGAATCGACATTGGGAAAGAAACCCACTATGCCAGAGCCTTTGATTACAGAGGGATTGAGCTGGCCAAGCTGCTGATATTTCGCAACACGG
>JAKPTB010000068.1 GCA_029555205.1 Bacillota bacterium
GGATCCGGGGCCTGCGGCTGCTGGGTCCGGAGGACCTGCCGCAGGGCAACTACAGCCTGGATCCTACCAAACTGGTTATTTCTGTACGCGGTCTGGGCCTTACCGGCTACCAGGTCAGGGACTTGCTGGCCAATCGCTACAGGGTTTACGTCGAGATGGCCGACGCCTGCCACGTGGTTGCCTTTGTGACCATCGGCACCGCCGAAAGGGACTGCCGGATGCTGGGGGATGCCCTGGCGGACCTGGCGGTAAGGGAAAAAGAAATGCCCGGGGGGGCGCTTTTTCCCGAACTGCCCGGCACCTGCAAAAAGCTCCTGAAGCCCCGGGAAGCCTGGTTTTCCAGGAGCGGGCGGATTGCCCTGGCCGACGCTGCAGGGAGGATCTGCGCGGAGACGGTGGCGGTCTATCCCCCGGGAATACCGGCCGTGTACCCGGGCGAAGAAATTACACCGGAAATCGTTAACTACCTCACAACTGTAAGGGAGTTGAAACTTCCCTGCCAGGGGCCTTCCGATCCGGCATTAAAAACCCTGAAAGTTGTGATAGAATAAACAATAGATATTTTTATTGGGGACCTAAAAAAGGAACAGCTGGAGAATAAGGCGAAGGGACGCTTCATGAAGGGCAAGTTTATTGTATTTGAAGGTATCGACGGTTCTGGAAAAACGACTCAATTAAAGCTACTGGGGGAAAAGCTGGCCGCCCTGGGCTGCCCGGTGCTCTATACCAGGGAACCCGGTGGAACCAGGGTGGGCGAAAAGGTGCGGGAACTCCTGTTGAATCCGCAATATGGTGAACTGGTTCCCCGGGCGGAAGCCCTTCTTTATGCCGCTGCCAGGGCCCAGCACGTGGAACAGGTTATCCTGCCGGCTCTGAAGCAGGGAAAGGTTGTCCTTTGCGACCGTTATATAGATTCCAGCCTGGCTTATCAGGGATTCGGGAGGGGCCTGGATCTGTCGCTGCTGGAACAAATCAACCGTGCGGCTACGGCTGGGCTGATTCCGGACCGGGTCTTGCTCCTGGATTTTTGTTGTGATTGCGGAGTGGACAGGATCTCCCGTTCCGGGCGGGGCGCCGACCGGATTGAACGGGAGGATCAGGAATTTCACCGCAGGGTCCGGAGGGGTTACCTGACCCTGGCTGCCCGGGACCCGCAACGTTACCGGGTCATTGATGCCAATCGCTCCATTGAAGAGGTGCAGCGCGATCTGATCAGGGCTTTGGAGGGGGTTTTGGATGCGTTTCCTGCGGGAAATAATAGGTCATAGGCCGGTTATCAGGACGCTCCTGAACACTGTAGCCTCCGGGCGGGTTGCCCACGCCTACCTTTTTACCGGTCCCGAAGGGGTGGGCAAGGAAACTGTTGCTCTGGCCTTTGCCCGGGCGCTGCTCTGTTCCCGGCCTGTGGACGGTGATGCCTGCGGCCTTTGCCGGGAATGCCGCCAGGTGGAACACCACAACCACCCCGACCTGTGTGTTCTTCAACCGGACGGTAATACAATCAAAATTGAACAAATCAGGGCAATTTTACGCAGGGCTCCCTACCGTTCCTACCAGGGCGGGCGTAAAATATTTCTAATCCCCGGGGCGGAGGCCATGACTGCCGAGGCTGCCAACTGCCTGCTGAAGACCCTGGAAGAGCCGCCCGGGGATACCCTGTTTATTTTGCTTTCCGCCAGGCCCCACGCCCTGCTGCCCACGGTCCTGTCCCGCTGCCAGCGCTGTACTTTCCAGGCCATACCTGCGCCTGAACTGGCGGCCGGCCTGGCTGCCCTGTACGGGCTCACTGAAGAAGAGGCCCACCTGCCGGCCCTGCTGTCGGGGGGAAGTATGGGCAAAGCCCTGGCTTGCATCTCCGGCTCAACCGGGGACACCCGCGCTGAGGCCGGGCGGCTGGCGCTTTCCCTGGGACGGGCCGGCCCCCTGGAGGCCCTGGAGTTGGCGGAAAAAACAGCGGAAAGCAGGGACAGGGCCCTTTGCCTTCTGGAAATACTGATTTGCTGGTACCGGGATTTGCTGATCTGGCTGGAATCCGGGGAGACCGGGTTTCTTTATAATCCCGACCAGTCAGAGGAAATCCGGAGGGAGGCAGGGTGCTATGATGCCCGCCGTCTTGTGGAAATTATAGAAGCAATTGGGGCAGCAAAGAATAAGATCGAAGCCAACGCCAATACCAGGCTGGCCCTTGAGGCCCTGTTCCTGCGCCTGGCCGGACTGGTGGCGACGGTTTGAAAACCTAATCGATAAGTGAAGAATCATGATAGAATATGTTTTTTTCCGGTTCATCCGCCGAAAGGGAAAGGAGGTAGCATGTTATTGGGACAGACCGTTGTGGGTGTGCGCTTTAAGAAGGCCGGTAAGATTTATTATTTTGACCCTGATGAGCACCAGATCTCACCGGGAGACGGAGTTATCGTCGAGACCGCCAGAGGGATCGAGTACGGTCAGGTGGTATCCGGTCCCATGCAAGTTGATGAGAAGGAAATTGTGGCTCCCCTGAAGAAAGTCATCCGTAAGGCCGACGCCCAGGATTACCGGCAGTTGGCCATAAACCGCGAAAAAGAAAACAAGGCTTATCAGATCTGCCTGGAAAAAATAGCTGCCCATAACCTGCCAATGAAGCTTGTAGGTGTTGAGCAGACCTTTGACGCCAATAAAATTATTTTTTACTTTACTGCCGACGGCCGGATCGATTTCCGGGAACTGGTTAAAGACCTGGCCTCTGTTTTCAGAACCAGGATTGAGCTGAGACAAATCGGCGTCAGGGACGAAGCCAAAATGGTCGGGGGTCTGGGTTGTTGCGGCCGGGAACTCTGCTGTTCCACCTGGCTTTCAGATTTTGCCTCGGTTTCCATCCGCATGGCCAAGGAACAGAACCTGTCCCTCAACCCCACCAAAATATCCGGGATCTGCGGCAGGTTGATGTGCTGTCTAAAATATGAAAATGAGTCCTACGAACATGCCCGGGAAAGCTTCCC
This sequence comes from Bacillota bacterium, assembly GCA_029555205.1. GTDB lineage: Bacteria > Bacillota > Desulfotomaculia > Desulfotomaculales > Pelotomaculaceae > DTU098. The sequence goes on from JAKPTB010000068.1 coordinate 2,979, forward strand.
CGAGCTGGGCAGTTGGGTTATTACACCGGACGGAGAGGGCAAAGTGTCCGGCGTCAATATTTTTAAAAAGTGCCTCAGCGTGGAACTTAAGGAAAGTAAAATCGTCAAAGAGTACCGGGCCGGTGAGGTTACCCTGAAAGAAGCTCATCCCAAAGGCTGCCGCCCTAAAAAAGAGTGCCCCAAACACTCAAACGAGGAGAGAGTTTAGTGCCATCCCTTTTAAAACGGGCTAAAGACATCGAACTCAAACTGCATGCCCTTGTGGCCGAGGTGCGGGAATTAAAGGATGAATTGCGTCAAATGGAGGAAGAAAACGCCCGGCTCAGGACAGAGCTGGCTGCTGTTTACCGCGAGGGCTGCTCCGGCGCAAAGAGTTCCGGTGAAGCGGAGGTCAAGTACAGGGGATTTATTAACTTGCTGGACCTCTATGATCAGGACTATCATATCTGCAACCTGTACTTCGGTCGCAGGCGAATGGGCGAATGCCTCTTCTGCATGGCTTTTTTAAGAAAAGAAATGGAGCTTGAAGCTCCGGGGGAAGACGGAACATCATCCAGTGGATAAGGGTAAAAATATAGGCAAAAAATATATGCCGGGGAGGTGGCCTGGCTGGATCAGGAAACAAAGGGAACCCTTTACCTCTGCGCTACGCCCATCGGCAACCTGGAGGACATTACCCTGCGGGCCTTGAGGGTGCTGCGCGAAGTAGACCTCATTGCGGCCGAGGATACCCGCCACACCAGGAAACTGCTCAGTCACTACGACATCCATACCCGGCTCACCAGTTACCACAAGTTTAACCAGGCCAGGAAAGGGGAAGCTCTCCTGGAGTTCCTGGCGTCCGGCAAAAACATAGCCCTGGTATCCGACGCGGGCCTTCCGGGTATCTCCGACCCGGGCGCCGGAATCGTGGCGGAAGCCCTGGCCAAGGGATTCAAAGTTGTGCCTGTGCCCGGTCCCAGTGCCGGGATTACAGCCCTGGTTGTTTCGGGGCTGCCGGCCGGCGAATTTGTTTTTGCCGGGTTTTTACCTGCGGCCGGTAAAGCCAGGCGGCAAAAACTACTGGAGCTCCGTAGCCAGAAGGGAACACTGATTTTTTATGAAGCGCCGCACCGGCTGCTGGCAGCCCTGGCAGATCTCCTGGAAATCCTCGGCGACCGTCCAGCGGCTGCAGCCAGGGAACTGACCAAAAAGCACGAAGAAATTGTCAGGGGTTCCCTCCAGGACCTCTTAAACCGGTTTCAGGAACAGGAACCCCGGGGCGAATTCACCCTTGTAGTGGCCGGGGCTCCGGAGGCTACAGCAACAGGTGCCCCAGATGTAACAGAGAAAGAGGATCCTGGCCTCGCCCTTGACCCTGCTGCCCACGTCGCCCTGCTGGAGGCAGAAGGCATGGAGCGTAAGCAGGCCATGCGCCGGGCGGCCCGCCTCCGCGGCATCTCCAGGCGTGATGTTTACAAGGCGGTGTTAGGAAAAAAACAGGACAGGAAAAAGGGAGAGATATAAAACCCCTCCCGCTGGTCAATTACATTGCTTTGGCGTTTTCAAACATGGCCAGAGCGCACTCGCGGCAGACCATCTTGCCGCGGTAATGCTGGACTTCGGATGCGTTACCGCAAAAGACGCAGGCCGGCTCATACTTCTTTAAGATAATTTTTTCTGAATCGACATAAATCTCAAGGGGATCTTTTTCGTCGATTCCCAGGGTGCGCCTGAGTTCAATGGGAATAACTACCCTGCCCAGCTCGTCCACTTTTCTAACAATACCCGTTGACTTCATGGTCTATCCCTCCTTACAAAAAATTCGACAAAATTTATAAAATCTCAACTAAATGGTACCAACGATTCCAGTAAAAGTCAATATATATTTTTGATAAATACCACTTTTTTTTACCTGTTTGCCGAAAACTTGACAAGATCATTAGTGTTCGTTAGAATCAAGATATTGGTAATTATGGACTAATAGCTGCGAAGGGGAAGAGTAGGCCGTGCTTTAATAACCGGACAGAGAGCGGGATCAGGTGAAAGCCCGCCGGGGATTGCCGGCCGAAGATGGCCCTGGAGCTGCGCGGCTGAAATAAAACGTAAGCCGTGCCGGATTCCCCGTTACAGGACCGGGGTATGGGGATACTTCCCTGTACCTGCTGAGACCGTCTTTGCAAAAAGGCGGCAAAAAAGGGTGGTACCGCGGAAATGAATACCCCGCCCCTCTGGCTTTAGGGCGGGTATTTTTTATGATCAGGGTCAGCTTTCATTAGCAAGGGAGGTTAACAACATTGAAAAAGAAAAAGTTTTATATCACAACACCTATTTACTACCCCAGCGGCAACCTGCATATCGGGCATGCTTATACCTCTGTGGCGGCGGACGCCATGGCCCGCTATAAAAAAATGACCGGTTTCGACACCTGGTTTTTAACAGGCTCGGACGAGCACGGCCAAAAAATTGAGCGGGCCGCTGCGGCCAGTGGAGAGCAACCCCAGGCCTATGTGGACAGGATCGTTGCCAGCTTCAAGAACCTCTGGAAGCAACTGGAGGTGGAATACGACGATTTTATCCGTACCACCGAGCCGCGCCACCAAAAAGTAGTGACCCGGTTTTTCCAGAAGCTTTATGACCAGGGGGACATCTACAAGGCCAGCTACGAGGGCTGGTACTGCTCGCCCTGTGAGGCCTTCTGGGCGGAAAGTAGGCTGGAGGAGGGAAACTGCCCTGACTGCGGGAGACCGGTGGAACTGCTCCAGGAAGAAAGCTACTTTTTCAAAATGTCTAAATACGCCGGCCGCCTGCTCCAACACATTGAAGAGAACCCGGACTTTATCCAGCCTGTGTCCCGGCGCAATGAAATGGTAAGTTTCATCAAAAGCGGCCTGGAGGATCTCTGTGTAACGAGGACCACCTTCAACTGGGGTATACCTGTTCCCTTTGAGCCCAGGCATGTTATTTACGTCTGGGTGGACGCCCTGGTCAATTACATTTCAGCCCTGGGTTACGGCACTGAGGACGACAGTCTCTTCCAGAAATACTGGCCGGCGGACGTGCACCTGATGGCCAAGGACATCGTGCGCTTCCACACCATTATCTGGCCGGCGCTTTTAATGGCCGCCGGGCTGGAGTTGCCCAAAAAAGTGGTGAGCCACGGCTGGATCCTGCTTGAGAGCGGCAAAATGTCAAAATCAAAGGGGAATGTTGTGGACCCCCTGATCTTGATTGACAAGTACAGTGTTGACGCTATTCGCTATTACCTGCTCCGGGAACTGCCCTTTGGTTCGGACAGCCATTACAGCGAGGATGCCCTGGTTGACAGGATTAATAAAGACCTTGCCAATGATCTCGGAAACCTGATCAGCCGTTCCATAGCAATGATTGTGAAATATTTTAAAGGGCATGTTCAGGCGCCCGGCCCTGCTGCGGGTCCGGACGGGGAGCTCATTGAGCTTGCCCTCAGGACTCCTGAAGACGTTGAGGAATGTATGAACAGGGTGGACCTGTCCAGCGCCCTTGCTGCCATCTGGCGCCTTGTGGGACGGGCCAACAAGTACGTGGATGAGACGGCCCCCTGGAACCTGGCCAAGGACCCGGCCCAAAGGGAGCGCCTGGCCACGGTAATGTACAATCTGGCCGAATGCCTGCGGTTTATTACAATCCTGGCCTCTCCCTTTATGCCCCTGCTCCCGCAAAGGGTTTTTGACCAGCTGGGAATTGAGGGCAACCCGGGTATTCAGACCTGGGAATCCCTGACCTGGGGTAAACTGCCCGTGGGAACCGTAGTCAAGCGGGGACCGGCGCTTTTCCCGAGGATCGACACAACCGCAAAGTAACCCAGGTGGCCGGGCAGGCTGGATTGAGCGGAAAAAACGGACGACTGTCTCCGGTAGATACGAGCTATAATTTAAGACGTAAAGGACGGGTGTGACATGATCCTCTTTGATACCCATGCCCACCTCGAGGGTGAAGAATACGCCGCGGACCGGGACGGGATGATCGCCCGGGCCAGGTCCGCCGGGGTGGTTCATATTGTCAACGTGGGCTTTAATCTGGAATCATCCCGCCGGTCGGTCAGGCTGGCGGAAGAGTATGACCTGATTTATGCGGCTGTGGGTATTCACCCCCACGATGCTGCGGAAGCCGGGAGCGGTTACCTGGAAGAGTTAAGAGAAATGGCTGCGCATCCCCGGGTGGTAGCCCTTGGCGAAATGGGCCTGGACTATTACCGGGATCTTTCCCCGCGCCCGGTACAACAAAGGGTTTTTAGAGAACAGCTGGCCCTGGCCCGGGAGCTGGAACTCCCCTTTATCATCCACGACCGTGACGCCCACGGTGACCTCATGAAAATCCTGCGGGAAAACCGGCCGGGGCCCTCAGGCGGCGTCCTGCACTGCTATTCCGGGAGTTGGGAAATGGCCCGGGAGTGTCTGGCCCTGGGACTTTATCTTTCCTTCGCGGGTCCCGTAACCTATCCCAACGCCAACAGGCTCAAGGAAGTGGCTTCCCGCGTGCCCCTGGACCGTCTCCTCATTGAAACCGACGCTCCCTACCTTTCCCCGGCGCCTTACCGGGGCAAACGCAATGAACCGGCCTATGTTGTTTTCACGGCGGAGGAGATTGCCCGCTTGCGGGGTTTAAAAACGGAAGATTTAGCAAAAGTATGCACGGAAAACGGCAGGAAGTTGTTCCGAATTGCTTGAATAATATAAAATATGGAATAGGGAAAAGAGAAAGAGCCCTTTAAAAACCCTTTAAGGGGTGAAGTAAGAACGTGCCGTGATTTAATGTGATTTTAAAAAGGGGGAGAGTTGTGCTGTGAGTACCACAAAAAGAAAAGGTCTGGTTGTGGTCAATACGGGGAACGGTAAGGGCAAGACCACAGCTGCCCTGGGCATGGCCCTGAGAGCCTGGGGGCAGGGGATGAAGGTGCTGATTCTTCAATTCATCAAGGGCGGGTGGAAGTACGGTGAGCTGAAAGCAGCCCAGAAATTGGGCCCTGACTTCGAGATAAGACAGATGGGCGAGGGTTTCATCAAGGGAGAGGACGACAGTTCCCTGGGCGAGCACCGCCATGCTGCCCGTCAGGCCCTGGAAACCGCCAGAAAAGAAATTACCTCGGACCGGTATGATTTGATTATCCTGGATGAGGTTCTCTATGCGATTTATTATGGTCTGATTAAACTGGATGATGTTTTGGAACTCCTTGGTCAAAAACCGGAAAAGCTTCACCTGGTCTTGACCGGCCGCAATGCCCCGCCCCAGATTATCGAGCGGGCCGACCTGGTTACGGAAATGCGTGAAGTGAAACACCCCTTTACCCGGGGTATTGCCGCCCAGAAAGGGATTGAATATTGAGCGCCCTGCAGGAGTGCGGGCTCTAAAAAAATTCTGCTTGCAGCCCGGCATCTTTGAAAGAAGGGGGGTTGCCGGTGCGTCAGGTACCGGTTTTTATAGCATGGCTGGTCAATGCCTTTGAAAACAGCAGTCAGTACTCTGAATATTATCTTGATCTCCGGACGGGTGATGTCAAATTTTTTTGTCCCATGGATTTTCCGGAGCACAGCGACAGGATCAAAAGGCTTGACCGGTCTGAAAACTATATGAAACTGCCCAAACTGGAAAAGGAACTGGCCCGGAAAATTAAAAAGGAATTCATTGACTTAACTGATGATCCCGGGCTAAAAGAGTTACTGGAAAAGGCCCTGGCTGCAGATATCAATTTCCGGAAGGCACTGATGGAATTGGAAGATGAAACTGTCCGGCTGAAATGGTATCAGTACCAGAACAAAAGGTATGGGGATTATCTTAGGGATTGGTTTAAGGAAAAAGGCATTGAACTGGTTGAAAAGCCTCCAGTCAACGTGCTGGAGTTCAACAAGGGCTGTTAAAGGGTTAGGATCCGGGTGTTTATGCGGCGCCCGGGTCTATTTTTTTTCCTGATCGGACTTAAGGGGGCTGAAGCCATGTATTCAGGGATATTTTTGCCCCCAGGCGGGTTTGAAAAAGCTGTTTGCAGGGTCATTTGGAAAATATCGACAAAAATTAACCCTATCAACTTCCGCCAACTTGTAGTAAAATGTTAATGTGTCAGGCAAATCCCGGCACAACAACCAGGCTGCCAATCCTTTTGTTAGTTATCCACATATCAGGTTTAGAGATTCAAATTTTAGCCGGATTTGGATCCAAAGGAGGCATTTAATGAGTTGGACCAGACTGTTGGATTGGGTAAGACCGGACAACCACAAAGATTCAGAGGCACCCCGGCAGCGGGGCGTTTTGTTCCTGAGGGCAGTTGTTCTTGCAGTGGTTGTAATGTTTTTTGTTTGTGGATACGCCTGGGCGAAAAAGACCGTGGTACTGGTTATCGACGGTGAGGAAGCCGCCGTGCAGGCTTTTTCCACCACGGTGGCGGGGCTTCTGGAAAAGCAGGGAATCACCCTGCAGGAAAAAGATGAAGTGACCCCTGCCCCCGAAACACCGCTGAGAGACGGGATGATTATTAACGTAAACCGTGCTGTAAGTTTAAGCATCAGTGTCGATGGAGGTGAAATTGCAGCCAGAACCAGGCAGGCCACAGTAAAGGATGTTCTTGCCGAGTACCAGATCAGCCTGGGGGCGGAGGACGTGGTAGCGCCGGAACTGGAAACGCCTGTCGCTCCGGAGATGAGGATTTGTGTAGACAGAATCCGTACTGTAACCGAAGTCTGCGAGGTCCCCATTGACTATGAAACCCGGAAAAAATACACTGTGAACCTGCCTCAGGGATCAACCCGCGTCCTCCAGGAGGGCAGACCGGGTACAGAGCGGCAGACCTGGCAGGTTGTTTACAAAAACGACAGGGAGGTCAACCGCCAGCTGGCCTACCAGGAGGTTGTCTCAGAGCCCGTTGACAGGGTAATCATGGTTGGCAGCGGGATGGTGGTTTCCCGGGGCGGTGAGGAAATCAGGTATTCCGAGCTCAGGGAGATGGTGGCATCCGCTTACACCCATTCGGGTTACAATACCGCTTCAGGGGTATATCCCCATTACGGAGTGGCAGCCGTCGATACCTCCAATATTCCCATGGGTACCAGGATGTACGTGGAAGGATACGGCTACGCTATAGCCAGGGACCGGGGAAGCGCCATTAAAGGAAACCGGATAGATCTCTTTTTTGAAACCCGCAGCGAAGCAATGAGCTGGGGAGTCAGGAGGGTCAAGGTATACTTCTTCGACTGAGATTAAAGGGCCGAAAGGCCCTTTTTAGTTGTTTTATTGAGATGAGCATGGTTTTATGGTTTGAACAAGGAAAGAGTATACGGGCCGTGCCGCCAGGTTTATAATTTATTGGAGCAGGGAGGAATTTGTTGATAAAAGTAGAAAAAAGCAGAGAGACAGGCCTCTGACCGTTCTATGCTCCGGGACCGGCAACTTCCCGGCCTGGAGTCAACCGGGCTGTCCCGCTGGAAGCAGGTTTTTAATCTTTAAGCTATAGTCATGAACAAACTATAGTCATGAACTGCAGTACCGGCATCGTTATGATCAAAAGGCTGGTAGTACTCCTTCAACTGCAAGGGCTGATGGAAAATCAGCTGATTTAGCATAATAAATAATAATTTCGAAAAAATAGGCATATAAGGAGGTTTAACTTTTTATGAGCAAAATCCGGACTATTCGCAGAATTATAAAGGGTCAGGATGTAATTGACGGCGCAGGGATGAAAATAATCAGGACCTTTGCCAACAATGATGTTGAGGATTTTGATCCTTTTTTATTGCTGGATATTTTTGATTCCGTTAATCCGGAGGAATACGTCAGAGGCCTTGACTGGCATCATCACAGGGGCGTAGAAACGATTACATATTTGATTGAAGGAAAGATTGCTTATGAAGACAGCCGGGAGAACGAACGCGTTCTGTCGGATGGAGATTGTCAATGGTTGACAGCGGGATCCGGTATCTATCACCGGGAAACGCCGTTGCCTGTGGACAGGTTGCTTGGAGTACAGCTGTGGCTCAATCTCCCGGCTAAAAACAAAATGGTGCCGTTCAAGTACAGGGATGTATCCAGGGAGAATATCCCTGTTATTGACGAGGGGGACGCTAAAATCCACCTTATTGCCGGACAATATAAAGACACTCCCGGTGCCTTTAAAAGCGAGTATGTCAAAACGCTTTTTTTTGATGTGGAACTCAAGGCTAATTGTGACTGGTCTATTGATACCGTAAAAAACTCAAAGTTATTTGTTTGTATTGTTCAAGGTGAGGGATGTTTTGAACCCAGGGGCAATGATTTTATCCCCGAAAGGCACGTGGTCCTGTTTAATGAGGGCAAAACACTCCAGGTCAAAGCATCAAATAAAGGTGTCAGATTTCTGCTCCTGGCGGGCAAACCCCTCAAAGAGCCGGTTTTCTGGGGAGGCCCCATAGTAATGAACACAATGGAAGAAGTGGAGCAGGGCTTTGATGACATGGACGAAGGAAAGTATTTCTTGTTCCAAATGGACGATGCTGGGGAAAAATCTTAATTAATTTGAAGGAGCAGTGGGATAGCGCTGCTCCTTTAAATATTGGTTCAGGCTGTTTATAACGATTAATTGAATTAAAAAGTTCAGCGGGCTCTTTTTGATTTTAGCCCAAACAGGGAATAATAAAAGGAAAACCTTGATTATCTGTCGAAATCCTTGAAATCAGACGGTTTACAGGGGGACAGGAAGTTGCTGGAGATTACCTCGCCTTCGGCCGTGAGGGCGATTATGAGCCGGTACGGCCTGACCTGCCGGAAAAGCCTGGGGCAAAATTTTCTGGTGGATCAGAATATTATTAATAAAATTATCAATGCCGTTGATTTAAAAAAAACTGATTTTGTTGTGGAAATCGGCCCGGGACTGGGAGCCCTGACCGCCCCGGCGGCCCGGAGGGCAGCCGGGGTGCTGGCCGTGGAGGTGGACCGGGGGCTGCAGTCTGTTCTGGCGGAGGTTCTGGCAGGGGCGGGGAACGTCGAAGTCATCGGGGCTGACGCCCTGGAAGTAGATTATGATGAAATGGTTGAAAAAAAGACAGGTGGGGCTTACGGAAGGGGAGCCGGAAGCTACAAGCTTCTTTCCAACATCCCCTATGCCATTACAAGCCCCCTTTTGATCCACCTGCTGACGGGACGCTTCCACTTTTCGCTGCTGGTTATTATGGTTCAGTTGGAAGTGGCTGCCCGGCTTCTAGCGGCCCCCGGGGACCGGGATTATGGCTCCCTGAGCGTGCTTGTCCAGTACTATACCCGGCCGGAAAAACTCTTTCGTGTACCCAGGACGGTTTTTTATCCCCCGCCCGGGGTGGATTCCGAAGTACTGCGGCTGGAGGTAAGGCCCCGGCCGGCCGTAGAGGTGCGCAGTGAAGGGGATTTCTTTAAGGTTGTCAGGGCTGCCTTCGGCCAGCGCCGCAAGACCCTTTTAAATGCCCTGTCAGGCGCGGGCCTGGATGTTCCCAGGGAGGCCTGGCAGAAAATTCTGGGGCAGGCCCGGATCGACCCCGGGAGACGGGGTGAAACCCTGAGCCTCCAGGAGTTTGCAGTGCTCACGGAGTGCTATCTGGATTACAGGGGTTTTGACGGCAATTAAAAGACCGGGGAGAGAGGTAACTCTCCAAAACTATCTGTTTTTTTAAGAGTGTTTTGACGGCAATTAAAGAGCGGGGAGAGCTTTGCAAAAGTTGCTTTTACGGAGAAGCCAGGCAGGTTTCCCGGGCAGGCGGGCCGTTGCAGCTGTTCTGGCCTGTGGCCGGGATAAAGCGTGCTGCCGCCTGTGCTGGTTCCGGCAGTGGAAGGAAGAAGGATGAGCCGGGCAGTTCAGGGGCTGTCCCGTCAGGAAAGAAGGGGGAGCGTGTTATTCAGCAGTCCGACTAAGGGCAGAATGACTTTTGAGGCGATGATGCGGGATATTGTCGATTATATCAAGGGGCTCCCCGCCTCGTCCTGTAAAATTATTATCGGCTCTGATTCACAGGTAAAAAGCGATAGCTGCTTCATCACTGCCGTGATCGTCCACCGCCTGGGGAAGGGGGCCCGCTATTATTATACCAAGAAAATTCACCGCAAAATCATCAGCCTGCGTCAGAAAATTTTTTATGAAACAGCCCTGAGCCTGGAGGTGGGGGGAATGGTTCACAGGTTCTTTGCGGATGAAGGTTTAGACGATTTAGACGTGGAGATCCATATCGATGTGGGACTACACGGGGAAACCAAGGAACTCATCCGTGAGGTGGTGGGCATGGTTACCGGGAGCGGCTTTAAAGCCAAAATCAAGCCCGACGCCTTCGGCGCTTCCAGCGTAGCCGATAAACACACGAAATAATCTAAAGGATGGTCAATGCTGGCTTAAATATTTCTGCAGCAGGTCCAGACGTCTTTGGGAATGGTAACCGTCATAATTTACCGTACCGTCGGACCTGCGCCGCTTTTTGTTCCGGTAAACACAGATTGCTTCCAGGCAGTCTCCGATAATGGTTGCGGCAATTTTTTCGGAGTGGGAGGCGTCTTTAGCAGGTGAGCCCAGGGCCTTATGGGGGATGGTTGTGCCTACGCAAACCTTTAAGCCGCCCTTGGCAGCCAGGGCAAGGGATACCGGGGGTATGGCCAGTTCAACCAGGGGCACTTGCGCCAGGAAGCGGCTGGATACCGCGTGGGGCCCGTGGCTGGGTGAAGCGGAGCCGAGGTCCTGTTCCAGGCCAATTTCCCGGTTTAAATTGCGCCGGTAGTGCAGGAGTTTTACAGCCAGGGGCGATAAAGCCTCCGTTTTTTCCACAGGATAACAGTTGGTCAAGGCCATGTCCACCCCTTCCT
>JAKPTB010000070.1 GCA_029555205.1 Bacillota bacterium
ACCACGTCAGTTAGAATCGGACCCAGGGCGAAGAAGCCTCTCAACGTATCCATTCCTCTACTCATTGCAGGGATGTCCTACGGCGGGGCAATAAGCAAAAACGCCAAGATAGTCCTGGCCAGGGCCGCGACTATGGCCGGCACAGCCACCAATACCGGTGAGGCGGGCTTAATGGAAGAAGAAAGGGAAGCCGCCGGGCTCTTAATCGGCCAGTATAACAGGGGTGGGTGGCTGAACGACCCCGCACAATACACCCGCCTTGACGCCATTGAAATTCAGCTGGGCCAGGGCGCCCAGGGTTCCACACCCCAGCGCACTACGGCTAAAAACATCGGCGAGGAATACAGGGAAGTGTTCGGGCTGGCGGAAGGCCAGGATGCGGTTATTCATTCGCGCCTCCCGGATATCAATACGAGGGAAGATTTTATCCGTCTGGTGGGCAGGTTGAAGGCAGAAACGGGCGTTCCCGTGGGCCTTAAAATTGCGGCAACCCACCATCTGGAAAAAGAAATGCAGGTCGCCCTCGATGCCGGATGCGACTTTATAACCGTGGACGGAGCCGAGGGCGGCACCCATGGCGGTGCTCCAACCCTGGAGGACGACGTGGGCCTGCCGACCCTCTTTGCAGTCAGCAGGGCGGCGCAGTTTCTGCTAAAAAAGGGAGCCGGCAGGGACGTCAGCCTGATTGCTGCGGGAGGTCTGGTGACACCAGGCCAGATGTTGAAAGCAATGGCCCTGGGGGCCAACGCGGTTTATATCGGCACGGCTGCGGTCATGGCCATGATCGGTGACCAGATGGCTAAAACACTGCCCTTCGAGCCCCCCACGGATCTGGCCGTTTATACCGGCAAGATGACGGACAGGCTGGACCTGGACAAATCGGTTCAAAATTTGTTTTATTTTCTGAATGCCTGCGTCCGGGAAATGGAACTGGTAGCTATAACGGCAGGCAAGGTTGCCCTGGGTGATCTTAACAGGGACGACCTGGTTACCCTGGACCCGTTTTTAGCCAGGGCGCTGAAAATTGACTTTGGCTACGTTGCGCCCGAAAGCCAGACCGCCTATTTCAGTGAATTTCTCGCACCCGGCACTTTTCAAACAAATAATGAGGAGGCTGCGGTTCATTAATCAGGAGGAGCTAATAGAGAGGGGAATGGGGAATAACGAATGAGAGATATGGCAGGGAATAGAAAAAAGGGGTTACCCGTTTAAAGGAGTTTAATAAAAGGTATAAGAAAAAGGAGACTGTCCGGTTTGCGGGCGACGCGGCTTCGAGAAAATTTTAATAAAAGCTGTAAGTAAAAAGGGGAGGCCTGTGGTTTCTCAAACAACCACTGGCCTTAATCTTTCCTTTTTTAACCTCTTTCATGTTTAAACCCATTTTTCACTTTAATTTACAAAAGGATTTTATAAGAACACAAAGAATAATTTTTTACAGAAAGGAGGGCGCCGGATGAGAATTCGCATAATTGGATTAGCACTAATAATTGTCATGCTGGCGGCTGCCGGTTGCGGTGCAAAAAATAAACAAGAAGAGCCTGAACCCGGTACAGATGCGTCAGTTAGTCAGAATCAAACAGAAGTTGATCCCGATCTTATTACAGCGGAGAATTTTGTTTCCAGTCTGCAGGATTGGACCATCCGCCTGGAAGCAATCGGGCAGAAAACCAGTGACGCACATAGTAACTGGTTAAACGGTAAACTGGATACGGAGGACTACCTGATTACGCTGCAAAATCTTCAAAAGGAAATAAAAGCTCTGAGTCTTGAAACGGATTATAAGGATTATGAATTGAGTGAGCAGGAAAGGGAAAGCCTGGCTTTTGAGCAGATTACCAAAGGATACAACAGGTGCAGTAAAAATCTCAATGATTTTTTGCACAGTACTCATCTTCCGGATGAAAAGATTAAAGAAAGATACAATACGCTGGTCGAAGAAGGATATAAAAGCGAGCTCGAACAATTAAAAAGTAATTTAAAAATGTAGCTTTTAACCCCCCCCGGCCTGAAGGGGGGTTTGTTCATTAAAGGTATGGTAACGGGGCGGTATGCCGTATTATTCTGCTCCCCGACTATAATAAAAACTATCCAGTAACTTGTTAACATCAATGATTCTTGATATAATGCTTCCATGAAAGAACCAGAAAAGATTACAAAGGCCCTGAGCGATCCAATAAGATACAGGATTTTGAAGATGCTGGCAGAGAGCAGCACCAGTTGCTGTTCCCTGCCCGGTGAAAAACCCCGCCCGGGTTTATGTAATTGCGAATTGATGGAAAGCCTGGGCATGATCCAGTCCAGGGTTTCCTATCATATGAAGGGTTTGACCGAGGCTGGTTTGGTTCTTGAGGAACCCCGGGGCAGGTGGAAGTTTTACCGCCTGAACCGGGAAGTGCTGAGATGCTATATTGAACAATTAATGGAGGATTTTAATTTGGAATAATTTTTTTGTCTCATACATCAAAAACATTTGATATTGGGGGGCTTTATTGTGACTAAAGATGTTCGTGAATTCGTCAGGCTGAATTATGCCCGGGCTATCAGCCAGAAGAAAGGCTGTTGCGGCGACAGCCGGGGCGGGGGTTGCTGCGGGAGTTCCGGGGGTCTAACAATTGAAGCTGTTACAGCCGGACTCTATCAGCCGGATGAGGTGGACGGCCCGCTCAGGGACGCTGCCGGGGCATCCTTTGGCTGTGGTAATCCTACGGCTCTGGCGGACCTGCGCCCCGGGGAAGTGGTGCTCGACCTGGGCTGCGGGGCCGGTCTGGATGTGCTGCTTGCTGCCCGTCGCGTTGCTCCGGGGGGAAAGGCCTACGGTCTGGACATGACCGGTGAAATGCTGGCTGAAGCCAGGGCCAACAAGGAGAAATCCGGCATTGAGAACGTGGAGTTTTTAAAGGGGCACATTGAGGAGATCCCTTTGCCGGAGAACTCCGTGGACGTTATTATCTCCAACTGTGTCATTAATCTCTCCCCCGCTAAGGACCGGGCGCTGCGGGAAGCCTGCCGCGTGCTGAAGCCCGGCGGGCGGCTCGCCGTTTCGGATATCGTCCTGACCCGCCCCCTGCCGGCAGAGGTGCGGGAGGACCTGACGGCCTGGGCCGGCTGCATCGCCGGCGCCCTGCTGGAAAAAGAGTACAGGGACAAACTGGCCGCAGCCGGCTTTGAGGATATCGGCCTGGAAGTGACCAGGCGCTATGAGGCGGATACAATGGCCGGGAACATCTCCGATGCCGTCCGCCGGGAGATCGATGGAGCGGTGGTCAGCGCTTTCATCCGGGCCAGGAAGCCTGCGGCACCGGCTAAACAATAAGATGTCTTAGTTTAACGTACGATTGGAGAGGCTTCCTGATCAAAGGGGTTTATCCTCAGGGCAAAGGAGAAGAGATAGGGATAGTGTTTCTTCAGGTACTGCATGTAGGCAATCCATTCTAAGGCCAGGCGGCTGTAAGCCCTGCTGATGTCATCCTGCAGGTGCTCAATGTCGGTGCCGGGCAGTTCGTTGAAGTTCTGCCTGTGTTCCAGTTCGTCCGCCAGGTGGAAGACAGCCCGAAGCATGGCCGTAAAGGATTCGTGTTCCAGTAAAACCGGGTTTTCTAAAAGCCTCAGCAGGAAATCTCTTTTTTCCGAAAGATAGCGCTTCAGCTCTTCCAGCAGGACTATTTGACATTTCACCTGGTAGCGGTGGTTTTTAAGGGGAGCGTTTCTTGCCCAAAAGTCTTCGTCGGACCAGTGGTCCTTTACCTGGAGACGGTCTCTAAGCTGGTCAAGTTCCGGATCGCAGCTGGAAAAACAGGTCAATAAATTGTTACCCGCTTCGCTGAAAAACGTTCCAATGACCATATTGAGCTTCTCCAGCCTGTCCCGCTTTGCCCTGATACTGAGCAGCTTGTTTAGAACCAGGGTCACAAGGAGGACATTTATGGGGAGAAAGCCGAGGGCATTGAAAACGTAGTTATAGGTATTCGACGGATCTCCAAGGATGATATACTTGACCAGGTAGACCAGGGCCGAAAAGGCGACCAGGGAGATCCCAAGCTTTATTTCCCAGCTTAAGGTTTTCATCCTTACACTGCTCCTTTCCATGCATTATTTAATTCTACATGCATAATTAAATTCTAGATATCTGAAAAAAGACCTACCTGGCCGGTAAATAAATGTTTAATGCCCGTTGTAGCTGGTATTCTGGCCTGGAAATGACCTGAGAGTAAACAACCCGGCAAAAAGCAGGGTTGTTTTTCATGGGTAAATAAGTATGTGTGTTTTTGGTATATACTTCATTAGAGCTCAATAACTTTAGATAAAGATCAGTTAAATGGGAGGGATCCATCCTGCAAGAAAAAACAGTACACAGGCCCGGTACATTAAAGTGCGGCCTTCCTGCCCCTTACCCGCCGGTCAGGGTCATGGCCCCCAACCGGCAGTACGCCGAGTTGCTCCTGGAGGATTACACCGGGATGATCAGCGAAATAACAGCCGTCAAACAGTACCTGTACCATTATTTTGTGCTTAAGTCCATTAACCCTGAAGTGGCCGACCTGTTGGAATGTGTTTCCCTGGTGGAGATGCATCATATGGAAATGCTGGCTGAAACTATCCGCCTCCTGGGAGTCAGCCCGCGTTACCGGGTTTTTCGCAATAACCAGGAAGTTTACTGGAGCGGCACCTATGTCTACTATGGTCTGAGCCTTTGCGACATGCTGGCTGCGGATATCGCCGGTGAATGGGCTGCCATAGCCTACTACCGTGATCACCAGCAAAGGATTGCAGATCCCTATATTAAAGAACTGCTGGAAAGAATCATCCTTGATGAGTATCACCATATAAAATTGTTCAACGATGTTATGCAAAAATACTGTAAATAATTATTTTTGCTCCTGAGTCTTTTCAGTCAGGGCGGGTTCGTTTCCTTAGGATGATCTCCAGGGCGGCTGACTGCTTCTAAGTTACTTCTTATTCACTATAGTCAGTCTGCTCCACTACAAAAAAGTGCTTTCTTTTGATGCCTGCGAAAAATGAAAGGAAATCCTTCAAAGTCAGCCATTTTGTGCAGGATTTTTTTGTTTTATGCATAATTGTAACGAGGTAAGCGTTTTTTAAAGAAGGTGAAGAACTTGACTTGCGGCCCCACTTATTTCCTGGCCGGGAATATTGCCAAACAAAAATGGTGCCATTTTGAAGCGATTATTCGTTGCAGGGAAAACGAGGATTTAGCCCGCCGCAATGTGGAAAAGATCAGGGAAAACGGGTGGGGGCGTAATTACTATGATGTACCGGTGGTTGAACCTTTGGTTTATGTTATCCCGAATTTAAGATCTCTTCTTCCTATTAATAAGCCCAATGTCCGGACTCCGCCCGGAGAGTCCTTTGAAAAGGTGCTGGACCTGGAAACAGGTGAAACAGTTCTTTATGCCAGGCTGGATCCCGCAAAGTTTGAAAAGCACTTTGGCGAGTTTTTTGAACCGGTAAAAATCACCTATTCCGAATGGCGTTCCCTGTGCAGCAGGATCTGCCTTTCCCAGCAGGAGACGGGTGACACGGAACACTTTGAATTTGCGGAAAAACATCCCACCATTATTGCCTTCTGGGAATGGGAAAACCGTTACATCGTAGGGTTTCCGGACGGGCTTACAGATGAGTTTGTTTATGAGTTCAGGTCGGTCAACAGTTATTACCTGCTTCATCATCTAAAGCCCGTAGCCCTGGCCCAGGCCGGGCTGTATGCCTATTTTCTGGACCGGCCGAAAATCAGGGTACAGATCAGAGTCAAACAGGCCAATAAGATTGAGACTTTCGAACAAAAAAGCAACCCGGACAGCGCAGTAGCCTTGCTCAAATCCATGTTGGCGCTACTGGACGGCAGCGCCGAGCCAATCCCCCCGGGGATGGCCTGGAAATGCAAGAGTTGCAGTTTCAGGACGCTGTGTCCCCATTTATGCCCTGCCTAGGGTTTTGGTCTTGATTAACACTAAACCAAATTAGTTATCCAAAATCCGTCAGGAAACATCATATGATCATAAAACAACAGCGCTTCCCATGGCTCTAAATGCAAACCCTGGGAAGCGTTGTTTTTTATGATGAGACAATTCAAACAGTCCTGAAAACCTGTCAGATACAAATTCAGATACATAAGGGGTTTTGCTGGACCTTAATGATCGAGATACTCTACAATGAGATACTCTACGCTTCAAGCCAGGCCCATAGGTGGTTCCTTTGAACTAGCCGAGGGCGCTTTCAAAAACAAACTCAACAACCCCGCCCAGTTTAGCCCCGTTAAAGAATGGAACACTAACTACAGTTGCCTTTCCGTCCGGTGTGTCCATTACATAATAATGGAGCTTGGTTTTTTTATCGGCAAAATCCTGGTAAATTTTTTTAAGCTTCTCAATGGTTTCCGGCTTATGACAACCCGTCATGTTCCGGCCAACGAGATCATCGACGTTTAAAAGCGCTTTAAAGACTTCCTCTCCTCTTTTGTTGGCGTAAATAATATTAAAATCTGCATCCGAAACCACCATTGCCACTTGCAGGCCATCAGTTATGGCTTTGACATCCATATTTTCCGAACCCCCTTCATAATAGTTGCATAATAATTGATAAACTAAACTTGCCATAATAGACATGCAAGGTTTATGCCGGGGGTTAAGCGGAGCAGTTCTTCAAGAAATCCCAATATTCCTACTATTATAAACTTTATCAGGCATCTTAATGTGTTCGTTTATATAACAGGAATCTCGGGTGTGTTCCAAAAGGGGAGGGTTATCTGTGTAGGCCGGAGGGCTTGTTGATCATGCCCGAGCCCGTCCTGATCATTAATGGGAGAATTAAGGCTGTGGGCGAGGTCCTGGAAAAAGGGGCTTGACGATATATATTAAGTGAGAGTTGTGAGTTATCAGGTTCTTTAAGAATGCATGATTTACTTCAGTATTTGCCTGAGTATTCGCCTGCAGCCGGCAGGACCTGCCCCTGTGGTTTTCCCGGTATGTTGTCTGAAAGCAAGATTAACCTTTACATTAAAATAATGGACTGATATAATTTTTTTAGCTCTTTTGCTTTTTGCCGTTATTCAACTGAGTATTCATCTAAAAAAGAGGGATAAGGTTTATTTTCCGGGATCAAAAATTTAATTAAATTACAGGAAGTGATAAAATGGCTGCTCATTACAGGTTATTTAAAGGGACTAAAATACTTTTGGCTCTGGCGGTTCTAGTTGCGGCAGTTATGACGGGAAGCTTGAATCAGGCTTATGGTTGAGGTGAAACAACGAGACCGTCGGTCGAGACAAAGGGAGCCAGCATTACTGATAATACCGCCGTTTTAAACGGCTATATCTCCAACTGCGGCGGGGAACTTAGTGAATACGGCTTTTTGTGGGGTAAAGACAAAAATGAACTGGAAGAACTTATTGTGGGAACTGAGGGCACCCCTGCCGAGTATGATGCGGAGTTGAGAGATTTAACCGCCGGCAAGTATTATTATAGGGCTTATGCAACCAACGCAGGAGGAACCAGTTACGGGAAGCTTAAAGAGTTCAGTATAACAGGGATTACTTCTGATCCCGGCATTGACCCTAATACAGCTCCCGGCAATGGTGATGGGACCGTCCGTGTAATCTTAAACGGCCGGATGCTTCAGTTCGACGTGCCTCCAATTATTGAAAACGACCGGACCCTGGTGCCTTTGCGGGTGATCTTCGAAGCGCTGGGGGCCAGCGTGGAATGGGACGGTGCGACCCAAACCGTTAGGGCGGAGAGAGACGGAACAATAATTAAGCTTGTTATCGGCGGTATGGCTTACGTCAACGATCAACCCGTGGAACTGGATGTTCCCGCAAAGATTGTGAACGACCGGACCCTGGTGCCCTTACGGTTTGTTTCGGAGGCATTGGGGTGCCAGGTGGAGTGGTTCGGCGACACCATGACCGTAAATATTACCAGTTAACATAGTTCAAGTTGATAATACTCTTCCAACATTCAACGGGGTTGCTGATTACAACCCCGTTTTACGCTTTATTGAACTTTTTCGGGCTTGCCGGCGCCTTGAGTCCCGGCAAAGATGGCTATGCCCTTCTGCGGCCCTTAGTCCTGTCCGGAAAGTCAAATCATTTGGACAACCTTTGGGCATTTCCGGACGTCAAAGGTAAGGAGGCTTTTTTAATTCCTTTTTATAAATCGTAAAATCGTATGGATGATTTACCTGAACTAAAAAAATTCTTTTCTATTAAGGCTGGAAGAACTGTTTCGACCCACCAAAATACTCGTTCTTCACTCGAATTGTATAACAGGCGGAGTGATTTTATTGGTAAGTCAAAAACTGGAGCAGGAGTTGCTGTCCGCCAGAAATGGAGACCGGGGAGCCCGTGAAAAACTGATTCAGGAACACAGGGATTTCATTGCGGGAACCAGTTCCAAAATCTGCAGGCGCCACCTTGTCTGGGATAATGATGATGAACTGAGTATCGCCTTACTGGCTTTCAATGAAGCAATTGATAAATACAAACCCGGAGAAGGGCTTTTTCACAGTTTTGCCCGGACAGTTATCCAGAGGCGCCTGTGGGATTACTACCGCAAGGAATGCAGGAACAGGGAAGTAATCCTGCCGGCGGGGATTGAGAACGAAGACCGGTTGACCCGGCAAGGGCTCGAACGTTCCCGGGCCAGGTACCAGGATGAGAGCGGCCAGGCTGTCTTTAAAGAATCTATTGAGCGCTTTATTGAGGTTCTGGCCTGGTATAATATAACCCTGGATGATCTGGTTAAAGCTTCCCCGAAGCACAGGGACAGCAGGGGGCAGTTAACCGAAACGGCCCGACTTCTGGCCGGAGAGCCAGGCCTGATGGAATACATGAAAAAAAACCGGCGTCTGCCCATTCTTGAACTGAAAGAAATCACTGGAAAAAGCCGCAGGTTTTTGGAAAAAGGAAGGAAATACATCATTGCCGTGGCTTTAATCATAACGGAACCGGAGTTCTACCCGTTGAGAAGCTTTGCCGGGCTAGAAAAAGGGGGTGCTGCCGGATCAAAAGAGTCAGAGGGGTCGTCTTAAGGACCGTTAATCAGAAAACAGTTATATATACCAGTGACGGGGCTTTTATGGAGATCCCCACACCAGGCGAAAAGCATCCGGTGGGGCAGGTGCTTGACGTGTCCGTGCCTTCAGGTTTCTTTTGCACCCGGCCGTTTTTTAAGTATGCCGCTGTAGCCGCAGCCCTTGCCGTGGTGCTGCTCCTGGGTATTGCCTATCCCCTGGCCGGTCCGGAAAAAGCTGTGGCTTCAGTAGCCCTGGAAATCAATAGCGGCATAGAATTAATGATTAACCGGGAAAGTAAAGTCATTCAGGTCCGTAGTGCGGGGGAAGGCACGGATTTAAATCTTAACAATCTGGACCTCGGGGGGCTGGACGTGTATGAGGCCATTGAGCTGATCCTGGAGAACGCCCGGACAAGGGGCGTTTTTGGAGATTCGCAAATCCTGATTCTGGCCAGCGTAGTTTTAAGAGACGAGGAAGCCGGCGAAGTGGTTAATCTGGATAAACTGCGTTGTGCAATTTATGAAGATATGGCCGGCGGGAAGGTGCCCGGACTGATCATTGTGAGCGAAGCCGACGAGGCGAAAAAGCAGCAGGCAGAAAGTCATCAGATGACCCTCAACAGCTACCTGGTTTATGAGCGCTGCCGGTTATGTAATCTGGATGTTCAGGCCGAACTCTTTCGTGAAGGCGGGGCTGCCAGGGCTCTGGAGGTTTGCAGGGTTAACCTGCCCTGTCTCTTTCCCGGAGAAACCATTGAGTTAAAACAGGGAGAACCTGACCTGCGCTCTGAGGAAGCTGAAGGGGGCAGGGCCGTTTCCAGCTCCCCGTGCGGTTGTGAAAACCCTGATCAGGGAGGCGGACTCCACGAAGGGCAGGGTCCTGCGGCTCCTGTAACCGGAAAAACGTCTTCCCCAACTGAATCCCAGCCGGACTGCAGCTGTTTGCAAAATGTGTTATAGATTTATGCTCATGACCTTAAAAGCAATGCTTTGAAAGAAGGTGGGAGGGATTAAAGGCCGGAGTGTGAAGGGGTTGCCTGGCTCATCTCAACTTTTGCCGGCCCCGTTATTGGGACATTAAGGTTGAGGCTGCTTTGTCCAGCAGTTATTCTTTTAAGTTAAAGAGTTTAGTGCCTACAATAACCACTGGAGCAAAGTCACACGATAAAAATTAAACTATACTCATAAAAGAGTAGAGGAGTGCAAGTGAGAATTGATTTTTGGATCGAATGAAAGCAGGTACTGGGACATTCGTAAAATCTTAGCTTTACTGGCCCTGGTCGCAGCCATTGTGGCCGCCCAGGGCGCGGGAAATATCATTGCCTATATAGGTATAGGCTATTATGTGGTCTGCATTATTGCCATCCTGCTAAGATTTCGCTGGGCAGGTGGTATGCTCTGGCTTGCCGTGGGAGCGCATGTTTTGTTAACCGGCTGGGCCCTCTGGAACTGGTACACCGAATTGATCATACCCTGCCATTATTGCCTGTGGGCGGCGGGCTTCGTACTGCTGGCCGCAACAGCATTTTACCGGCTTCCTGCAGCAGTCCTGCCGGTATTGTTAATGGTTGCTGTATCCGCAGCCTGGCCCTATGCTTTTGGGGACAAAGTACTGGACGAAATTAACCCTTCCGCCGGCGAAGCAACCATTGAGCCGGTATCTGCTCCGGGGGATAATCAGCCCGGGGAGGAGGATGACACTCTCCCGGCCGGGGAAAACCCGGCAATGGGCCTGCCCGCCGGGCCGGAGGGTTCAGGGACTGCAAACCCGGCACCAGCCGGAACATCTCCAGCCGCAAAGCCGGCGCCGGCGGCTTCCCAGCCGTCTCAGCCGGAACCCGGGAAGCCTGCCCAGAACGGTGCGGCGGTCCAGCCGGCAGGCGCCGGGTCCGAACCGTCAGCGGAACAGCCGTCTCAGCCGGAACCGGGCAACTCGCCGGACCAACCGGTAAACCAGCCTGACCCCGGTGCGGAGGAACCTGACGACCAGCCGCAGGACGCACCGGAGGACGGCAACCCGGTTTCGCCCGGGGTTGGAGAGCCGTCCGGGGAGCCGGAGGATAATCAGGAGGATGAACCAAAGAAGCCGAAATCCGGGTGAGGGAAACCTTGCTAATCACTTCCGTTGGAAGTGGCTTACAGACGGGGTTCTTAAAGTAAGGAAGGATTATCGAACCGTCGGAAAGGGCCGGGAAGAGCCGGGAAATTGCCCGGGGCCTTGATGCGCCGGGCAGTTTCGGGGGAATTATTATGTTTGCGCTTTTTGGAGCGTAGCCCAGGTTTTTGGAAACGGAGCTATGAATCCTTAATCTAAAACGACTATTAAGATTTAGCCCTGCCGGTTGGCAGGGTTATTATTTATAATATTGAACAGGCAGCGCACGGGTTGTACCGTGCCCGGTCAATGCGTTTATTTACGGTGGGGAACCCGGGATCTTTATCCTCCGCCATGCCGCCAGGAAACCCGTCCATTTTATAGCAAGCGGCAGGAAATGTTTCCTTTTGTCGAGAATTATGTGCTTAAGCCCGGGACAGCTGTGTCTGGTGCTGCACTTATATAATTCAATAAGGAAGCGAGTTGATTAAAAAATGATTCGCCGTAAAATGATCCTTTATCTTCTGGCGCTGCTAATTGTTTTGCTCCTGCCGGGTTCCGGGGGTGCGACGGCCGCGCAGTTGACCATAAATGAAAACAACAGCGGGGAAACCCTGACCCTGTATCCCGGGGATATATTGGAGTTAACCCTGGAAAGCAATCCTACGACGGGTTACTCCTGGCAGGGCGACTTGGATATTGCCGGCGTCCTGAATGTGATTGAACACGGCTTTAGAAGCAAAGGGGTTTTACCCGGCGCACCGGGTGAGGAGTACTGGTTTTTAAAAGCCGCCGGTCCGGGATCCGGTTCCCTTTCCCTTGAATACAAACGTTCCTGGGAAGAGGGTAAGGATCCTGTAAACAGGTTTGCGGCAGTGATCAGTGTTTTAGAACCGGTCCCACAGGTTTCCGGGGAGGAGGCACCTGGCCGGGAAGCCGGGGTTCCTGTATTTATTGACGGGGTGGAGCTGAACTTCCCCGACCAGAAAGCTTTTCTTGAAGATGGACGAACCTGGGTCCCCCTGCGTATTTTAGCCGAAGCCCTGGGCTGGCAGGTTCAGTGGGACCCCGGGAGCGGCACCGCTACCGTGCTCAAAGGAAACCGGGAGGTCCGGGTGCAGGCCGGTTCAGCCCTGCTTTATATTGAAGGCAGGCCCCGGGAGCTGGCAGGGGGGAGCCGGGTGTGCAATCAAAGAATAGTTGTTCCCCTGCGGGATATTTGCGGGATCCTGGCGGTTTACTCCGCTGCCTGGGATCCCGGTAAGGGAGCGGTGCTGATTGAAAGCGGCACCCTGGACCAGCTGGTGGCCGGCCTGACCCTCGAAGAAAAACTGGGGCAAATGTTGATGCCTGATTTTAGAACCTGGGAGGGTGAGGACGTTCTCGCCATCAATGATGAGATTTCCCGGCTCATCCGGGAGTATCATGTGGGGGGGGTAATCCTTTTCAGGGAGAATGTAAAAGGGACGGAGCAAACTGTGCAGCTGGTTGACCAGTTGCAAAAGGCGGCCGGGGCTATCCCGCTCTTTATCGCCATTGACCAGGAAGGGGGCAGGGTTGTCAGGCTCCAGACGGGAACCGTAATGCCGGGTAATATGGCCCTGGGCGCCGCCCGTTCGCCGGAAACCACGTACAAAGTGGCGAAAGCTATCGGTGAAGAATTGAATGTCCTGGGGATCAATGTAAATTTTGCTCCTGTATTGGATGTAAACAACAACCCGGATAATCCTGTAATCGGCATCCGTTCCTTCGGCTCCGACCCGCAGCTGGTGGCGGAAATGGGAGCAGCCTATATCAAGGGCCTCCATGACGCCGGTGTGGCTGCCGCCGCCAAGCACTTTCCCGGCCACGGCGACACCAGCGTCGATTCCCACCTGGGACTGCCGTCAATTCCCCATGATTTGGAGAGGCTGGAAGCCGTCGAACTGGTGCCCTTCCGGGAGGCGATCAAACAGGGTGTGGACATGATCATGACGGCCCACGTAACCTTCCCGGCCATTGACAGTACGCAGGCTGTCTCCAGGCTGGACGGGACACCGGTCTTTCTTCCGGCGACCCTTTCCGAAAAGGTACTGACGGAACTGGTGCGGAACAAACTTGGTTTTAACGGGGTTATCGTCACGGACAGTCTCAAAATGAAGGCCATAGAGGACCATTTTGGCCCCGGGGAAGCTGTGGTCAGGGCTGTCAAAGCGGGCGCGGATATTGTCCTGATGCCCGCGGATCTGGAAGAATCCATGCAGGCGCTCCTGGGGGAAATACGGGCAGGCCGTATATCCGAAGCCAGGGTGGACGCCTCAGTGAAGAGGATCCTCGGGTTGAAGCTGAAGATGGGGTTGTTATCTGGACAGGGACTTTCTTCCGGTGAACCCGGAGCCGGCCTGGAAGCCAGGCTTAAAGCCGCCCAAACCCTGGTGGGGTGTGCGGAGCACCTGGCTGTGGAAAGAGAAGCCGCTGAAAAAGCAGTGACCCTGCTCAAAAATGACGAAATGATCCTTCCTTATAGATTAAAGGACGGTGATAGGGTTGTCCTTTTTGCTCCCTGGAGCGACAGGCTGGAGCTGATGGAAGAAACACTGGCCCGGATTGTTCAGGACGCTAAAATCAAAGACGTTATAATAGACGGCTTTGTTTATGAAAATCTTGCTGCTTTGAATGAGCAGCAGAAAGAGGCGCTTTTCGCTGCCGATTACATTGTGCTTGGTTCGTACAGCTACGACCTGGAAAGCAGGGTTCCCGGCAGGCACTGGTTGCCCGATTTCGTTCTGGATACCCTGGCTCAGGCGGAAGAGGCCGGAAAACCCGTGGCTGTACTGGCTATCCGGAATCCCTACGACATCGCCTACATGCCCGGGGCAAAGGCCTTCCTCGCCATTTACGGCGCGGCGGAGGGTCCAAATATACCCGCCGGCATCAGGACCATCTTCGGGCTTGTGAAACCGGCAGGAAAGCTTCCGGTCTCCATTCCGGATGCAGGCGGCGGGAAGAATCTTTACGAATGCGGCTACGGTCTGGAGTATCCTGAATAGGCAGCCGGGACGACCGTTGCGGCAGGTATGCTTTGCCAGGTCCTTACGAACCGGAAAACTATTTGATTGACGCTGCCCGGCTCTCCGGCATGATTAGCGGGCCTTGTATTGTATTGGTTGCGGAAAAAAATTAAATCTGAAACGGTAGATGGTGATTTTAGATGAAGTGGAGATGGCTTTTTCTCTGTCTATTCTTACTGTTCTTTCTCACCTTTATGGGACAGGCTGCAGGAGCCCCGGGTTTTTCAGACCCGGGCTTTCAGGATATCGAAGACTCCTTTGCCAGGGAAGACATTATTGAGCTTTCCGGTCAGGGTATCATCAGCGGTCTCAGCCCGGTACAGTTCGGACCCGGCGAGAAGATCAACCGGGGCCACTTTTGCCTCCTTCTGGCCAGGGTGTTGGGGATCCAGCCTGTTTTTCCGGAGCAGCCCTTGTTTTCGGACCTGCCCCGGGACTCTGCCGGAGCCGGCTATCTGGAAGCCCTGGCCGGGCTGGGTATCCTGACAGGTACGGGAGACAACAGGGCAGATGCGGACAAACCACTTACCCGGCAGGATGCCGCCTTGCTCCTCTACCGCGCGCTGGCGGAAAAAACGGATCCAGCGTCCCTGGAAGGCAGGTATGCCGATGAAAGTCAGGTTTCGCCCTACGCTGTGGAAGGGGTTGCTTTTATCACCCGCCAGGGCCTGATGGCAGGGTACGACGGATGCTTCCATCCGCAAAGGGAACTGACCCGGGCAGAGGCCGCAGTTCTGGCCGGGCGGCTGTTAAAGACAAGGCAAGGACAGGCTTTGACCGCCCTGCCGGTCATTTCCCCGCAATACCTGGAAATCTGTACGGCTGAGACCAGGAAAATCGAATCCGGCGCTGTGCAGAGGAAGCCGGCTTTTACTGTTGCCTGCGGCCTGGACGACCCGGGGGCCGGCCGGTTTGCTCCCGGCGGTTTCTTCACGGCGGGTCAGAGGGCTGGAAAGGTCACCCTTACGGTTAACGCCGGCAGCGCAGCCTTCCCGGTCTATGCAGAGATTAAAGACTGCCAGGCTGGGGAAAACAGCCCCGGCGCAAGCGCTGGCATGGCGCAGAAAGAAGAGGAGGTAGTGGAATTAGCCCGGGAAGCGGCCTGCAGGGTTGTACCGCAGGAACCGGATGCCGGATTCCAGGAAAGGGAATACAGGCTTTATGCCGGACCCGTGGAGGGGCTTGCTTCCTCGGGCGAGACCTGGACCGGCTTTTTGCGGCAGGGGGGCAGGGACATTATCATTGATCTAAGAGAGTTTCGTCCTGTTACGCAGGTTTCCCTTGAGTTTAAGCAGGACGCCGGATCTGGTGTCTTTATTCCGGAATACCTGCAAGGCGAGGTGTCCCCCGACGGTGTGCTCTGGTATCAACTGGGCCAGGTCCGGCATGGAGTGGAACCCTTTGAGCCGGCTGTATCAAGCCGGAACCTGACCCTCACCTTTCCGCCGGTTACCACCCGCTACATTAAATTGAGCTTTCCTGTAGAAGTCTGGGTTTTTGCCAGGAATATATCCGTAAAGGGTTACCCGGGGACGACGGAACAGCCTGCGGTCCTGGCCATGGCCAATTATCGCAGCAGCCAGGCCGCCGTTCAGGCACCGGAAGCGGATGCCAGGGATATCCTGCTTGTTTATACCGGCAGCGGCAGCGGGGAAGACACCTGGTCCGCCCAGGATTTCCTGCCGGTGGTGGCCTATCAGGACGCCACTGGGAAGCTCAGCGGGAGAATGTTTGACACGCTTCTCTTCCTGCCCTACCACGGGATGCCTGCCACAAAGGCAAGCTGGGAGGCCTACCTGGAAGATCTCTTTGCCCCCGGGAAGCAATTGCCCGCCCTGGAAGAGGCTGTTGCAAAGGTAAACGAAATTGACGCTCTGCAGGGAAAGGAAAAGGTAATCCTGACCGTACCTTATCCTGATGAAAAAGAAAAGGCCTTCGGCAGTCTGGAGGAAGGCAAAGGAGTGCTTTCTTTTTCAGAAGAAGATGCCGGGAGGGAGCAGGCCCTGGAAAACCGGTTCGCAGCAGTGCGCTGGTATTATGAAAAGATGATGGAACGCTGGCGGGAGGCCGGCTTTAAGCACCTGGAACTTATTGGTATTTACTGGTACAAGGAGTATATGGACCAGACCATTTCCGCTGAAAAAGAGCTGGTGCAAAATGTAGCCCGTCTGGTCAGGGCAAGGGGCCAGAATTTTTACTGGATTCCTTTTTACGGCGCGCAAGGCTACGAGGAATGGAGATCCTATGGTTTTACCCACGTTTTTTTACAGCCCAATTATTATGCTGTTGAAGATCAGCCGGAGGAGCGCATGGTCAGGGCGGTGGAACTGGCCCGCCGGTATCAGACGGGCATTGAACTGGAATATGATGAAAAAGTGCTCTCCAACCGCTATTATTATGATTTGTTCTACAAACAGTTAAACAGGGCGCACCAGCTGGGTCTGGACGGAGAAGATGAAACAAATGCCTATTTTGCCGGATTAAAAAAGGCGTTGCTGGACGCTTTCTCCAGTAAAAGCCCCTCTATCCGGGCGGTTTATGATGATTTTTACAGGTGGATCAGCGGTACCTATACCCCGGACCGGGAAGTTCCTTAAAAAGCAGTGAGCAGCCGCCCCGGGTTCTGGTTGCCTGACTGGGGCCCTGGAGCGGGCAGGTAAAGGCTGCGGCATAGTGCTTTTCCTTTGTTGTGAAAAAAGAAAAACCCGGCTGTCAGGGCCGGGTTTAAAAGAAGAATTTTTAGTGGAAACATGTAGTTAAGTCATATAATAATTAACATGGTTAACTAAGTCAACCGGTAATTTGTGGGAGCGAAACTGTCTGAATAGGTTGTCATAATAAGATCTAATGGCGTTGGTTTCCCCAGATAAAGATAAACAAAACTGTAACATTGTGGAAAGTCGGGATAACTCTGTGGACAACTAGCGAATTGCGCCGGAGTGCCGTTCATTTTTCTGCGGCATTTTTATCGCTCTCCTGCTGAATCAAGGAACAAAAGGTTTGCAAAAAATTCTTTTGTCGTTATAATGGTAAAAGCTGAATTTATTACATTAACGAGTGTACTGCTGGTTTTATCTTAAAACAGGTGTACTTTCTCTTTTTAAAAGGGATTTTTACCCGGCCCGGGTTATTATTTTGTTCCGGCAAGTTATTCTTTCCGGCGGCTGTGCTGATATGTCATGTTTAAACAAATAACTTTTTATATATGGCTTTTTATCCCTTGACCCGGATCACCCTTATTCTCTAAGATTCTGTGTATTCTCTAGAACAAGGATGGTTATTCTTGAGATAGTGGGTAATCAGTTAAACCCGTCCTTTGCCGGGAAAGCTTCATTGCCTTGAATCTGGACAGGCTCAACACAGGCCTAGAGGATTGGAGAATGTTTTTAAAACAGCCGGACATCTTAATAAAGGCGGCGGTTATCCTGGAAGAGCGGCTTTATGGACCGGCCTGGCGGCTTTGACTGCGCCGGATAATTGTCAACCGGTTGTTTTTTGAAGGTCTCCTTCTTTGGATATGAATCAAACGCAGCAGGGAGGTGGTTGGAAAAAGGATTTGTCCCGAATTAGGAGGTGATCGCAGCATTTAAGATTCTACTATGGTCCAAAATATTCAGGAAATGATTTCATATTAAGGTTTATAAGGTGGTGTTCAATTTGACATTCGGGGCTTTCTCCATATACGCTGTTATCGCCTCGTTAGTGGGCATTCTGTTTGCCGGATATCTGGCCATGATGGTTTTAAAGCTTCCTCCCGGCAATAAGCGTATGATTGAAATTTCAGGAGCTATTCAGGAAGGCGCCATGGCTTACCTGAACAGGCAGTACAAGACTATTGCAGTGGTTGGAATCATCATTGCAGTTTTACTATACTTTGGTCTGGGCTGGATTACAACCGTGGGCTTTATCGTAGGGGCTGTTTTTTCCGGACTCTGCGGCTACGTGGGGATGTATGTATCGGTGCGGAGCAACGCCCGGGTTTGTGAAGCGGCCAGAAAGGGCCTGCCCTATGCCCTGCTGGTGGCTTTTAAGGGCGGGGCCGTCACTGGTTTGATGTGTGTTAGCCTCGGCCTACTGGGCGTTGCCGGCCTGTATGTATTATTCCAGGATCCCATATACCTGGTTGGATTGGGCTTCGGCGGCAGTTTGATCAGCGTCTTTGCCCGTTTGGGCGGCGGTATCTACACCAAGAGCGCCGACGTCGGGGCCGACCTGGTGGGCAAGGTGGAAGCGGGCATACCGGAAGACGACCCCCGCAACCCGGCGGTGATTGCCGACAATGTGGGAGATAACGTGGGGGACTGTGCCGGGATGGCGGCAGACTTGTTCGAGACCTACGCCATTACGGCCATCGGCGCCATGCTGCTGGGTCAACTGTTCTTCCCCGGACAGCAGCAGTACGTTGTCTACCCGCTGATTCTGGGTGGTATTGCCATCATCGCCACAATTATCGGCAGCTTTTTTGTCCGGCTTACCCAGGGGAAGGAAATTATGTCGGCTCTTTATAAAGGGTTGATTGCATCTGCGATTATTTCGCTTATCGGTTTTTATCCGGTAACTACTTATATCTTCGGTTCGCCGCAGTACTTTTACACGGCCCTGGTGGGTGTTGCAGTGACCCTGGCCATTGTCTATATTACCGATTACTATACCTCTACGCGGTTCCGGCCGGTCAGGACTATCGCCAAAGCTTCGGAGTCCGGCCACGCAACCAACATTATCAGCGGCCTGTCCATCGCCATGGAGGCCAGTGTTTCGCCGGCTTTCGCCATCGTGGCTGGAATTCTGATTTCCTACATTATCGGCGATGTATATGGAGTTGGGATAGCCTCAATCGCAATGCTTTCAATGACGGGTATCGTTGTGGCAATTGACTCCTACGGCCCAATCACCGACAACGCCGGCGGCATTGCCGAAATGGCTGAGCTGCCGTCTGAAATACGCAATATTACCGACCCGCTGGATGCTGTGGGTAATACCACCAAGGCGGTGACCAAGGGCTATGCCATCGGCTCTGCCGGCCTGGCCGCCATTGTCCTGTTTGCTTCTTATACGATGGAGATAACTCACGTGCGCGAGAGCGCCGGAATCATGGAGAAACTAAACTTTACTGTTGAGAATCCCTGGGTGCTGGCCGGGCTTCTCATCGGCGGTGCCCTACCCTTTATCTTTTCTGCGCTGGCCATGGGTGCCGTTGGACGGGCTGCCAATGAGGTGGTCAACGAGGTGCGGCGCCAGTTCAGGGAGATCAAGGGGCTGATGGAAGGCAAGGCCCGGCCCGAGTACGGCCGTTGTGTCGATATTGTGACCAAGAGTGCAATTAAAGAAATGATGCTCCCCGGCCTGATCCCGGTGGTGGCGCCCCTCCTGGTGGGCTTGCTGCTGGGTGCCCAGGCCCTGGGCGGTATGCTCATGGGTGTAATCATCACCGGCCTGTTCCTGGCAATTATGCTGACGGCCGGAGGCGGCGCCTGGGACAATGCCAAGAAATATATTGAAGAGGGTAATTTCGGCGGCAAGGGCACTGAGGCTCATGCGGCGTCGGTCACCGGCGACACGGTGGGTGACCCCTGCAAGGACACGGCCGGCCCGGCCATTAACCCGATGATCAAGGTGGTCAACATCGTAGCCCTGCTTATAGTGAGCTATGTAGCGACGATCGTCCGTTAAACTGCGGAAACAGATATCATTACAAAAATATGTACGGCACAGGCCCCTGCAAGCTTCTTACAGGGGCCTGTGCCTCTTCTTTTCCATAAAAAACAGCCAACCAGGCAGTTGCCGGATTTGCCCGTTGGCTGTAAATCAAAAAAATTAATAAACAGTCATAACTGGTGTTACGGTTGGCTTAAACCGCTTTTTATATTGATCTGATTTCTTCCGGAAATGTCACGCAGGGAATCTGCAATGTCCTTCGCGTAAAAGATAAAGGGAACTGTTAACAGTGCTGAAGCCACAAGCATCATCGCTATTCCGGAGTTGCTCATGTCTTCTTTAATAAACACTTTGCAGTCATCACCTCCTAAAAGATAGTGTTCTCCCTTTTAAGATTAAAAAACGAAAGAAATTATGGTTTCAAAACCATCTAAAAAACTTTAATAAAGTATTATTTACAAAAAACGAACCTGTCCAGACCTTTAACCCACCTGCTCCAGTGGTCATCCTCAGCAGCACGGTTTTCCACAGCCGAGTTGAACATATCCATGGCAGCGTCAATCATATCCAGATGGTGCAGCACGGCGGCTTCCAGGAATTTAGGCCTTTTCGGGGACTGCCACTCGTACTGCCCGTGGTGGCTGACGATCATATGGAGCAGCTTGATTCTGAGTTCTTCAGGAAAACCGGGCAGTTGGCCGATATAGCTGTCCAGGAGCCGCACTCCCAGGACGATATGCCCCAAAAGGCGGCCTTCGTCGGTGAAATCGATATGAGAATTCAGCCGGTATTCCTCCACTTTGCCGATATCGTGAAGAAGAGCGCCGGTCACCAGCAGATCCCGGTCAATTTGCGGGTAAACAGCAGCTATCCCTACTGCAGCGTTGGCGATGCCCAGACTGTGCTCCAAAAGACCGCCGATGACAGCGTGGTGGTTGTGCTTGGCGGCCGGAGACTTAATAAAGGCGTCGAGAAAATCATTATCCGCTAGAATCAGGGACAGCAGGCCTTTCAGGTGTGGGTTATGCAAGGCTCCAACAATAGAAAAAAGCTGCTCCCCGGCAGTATCCAGGTCCAGTTTACTCGTGGGAATGAACCTGCCAGGATCTACTTCATAATCCCGGCATACTGACATTGATGTTATCTGGATCTGGGCTGTTCCGTTGTATTCCACAACTTGACCCTGGATGTTTACAATATCCCCGACCCGGCAGCTGTGATCTATCTCAGATACTGATTCCCAGACCCGGCCTTCCATTTGCCCCGTCCTGTCCCCCAGGACTACAGCCAGGTAATGCCCTGCTCCGCTGCGTAAAGGGAGCAGTTTCTTCATTCTTAAAGCAAAGGTGCCGTTTACTGCCTGGCCCGGCCTGAGTTGTTCAATAAAAGTTTCCATTTTAACAATTCCCCCTGTAAATCAACTCCTGTAATTATTCTAAACCGGATCCGGATCACCTGGTTGTCGCATCTCCAGAAAATTTGTTCGGGGAACGGTAAATTTCTAGAATCAGGTGATTCCAGCAGGACAGGAACGAGCCGGAATTTGATCCTGAAAAAGGGAATTTTTCTCTCCTGCCGAAACAATACGCAGGAGGTGTAAAATGTGTAAATCGAACAAACCATAGCAACCTGGCCACAGGTCAGGTTAAAAACTAATGTTTATTAAATTATTGGGGAGGTTGGGGAGGTTTCTATTTTGAAAGTTATAAAAGCATTAAAAAGCAGGTTGTCAAAGAAAAATACTTTATTGATACAAAATGAAGGTGGACATATATCCGAAGCAGGATTTGAGTGGAATAGTGCTGCTACTGCAGAAGAAATTCAAGAATTTGAGATTAGTAATCAAGTAATATTGCCGAAAGAATACAACCAATTCTTAACAATCTCCAATGGAGCCTTACTGTTTAAGAATATAGATTATGGCCAATGGGGATGTAATATTTTAGGTTTAAACTAAATTCTTAATGTTACGAGAAATAATGAAGAAATAGGTTGTCTGCTTAATAATAACATAATATTTGCCACATGGCTTGGTGATTGTGATGTTCTTATTTTTGATTTAAACAAATATAAGGCAGGAATTAAAGACTATATAATTGATGGGGACCAGGGTTACCGAGCAAATGAATGGGTTTACATCAAAGGTGGTTTTGGCAAGTGGCTGGATAGACTTATAGTTGCACAAGGCACTAAATATTGGAGATGGTATTGAAATAATTTATCCGTTACCGGAAAGCTATAAATATCTTCTGGAGGCTGGCAGGATAAACTTATTCTTAGAAATCTTAAGGAGGTTTATATAATAATGGGTAGACAAATTAGATTTTTTATGGCTCCAGAGGATGAAGGAGAATTTGTTGATATGATATTAGAAAAAAAGGAATTATTGGTAAGACCAAAATTAAAGGATGGTAATATTGAGCCAATCAAGACTCGGTTAAGCATAAGTGATTATAAACTCTATATAATTTCAGAACATTCGAGGATTGTTGGCAAAAGTACTGGTTTTATTTGCGAAACATTTTCTGATGTAATTGAATTTTATAGATGCAAGATTAAAGATGGTTGTAGAATGGAATACGGTAGGTTGTGGGTAGAACTGAAATATTGGGACGAGCAGGGGCAATTAATTACAAAAAATAAACGGCTAAGTGAACGCTTTGAGTTTTATAGAAAGTGGATTAAGAAAAACTATCTCTTAAGTAAAGATAAGGAATTCTATATTGGAGATGAAGCGTATAAATTGTATTGTGAAGGTGAGTTAAAAATGATATCACCTATAAATTATGTGGTGGAATTTGATTAATACTGAATGTTTCCATTTCTGTAATTTTAAAAATGGCCCTTGAAAAAAGAGACCTTTACAATGATGATGTGCTGATCCAGCTAAGAAAGATGTAAAACCAGATTAAACCGCAAATAAATGCTTTTCAGTTTAGACCAGAGGATTTGAACTCACTTTGAAAACGGAGAGCTGGTACAGTAAATTCGAATTTTAAGATAGGGTATAGCCCCCGAAACAGTATGCAAGAGGTGTAAAATGTGAAAATCGAACAAATCATGGAAATATTTTGCAGGTCAATAAACAGGAAAACCAGGGTGAATATCAGGGTGCATCTCGCTGAGAGACTGTGCGGTTATGATCTGGTGCAACTCAGCCATTGTCTTGAACAAGAAAATTGTCCTGCAGGACAGCATTGTGAGTTTATTAAACAGGAAGAAGAAAAAGCCGTTGACCAGCTGATTCAGGATTACTATGAACAATTAAAGCTCAGGGATGAAATCAGGGAAAGAACGAAGGACTCGAATCAATGATATCAATACCAGGCAAAAGCTATAGTGAATCCACTATTGAAGGGGCCAGAAATGAACCATGCTGTTTTTGCTAATCTAAAAAGTCCAAAAGCTGATGGTATTGCCTGTCCAGAACATGCTGGATATAATGACCATATCACAGCAAAGGAAAAGGATGTCTCCGATCGGTGATCTGTTACAGCAGACCACCAGAGACATCCACCAATCATGCATGATCATTGTAACAAATTATAAACTAATTGAAAATCCCC
Source organism: Bacillota bacterium (assembly GCA_029555205.1). Lineage (GTDB taxonomy): Bacteria > Bacillota > Desulfotomaculia > Desulfotomaculales > Pelotomaculaceae > DTU098. The sequence goes on from JAKPTB010000070.1 coordinate 23,396, forward strand.
GGACACATTTTTTCATGTAAGGTGTGCAGAATTTATCCCATGTCCCTGTTGCGGTAATAATCGTAAGGTAATCGGGAGCCGTAAACGCAAATCAAAGACAGCTTATGAAGAGAAGATTTTAATTATCCGCAGACTCGATGTGAAAGCTGCAACCGGATACATCATGAACTTCCGGACTGCCTGGTACCATACAAGCGTTACGCAGCAGCGGATATAGAACAAGTGCTTGTAGAAGTATAACCGGTTGAATTAGACGCAGATGATGCAACCCTGTATCGGTTAAAGAGATGGTTTTATAACTTGGCGCACTATCTCTGGGGCTGTCTGAGATCAATCTCTTTACGGTTAGATGGGAACGTGAAAGAGCCGTCCGTCCTGTCACAGTCTGTACACCGAAGAATTGGACATTATGTTGGATGTGAGCCTGGTTGGCTGGCAAAAATTTAAAAAGAATTTATCTCTTGTCTGCCCGCATCTTTAAATGGCCGGCTTTAAATTTTGACCTGCAAAAGTTGAGTGAAATAACTCTCTATAAGAATCATTCAAGTATAATTCTTCTAAAAGACTTCTGCAGATTCTTCCAAAAAAATTTTCCTATACGATTTCCTTCCATAAAATCCCGAGTTAAGTCTTAATTAATAATACCTGCTAAGTACGTTTAATCTCCCTGCTGGCGCCGCTTCAGTTGCATGGTAGTCCTGGCAATAGTCAAATATTGTCTATTTTTGATGGTAATTTTATGAATTATATTGAAGGGAATTGGCACTAAATGCTGAATAAGGAAATATTGTTTATTATTGGTGTAATGGTCAAAGAACTTTCTTTGTAGAGGGCTGGCTTAAACAGGTTTCAGGTTTAATCAACAAAAAAGGAATTGGTGTCATTACGATTTTCCTTGTGCTTTAAAGCAACTTGCCGAGAAGGGGTATTAGTTTATGAAAACGAGCTCAAAAAAAACCTTCAAATACGTTTTTGTAATGTTTGTATTACTTTTTTTTATTTCGTTTGCTTTCTCCGGACATTTAGCTGCGGCGACGGCCTGGTCAAGAGGGTATGAAAGGCATCAGTTGCCGGAAATTGATGAAAGTCGGGAGGCTCTGCTTCTTCATTTAAAACAGATTGAAGAGCATTACCAGGAAAAAGAAAAGCGACTTTCTGATTTGTTGCAGTCATATCAGCAATTACCAATTAGGGAAGATAATCTAATTCAAGCCCGGTCCATGATGGAGGCAACCGGTGAGCAGGGCGTAACTCCAATATACACAGTTGATGATCTCATAAACATATCACAGAATATGTCCGCTCAATACATCCTTATGGTGGATCTTGATTTGTCTGGCGTACCGGACTGGACGCCTTTGATTGGAGCGCAAGATGAGCCATTTAGTGGTGTACTAGACGGCAACGGTTTCTCGATCAGAAACTTACAATCCACACAGGGAGGACTTATTAGGGCCAACAACGGAGGTATTATCAAAAACCTGAACCTGCCTGAAGTAAGAATTAATTACACAGGCAAATATATAAATGAGTTTGGAGCGATATCAGGTGTCAGCTTGGGTGGTCTAATAACTAATTGTAGAGTTACCGGTGAGATCTCGTCTATTGATAGTGTTGCCGGCGTTACATCATATGTCTATGAAGCGATAGTCAGCCATTGCATAGTCGATGCAATAATTACATCGGGTGAAGATGCCGGAGGAATCACAAATTACAACTGTGGCGGGGTTATCTCAAACTGCGTAACGTCAGGCATGATTTCTAGTACCAGCAGCAACACAATTCAAGTAGGAGGTATCGCCTCGGCTTCCGAGGGTGATATTGTTGAGTGCTCCAGTTCAGCAATATGCAGTACGCTCAATGGAAGTACCGGCGGTATTGCAGCCGCCTTTTGGGAAGGAGATATGAGTGATTGTTTCACCACCGGAGCTATTTCTGGGAATACTTCTACTGGCGGTATTGCAGGCGCCTTTTGGGAAAGTTCAATGACTAATTGTTACGCCACCGGTGCAGTTTCCGGGGGAGATAATTCTATTGGTGGTGTTGCAGGTGCCTTTTGGAAAAGTTCAATGACTGATTGTTACGCCACTGGTGCGGTTTCCGGGGGAGATAATTCCATTGGTGGTGTTGCAGGTGCCTTTTCGGATTCGGAAATGGAAAGTTGTTATGCAAGCGGCAACGTTAGTGGTGAAGAAGTTGGCGGACTGGTTGGGTGGACACGCAGTTCAATTTTTAATAATTGTGATGCTGCAGGATCTGTTCACGGTATCCGAAGAGCCGGCGGTTTTGCTGAAAGTTGTACAAACAATACCGTTATCAGTTATTGTTATTCCACAGGTAATGTTGCCATTTTGAATGCAGATTATTATGCAGATTATATTGGAGGTTTTATCGGATTAATCGGTGATAATTGCCTTGTTTCCAATTGCTATTCGTCGGGAAACGTTACTTGCGATGGCAGCGACCCAAATGTTGGCATAGGCGGATTTGTCGGGCAATGTTTCGGTAGCGTACGGGACTGCACGGCTTATGGCGATGTGCAGGGCTATATTAATGTCGGGGGCATGTTTGGTGTCTGTGGTTCTGTAGATACTAATCCTGACCAGGAAATTATAAAATGCTATTCTTTCGGAAATGTTCTAAATACAGGTAATAATACCGGAGGCTTTGCAGGTGTTAATTATTCAACAGGAATATCGCAGTGCTGCGCGCTGGGAAATGTCACCGGACAGGGTGACCATGCCGGAGGCTTTGCAGGTGAAGACCACGGCGCCAGCACTGATTGCTATGCCTGGGGCGATGTCACAGGTGTCGATTACGTTGGCGGTTACCTGGGTTACGGCGGCAGCAGGCTTACCAATGTATATTCCAAAGGCCGGGTCACGGCAACCGGTGTAAATGCCGGCGGTTTAATCGGCAATCAGGATTTTGCAGAAGAAGGCGGCACTGTTACATCCTGTTACTACGATATGCAAACATCAGGACAATCGGATAGTGGCAGGGGAACACCTCAAACCACCTCTGCCATGCAGCAACAGGTTACATTCACAGGCTGGGATTTTAATAATATATGGAAGATTCGCGAAGGAGCCAGTTACCCGTATTTTATAGAAACAGAAATGCAAACCATCTCTAAAGAAACCCTCGGTGTTCGTTCCTATTGCTTCTATGGCCGTGGTTCGGTTAATCTCTCCACCGGAAACTTTATTATGGAACAAACCGACCTGTTTGTTCCATCCCTGGGTTTGCCCCTCGATTTTACACGTTTCTATAATTCCACCGATATATATACCGGCCCAATGGGCAAAGGCTGGACTCACAAATATAATACCAATTTAACTGTAAGCAGCGATGGTGTCACTGTTACTTATGCTGACGGACACACCGCCTTGTTCACCAACAACGGCAGCGGCTACGACCGCCCCGCCGGCTGCTTAGAAACTCTTGAAACCGGGCCTGACAACACTTATATACTCACTTACAAAGATCAGACCAAATATATATTTAACGCTGGTGGCCAGTTAACCGGCATCACCGATAAAAACGGCAACAGCCTTACCCTGACATATATGGACGGTCTTCTGGTAACGGCCACAGAACCGGCTGGCCGCAGTCTCAGCTTCACTTATGACAACAACCGTCTTAACCGGGTTACTGACTCTGCCGGCCGGAGCGTAGCTTATGGTTACGACAGTTGTGGCAACCTGGCTACAGTCCGGGACGTCTTGGGCAATCTTATCCAATATAACTACGATAGGCACGGCCTCACTGAAATAATCGACCCCGACGGTGTAAAAATCACCAGAAATGATTACGACCACAACAACCGGGTAACCCGGCAAGCCGACGGAAACGGCAATGAAACCGCATACAGCTATGATCAGGACAACTGCCGGACGACCATGACCGACGCCCTGGGCAACAACCTAACTGTTGCTTACGACGAAAAATACCGGGTTACAGATGTCATTTATCCAGGAGATATTACTCTAAGCTTCGCCTATGACCGCGACAACAACCTCACCTGCTTAACCGATGCACTTAGGCGGACCAGCTTCTACAGTTATGACGATAACGGCAACCTTCTCATAGCTACTGACCCTGCGGGTAATACCTCAACCATGACCTACGACAACAGCAACAACCTCTTATCAGTAACAAACCCGGCCGGCAAACAAGTAGCTTTTACATACGATCCCAATGGTAATTTAATAACTGTAACCGACCCGCTGGGACACAATACAGCTTATACATATGATAATAACGGCTTTCTGCTGAGCATGACCACTTCAGATGCCGGTCCCGGCGCCGGTACAACCTGTTACACATACCAGGGCGGACTTTTAAAAACCGTCACCGATCCGGCTGGAAACGTCAGTTCATTTGATTATGACGCAGCCGGGCGGTTGGTGACCTTTACCGACAGCGGCGGCAAAACAACCAATATGTCTTATGATGAGGCGGATAACTTGTTGAATGTCAGCGATCCGCTTGGGAATACCACAGGCTTTACCTATGACTGGCGCGGCAACATTCTGACCAAAACAGACCCCAGGGGCGGTGTTACCAGTTATTCCTATGACGGGAACGGGATGCTGGTCAGCAGGGTGGACGCCTTGAATAATGAAACCAGATATGAATATGACGCGGTTAATCAACTGGTAAAACTCACCGATCCCCGCGGCAACGAAACCACTTACAGCTATGACGCCCTGGGCAGGCTCACCGGTGTTACTAATCCACTGGGCTACACAACCACAAATCAGTACGATGCTGCAGGGAACCTCACCGGGATAACCGATGCCCTGGGCAGGAGAGTTTTAACCATCGGCTACAACCTGCTGGACAAGCCCGAAAGCATTGGCGACGCTCTGGGAAACACATTTTTAAGTGAATATGATAATCTGGGGCGTTTAACCAGCTTGACCAGCCCGGCGAGACACGTGACCAGGTATGACTACGACGATCTGAACCGGCTAAAAACAACAATAGATGCCCTGAGCGGGCTGGGCAGGCAGGATTTTGACGCTCACGGCAACCTGGTGGCTATGGTGGACCCCAACATAAACAGGACCAGTTACAGCTATGACTCCTCCGACCGGCTTACATCCAGAACTTCCGCTGCCTCCAGCGTAATTGCCCTGGAATACAACGCCCGGAACCTGGTCGCTCTTAAAACAAATGCCAGGGGGCAGACAACCACTTACCATTACGACGATACCGGCCTGCTGGCCAGCCTCATCAATCCGGACGGGACGGTGTCCTTTACCTACGACCAGAACGGCAACCTCCTCACCGCCACCGACAATACCGGTACAATTGAATACCAGTACGACGCCTTGAACCGTGTGATTAAATATATAGACAATCTAGGCAATGTTATCCAATATGCCTACGACGCCAACGGCAATCTGAACACCCTGACTTATCCGGGTGGCAGGCAGGTCCAATACAATTACGACGCCGCAGACAGGTTGGTTGAGGTAACTGACTGGGCAGGCAGGGTCACTGCTTATGAATACGATCCCAACGGCAGGCTGGTGAGGACGACTTATCCCAATGGTGCCTCCGCGACCTATGATTACAATGAGGCAGGAAAATTGATTCAAATAAAGGAGGAGGACAACAGCGGCAATACTATCAGCAAGTACAATTATACCTATGATCCTTCAGGAAATATAATCGAAGAAATAAACCACAATGAAAATGTGCCTTTCACCATGAACGGCGCGGTCATGACCTACGCGGCGGATAACCGGCTGGCTACCTATAACGGGCAGACAGTGGTTTATGACGCTGACGGTAATATGACCTACGGGCCTTTAGCCGGCGACATGTCCAATTTCACCTATGACGCCCGCGGCCGCTTGATTGGCGCGGGAAACACGACATACACTTATGACGCCGGGAACAACCGCACCGGAGTCAGGGAAGGTATCCGGCAAACCAGTTATATAGTCAACCCAAACGCTTCCTTGAGTCAGGTACTGATCCAGACTGGTAATCAAAGCGGACAGACCTATTACGTTTACGGCCTGGGGTTGATCGGGCAGGAGTCCTCCGGCGGCGTTTATCACACCTATCATTTTGATCTGCGCGGCAGCACGGTAGCCCTGACGAATGAAGCCGGCCAGGTAACCGACCGCTTCCAATACACTCCCTATGGAGAATTGGTCTACCGCAGCGGAAACACCGCCACACCGTTTCTCTTCTGCGGGCGCTATGGTGTTATGACCGATGAAAGCGACTTGTACTACATGCGGGCACGCTATTACAATCCGGTAGCCAAGAGATTTTTAAGCCCTGACACGCTGACCGGCCAGGTATCCAATCCGCAATCGCAGAACCTGTATACGTACTGTGAGGGTAAACCGGTGAATTATGTTGATCCCACGGGACACAACGAGATTGCTGGTTTTATGGAAGAGTATAATGTAGAGTATGATGCTCTATTTATAATGCAAATTACAGAAGGAATCGGAAACCTTGTTGCACCTGAACCAGAAAACGCCTGGGACATGACAATGGTGCAATTGGAGGCCAGTGGTATTGGAATGCCTCCTGTGATTGCTGCTGGAACTAAGATTGCTGGTACTTCAGGTATTGTTTTACGCAAGGGTGTTAATAAAGTATATAAAATACCCAATCCCTTGCGTAGAACAAAAAATCTTTCCGGGGAGTGGGTAAAAGTAAATGAATATATGAGTGAGGCTTCAAGAAAATATCAAAAACAGATAACAGGAAGGGATGAAATATGGTTGCAAAATGGTGTTAGATATGATGGTATGAAAAACGGGATTCTAATAGAAGCTAAGGGTGATTATTCTGCTTTTATTGATGAACGAACTGGAAAATTTAAAGTTTGGTTTACTGGCGTGGAGGACATTATTGACCAAGCAGCTAAACAATTGGAAGCTTCTGAAGGAGCGCCAGTTGTCTGGTATTTTTCAGATAAAACCAGTATGGATGTTATAAAAAATTATTTTGAAAGTCAAGGCATTATAGGTATAATATTCATTTATGAGCCCTTAAAATAAGGAGGGGAATAATGCAAAGTCATATCATAATTCTATGGGCAGAAGCCAGAAACGAAGGAATGAAATCTATCCTTGATAGAACTTATGCTCTTCTAACTGCTTTTAGGGAGTATGGCCCTGAGTTAAGCCCAAATTATATAAAAGCATATCATAAAAAGGATGCTAAACCTTATGACTGGACTTATGAAACATTAGGAGAGCTTCTAAGGAAAGGCTTAGATAAACGTGTATTCCCGGATTTAGGCTATACAATTGGTTTTTTTTCTTCATTCAATGATGATGAAGCAGCTGGTATAAGTATTACAACTGGGGTGGCTAATCGCAGATTTAAAAACACTCTGCGGGTAGACTTGCCTTTATCGCTACCTATTTATGATAACCCTTCTGTTATAGAAAAATTAATGTATTTATTTAAAAAAATTGTATGTATTTTTGATCCCTTCTGGGGCTGTATTGTAAATGATATTAATATTAAACGGTATAATGGTTACTGGCGTAATTTGCTTCCAACCACTGTCCATTGGGTGAACTTTTTTGGAGAATCTATTGTAAAAGAGTTAGGTATTGAAAGAATTAAAAAAGCCCAGGTTCATACCGTAAAAACCCTAAATAAAGGATTTTTTATGCGTGTAAAGGAGTTCCCGATAGACGATTTTTCAAAGGAAGATCTAGATATACAGGTCAATATAAATAAATACTTCGGATTTAAAAGTTGATTAAGTAAATTAATATGTCCAGCAATAGTATGCCAAAACGTAGTTAGTATTAAAATAAAGCAACAAAAGAGGTGGTAAAATGTTTGGATACCTTTCTTTTTTAAGAACCTCATTTTTATTACTCTTTCTTCTATTCTCAACTTTACCGGCAAACGCAGCAGTATATACTTATGATGCGCTTAACCGGCTGACTTCTGTAACATACGATAATGGTCAAAGGATTACATATGATTACGATCCAGGCGGCAATTTGCTATATGTGGACCATTCCTCAGATAATACTCCACCGATGGTTATCAAAACCGAGCCCGCCGGTGGCTCCACCGGTATCTCCGTGAGCGCTTCCGTATACGTTAAATTCTCAGAGACGGTAGTTGAAGACGAAGATTTTGCAGATATCCATATCAAGAGTATTTTTGATAACTCAGTGGTTAACTGTGTTCATAGTATAAACAGTGACACGCTTACTATTGATCCCGTAAATAATTTTGCAAACAGTGTAACCTATGCAGTTTATCTTCCTGCAAGTGCAGTAAAAGATACGGAAGGAAACAATCTAGAAAATGATTATGTTTTTAGCTTCACTACGGTAGAGTCTGCAAGTGGATTCACTGTTACTTCACCCAACGGAGGAGAAAGCTGGCCTGCGGGTGCAGTCAAAGAAATCACATGGAATTACGCAGGAGAAGGGTGTCCCACCGACGCCCGGATCTCACTTTACAAAGGTGGTGAATATCAATACATCATAGCCGGTCACGTCGAACCCGGGGCAGGTACATACAGCTGGAGCATACCCGGGGACCAGGCAGTCGGTGACGACTACCAGGTCAGGATCACAAGCAACAGCGACACAAGGGTACATGATTACAGCGACGCTTACTTCAGCATCAGCAAGCCCCTGGTAGTCTCATCACCCAACGGAGGAGAGAGCTGGCCGGCAGGAGCGGTAAAAGAAATCACATGGAGTTACGCAGGGGAAGGGTATCCTACCGACGCCCGGATCTCGCTTTACAAAGGTGGCGAATATCAATACATGATAGCCGGTCACGTTGAACCCGGGGCAGGCACATACAGCTGGAGCATACCCGGGGACCAGGCAACCGGTGACGACTACCAGGTCAGAATCACAAGCAACAGTGACACAAGGGTACATGATTACAGCGATGCTTACTTCAGCATCAGCAAACCCCTGGTAGTCACTTCACCCAACGGAGGAGAGAGCTGGCCGGCAGGCTAAGTCAATGAAATCGTATGGAGGAGTTACGCAGGAGGAAGCTGTCCCACCGGCGCCCGGCTCTCACTCTATAAAAGCCGCTAAGATTAGCATACAAAAACTATTATAATCCAATTAATCCCAGGAGATGAAACCAATGCAAATCAAAAGAGTCAAATCAATAAACATAACAGTTATCAAGAGTAATAATTATCTTAATATTCCAAATTTTGGACTGTTTTTTAACAAATAATTAATTAAAAATACGTCAATAATTGAATTTTTATGTTACTATAAGATACATGGGGTTCTATTATACATCTGTTTTGTGTCACAACAATTTTATTGTGGCAGGCGCGGATGTCCGTATGTAAGCGGCGGAACAAAAATTTATTAAGTGGAGGGGATCTTAGTAAATGAAGAAAGTGTTGACTCTGGCGTTATGCGTGACCCTGGCCCTTGGGTTACTCGTAACCGCGGTGGGTTGTGGCCAATCGCAACCCAAAACGTTTAAGGTAGGACTTGAATGCGGCTATGCTCCTTTCAACTGGACTCAGTCCGACGACAGCAACGGAGCAGTGCCCATTTCTGGTAGCAATGAATTTGCCGGCGGTTATGATGTGGAAATTGCCAAGATTATTGCTAAAGGCCTGGGCCGGGAGCTGGTTATTGTGAAAACGGCCTGGGACGGCCTGCCACCCGCGGTGCAGTCGGGCAGTATTGATGCCATTATTGCCGGCATGTCTCCCACGGCTGAGCGGAAGCTGACCCTCGATTTTTCCGATAACTACTATAAGTCTGATCTGGTTATGGTAGTCAGGAAGGGTTCGCCCTATGAAGGGGCCACCAGCATTCAAGATTTTTCCGGCGCCAAAATTACCGCCCAGCTTAATACTTTCCATTATACGGTCATTGATCAAATCAAAGGTGTGCAGAAACAGACAGCCATGGATGATTTTCCCGCTATGCGCGTGGCCCTGGAATCTGGTATTATTGACGGGTACGTATCAGAAAGGCCGGAAGCTATATCTGCTTCCACCGCCAACCCAAAATTTGCCATGGTAGAGTTTGCTAAGGGACAAGGCTTTGAGGCTTCTGATGACGATGTGGCCATAGCGGTAGGCTTTAAAAAAGGCAATCCCGACATCAAACGGGTCAACGAGATTCTGGCCGGAATATCCGAGGAGCAGAGACTTGCCCTGATGACTGAAGCGATTAAGAACCAGCCTTCCGGACAATAACAACTCAACCGGGGTGTAATCAACGATGTCTGCGGACAGTTCTTTCTTGACCTGGGTATGTTTTATTTTTGAAAAAAACTGGCCCCTGTTTTTAATGGGGGCCAGAAATACCCTGATTATCTCCTTATCCGGTACAATTATCGGTTTTCTTATTGGTATCCTGATCGGTATCATCAGGACTATTCCCATTGATCATAACACAAGCATGCCAGCCAAAATTGTCTATCAAATTGTCAACTTCTTTTTATTATGTTACATCGAAGTATTTCGCGGTACTCCCATGATCGTGCAGGCCATGGTTGTTTTCTACGGCGCGGCGATGCTCTATAACGTCCATTTATCTCCGATTCCAGCGGGGATTTTTATTGTCTCCATCAATACCGGCGCCTATATGGCGGAAATTGTCAGGGGCGGTATTCTCTCCGTAGATAAAGGTCAATTCGAGGCGGCCCATTCCATCGGTATGACTCACGCCCAGACTATGGCCAGTATTGTTCTCCCCCAGGCCTTGCGCAGTATTCTGCCTGCCACCAGCAATGAATTTGTAATCAATATTAAAGATACTTCCGTACTGAGTGTTATTTCAGTAACTGAACTTTTCTTTTTATCCAAGTCGGTGGCGGGGATTAACTACAGGTATTTTGAAGTCTTTCTGATTACCTGTATTATCTATTTTATAATGACCTTTACCGTTACCCGGATTCTCAGATATTTGGAGGTCAGGCTGGAGGGACCCTCAGTATTTACCATCCATGGTTCACAGACTGTTCCCGAAGCAGAATTCAGGATTGTGGGCAGGGATAGATAATGGACAAGATTATTGAAGTCAGGCATTTGCGAAAGGTTTTCGGCACTAACGAAGTGTTGAAAGACATCAATTTCTCGGTCAGTAAGGGCGAAGTGGTTTGCATCATCGGCGCCAGCGGTTCCGGTAAATCCACGCTTTTGCGCTGTCTTAACCTGCTGGAATATCCCACCAGCGGGGAAATCCTGTACCATGGCCGCAACATCCTGGAGCATAATATGAGCAACTCAGTCTACAGGACCAAATTAGGCATGGTTTTTCAGCAGTTCAATCTGTTCAACAACCTGTCGGTGCTTGATAATTGCGTAGTGGGGCAGGTCAAGGTTTTGAAAAAAGACGCCAAATCGGCGAGGAAAACTGCCATGGAATATCTGGAGTTGGTAGGCATGTCCCAATTTATCAAGGCCAAGCCCCACCAGATTTCCGGCGGTCAAAAACAGCGGGTAGCCATCGCCCGGGCACTTTCCATGGAACCCGAAGCCCTGCTCTTCGACGAACCCACCAGCGCCCTTGATCCCGAATTGGTGGGTGAAGTGCTCAAAGTGATGAAAAACCTGGCCAGGAGCGGGCTCACCATGCTGGTGGTTACCCATGAAATGGGTTTTGCCCGGGAGGTGGCCAACCGGGTGGTGTTTATGGACAGTGGAGTTATCGTGGAAGATGATGTCCCCGAAGTTATCTTCAATAATCCAGCTAACGAACGAACCCGGGTATTTTTAAGGAGGGTGCTGGAGGAATAAAGGTGAATAGCCCGGGACGTTCACAATTTTACCCGGGCTATGGACAAACACCCTTCTTGTCCTTTCTTAATACGCCGGTAGCAGGGGACATTGTTCTAATAATTGAAAAAAAAGCAACCTGGTTAATCCCCTGTTGCTTCCTCAAATGTGCCTTTTCTCTTGTGTTGCGTTTCCTTTTCTTCTTTTTCTATAGCTTGATAAGTTAAACTGATTTATGAATTAAATGGTGCCCGAGACCGGAATCGAACCGGTACGAGCTTTGGGGCTCGCAGGATTTTAAGTCCTGTGCGTCTGCCAGTTCCGCCACTCGGGCATGTTTATGTTGATTTTGATTGGTGCATGCAATAGCTTATCATTTTTTTGGACAATTATCAAGTGGTTGAATGTGGTTAACTGCAAGTTTGAGCGTATTATATTTATTTATTATAATACTGAAGTTGCCGCGGGAATAGGTTCAATAACCGGCTCAACCGGTGAAACCTCCAGGGGGCTTCCAATATGTGTTACAAATAATACGTGAAAAATTATCCGTGGTTATGTAAAACACACCTGCTCTAAAGGTGAAATTCCCGCTGATATAATTAGCTTTGACCTGCCCTTGGCCTGCCATATTGTGCGCTGTAACGGAACAAGTCTAAAGCAAGTCCCGTTAAATCTTTAATAAGTTCTATCCCAATCGTTGCCATGCTCTTTCCTCTTGATATCTTTGCCACTTTCGTATATTATAACTATCCCTTTCCTTATCCCTTTTCTCCAACGTTTTTACTTTTCTTTACGCTATCTTAATGTCTTCGCTGCTTTTATTGAAACATAAGCTTAATTATTGTGAATATAAGCAAAGGAGTTTCCCTTTATACTAATACTATTGAAAAAGATTAATACTATTGAAAAAGGAATAATAATAAGATAAAATATCACCAGGTACTAATAATTCCCTGGGTTAATTAAATAATTGCAAAAAAGTAAAATAGTTGCCGGTTTTTTACTTTTCATAAGGTGCTGTCAGAGATACTGTCAGGCATTACCTATTTAATGAATTTAACTAAAAAAGTAACTTATTTACTAAAAAAGTAACTAATAAAAAAGGGTTAGGGGTTGAATGAAATGATCAAGATCCAGATTTCCGAAGATGCCAGGGACTTTATTCTCAAAAAAGCTAATGCTGTTACTGTGGAAGCGATGGAGATGTCCGGTTGCTTCGGCTTTAATATTATGCCTGTTGTGATTGAAGGTGAACCTCCCGAACCTGAAAATTATGATGAATTTATGTCCGATGGGATTAAGGTCTACATTACCAAGGGGGCTATTTTTGCTCCGGAAGGTTCGCGGATCTACCTGGAGGGCGACAAACAAATCTACCAGGCCCTTGAGATCGAAGGGCTGAGATATGAGGTTTAAAATCAAGAATTGTAATTTTAAACAACCATGTTGCTAACCTGGCGCCAGCACCAGGGAAAAAATGAAGGGTGGAAATCATGAGACCTTTTCTTCCAGCAGCATCAACAAAGCCCGGGCTGCCGCGTCCTCAGGACTTTTGTTGCAGATTTCCATCCTTTCGTCCCGGTAACACCAACTGTCGGTGTCCCTGTCGTAGGTCAGTGAAAAGCCTTTATTAGAACGCTTCTTTAATTCGTAAAGCAGCATGGTCAAGCGGGGGAGCCAGACGAGATGGCCCACGTTGCGGAGGGAGAGGACAATTTTCTTCTCCTTTTCGTGCTTCAGGTTAATGGGTTCAATAATTTCCTCCCCGGCCTCCCCGAAAACGACGGTCAGATCCCCCACCTTTGGTTCCCAGGGAATGTATTTAGCTAACTTTTTCGCCAGGTCAACGCTGATCAATGTTTTCCCCTGGTTTCTGAAACCTGTACAGATCTGATTTATGCAAAATAATCCAGATTTACTTAGGTTCCTCTTCCGCCGACAAACGGAAGGCAGTGTCACAGGATTCAACTGCCGGGTCATAGGCTTCCGCCTGTGTTCCGGGTGGCTTACCCCGCCGTTGCTTAATGCGAACGTACTGCCCGAAAGAAGGTGTTACCTTCGCCTGGATCTTTACTTGCGGCAACAGCCTTTCGCATCGTGTACTGTGCCACCCGCAAAATTTATGGCTAAAGGATTAACCTATACCCTAACACGTTTTTCCGGTGGACCTGCCAGGAAACCAGGCTTTTCACCTTCCTTTTTGTTAAATTTTTAACCTCCCTGTCCAGGTATTTATTTAATAATTCCTTGTGGCTGCATAAAACTCCTGCCTGGGAAACCGCCTGCTCCCTGAATCCAGCTGCTCATAAATCAAAAAAACAGTTGATTCGACCAGGTCTTGCCCTTTAGACGAAGGGAAATTAAATATATATATATATATATATATAATAGAAGTTCCATTGCTGCAGGAATTCCTTTTGGGTGGACAGCGCCGGGAAAAACGAGGGCGTCCTTTATAGGGGGACGCCTCTTTCTCTCAAACCCGCGCGTACTTCCGCCGACAGGTACTGGTTAACATAGTTTTCCCAGTTGGGAAAGCGGCCCTTTAATTCCATGAGCATGGCCGTGTGCTCGTAATAAAACTCTGCAAGTTTGACAACGTTGTCCTTGTATTTGATAAACTCGGATAAAAGATAAAGCAAAAAACGTCCCCCTTTAAATAGATTTAAGAAACAAGTGAACCGGGCGTATAGATATACGTATAGATATATTATGAATATTAAGCGCGACTTGTTCCAACAGACTGCCGGCGCTTAATGCCCGGGGCTGGCTGCAATAGATTTTATCGAACTGCGTTAACCTTTGATTCATCTTTCTGTCCAGATCTAATGCATCTCTCTGCCGGGGTGCGGTTTTTTATTTTATACATGCGCTGTTTGCTTCATGGAGCGAGAGCCAGGGGACATTCCTTTGTTTTTTTTCTGGGTCCATTGTTTATTTTTACTTAAATGTACGGGAACTGCGGCAGACACTTTAGAGCATGATTTCCGGTTTCCTTAAATAGTTATAGAAGGAAGGTTAATTGGGCGATACACTTTGTTTCCGGTTTGTAAAGTGCCGGAATTGAATGAAGGAGGTGTTTTAAATGCCGGCTTTTATCATTGCCGAAAAGTGTGACGGATGCAAGGGGCGGGACAGGACAGCCTGTATGTATGCCTGCCCCAATGACCTGATGGTGCTGGACAAGGTGACCATGAAGGCGTATAACCGGGACCCCTGGATGTGCTGGGAGTGTCTCTGCTGTGGTAAAATCTGCCCCCAGCAGGCAATTGACCTGCGGGGCTACGCTGATTTTGTGCCCCTGGGCGCCAGTGCCATACCCCTGCGGAGCACAGATAGTATTATATGGACGATCCGCTTTCGCAACGGGACCGTGAAGCGCTTCAAGTTTCCCGTGCGCAATACGGAAGAAGGCAGCGCGGTACCCGGCGGGAAATTCGGTCCGGGCAAAGCCGAGGACATTAACATGCCCTACCTTTTTACCGAGCCGGCTTCACTTGGTGTAGAGCTCCCTGTTTTGAAGAAATAAAAGAAAATGAAGAGAGGAGGGGATTGAGCTGGTCTACCCGGAGTTTGAAACTGTAGAAGTCACCACCGATCTGTTGATTGTGGGCGGCGGCATGGCGGCCTGCGGGGCAGCCGTAGAGGCGGCCTACTGGGGTAAAAAGCACGGAGTCAAGGTAACCCTGGTGGATAAAGCCGCCCTTGACCGCAGCGGCGCCGTGGCCATGGGCCTTTCCGCCATCAACCAGTACATGGGGCTGTCGGGGCGGGCTCAAAACAAGAACAAGGTTGAGGATTATGTTGATTATGTGACCAGGGACCTGATGGGCATCACCCGGCAGGACCTGGTGTACGATATTGCCCGGCACGTGGACTCCTCGGTGCACCTTTTCGAGCAGTGGGGACTCCCCATCTGGAAGACCGGAGAAGGGAAATACGTCAACGAGGGGCGCTGGCAGCTGCTCATCAATGGTGAGTCCTATAAGGTAATTGTGGCGGAGGCCGCAAAAAACGCCCTGGGCCTGGAAAACATTTACGAGCGCATTTTTATCCTCGAGCCGCTGCTGGACGGGGACCGGGTGGCCGGGGCGGTGGGTTTCAGTGTCCGCGAGAACAAGTTTTACGTGTTCAAGGCAAAAGCAGTTCTGGTGGCCATGGGCGGCGCGGTGGGTGTCTTCAAGCCGCGCTCCACCGGGGAGGGATTGGGCCGCAGCTGGTATCCCCCTTTCAGCACCGGCTCCAGCGCCTACTTTACAATCCGTTCCGGAGCCGAGATGACCTGTCAGGAAGTCCGCTTCATTCCCGTCCGTTTCAAGGACGCCTACGGTCCGGTGGGCGCCTGGTTCCTGCACTTCAAGTCCCGGGCCACCAGTGCCCTGGGCGGCGAGTATATGGTGGAGCGCCGGGCTGAGCTTGAAAAATGGGGGCCCTACGGACTGGCCAGGCCCATTCCGGCAAACCTGCGCAATTACCTGGGCATGCTGGACTGTTTTGAAGGCAAAGGGCCTGTCTACATGCGCACGGATGAGGCCATTGCCCGGCTTGCGGCTCAGGGAGAGGGGGACGCCAGGGCTTTAAAGAAGAAGATGAAGCAGCTGGAAACGGAGGCCTGGGAGGATTTCCTCGATATGACCATTTCCCAGGCGCTCCTGTGGGCTGCCACCAACACCGAACCGGAGAAACGTTCTTCCGAAATTGCAGCTGCAGAACCCTATTTCATCGGTTCCCATTCAGGTGCCTCCGGAGCCTGGGTCAGCGGCCCGGCGGACCTAGCCCCGCCCGAATATTTCTGGGGCTACGGTAATATGACCACGGTCCGGGGCCTGTTTGCGGCCGGTGACGCCTCCGGGGCCTCCAGCCACAAGTTCTCCTCCGGTTCCCACGCCGAAGGCCGGATTGCCGCCAAATCCGCGGTCAAATTCATCCTGGAAAACAGCGTCCGGCCGGATGTCGACGGGGCTGTTGTGGAGGAGCTCAAGGCCCGGACCTACCGGCCGCTGGCAACATACGAGAAATACCGGAACTACACCACGAACCCCGACATCAATCCCAACTATATCCGGCCCAAGATGTACATGTACAGGCTGCAGAAGCTTATGGACGAGTATGCCGGCGGCGTAAGCGCCAATTTTGCAACCAATGCTCCTTCCCTGGAGAGGGCGCTGGAGCTCCTGACCTTCCTGCGGGAGGACGCAGAAAAACTGGCGGCCCAGGATCTGCACGAGTTGATGCGGTGCTGGGAAAATGTCCACCGCACCTGGCAGGCCGAAGCCCACGTCCGGAGCGTTCTCTTCCGGGAGGAGACCCGCTGGCCGGGCTACTATTACCGTGCCGACTACCCGGAAATGGACGAGAAGAACTGGCATTGTTTTGCCAATATTACCTGGAACCCGGCTAGCGGCCAGTGGACCTGTACGAAGCGTCCGGTGCTCCACATTCTTTAATTAAATCCCATGAACGAGACCATTCTGGTGGCTGGCGGCGGAATCAGCGGGCTTACCGCTGCGGTTGAAGCTGCCGAAGCAGGCTTCGACGTGCTCCTGGTGGAGAAAGAGCCCGGCCTGGGGGGGCGGGTTGCCCAGTTAAACCTGTATTTCCCCAAATTGTGTTCTCCTATTTGCGGCCTTGAAATTATTTTTAAAAGGCTGGCGGCCAATCCCCGGTTTCGCTTTTTGACTTCAGCCGAGGTAATTGCCGTTTCAGGCGGGGAGGGCTCCTTTGAAGTTGTGGTAAGTTTAAAGCCCACCTTTGTGAAGGAAAAGTGCACCGGCTGCGGCAGGTGCGCAGAGGCCTGTCCTGCGGAGAGGTCCAATACCTTTAATTTCGGCCTTGACCGGACGAAAGCTATCTACCTGCCCCACAGGCTTGCCTTCCCCTACCGCTACGTGATTGACGGAGAGGCCTGTTGGGGTTCTTCCTGTTCCAGGTGTGCGGAAGCCTGCCCCTACGGGGCAATCGACCTGGAGATGGAGGCGAGAACGCTGATCCTGAAGGCCGGCTCGGTGATCTGGGCGGCCGGCTGGGACCCCTACGACACGGCCAGGCTGGGTAATTACGGCGGGGGACGCTATCCCAACGTAATTACAAACATGATGCTGGAAAGGATGGCGTCCCCCGATGGCCCCACCTCGGGTAAAATCCTGCGCCCCTCGGACAGACGGGAGCCGGCCAGCATAGCCTTTGTGCAGTGCGCCGGCTCCCGCGACGAAAACCACCTGCGAACCTGCTCCGGCATCTGCTGCCTGGTTTCTTTAAAACAGGCGGCTTACGTCAGGGAACGTTGCCCGGAAGCCAGGCTTGCCATGTTTTACATAGATATCCGGGCCAGGGGATTTTACGAGGACTTTTATGCCAGGGTGCGGGAAGGGACCGGCATAGAGCTGATCAAAGGGAAGCCCGGTGAGATTAGAGAAGACCCCGCTACCAGGAACCTGCTGGTCCTGGTGGAGAATCAGCTCAACGGCCGGGTTCTGGAGGAAAACTTTGAACTGGTGGTGCTGGCTGAGGGCATGGCCCCTTCAGCCCT
>JAKPTB010000084.1 GCA_029555205.1 Bacillota bacterium
AGTGAATTGAAAACCCGGCGCCAGGTAGTGGAAACCCTTGAGGTTGCCATTACAGATTTGCGGAAAGAACTGGCCGGCTTGCCGGAGGAAGACCTTAGCCTGCTTGAAGACCTGGCCTATCTGGAAGCCGACATACGCCGGGCTGAAGGCGATATTGCCCTGCACAGCGAGGCTGTAGCCCTGGCCGGGCGCAAAACCGCCCTGGAACAGGATGCCGAAACCCTGGCCGCCGAGGTGGCCGATCTGGAAGCGCTGGTTAAGGCCTTAGGTCCGGACGGCCTGAGGCGGGACATGCTGGCCGGCATCCTGGAGGGGTTCGTGGGCAGGGTCAACGACCACCTGGGCCGGCTCACCGAGGGCGCCTACCAGGTGGCCCTGGGCGGTGACATGGCTATCTTATGCCGCGCCAATGGCGGGCCGGTCCTTCCTTTAAGGCTTTTGTCCCGGTCCGAGCAGCTCCGGGCGGGCATCGCCATCAGCGACGCCTTGAGCGCGGCAGCCGGCCTTAAGTTCCTGGCCATCGACGAGGCCGACATCCTGGAACAGGACAACCGGGACCTTTTGTCCGGCATGCTCCTTGAACTGGCAGAGGAGTACGACCAGGTGCTGGTCTTTACCACCGTAGGCGACGTGCAGCCGGTAAACCCCGGCCTGCCGGGAGTGAAGATGTTCTGGGTGGAGGAAGGGTCCGTAAAAGAGATATAAGCGGCCAGGCAGCTGGACAACTGAATAGCCCCGCACCATACCGGTCCTCAAACCCGGGGCGGGGCGTATTCAATATTTAATACTGTGGTACTGGGCTATTAATAATAAAAGAAAATACAATGCTATGGCAGCATGAGGTAATAAGAACAGTCCGGCTATTCTTTCCCTTCCCTGGCGGACATAAAACATTGCGGCAAGGTGAAACAAAGGTATGGAATACCCGGCTAACTTGAAAATGATGACTGGTAGAGCTGTAAGGTACCAGGCAAAACCCAGGGAAAGTATAGCGCCAGCAATACACTGATGTGGGCGGCGTCCATAAATACCAAGTAAAGAAACTAGTAATGAACCAATTATCGCAGGCCAGCCAATGAAAATTTTTGCTAACAAAGGAAGCATTTTTATTCTCCTTGTGTAGCTGATAGAGAACTATATTTCTATTATATGGCGGCTATAACCGTTTGCGCTTGATGATAATTGTTATTGCTAATGCACATGACACAGCAATTAACAATATCACTGATTTTACATTTATGAAAGAGTTAACAGTTTTTCCATCATGGGAAGACTCTGTTTTAATTGTACTGGCGTTGCTTTCTGCCTCATCATGGACAAGGAGTATTTCACCGTTTGGCCGTTTAACATATACACGATTTTCATTAAAGAAAAAATCTTTTTCAGTACCGCCGGAATTAACATACCATTCAATTGCGGCGATATCTCCAGTGTAATAGGGGTATTTGATATCTTCTGAGTGGAGTTTCAGCGTTTTATAATCACTGTTTGTAGCCTTAAAAATCCCCCATGCTTTTTTGTAATAAGACCCGTATTTTTTGAGGGACATGACACAGTAATCATTAACTTTGGGTATCATTGCTTCCTCATTGGAATCACCCCAACCATATTGAAAATCGCTGTATAAGAGAATTTTGTCCGAATCTACTGAGCCGCTTATAACTTTATTAACTTCTACTGTGAAATAGTCCCCACTTTGACTAATTAACTGGCCAACGATAATTACATCCTGGTCTGCTTTGAAGTCTTCCACTTCATCTGCGTGTAGCATTCTGTATAGCGCATCTGCTGCTATTGCTTGTTGCGGCAGAAGAAGCAGAAACGAACTAATTATTAAAAAGGCGATTGTTTTAATCATAAAATTCACCTCATGTAAATGGAATCCCATACCGCAAATAATTGGTTTAATTTTACATTAAATTATGGCAGCTAACAATGTTTAGTATTTCCTTTGCAGAAGAAAAGCTAAAACCTTTGATGAACCTAATGGAGGTATAAAAATGCCGTTAAATAAAGTCAACCGGGATTTAACTTCCAGGGAGCAAACCGTCCTCGACTGCATCCCGGCCGGGCACGCCAACGCCATCAGCCGCCGTCGCCTGGCCCGGGTGGCCTGCCTTGATGACCGCTTGATCCGTGAAATCATCTACCGCCTGGTGGTGGAGCGGGGCCTGCCCATCGGCAGCAGCACCGGCCCGGAGGGCGGCGGCTACTTTTTAATCGAGGACTTGGAGGACCTGGATGTGGCCACGAGGCACCTAAAGCCCAGGGCCAGGGCCATCTACCGGCGGGCGCAGGCCCTGGAGAGGATAGCCCGGGAGAAGTTTTGCCGGCAGCTGAAGCTGGTGCTAAATGAATGATGTTACCAACGATAAAGCAAGATAACGCGGTTACTGCGAAGCTATCCTGGCCCCGGCGCCTGGCCCGTTCCTGCGATAGGATGCTCACCTCCTGCCGGGAATGGCTGGAGGGGCCGGACAAGCCTTCAGCCATATTGGCCGCTAAATTCGTGCTGATCATTAGCGGTGTGTACCTGGCGGCTCAGGTAGTTCTCTGGCTGTGGCGGGGAGGTTAAGGTATTGGCGGGCTGGGTCAAGCTCTGGCGAAAACTGAAGGACAACGGGCACTTAAAGATGCCGGGGACGGCCTTCAAGCTGTGGATTTACTGCCTCCTGGAGGCCGCCCCCTACCCTGACCGGGCGCGCGGCCTGGAAGCCGGAGAGTTGTGGCTCAATTACGAGCACATCCGGCAAGTCATCGGCGAAGCCGGCCGGCAGATGAGCAAAAGCACTGTTTCAAGCGCCCTGAAATACCTGGAGCAAAACGGATACTTAAAGCTCCAGGCACAGAAGTTTTATGGCGTCAAGGCGCGGGTGGCCAACTGGCAGGATTACCAGTCGGGTACGGAAACTGTACCCGTAAAATACCGGACGGGTACAAAAACTGTACCCGGTAAAAACCCGGCTATGACGCCGCTTGACGCGCCGCCAAGTACGGAAACTGTACCCGCAGGAACCGCACCGGGTACGGAAACTGTACCCGTACCTGTACCCGATCCTGTACCCGTAAGGGGTCCTGAGCCCTACAGCGGCGCGGCTTGCGAAGCGCCTAAGAATATAAAGAATAATATTGTAGTAGTTGTTGATCTAAAAGAGCGTTTTGCTGAAGAATTCGGCAGGCCGCTTTCACCGCTGGAAGTCAGCCAGTTGACTAAATGGCAAAGTGAATTTTCAGAAGACTTGATCCTGGAGGCGCTGGCCAGAACCATACTCCAGGACAAGCGGACCCTGGCCTATACAGGAGGTATCCTGGCCAACTGGCAGAAGGCCGGTATTCATAGCATCGATGAAATTTCGCGGGAAAAACCCGCGGGACGCCGGCGGGAAAGCGGGCAATGCAGCCGGCAAGATGAGGCTGAAAGAAAAAAGAGAAATTTTATAAGATCCTTATACATTTAGAGGGAGGCTGACATGAACGAAGTAAAAATTACCATTCCCGGCCGGCCGGTACCCAAAGGCCGGCCCCGCATCGGCTACCGCGGCCGCAGCGTAATACTATACACCCCGCCGGAAACGGAAAACTACGAAAAAGGAGTGGCCAGAGCTGCCAAAGAGTCTTGTTTAAGCCCGGCGACCGGGCCTGTGGAAATGGAAATCGCCTTATACTTCAACCCGCAGGCAAAAGTATACACCAGGGGCGGCAGGCGCCGCACCGGAACCCTGCCGGACCTGGACAATTGCGTCAAGTCAATCGTAGACGGGCTCAATAAGGTGGCTTATGTAGACGACCGGCAGGTCACGCGCATCCTGGCCGAGCGCAAGTTTGACCGGGTGGAGCGGGCCGAAGTGGTGGTAAGGGAAGCGGAGCAGGGATAGATGCAGGGAGCAGTCACGTGCCGGTGTGTGTTCCGGCGGGTAGACGAGACCGGCGAGTGCTGGGCCGGATGCCCAAAAAAAGTGACAAGCTGTGTCGAGTGCGGGCTTGGAGGCAGGCAGTTTAAGCCGGCCGGGAAGCTGAAAAAATTCCGAAAAAATGGTAAAATAAGATAAGGAGAAACTCAATGAGAAAAGCTGACTTCACCGCAAGAGTAAAGAAAATCGAAATAGTCAACCGGGTGCTGGCGGACGGCTGGGCCCAGTCTATCCGGGTAGTGCTGGAGGACATTGAACTATCTAACGAAAACCTCCTGGAACTTAAGCAGTTCAGGCCGAATGAAAATGTGGTAGTGGCGATCACCCCGGTCCAGGTAAACCTGCTCGAATTCGAAGCCAGGAACCAGACGGCAGGAGCCAAGGGTCAGAACAGGCAGGAATTACTTGGCGCCGAAGGCATGGACGATGAGGAAAAAGATTTTATGACCTTTATTGAGGGGGACAAGCCCCTGGGGAAACATGATAAGGTAGAAAAGGAGTGGAAATTCGAGTGTTCCTGACCAGAGATGAGTTGTTCAATCTCAGAAAAGCATTGGCCGTGAGCTTTGGGGTTTTTCAGGATAACGGACGGCAGGATGAGCTGGAGGAGATAAAACCGCTGATGGACTTGTTCCACTTTGTCGAGAGCGCCGAGGTCAAGCTTACCCCGGGTGAAGGGGATGACGGCAGTAATGCCGAGCGGATTAACGAGCTGTTGAGGCAAAGGGAACAGAGGCAGAAGGAAAAGGATGCCGGGAACGTGATTGCATTTCCGGGACATAACCGGACGAAGGACTGATTATGCACAAGTTGTTATCATGTGTATGGATTTTTACAAAGCCCGCTCCACCTGGCGTTTGCAAGCCGCAAATGACAGGTGGAGCGGGCCTTTCCTTAAAACTACCGCCGGCCTCCCCGCCTCCTCTTAAGGCGGCGGCTGCGCCGGCGCCGCTATACCGGCACCCACACGGAATTCAATTGTATCCATATTTCAGCCGGGGCCTACACCGGACCGGAAAGTGGTGTCCACAGTTTAAGCCCTACCTGCCAACGTTACGCCTGGGTACCGGAAACATAACGGTTGCCGTATTATAGGACCGCTTATGGCTATTTACAAATACAGCCTCCCTTTTGCGTTCGCCTTTACAAATACAAAACCGGGCAGCCGCCCGGTACCCACACCGGGCGCAACAGCGCCCGGCAGCAGGCCTTCAATGCAGGACCTCGTGCCGGCAGCCGGCCTATGGCCGGCCACAGGCGCCCCGGCGTCTGGAGCATTGCGACAAAGCCCCCGCGGTCTCGCCAGTTGTGCCCGGTTTTTGGGCGCACTGGCGAGACCGTGCACCCAGGCTGCGTATCGCGACTAAAATGCTGCCGGAGGTTGGCCGCACGCTGGAGGCTGTTGTGCGGAGCGGAGCGACGAGGCGGCGCAGGCCGCCGAGAATCGCGGAGCGGAGCACTCAGCCGGAGGCGAGCACTAAAGGCCCCGAAGCGCAGCGGAGCGCTGAGGCGGGTACCGCCGAGGTGCGCGGAGCGGAGCTAGTTCGATGGCAGGCGGGCAATAAGCCCGGCTTCCCTTGCAGTATGCATCGGCGGAAACCTCTTGCCGGGCAACTGCCCGGCGTACCTATTGTCGCTACCGACAGCTCTAGGAGGGGTAGCAGCCCGCATAAGTGTATCGCCGATTAAAAGCGGGTGATTAAACCGAGGTATTAAGTCAACTTGATAGTTATAAAAATTGAATGTCAATTGTTGATTCATCTTTAAAAGACGCGTTTAAACATAGCCATTCTTTAGTATCATTAATTAATCTTTCAAAACGAGGAAATACTTCCTTATTAAGTCTGATAGTTAATATGGTACCATCTGTAATTTCTAATTCAACATCGTCGAGTGCATTACCTGTGTTTAAATCCAACTCATTTTGAAACCTATTATAAAATTTATAAAAATCTAATGTATCTACTAAAACCAAAAGGTAGTATAAAGGATATTTATAAATACTAACTAATGGCTTATCAATTATTAGTTCATCTAATTGATATTTTGGATAAATCTTTTTGTCCAAAGCTGCATATCCATACCATATATTATGAGCTATAATAGTCCAGGCTACTTCTTGCTGCATGTGTTTTAAATTAGATTAGACCAAACTAAGCCTTTATCTATAAAATCACTATTATTATATATTTTTCTTTTTTTATAGTAATCATTTAAACGGTCATGATAAAAATATGCTCCTGCGAAAATACCGTGATCTATTTTTTCACTTTTTACACGATTTTGACTGTATCTAATATAATTTTTCCAGCACGTAACAATCGAACGTGGTACCGAGATAGGTTTCTTTTTCATTGTTTTTTCTATTATATTTTCAACTTTATGTTCAACGGCTTTATTTGCCCCAGAAAATCTCAATTTGCCAAATAAATTTCCACGATAATCTTCTTTATTGCTAACCACACTGTAAGCAAAATCATGAAAAAAACAAACCAAAAACCAATAATAATTAAATTTTGTATTTTCATTAACGTTTAGTGACTTTATTAATTTTTTGTTTATAATTTGATCTTGTTTAGCAATAAACTTATTAATATTTTCTTTGACAACCATTATTTCTCGATAAATAAAAAGACCAAATAAAAAAATTATAATTGTATGCAAAATTCTAACTCTGTCAAGTCTTCCACCAAATACATTTTGTATTTCACTGGGCATTTTATCCCCACGTGTTAAATAATTGCTAACAAAATCATATGGGGCATTGAGAATATCTTCAAATTTTACAAATATATTATGCATTTCACCATAGTAATCCCATAAATCATGGTCACGAACCACATCATCAAGAATATCTTTTAATCTTTTCATACAGACCTCCAAATTGCTAGCATTGTAACCTGTTATACGCAACTTAATAAATAGCAAAAACAATTTCAGCGCAAAGCATTTCTGATTTTTGATTATCCTTCCGATAAAGTAGCCAACAAACAATTAATACCACCGAGGCTTTTCGCAGACAGCATATCAATAGTAGCCTCTTTTGTAGAATAAAAGCACAACATGTAATATTCTCAAAAATCAAAAAAACTCCTTCCAGAAAATGCTCACAAAGAAATGGTAACCTAATGGTCGGTTGTTATAGATAGAATTCTAAACCCGTTCCCGCTCCAAAACCCACGACCCTGATTCTTTAAACAAAATGTAAATCACAGACCAATCCCTGACAAGTCTCACACCAGTAGCGCTTCGATTCAGGGTCTCTAGCTACTCTACCAGTGCTGCTCTTCCTCGTGCAGCACTCAGCCGGAGGTGAGCACTAGAAGCCCCGAAGGGAGCGGAGCGCTGAGGCGGGTACCGCCGAGGTGCGCGGAGCGGAGCTAGTCCGATGTAGGCGGGCGATAAGCCCGGCTTCCGTTTTAGCCTGCAGCGGCAGAACTTCCTGGCCGGGCAGCTGTCCGGCCTGCGGCACAACGGCAGCTGCCGGGGCGTCTGGTGCAACCGCTCCCGCCCTGCGGTACGGCGGCAACCGTCAGACTTAACTGTTGGCGGCAACGCCACCTTTTGGAGCGGGCAGCCGCCCGGCTGCGCCCAGGCGCCGACCAAAAAAGGGGGCTGCAGCCCCCTACAGCTGCAGCAGCAAGCCCACCATGCTGCGGGTGCTGCGGGCGTGTGCCCGGGCGCCCAGCTCGTGCAGGGCAACGGCCGCGATATGCTTGCAAACTATACCACGCTGCCGCCAGTCCTCGCAGCTGCAGAAAACACCGTGCCCGCGCCCGACCACCGTAATGCCGACGCCGTATACCTGAACACCCCGCACACCGGTGCTACACACCTTCGAGCGCACCTCCCCGCCATCGCGCACAACATCCTCCACCACCAGGCTGCGCTGCACCAGGCCGGCCACTGCCCTTCCCAACCTGCCCTCGTCCACTCTCGCCAAAATACCTTTCACCTAAAACCGCCTCCTTTTATTTGGCGCACGACGCAGCGTCCGGCGCGCTGTCAAGGGCCGGAGCGACAGCGCAGGGCCGGAGCAAAAAAATGCGGCCCATAAGGTTGGACTACAGATAATTTTTTTGCGCAGGCTTTACCCTTGACAGTGCGCCGTCCGACCGTCACCGCAGCCTGCGCGCGGTGTTTGAAGGCTCCTGGCAGTTGCTTTCCT
>JAKPTB010000092.1 GCA_029555205.1 Bacillota bacterium
TGTGAATAAAACAGTTATCTCCTATGTAGATGCCGGTGTGTGAAGGTCCTGACATGTATGTGGTGAAAAAGACCAGGTCACCGGGTATCAGCTGGCTTACCCTGGCGCCGTAATAATACTGCTCGTCAGCCATGCGCGGGATCTCAATGCCGAAATAGCTATAGACATAATAGGCAAACCCTGAACAGTCAAAACCACCAGGTGAACTGCCTCCCCAAACATATGGTGTTCCTAAAAACTCCTTGGCGTAGGACGCTATCATTTGTGATTTGCGGCTTCCTGATGCGCCGCGGTTCGCGACGGCCGGAGAGTCCTGCATCACCTGCAATGTTTGGGGGCCGGCCACGCCATCTGCTGTAAGGCCGTTGGAAGCTTGAAAATCGATAACTGCAAGCAGTGTGCCGGTGCCAAAATTTCCATCCAGGCTGCCATCGTAATAACCAAGCGATTTCAGTTTTGTCTGCAAGTCAAGCACTCTATCGTCACTCATGCCCTTTTTTAAAAGGTCCGGCCTGGGGCTTTCAGCAGCTGCTTCTTCCTTTACCTCAGCCAGGCTGTCAATCGCGGCCAGGGTCGCAGGGCCGGCTATGCCGTCACTGCCAAGACCGTTGTCTTCCTGGAAGGCAATGACCGCTGATAGAGTGCCCGGACCAAAATTTCCATCCACGTTTTTACTGTAATAACCAAGCAATTTCAGCTTTTTCTGCAGGGCTAGTACATTATCACCGCTCATACCTTCTTTTAGAAGATTAGGGTTGGAGCTCTGCGGTCCTGTGGCTTCCTGTACCACAGCCAGGCTGTCAATCGCGTTCAGGGTCGCGGGGCCTGCTATGCCGTCACCGCCAAGACCGTTGTCGCCCTGAAACCTAATGACTGCGGACACCGTCGCGGGGCCGTATATGCCGTCGGGCTGGCCTGTCTCTAAGTAACCCAGGCTCTGCAGTTTAGTCTGCATTTCCAGTACGGCCTGCCCTGACATCCCTTCCCTGAGCATTTGCGCTTCAGCAGAAGCGCCAGGCGCGTGCAAGACGACAAAAATCATAAATACGACAACTAACGATAATATACACTTTTTGTACAATACGAATTCCCCTTTTTTCCCCGGTTAAAAAACAACATAAATAATTTTTCGACACTGTATTTAATAATACCTGCCTTTTCCTAATTTTCTTTAGAAAAAATCCCCATTATGAGATGGGGATTTTCCAATACGGTTCTTTTAATCTTTATCCTGGTTATTGTTTTCTTTGGACATCGCTGCTTTCAAGAGTTCCCCCACGTTGCTGCCAATAGATTCCTGCTGGCTGTAACGGGCTATCAGCTGCTGGTTGAACCTGCTGCTGCCCCCTTTGGAACTCCTGTAACCGAAATCATCCTGTTTCTCAGGCTGCCTGTACCCGCAGACCCTGTCCTGGCACGAGAGCATTTTACCCCTTTTCCCGTTTACCAGCAGCATGTATTTACCGCAGACCGGGCATTTTGTTTTAGTAATATTATCGGCTTTGTAGACGGCTGTGTCCGCTATAACGCTTTTTACCAGTTCCGCGGCGTTTTTACGGATATCAGCTATAAATTCCTTTTTGCTTTCCTTTCCCCTGGCTATGTTGGACAGCCTCTGCTCCCACTGAGCGGTTAATTCCGGGGTTTTCAGAGCCGGGGAAACCAGGCCGATTAACTGGATCCCTTTTGAAGTGGGGACCAGCTCTTTACCATGGCGCTCAATATAACTGGTATTGATGAGTTTTTCAATGATCTCGGCCCGGGTGGCCGGCGTCCCAAGGCCGCTCCCTTTCAAGGAGTCGCGCAGTTCCTCGTCTTCTATAAATCTGCCCGGGCTTTCCATGGCTGTCAGCAGGGTGGCTTCGGTGTAACGAGACGGCGGCCTGGTTTTAGATTTATTAATTTTTATGTTTTTAACCTCTTTGAGCTCGCCTTTATTTTGCAGGGTCAGGGTCTGTTCAGGCAGCGCTTCCTCTCCGGTCCTGTCCTTATCCGTGGTCCTGGAGGTTATGGCCCGCCAGCCTCTTTCTTTTACCACTATGCCCCGAGAGTGAAAATACTCGCCGTTGACAGCGGTGACTATAGTGGTCTGGTCATAGCGGTAAGGAGGATATAAAACAGCGATAAAACGCCTGACAATCAAATCATAGAGTTTTCTTTCCTCTTCTTTCAGCGATGTCAGACACAGGGGCTGTTCAGTGGGGATGAG
>JAKPTB010000108.1 GCA_029555205.1 Bacillota bacterium
CGTCGCGGTGAACGCCGCCAGCGGCGAGCTGATTTCTTTTAATACCGGCGCCTACCGTATTTATTACGAGCCGTCAAAACCGCCGGAGGTAAAAATTAGCGAGGAAGAAGCCCTTAGAATCGCCTCGGATTATATCAAAAAAGTCCAGCCCGCCAGGTGGGACGAGGTAGTATACATTAACGCCAGGCCGGAGTACTATCCCTTAATCGACAAGGGAGGGATACCACAGCCAAGCTCGTACAACTTTAGCTGGGTCCGCCAGGCCCATGGAGTGCAGTTCCCGGATAACGGGTTCAACGTGGTGGTGGACAGCGCCACGGGTGAAATCACCAGTTACCGGATGACCTGGTGGGACGTTGAGTTTCCCTCTCAGCAGGGTGTGATGAGCCGGGAGCAGGCTGCGGACATTTATCTTAAAGAAGCTCCGTTAAACGCGGCATACCTGCGGCTGTGGCTGGGGCCCCTTTACACCAAGGCACGGGAGGAGGGCGAAGTCCACCTGGTCTACCATACAGCCGGGCAGAACTTTAGCATGCTGGACGCCTTTAGCGGCCAACTGCTTGATTACAGTGGAAACGCTGTCACCCCTGCTTACAAAAATCAAAAGTTTGACGACATGGACGGCCATCCCGCCTCTGAAGCGGCTGATCTGCTGGCCCGGTCGGGGATCGTCACCCCCGGCGGTAAATTCCGGCCGGATGACGCTATTACCCAGGCCGAACTGATCACGATGCTGGTTAAAAGCAGCGCCCATAGTCGTGGAGTTTGGTACGGGGCTGGCGTAGCGGTAAAAGAGCCGTGGTATCAGCAGTATTTCGAAACGGCGGCACGCCTGGGCATCATCCAGGCCGGTGAAAACCCGGACCCCGACCTCCCGGTCACACGCGAGGTACTGGCCCGCCTGACCATCCACACTATGGATTTGTACAAAGTAGCCAGGCTGAGCGACATCTACCTTTTGAATTTCAGCGACGCCGGTGATATAGCCGGTCACCTGAGGGGGCATGTGGCGCTGGCAACCGGACTGGGCCTCATCCAGCCGGTTGACGGGCGCTTTGGTCCTAAAGCGGTGGTCACCAGGGGCGAAGCCGCACAGACGCTGGTCAGGATGTTAAAAAGCAACTAAACTATAAAAGCCGGGGCTGTTTTCAGCCCCGGCTTTGGTATAAATGGCCATGCCCCTTACTCATAGTATTCCTTCATTCCTGGGAGTCCGGTAGATTTCAATCAACCTTGCCAATCCATATGCAATGAGCGCATAAACAATCATGGCTATAATGGTGGTAGGCTCCAGGACCGACTTGGTTTCGATCCCTTCAGTTACGGCAGGTCTAAAAATACCATTGAAGGGAGCTATGAAGACGCCTGAAACAGTGTAGATGAATGAAACGAAGGCGCTGCCGGGATTAGCTCCAAGGAGCTTAAAAACAAGCCTGAAGGCTAACAGGACTTCGAGGACACCGAGTATATAATACACAATCTTTTTTGTTCTAATACTATTCTCCTGGGGTCTGAAAGTACTGTTTTCCTCCATTTGATTCCCTCCGGTTTGCTTGATTTGCTGTCCATATCATATTTTGCACAACGGGTGGATGAAAAATAAGGCGGTATTTACCCTAACGCAAATACAATCTAACATCTCCAGCTCTATTATTTACAGTTACCGCAAATCACATCCTCTCTTTTTGCGGAATACCTGATGCCAGGCGGGCAGGATTCAGACCGGTGAGGGTTGTAAACCCTGCCGGCCTGTGTTTGGGCTTTAAAGATTGTCTAAACTGTTTACGCGGGGATTTCCTGTGTTTGGGGAGGGAGCAAAGAATTTGTAGGGAACAATAATAT
>JAKPTB010000139.1 GCA_029555205.1 Bacillota bacterium
TATAAAGTCATAATTGGTAATACATATTATATAAAGCTGATCGGTAAACAGGACGGAGGTTGCCCGGTGGAAAAAATATTGCTAAAAAACTTCTTTTCCAATAACCTCAGAAATGACCTGCCGCTGACCAGGGATTACTTATACGCGCGTCCCTAAACGGTGCTGTGTCAGATGCGCAGCGCCGTTTTCATGTGCTGGCTGAAGTACTGGACAAAACGTGTGTAGGACAAATCTCCGCTGGCTACTTCGATGAAGTTGCGCACAAGGTCCTGGTGCCGGTGCAGGACGCCGTGAATGAAACCGGTGATTGGTGAAACCCAGCGGTTGAGGCGGAACGCGCCTGCCAGCTCGGGCCCTAATTTTTCACGGACCAGTTCTGCATATTGCCCTAAGTCAGGCAGCGGGCTGACGTCCTGGGCGGCAATTACTTCAGCTGCCAGGCGGGCGCTGTAGAGAGCGGGGAAGATGCCCTCTCCGGTAAAGGCGTCCGCCAGGCCGGCGGCGTCACCCAGCAGCATGGCGCGGCCTTTGTGCAAGTTCTTTAGTTTGTGATTGACCGGGATGATCCAGCCCTGTGTTTTAACCCTGGACGCGGGCTCTGACAGGCCTTCAGAATGGAGGAATATTTCCAGCAGGCGCTTCAACCTTTTTTGTCTGGGTGATGTACTCCATATGCCCACCGAAAGGTGATCGGATTTGGGGAATATCCACGCGTAACCGGCGGGCACAATCCCGTAGTCAATCTTAATCATGCTCCGGTAATACCGTAGCCTGCCGGCAGGTACCGGAATTTCTGCTTCCAGTGCGGCTGCAGTCTTCTTCTCCCCGGCAAGCCCGAGTGACCGTGCCACAAAACTGTGGGCGCCGTCAGCTCCAACCAGTATATTACCCTGCCATACCGTGCCGTTGGAGTGTACTGCCACCTGTTTACCAGTTACTTCAACACTGTCCGCCCGGTAACCCTCAAGGATATCAGCGCCGGCTTTTTTAGCCATGTCGGCCAGCAGCGCGTCAAAACGATCCCTGCTCACCATATATGTAAAGGGTTTTTCCGAGGTGAAGCTGACTGGCCTGGTTAAACGGTGAGAAAACACTATAGTATTAATCCTGTCCTCTATAACATGGCCCAGATCAAAACCCAAAAGATTAACTACCTTTGGAGTGATGCCTCCGCCGCAGGGTTTGTATCGCGGAAACCGTTCTTTCTCCAGCACAAGCACCCGGAGGCCGGCCCTGGACAGCAAATATGCCAGGTAGGCGCCCGCAGGTCCAGCCCCTATGATGATTACCCGGTACACCAGGACTCCCTCCCGTAAAGCACGGTGTCATTTGTTGTGAATGGTAAATTTCCGGCTGTCCTACATTATGAGAGGAAAGATGGATTAGTTAAATTTACCCCTCCAACCGGAATCCGCCAAGGGCATATGTCAAAACGGGATAACAGCCCAAATTTTTTGTTAATTCGATGTAATCCTGGGAAAACCCTTGCGTTTCTATAAAAAAAGAACCGGGCTGCTGGAAGAATAGAAAGCATTAACTAGCCTATAGTCCTATATTTATCGGTCCTGCGATTTAAATTATATAAAAGAAGCTTAAAAAA
>JAKPTB010000145.1 GCA_029555205.1 Bacillota bacterium
TTCTGGGCCTGGTGCGGGTGGTCCGGCCCTTTGTATACTTTGAGCTTTTTGGCCATATCGGCTCCCAGCCTGGTGTGCGGGAGCATACCCACGATGGCTTTCTCCACGGCCAGTTCGGGGCGGGTTTTGAGCAGTTTTTCATAGCTCGTGACTTTCAGTCCGCCGGGGTAGCCGGAGTGCCTGATGTACTTTTTGTTTTGCAGCTTTTTCCCGGTAAGTATGACTTTCGAAGCGTTGACCACAATGACGTGGTCGCCGGTGTCAACGTTGGGGGTAAAGTCGGGCTTATGCTTCCCCCTCAGGATCCGGGCCGCCTCGCTTGCCAGCCTGCCGAGGACTTTACCCTCGGCGTCTAAAACGTACCACTTGCGCTCTTTTATATCTTGAGGCTTGGCCATAAAGGACTTCATTAGAAGACTACCTCCTTAAGTCGAAAAACAAAGTCAATCAAAGGATCTGGGCGTTTATATAATCTTCGGAACCTTGTTTTCAGCGGCCCGGGGCTAGGAAGCCGCTAAAAACCACATCTAACATTATAATACATAGTATTTCCAGTGTCAATAAAACTTTTACACTAACTTTGCGCTCCGTGAGCTTGAATAATTTTCCCCCGGGCTTTTTGATTAACATATTATACCATTTTCTGTGGTTATAAAAAAAGTACAACAGTATATACATATATGAGCAAGTTAAAGGTGAATAGTAAAAGCATAAGCAAAGGTAAAATGTAAAAAACAAAAGCAAATTGTAAAAAGCAAAAAGCAAAATTTAATTATAAAAGTAAATGTATAAGCAAAATTAAAAACAAAATTGAAAGCAAGATTGAAAGCAAAAGGCGGGAGCAGCGCCACATGAACTTTGACGAAAGAATGGCCCAAATACAAAGGGAACTGCCGGACCTCCGCATCTCCGGGGAACTGGAGTGCCCAATTTGCGGGATGTGGGAAATTTTATACATCGACCGGGTCAAGGGCGTACTGCTGAGGACCTGCCGGACCTGCAACTACATTCAAGTGATTGACCTCAACAGCTGCTCCTCGTATGACTGTTTATAGAAGATAAGCTGATAGGCTGATCCGCTGTTTACCTTGCCCGCCAAACCTTGAAAGCCAATCGCTTGACTCCAATGGTCAATCACCAGTTGTTAACCCCACCTGTTGTTAAATGCTGGTTGATAACCTTTGATCGAAACTGTTAATAGCCAACAGTTAATCGCAACTGTTAATTGTTAAGTGCTCTAATCGTCAACCGCTAGCATTCACCGTATTCAACCCTTTCCAGGCACAGGCCCCGGGCCGGGGCGGTGGGCCCCCCCCGCAAGCTGTCCCGGCTTTCCAGTATATCCGCCACTTCTTGCGGCGGGATCCGGCCTTTGCCCACGCGGATGAGCGTTCCGGCAATCATGCGGGCCATATGGTAAAGGAAGCCGTCCCCCCGCAGGTCGATGTAAATCAGGTCGCCCTGCCGGCTTACGCGGGCTTCGTAGAGGGTGCGCACGGTGGTCTTGACGGGAGTCCCCAGGGCCCGGAAGGCGCTGAAGTCATGCCTGCCCGGCAGGCAGCCGGCGCCTTCCCGCATTGCTTCAATGTCCAGGGGGAAGGGGATATGGTAACTGTACAGGCGCAGGAAAGGATCCTTCAGTTTCCCGTTGTAAATGGTGTAGCGGTAGCTTTTGGCCAGGGCAGAAAAGCGGGCGTGAAAGGACGGCGGCACTTCCACCGACTCCAGGGCTACGATGTCTTCCGGCAGCAGGCTGTTCAGAGCGTAGGCTACTCTTTCGGCGGGAATGGTCCAGTCGCCCGGGTCAAAGTTAATCACCTGGCCCCGGGCATGTACGCCCGAGTCCGTCCGCCCGGCGCCAATTATGCGGATTTCTTTTTTGGCCAGGCGGGAGAGCCTGTCCTCCAGGACCTCCTGGATGGTTTGATAGCGTGTCCCCCGCTGTTCCTGGAACCCGAAGTAGTTTGTACCGTCGTAAGCTAAGGTAACCTTAATATTGCGCATTCAGGCCTCTCTTATCCTTTTATACTCACTTTTATAATCTAATGATCACTTACAGGAACCTCAGGGCCATTGTCCCGGCCAGGACCCCCAGGGCCACTACCCCCGCTGCGTAGTCATGGCTGCTGAAGCGAAGGCTGCGGATCCGGGTCCTGTTGGCGCCGCCCCGGTAGCAGCGGGCCTCCATGGCGGTGGCCAGGTCCTCCGCCCGCCTGAGGGCGCCTGCAAAGAGGGGCACGAACAGCGGGAGCAGGCTTTTGGCCCAGCGGGCCGGATTCCCGGCTGAAAAATGTGCCCCCCTGGAGCGCTGGGCCTTGAGCAGAATCTGCGCTTCCTGGAGCAGGGTGGGGATGAAGCGCAGGGCGATGGTCATCATCATGGCCAGTTCGTGGGCCGGCAGGCCGAGTCTCCTGAAGGGGGAGAGGATGCTCTCCAGCCCGGCGGTCAGGCTGATCGGAGACGTGGTCAGGGTGAGCAGGGAGGCTGCCAGGATCAACAGGGTCAGGCGCAGGAAGATCAGCGTGGCCGCCTCCAGGCCCTCCCGGGAAATACTCAGCGGCCCCAGGTCCAGCAGCATTTCTCCGGGGATCGTGAATAGCTGGACCAAGAAGGTGATGGCCAGCAAGACCCAGAGCCCGCGCAGGCCACGCAGGAAAACCCGGGCAGGCAGCCGGGTCAGGGCCAGGGAGGCCAGGACCGGTAGAGCAGCCAGCCCGAGACCCTGCCAGCCGGCAGCCGCCAGCACTGATACGGCGGCGCTCAGGACGGCCAGCACCTTTGTCCGGGGATCAAGCCGGTGCAGCAGTGAGTCGCCGGGGAAATACTGAACCAGCATGGTCATGACTCCTTTACGGTGAGCTTGCGCTAGCCAGGCAGCTTGACAGTGAGCTGGGGCGTTGAGGCAATGATGTCATGGCTCTTTACAGTAAGGTCAGGCAGCTGGTTAAGACATACAGTAAGTTATTGCCCTTGCTATTTCTTCTTCCGCTTCTTTATTGGTAAGGACATCTGTGCGTACTGGAACGCCGGCTTCCCGCAGCTGCCGCATCAATGCAGCCGGTACCGGAATGTCCAGGCCCATTGCCCGCAGTTCTTCGGCCCTGTTGAAAACATCCCGCGGTGTGCCCAGGAGGGCCAGCCACCCTTTATGTAAAACGGCGATCCGCTCCGCCCGGGCCGCCACTTCCTCCATGTTATGGGTAACAAGCACCACAGTGCTTCCCTGTTTTTGCCGGAAACTTTCAACAAGATCCAGCAACTGACGCCTGCCCCGGGG
>JAKPTB010000146.1 GCA_029555205.1 Bacillota bacterium
ATGTGCGGTGCGTCACGGCCGGGGCACTTTAAAGGAGTCACTACCGTTTGTACCAAACTTTTCCATGCCTGTCTGCCTGACATGGCCTTTTTCGGGCAAAAAGATGCCCAGCAACTTTTGATTATTAAAAAAATGGTAAGAGAGCTTAATTTTCCTCTAAAAATTGTTCCGGTGCCGATTGTCCGGGAAAAGGACGGGCTCGCCCTGAGTTCGCGCAACGTTTACCTGGAGGGTGTACAGCGACAGGAAGCCCTGGTTCTGATTAAAGCCCTGAAGCAGGCAGAGGAACAAATTAGAGGGGGAGAGAGGGATGTAGGCAGGCTGACAGCTGATATCAAAGCAACCATTGCAACCAGTCCTCAGGCCGAGATAGATTATGTGGAAATCTTAAACGGCGATAATCTTTCTGAATTAGAAAGAATTGAAGGGCGGGTACTGATCGCGCTAGCAGTTAAGTTTGGTAAAACTAGATTAATTGACAACCTGTTGGTGGAGGTGTAAAAACAAGTGCTTCGTTATATGCTGAAATCCAAGATTCACCGCGCCGTGGTTACCGATGCGTCATTAAACTATGTAGGCAGTATTGCTATTGATAAGGAATTGATGGATGCAGCTGATATAGTAGAGAATGAGAAAGTAACCATAGTAAACAATAATAATGGTGAACGCTTCGAAACATACGTTATAGAGGGGGAACGTGGTTCTGGAGTGATTTGTTTAAACGGAGCAGCAGCTCGCCTGGTGCAAAAGGGTGATGTGGTTATTATACTTACCTATACTATTTTGAAAAATGAAGAGTGCGCTAACCACAAGCCCAGGCTGGTATTCATTGGGGAAAATAACAGCATCAAAAAAGTTTGCCAGGGTTGCTACGAGTAAGTCCCAGGGGGACAGTTCCGTTTGACTTTCGTTAATTACTTTGTCAAAGGAAGTTGTAATAATGACATTAGAATTGCGGGATTTCATAACCCGTAGGAAAAGGGAACTTAATGCCCTGATACTGGCTCATTTCTACCAGTTGCCGGAGATTCAGGACATAGCTGATTTTGTGGGAGACTCCCTGCAGTTAGCCCGGCAGGCGGCAGAAACTGAAGCTGATGTAATTGTATTTTGCGGGGTAAGCTTTATGGCGGAAAGTGCCAAAATATTAAGCCCCGATAAAATGGTTCTACTACCTGAAATTAAAGCTGGTTGTGCCATGGCCAACATGGTTACGGCTGAGGATTTGAGGAGCCTGAAGGAACAACATCCGGGATCGGTAGTAGTTTGTTACGTTAATTCCACTGCTGCGGTCAAGGCCGAGAGCGACATATGCTGCACCTCGGCCAACGCTGTAAATGTGGTTAAATCCATACCGGAGGATAAGACGGTTATTTTCGCACCGGACCGCAACCTGGGAGCCTATATCCAGAGCCAGACCGGACGGCAGATGATACTATGGGAAGGGTGCTGTCCGGTACATGATGAATTAAGCGGGGAAGAAGTCAGAGAACAGATGCGGCTTTACCCCGGGGCTAAAATAGTGGTACATCCGGAATGCCCGCCCGATGTAATTGGTTTGGCCGATGCCGTCCGTTCCACTGCCGGCATTTTAAACTATGTTAAAAACAGTTCAGACAAAGAGTTTATTATCGGTACCGAAGAAGGCTTTATTTATACCCTGCAAAAAAACTGCCCGGACAAGGTATTTCACCTGGCCCGGCAGCAATTTCGCTGTGAAGATATGAAACTGACTACATTGAAAAAACTGGTGGTTTCCATGGAACAGCTGCAATACCAGATTGAAGTCCCGGAAGACATCCGTCAGAGGGCTTATCTAACCTTGGACAGAATGCTAAAAATTAATTAAGAAATAGAACGGGAATTAGATGCGGCAACCTTTAATTGCGACACCTGTAGGGAACGGCTCCCGTGCCGTTCCGTCATGCTGAACCGCAAATGGCCGCCGCAGGGTTTATGGGGTAGAATTATTGGGGTTAAGGTAATATTTAAGGGAACGAGAATATTAATATGATTATTACCAGGTATATAGGGGTGCTTGACCGGGATACCCCGGTAATCAATACCGATTTCCTAATTGTGGGCGGAGGTATAGCCGGTCTTTTTACCGCTTTAAAAGCGGCTGCCTATGGTAAAGTAGTAGTTTTGACCAAGAAAACAATTGAAGACTCTAATACGGGCCTGGCCCAGGGGGGAATTGCTGCTGCTGTGCATGAGGAGGATTCCCCTTTTCTGCATTTGGAAGATACTCTGGAGGCTGGAGCCGGGCTATGCGACATAGAAGCAGTAGATGTCCTGGTAAGAGAGGGCCCCGACCGGGTGCGGGAGCTTATAGAGGCCGGAGCCCAGTTTGATATGAAAAATGGCAATATCTCACTAACCCGGGAAGGTGCCCACAGCAGGCCCCGTATCCTGCATGCTGCCGATGCTACCGGTGAGGCTATTCGTAAAGCTTTGGTCAAAAGCTGCGAGGACAACCCGGATATAAATATTATTGAGGATCAGTTTTTAATAGATGTACTAACCGGTAATATGGGTCGGGAGTGCTATGGCGCTCTGGTTTACGATAGTAACAGCCGTTCCCAGCTGCTTTATGCTGCCCGGGCTACTATAATTGCTACCGGGGGAGCAGGACAATTATATAAAAATACTACCAACCCTGACGTTGCCACTGCTGATGGCATGGCC
>JAKPTB010000149.1 GCA_029555205.1 Bacillota bacterium
CCTGGTCCTGCTCTGGCAAATTCTGCGGCAACAGCCATAGACTTATGATGGTCTGCCGGGCTGGGGCAGCCCTGTAAGAACGCCCGTATTAGCGGGGTTTGCCCCGGGACGCCATTAATGACCTTTGGTCCAGCGACGGCAGTGAGTGAATTTTAATCATAAAATAAAAACCTACCGGCCGGGCCTTCTTTGGCCCAGTACCGGCAGTGAGTGAATCCACTTGAAACAAATAACTTAACAAAAAAACTCTAGTACCCGGTACCGGAGAATTATGTGATCCGGTATCAGGGGATTGGTATTTTGTAGTGAAAGACGGCCAGGTTGCCCGAGGCGACTTTTACAACCGGCCCTGGCTCCGTGATTACGTTGGAAACCGCCCACTGCCACCGGTTTTCCAGGACTGCATCACGCAGGGGATATTGGAAACCGCGCAAATTCACCCCGGCGGCCCTGTCGCCCAGCACAATCAGGGAAACTGTATCCCCTACCGAGCCGGGCAGGACCAGTTGATCCTTAACCAGGTATACTGTAACGTCAGGGGAGTCAAAGAGTACATCAATTCCCCGGGCCAGAAGGGCAGCGGCGCTGCATATGTTCGAAATGGTGTGGTCCAGGCGGGAGCCTGTGCCGCCCCAGACAACTATCTTTTTGGCGCCCTCGCTTGCCGCCAGCTCCAGGGCAAGCTGGGTGTCGGTGTGGTCCTTTTCGCATGGGAAGGTCTTAAAGGCAACCCCGGCCATTTCCATATAGCGGCGGTCTTCTGCAGAGATGGAATCAAGATCCCCGATGATCCAATGGGGGGTAAGGCTCAAGGTTCGTGCTCTGCCTGCCCCGCCGTCGACACAGATAATCCTGTCAAAGCAGTCTGTCCGCTGTTTCCGGTACCAGTTCAGATCATCGTAGGCACCATTTGTCATGATTAAAAACTTCACTGGTAATCAAACCCTCCAGGTGACTTCCCACCGTTATTTTTACCGAATCCATAAAGATCTAGACTTTCTTCATAAACGACGGTGCAGACGCCGCTGCAGGACAACCCGTTCGCATCCTTTCCCCGGCAAGTGGCTGGAAACAGCGCAATCCGGGTTGACAAGATCTACTTGCCGGATCAAAAAAGTTAAGCTGCGGCGCTGTTAGCGATAGTTCCGGATTTTTTCCTCAATTGTAACACCGCCTGCCTTGCAGTCTATCTTAACAACAGACAGGATTCGGGTGGCTCCATTTTCCAGGCAGATTTCCTGGGCCTTTGCTACAATATCCAGTAAGACAGGCAGCTCACCTTCCATTGTGGTTTCCATGGGGCCTACCTCATAGGTTACACCGGACCCCTTGATGTGTTCAATAACCCTGTCCACCAGAGGATACAGCTCTTCCTCCGGGACATTGGGAATGACCTGCAAGCTCACGTTGTATTTCATGATTTTGCCTCCCGTAAATAAAAGAGCCTTTTACCTGAAAAAGTAAAAGGCCTAAACGTACAAACACGAAGTCAATCGCAATCCCTACGCTGGCATTACCCAGATCAGGTAGTGGGTCAGAACATGGTTCTTTCTCAGCCGAATTTTCAGCTCCCCGCGCAATATTCAATTGTTTAGGGTAATCAAAAAATAAACTAATTTGGCTAAAGGTTTTGTTATTATCTGAATTATATCTATATTATGATGAATAAGCAATATCCCTAGCAAATTATGGTGCCCTGGCGGACTGTATTCATTAGCACATCTCTCAGGTAATGATAACAGCATTGTGCTGGTTGCTCTAAAACAACAGGGATAGAATTAAACTGCAGGAGTAGGAATCGCCTTTAAGTCATCCCTATCATTCCAGAAAAAACAGGCTGATGGCGGGTGGGGCCGGTGGGCTGGCTGAATACCTGGAGCTCGATGTCATGCAACTCCGGTTATTGATGGTGTTAAGCGTGTTTTTCGGTTGAATTGGAATCCCGGCCTGCATCGGATGGGCAATTGTTCCCCGGGAAAAAACACAGGTGAAGATAGTTCCGGAACTGGGGACAGTGGAGAGGAGAAGGGTAGCAAATTATTTATAATTTAGAATAAACAGGTAAACCTGGGAAAAGTGGCGGTGAAGGGCGGGACTGCTGCTGACCGCCTGGGTGTTGTCTTTTTGGCACAGGATATTTTACCGTGGGATCTTCCTAGTTCTACCTGGCCGTTATTGTTGACAGCACCGGGTGACTTATGCCTGCTCGAGGGGAGAGAGGGAAACTGAGCCATGCCTGTTGTCGTATTTGTGATCGGGACGGCGTTCATTCTTACTGGTGTGGCCATGGTTATGATCAACCCGGGTTATTACAGCTGGAATCTTATTTGTAATATATCTTAAGCAGGGAAGTTAATGGAAACAAGAGTGACATAACCCAATAAGCCAATAAGCAGCAGGTGTTGGTTCAAGAACAAAACGCTAATACCAGGAATTCCCTTTCTGAAGAAGAATTCTATTTCCCGGAGAGGGAGCAGCGGCACAGGTTCAGGAATCTGTACGGCACCATAAAAGCTCTGCCTGCTTGTCAGATATGTTTACATTGAAATGGGGTTCGTAGGGCGGCATCAAGATTAAATCCCCTTCTTCGGCCACATCCCATTCTTTATGTGTTTCAATGCGGATTGTCCCCGACTTTACATAGAGAAATTCTTCGGTGGGATGCAGTGTAAAACCAGATGATGGAATCCTCTGGCCGGGGTATAAGAACGCTAACCCTGCCAGACAAGCATTTGTTTCATTTTCTTTTCCCGAAATGAGTATCCTCATCGGTTGAAGGTTCTCCTTACCTTTAAGTTGATGCCTCTTAACAACCTTCACCTGGACTCCTCCTTATGAACTTGAACGTCCTAGCCTTGCTAGAGGAACATATTGTGAAACATGGTGCATGTATCTTCACAACTACAAATTAGTAAGCAAATAACGTGCCGGATAAAAAACTTCTTGCTGAAGTACGGCTGCTAAACCCCATTCATTGGTGGTTTTACTTGCAATAGTTTTCCTGTATGTTCAATAATGGTACCTGCGTCTGGAAAAGGGTGTTTTTAATCAACTTATTATGCGCCATAATGGAGCAAAGGCAAAATTTTATTCTGCCTTTGTTTACTTACCAGCCTCTGCTGTATTCTTCGGCACAGGGAATGCAAACGATCTTTCCTTCCCTGACCCGTGTGCGGGGTTCCATTACGGGCTCACCGCAGGTGGCGCAGATATAGGTGTTGAAGATCCGGGCTTTTGAAGGTAGCTCAATCTGGACGTGCTGCACCCGGCAAAATTCTTCAGCGGGCATTTCCAGAATTGAGCGGGTACGTTCTTGCAGATGCCGGTTAAATATTTCCTTTTCTTCGTCGGTTGCTTCGCCGCTGAAGACTTTCTTTCTAAGTTCACTGTACTCGGGGCTCGGCCCTTTGCCCTTTACGGAAATGCGTACGGCCCGTCCGCTGTTGCGGCAGGCAAAGGTGTAAACCTGCTTGCCGTAGTCGCGATAAATCAGGTTTCCCTTGCCGAGGCTGCAGCCTGTTAAAACCTGGACGGCATCTACTCCGCAGGCGTCATTCTCCACAATTGCCAGCAGCTCTTCGTCTTCCGCGCGAATAGCCTGAAGCTCTTCCAGGGCAATTTTGGCAACCCGGTAGCCGGTAGCAACCCCGGGGCAGGAATGGCCGTGAAAATCCAGCACTTTCTCCCAATCATTCATTTCCCTTGACATAGGCTTAATAACACTCCTTTAGAAAGATTGTATTTTTTAGTCCACCGGAGGATAAAAACAAGCTACCTTACGGGGAAAGCAGGCTGTTAATTCCAGGAATAACTGCTTAATTACGGTTAATTATAATAGGGTGTCAAGCGGGACCCACTACTGAAGACATGTGCCCGCACCATTCCGCTGTTTCACGGAACACGTCCAGCAGCAGGTAACGGTACAGGGAACCGGCAACGGCTTTAATTTCTTCCGTCCTGGCAGGCTGGTCGCCGAAGTGGTAGGCCTCCCAGTCGGGTTCTTCAATTTTTCCTTCAAGGGTACTGCCGATGGAAAAAACCAGCCCTGACTTTCCGGCAAAGCAGTAGCGGTTGTATATTTCGGAGATTTCCTCCGGAAAGGGGATTTCCTGCTCGCTGAGAATGACCAGGACTCTGGGGAAGAGGTATTTTATTTCAGCCCAGGCCAACTGGCCCTGTTCCGGCCAATGACGCCGGAGAACAAGATCCGGTCGCTGCCCGGGGTCTTGCTTTAATCCCGGCTCAGCTATTTGAAAACCGGCGTCCTGCCAGGCCCTCAGGTCCTCTTCCAGGCAGTTGGAGGCTTCCAAAATAAATCTTCGCAAAGCAGCTCACCTCGAATCAGTCTCTAGCCAATTCTTCCTGAATAAAGGCGTCAATAAGGCGAAGCCCTTCCAGCGCACTGCAGGCCAGGGAATAGTGCGGAGGTGCAATATAGGGCTCACGGGGATTAATCCGGAATACTGTGGCCTGGTAAGAACTTCCCAGATGTTCGCTGAGCCTGCGAATGGTGGGAACAGCTGTACCGGCCCCAGTCTCGATCACCACAAGGGGGTTTTGGCTGTGGAACTTCAGAAATGATTTAAAGTTTCCTTCCTGCCGCCAGGAACGGCTGTCGTTCCAGGAATAATCTCCGAACATGAGGATGTTGGGGCGGGCCACCGCGTCACATTTGGGGCATCTTGGCATATGTTGGGCCCGCATGTTTTCCGGGTCAACCGGGATGGTTTCAGTTAAAGGCCAGATGTCCCCCGTGCAAGGCCGGGTACATTGAAGGTACCCGATGGAGCCGTGTACTTCAAAGACCTTTTCCTCGGCAAAGCCCGCTTTCTGAAAATGGCCGTCCACATTTGATGTAACCACAAAATAATCCAGGTTGTAGCGATCAATCCACTGCCGCAACAGGTAAAACCCTTCATGGGGATGCGTGCTGCGGTACAGGTTGGCGCGGTGTCCGTAGAAGCCCCAGCCGAAAGCCGGGTCCCGGCTAAAATGAACCGGGTTGGCGGCCTCGTAAAAATTGAGGCCCAGTCGTTCATACATCGGGTAGGCTTTCCAGAAACCCTTAGCGCCCCGGAAGTCGGGCAGGCCTGAGTCGACTCCCATACCGGCACCGGAGGTAATGATCAGGGCCTGGGCGCTCTTTAACATTTGGGCGGCTATTTTAGAAACTTTTTGCAGGTTCATTGATCGCTCCCGGGTAATACCTGATGACCAGGCGTTAATAAATCCTGGTTTAATGATACATTTGTTTGTTCTTAATTACAAGAACCGGTATTCCCTGTAAAATAATTTTATTTGTAAAGTTGGCTGATGTTTTCATAGGCTTGTAGAGGTGATATAATGATAAGGCCTGCAAAAGATCGATAAACATCTCCTTGCCAGGGTTGGTAATTCGTCCATGCAGAGTATTACGAGAAAGGAGATGTCTTGATGTTTACGGGCAAGTTTTTACAATGTAGAGACTGTGGACAGGAGTTTGAGTTCACACCGGGAGAACAGCAATTTTATGCTGAAAAGGGCTTTACCAATGAGCCTTCCAGATGCCCTTCCTGCAGAAGGGCGCGCAAAAACAGCCGCAACCGTGAACAGGGTGGCGGGTATGCCGGGCAGGGATATCGCCAGCCAGGCCGGCCAATGTATGAAACCATATGTGACGGTTGCGGCCAGGTGGCCAGGGTTCCTTTTCAACCGGACGGCTCCAAGCCGGTGTACTGCAGTGACTGCTACCGCAACAACCGGCGTTACGCGCAATAGGATAAATAATTAGGGAGAAATAATAAAAGAACGAGCAATAGAAGTAAAAATTTAGAGCTGTCGTAGGGCGGCTCTTTTTTTTACAAATCCAACCAGTGTTGATTTCCCTGGATGAGATTAAGTTTTAAATCTACTCGTTTAAATGGGCAAGGACAACCAGGTTATTTAAGGATATGTTGTTATCATAATATTGAGTTTTGATGATGATTCAAAGAAATATACAGGAAATAGCAGGATTTTTTGAACAGGGTAGAGAAAAATTCTAAAACAAAAACAGGATAAACTGGCCCGGGAGCTCTAATAAAGGTAAAAAACCAGAGTTTTAATGCACGTATCTATAATGTTAAGAATCAGACTGGTTTGTAGTTTAAGTAGATCTAAGCTTAAAGCCAAAGACCGGGCATCAAAATAAACCCGGTTAATGAATAAAAAATAGATTTG
The DNA here is from genome assembly GCA_029555205.1 of Bacillota bacterium. Taxonomy (GTDB): domain Bacteria; phylum Bacillota; class Desulfotomaculia; order Desulfotomaculales; family Pelotomaculaceae; genus DTU098. The sequence continues at coordinate 6,199 of JAKPTB010000149.1, forward strand.
GGTTGGATTATGGGTGAATTTAGATTAATAAGACTAATGATAAAAGAGATCTGCCTCTTACTATTTCTCTGTTTACTGTTTACAGGCTGCGCTAAAAACCCACGGGAGCCCCTTACCTTAGACAATCTGGCAGGCAAAAAGGTAGGGGTAATGATGGCATACAGCACTGATTATATCCTGTCACAGCCGGAATACGGTTTGGATATATACAGATATGATTACTATTCGGATATGACCCTGGCCTTAAGTTTTAACCGTGTTGACGCAATTGCAATGGAAATGGATGAAGCTTATGTATTTTGCCGTATGCAGCCTGAATTTGAGATCGGTCTTGTTGCCGAGGAACAATTGGAATACGCCTACATGTTTAGTGCAGACAGGCCCGAGTTACTGGAACAATTTAACCAGTTTATCCGTGATTTTAGAGAAACAGAGGAATATGCCGATATAGTAAGACGTAAGAAGGCTTCGGCAGATGCGCCTTTTCAGCCGAAAAAGGTTGAAAATATAGTGACAACGGATTGGGTGCTGAAGGTTGCCGCCTATGATGGGTGGGAGCCCATTTCCTACATCAATAATTTAACGGGGGAATGGGAAGGCGGCGACGTGGAGCTTATTACTCATTTTGCCAACAGCCTGGGGGCGGAGCTGGAATTGATAGATATGAGCTGGGAACAGATGGTGATTGAATTGACCACTGGCCTGGTCGATCTTATGTTATGTCCCGAGTCTCTCTTAATGGCAAAGGACCTGGAAATGAGCGATAACATAGTCATGTCCGACTGGGTTTTTTTAAAGGACATTGTTCTCATTGTGAATAAGGAGGAGAATTAATGGCTGACCTGATCCAGAGCATACAGTCTTCAATATACTTAAATCTGATTTATGAAGACAGATATTTGTTCTTGCTCAAAGGCTTTGGGATGACCCTTTACTTAACTTTTCTGTCTTTTTTACTGGGGACTGTGGTCGGGGCTATCTTCTGCAGGTTGAGGTTTTCCAAAATTAGCGCGGTTTCGAAGGCAACTATCCAGCTCAAGACATTTTTCATCAGACTGCCCACCCTTGTTTTACTGCTTATCTTTGCCTATATGCTTTTTTCCGATTCCAGTTTAGATACAGTTACCCTGGCCATCATAGCCTTTGCCCTTAAAACAGGATCGTATATATCGGATATTATGTACAGCGCCATTGAAACCGTTGATAAAGGCGAAATAGAAGCAGCCAGGACCCTGGGAATGTCAAGTTTTATGGCCTTTCGGCTGGTTGTGCTGCCCCAGGCAATCAAAAATGCCTTGCCCGTATATAAGAATCAACTGATTATTACCATGCAGGAAACTTCTCTGGTCGGCTTTCTGGCCATAAATGATCTGACCAGGGCCAGCCAGGTTATCTCAAGCCGTACTATGGACCCATACCTGTCAATAATTATCACCGCCGTAGCTTACCTTGTTATAGGGGCCCTTTCCGGGTTGTTGTTCAAGCTGGTGGAAAGAGATAGGCATTTGCGACTTGCAGATTTCAAAAATGAATTGGGAGAATAGGTTATGATTTCCATCAGAAATTTATCTAAAAGTTATGGTGATAATCTTATTTTTAAGGACATCAACTTAGATATTGGAGATAGCGAGGTAGTGGCCGTTATAGGACCGTCAGGCTGCGGTAAAAGTACCCTTATTCGTTGTATTAATCTCCTGGAGCAACCTGATTCAGGTCAAATATTCGTCGGAGATCAGGAGATTACAAAAAAAGGGGCGAACCTTGATTTTATTCGCAGGAAAATGGGCATGGTTTTTCAATCCTTTAGCCTGTTTTCCCACTTAACTGTACTGGAGAATGTTATTCTAGCCCCGGTGCATGTATTAAAAATGAATCAGAAACAGGCAGTGCGGGAAGCCTTTGAATATCTCGATCTGGTCGGCATAGCCAACCGTGCCGATCATCTGCCTGACCAGCTTTCCGGCGGGCAGAAGCAGAGGGTTGCCATTGCCCGCTGCCTGTCCATGCAGCCTGAAGTGATTCTCTTTGACGAGCCCACATCTGCCCTGGACCCGACAATGGTGGACGAGGTGCTGTCGGTAATCCGCAAACTGGTTAGAAAAGGTTTAACCTGTGTAATCGTCACCCATGAAATGAATTTTGCCAGGAATATTGCTACTAAAGTAATATACATGGATGAGCAGGGGATTTACGAAAGCGGTACTCCGTCAGAGATTTTTGATCATCCAAAAAAAGAAAAAACCAAAATATTTATTAATAAATTGAAGGTATTTACCGGTGAATATGCTTTGGCAGAAATTGATTTTTATGAAGTTATGAAGCAAGTCACTGAATATTGTTTGAAATATGATATGAGTAAGCGGGAAACAAACAAGATTAATCTTATTTGCGAGGAATATGTGACATATCTAATGAAGCGCAGGGTATCCGGCGAAGTGTTAACCATATCCGTTAGGTATAACGAAAACGACAACTCAAAGGAAATCATGTTTAAAGATAATTTCCCCCCTGAGAATCACCTTGAGAGCGAAAACTTTGATGAACTGAGCGCAACACTGATCAGAGGTCTGGCGAGCTCCGTGGCTTACCGCAGAGTTGACGGACAAAACGTATTGGAGCTAAGTTTGAAATAGATTTTATATGCTTGTGTCTGATAGGATCTTCCGGGGTACTCATCCGGTGGTCCCGGGAAGGCAGGGTTTTTGCCGGTTTACTGGCATCTATGTATTGAGAGTCCGTGGGGGAGTTGCCCTGCGGTTTTTTCGTCTGCATGGAAGATGTCTAAAACCCTGTTATTATGTTATAAGAGCCAAATGGCGGTTTTTTGGGCAACTTGGATAATTTACGTGTCTACCGCTACAGGTAGCGGAAAGCAAATTCGAGTGCAGGATTTGCTAAGTTGAGAGCCGGCAGCATTGTTTTACCGGGTGATAGATTCAACTGGAACCCGCCGCCGGGAAATCAGGCTGAACAAAACCAGGGTTAGCAGGCTGGCCAGGAGACCTGGGTAAAGGGGATCCGTTCCTTCTGGATAGAGAAAGTGCCAGGCCAGGTTGACTGCCGGCCCGGCCAGGGCTGCCATGGTTCCGGCCAGTGGTGACACGGCCCTGGGGAAGAACATTGCCCCCAGCAGGGGAAACAGGGTTGTGCACCCCCGTAGCCCCATGGATAAGAAGCTCCAGCCCAGGATCAGGGACTTGAGGTTGCCGGCCACGAAAAAAACGCTGGATCCGCTAACAAGCAGGATCAAAAGACGTAGTACAGTCAGTATTTCCCGGCTCCCGGCGCCGGACCTGATAAACCGCTTGTAGATGTCCTTCGTCAGCATGGTGGAAACCCCCAGGGTCAGGCCAGCCCAGGTTCCGATAACAGCAACCAGGAGGGTTGCCAGCACAACGCCGGCCAGGAAGGGCGGCAGGTAATTCATAACGAAAACTGGCAGAACCTGATGGGAAGGAGTACCGGGAAAATTTGAGCGCATGAACAGGCCGACAAGAATGCCTCCGATGCCCACGGGAGGGATCAGGAAAGCGGAAAGAAGTGCCCCCGTCCTGGCTTTGGACAGGCTCCGGGCGGAGTATACGGCCTGGATGTAGGTCTGGGTTGAGAGGACTCCCACCAGGAGCGAAAACCCTGCCGCAAGATCCACCTGGACACCCCTCCCGAACAAGGAAAACCAGGGGTAGGCCGGGAATGATTCTCTCAGGCCGGTCCAACCCCCCATCATCTGGTAGGCCAGCGCCCCGCTGGCCAGGGTGGCCAGATAGAGCAGGCCAAGTTTGGCGACTCCCACAAGGCCGGTGCCCCAGACTCCCCCGAAAAAAACATAGGCCAGGACCAGGCAGACTCCAATTAGAGCGGCTGTGACAGGACTGATTCGGAACATGGAGGTAAGCAGTGCCACTGCCGACAGTCCCTGGGCGATAATGTTCAGGTAAATGCCTGCCGAAGAGAAAACACTGGCTATGGGTCCGATCCTTTCCCCGTAGACACTGACCAGGTATTGGGGCGCCGTTTCCAGGGCGCTTTCGTGCAGGTGGCGGGCCAGCCCGAGTGCAAGGACGGCACAGGCAAGCCCCGCGCCCAGGGTGAACCACCAGGCGCACAGGCCGTATTGGAAGGCCAGCTGAGCCGTGCCGATGGTTGAAGAGCCGCCTACAAGGGTTCCCATGATCGTTCCGGCCACTACTGTGGCGCCAGCCCTGCGGCCGCCCACTGAAAAATCCAGGGCTGATTTGACCATGCGCCCCGCATAGATCCCCACAACTGTAACTGCGCATAGCGTAACGACAATTCCTGCAATATGGCCGGATGTGAGTGCCGGTAACATGGTGCAGACCCTCTTTCTTGATGAAGTGACATGCTGTGCGGGCGTTTTTTTTGTTCATCCTGACTGTTCCGGGCGAAAAGGTGTCTTCTCAAAGATTGGGAAGGGATTTCATGCTTTCTGCCTCCAGCAGGGACAGCATACGTTCGTAATGGGAGGGCAGAGGCTCCCGGCTGATATGGCGTTGTTCTAAAGGCAAGTATAGATCCAGCGTATGAAGGATCCTGGCAGGTCTGGCAGAGAGCACTACCACCCGGTGTCCCAGAAGCAGGGCTTCCATAATGTCGTGGGTCACAAAGACCATGGTGCAGGGGTTTTTCCGCCACATTTTAGCCAACTGCCGCACAAGCCCAAGCCTTAAGGGCATATCCAGCGACTTTAGAGGTTCATCCAGCAGGAGCAAATCGTGGGGGAAGGCCAGGGCCCGGCAGAGGGCCAGGCGCTGCTTCATACCCCCGCTCAAGGCCTTGGGATAACTGTCCCGGTATTCGTAAAGGCCCATCAGGCTCAGATATTCTGCGATGATTTCCTGCCGCCGGGCCGGGCTGAAGGCATCCCGGAGGACAAAGTCCATGTTGCCGGCTACGGTTTTCCAGAGAAGCAGGCGGGGTTCCTGAAATACATAACTTATCTTAAGTCCTTCCGTTCCTGTGATCCGGCCGGCGTCGGGCAGTTCCAGGCCGGCCAGGAGCTGCAGGATGGTTGTTTTACCGCAGCCCGATGGTCCTACCAGGCACAAAATCTTTCCCTTTTCAGCTTGCAATGAAAAACCCTCCAGGACCCGGGTCTGTCCCAGAGTTTTATGGACGTTTTCAAACCTGAACACTACGGTCACATCCAGTGCTTGAATTTGTGCTGGGTCAGGCAGGCCAGAAGACGGTCCGTAACCAGGCCAAGACCAATCAGAAACAGAGTCCAGGCGAAGAGAGCCGCTGTTTCAAGGTTAATTCTGGCCAGCGCCATGCCGGCCCCTATGCCCTGCTGAACGCTCAGGAATTCTGCCATTGCCACGGCTTTCCAGGTAACTCCAAGGGCGTTGGAAACACCGGCCAGGAGGTAGGGGGCCACCTGGGGCAGGTAGATTTCCCGGATTACCCTGGGTTTGCTGATGCGGTAAATCTGGGCTACCTGCAATAGCTGTCTGTCTATACTTTTAACTCCTTGAAAGGTATTAATCACGATCAGGGGAACAGTTGTGACAAAAACAACAAAAACAGGCACCCTGCTGAAACCAATCCAGATCATGGCCAGGAGCAGCCAGGAGATCAGCGGGGTCACCTGCAGGACGACCACAAGAGGTCTCAGCAGGCTGGCTGCCACAGGATTCAGGCCGATTAACAGACCCAGGGGTGTGCCTGCTGCAACAGCCAGGCAGAATCCAAGCAGGCCGCGCAGGATGGAGTGGCGGCTCTGTTCCCATAACTCACCGCCGGCTGCCAGGGTCCAGAGGGTTTGTGCAACCTCAGCCGGTGAAGGGACGACAACATGGCTGTAAAAGCCGGAAATCAGCTGCCAGAAGGCGATAAAGGCAGTTAAACCAAAAAGGGGCAGGAGGCCCCTAGTCAGAGAGATAGAATTTTTCATCCGGTAGTTTGCCCCCTACCATTTCCGGTGAGAAATCTAGAAGCCTGGAGAGGTAGACATCCACATCAACCCTGGCCTCGGAACCCGGGACAAAGCGGAGCCGGGTCCGCTCCATGCTCTGGACAAATACCGGGGCCGGAATGCTTGCGCTGGCTTCAACCAGGGGAGCGGCTTCAGCGGGATTGGCCACCGTCCAGTCCAGAGCCCCGGCGTAGGCCCGGTGAAATTCCGAAACCGTTCCCGGATAATTCCGGGCAAACTCGTTGAGCACCACCATGCCGGCCTGGGGCAGTGCGGTGGATTCACCTTCATATTGTTGCCAGTCGCTGTAGAAATCCCGGATAACCCGCGCTTCCTTGCGGTTCATCAGAACCTGGGTCAGCATGGGTTCCGGCAGCACGGCGTTTTTCACCAGGCCGTTGATCATCATCCGGGCAATCTCCGGGGACTCCAGGTAGGTCAACTGGACTTCCCCCTCCTTTAACCCGCTCCGGCTCAGGAAATATTGGGTCAGCACATCGGGAGTGGAGCCCCTGGCTCCAACGTGGAGATCCTTTCCCCTGAGGTCCGTCCATTCCTTGACATCGCTTTCCAGGCTGACCAGGTAAAGTATTCCCCAGGTACTGACATTGGCCAGGGAAATGTCAACCCCTTTGTTGTACAATTTTGCTGCAACGTTTACCGGAAGCACGCTGAAATCCGCCTCTTCCTTGACAACCCTGGTGGTGGCTTCCTCTACTGATTTATAGTAGATGATTTCCAGCGGGGTTCCGTCCGGCAGGACCTCACCGGCCATTTTAAAAAGGGGCGCAGTGGGTGGGGCCAGGGGAGCCTGGACCACGATTTTTTCCGGTGTGGCGGAGGCCGGTGTTTTGTCTCCGGATTTGACGCCTGTGCAGCCGGCGTTCAGCAAAATTAGCAGAAAAATTAAAATAATGGTTGCTCTCCGGTACATGTTAAACATTCTCCTTTAGCGGCTGTAGTGAAATCTGATAAGTATTCGCCAAATCATGCTGAGATCCTTCCCTTCTGTTTTATGTTATCTGCTAGCACGGAAGAGCAAAAATTTTTTAAACTGCAAAACAGAAGAATAACGTTAGTATTAAGGAAAAAAATTCGTTAAGTAAATTAAGCACATTGGTGTTTCCCTCTTTGCTTATAAAGGAAGGGGGTATGAAAGGAAAGCCCGGAGGCTTGTTTTACGGGGTTGTTTCGGAAACAGGTGTTCGTATATAATAACCTTATAAAGGGGTGATCATATGCGAACGGGGATTGCAAACCTCCCCCTGCACGGGCACCACTGCCCGCGCTGGCTCTTTGACAGGATGGTCAAGCTTAGTTCTCTAATAATCGAGGCCGTCGTGGAAGAATACGGGACGGCTGAAGTTCTTGACCGGCTTTCCGACCCTTTCTGGTTCCAGGCCCTGGGTTGCGTGGTTGGTTTTGACTGGCATTCCTCCGGCCTGACCACGGTATTGTGCGGCGCCCTGAAAGAGGGATTCCGGCCCAAGCAGCGTCAGCTGGGGATTTACTTTGCGGGGGGTAAAGCCATGGCTTCCCGCAGGACACCCCTGGAAATCGAAGCATACGCGGACCGCTTCGGCCTCTCTGTAGACGTTCCGGCACTGCAGTACGCCAGCCGCATGTCCGCCAAGGTGGACAGCGCGGCGGTGCAGGACGGCTATCAAATTTACCATCATGTTTTTATCTTTACAGCAGACGGGCGCTGGGCGGTGGTACAGCAAGGAATGAACCAGGCTACGGGCTGGGCCCGGCGTTACCACTGGAAGGGTGACAAGCTGGAAAGCTTTATTCAGGAACCCCATTCCGCCGTTTGCGGGGAGCCGGAGAAACGGGTTTTGAACCTGGTTGCCTCGGAAAGTGTGGAGGCCAGGGACACCTCGCTTTACCTGACCCAAAGGCCGCTGGAAGTAATTAAGAACCTGAAAAAAATAAAGGAACTGGCCGGTCAGGGGAAGCTTGAACTGAACCTTCCCGCTACCCACCCGGTTCCGGGAGCCGGCCGGATTGAGAAAACGCTGAACAGGCTTTACGACCTGAAACCATCCTCTTATGAACAGGTACTGGCAGTGGAAGGGGTGGGTCCGGCTACAGTGCGGGCTTTTGCCCTGGTTTCCGAGGTTGTTTACAATGTCAGGGCCAGCCGCCGTGACCCGGTTCGCTACAGTTTCGCCCACGGCGGCAAAGACGGGCACCCCTTCCCGGTAAACAGGGAAAACTATGATCGCTCCATTATGCTTCTGGAGAAGGCCTTGCGCCGGGCTAAAGCCGGTCGGAGAGAAACCGTCGAAGCCCTGAAGCGGCTGGCTATAATCTGCAAGATCTAGAAAATAGCGCTAATAACAGGTGTTGCCTTGTCTGAATTTGGTATATAATATTTATTATCAGAAAAGAGGAGGGATTTCCATGAAAACAGATCAGAATTTAAAAGAAGCTTTTGCCGGTGAATCACAGGCCAACCGCAAGTACCTTGCTTTTGCCAGAAAGGCCGACGAAGAAGGATATCCGTCTGTGGCCAAACTGTTCCGGGCTGCCTCCGAGGCCGAAGCCATCCATGCTTATTCTGAATTAAAGGCTATGGGGGGGATCAAGACAACGGCGGAAAACCTGCAGGCGGCCATTGACGGGGAAACCTATGAGTTTACCGAAATGTACCCTGGTTTTATCAAAGATGCCGAAGAGGAAGGGGCCTCCAGCCAGGCCAAGAGAGCTTTTCACCTGGCCAATGAAGCCGAGAAGGTACACGCCGAGCTTTACCGGAAAGCCCTTGCGGCTCTGGAAAAGAAGGAAGACATTGAATATTTCTTATGCACAGGGTGCGGATATATCCAGGAAAACAGCGCTCCGGACAAGTGTCCCATTTGTGGTGCGCCAGCAAAAGCATTTAAAAATGTAGGTTAGGGGAGAAAATTAAAAAACAACCCCCCTCCGGTTAACTGGACGGGGGGTTCGTGTTTAATCCGGCAACTTCCCTGATGATTATGTCATATCCCTCTGTCAGGGTGCTGAATTCGGCATACAGAGGCAGTTCCTCCCGGCTGTCGTAGCGGACGGCATGTCCCCTGTAAACGCAACGGACCGGCAGGCTTCTTCCTTTATAGTCATAATGCCCGTAGACACGGCACTGGTAGGGCCGGAAGGTATAAATGCCGCATAAGTCCCCTTCCTGAAAGGGACAGTGGCCGGATGTACCTCCCCAGATATCGATCAGGTCATTACCCGTAAAATCCCGGAACCGTTTCATTTTAACACGATTATTAATGCGTCTGCCAATATTCTCCATTTCCAGCGGGTACACCCTCAATACTGAAGTAACCTTACAACACTCACCGCATACTCCGCAGTCTTTCTTGGATGATTGCAGGTACAGATCGAGCTTTTCATAAAAGCTGTTGAGCTTTTTCAGCAACGAGTCCATCTAAACACCCCCGCTTTCCAGGATCTCTGTTCTTATTATACCACATTCAGGTCAATTATGTAAGATTTAACTTATTATCCACAAATGGTCAGGCCCCAAGGGTGGAGTTTATTTAATGAGTGATTCCTCCATGTTCTCCTGTCTTTTCCCAGTTGTTTTCAATTTCTTCAAGGATATCCGAGACAAGTTCTTTAGCCATATTTTCAAGTTCCCCCGGCCGGTAGGGCGCAGGACCGGGAGTAGAGGTTTGCGGCTCCGGAACAGGTTCCGGCCCGGGGTAAGGAGAGGGTTTTTGGCGCATTTTTTGGATCGGTACGACGGGTTTAAGGGCAGTTAGAGGAGTGGACATAATCCCGTTAAAACGAAGAAAGGCAGCCCGGGGGGAGACGCTGGAGAGTTCAACGGAACGGTAAAGGTCACGGTTAACCCTGCAGGTCATAATACAGGGCTGAGGCTCTCCGGGATCAACTTCGTGGTTTATTGCCCTGACCCGTCCGTTGAACACTGCCTGCTCTACCAGCCTGTCCGGGCATGTAAAAAAGATCAAATGAATTGCGCTCAGGCTCAGCTGGAGAAGTATTTCCTGGTAGAAATCTGCAAATTCCTGTTCCTTCATTTCCACAGGGGTTATGTCGTGTTCTTCTTCATCATACTGGTAGAAGATTGTCCGGGGGATTTCATGGGGTGCGCAGAAAACGCCCTCCACTACAAGAAGCCTGTCCTCTTGCTCATAACGGGCATCAAATTCCACTTCAAAGGCGTCGGGGTATTTCATTATAGACAGAAATGTCCGGACAAAGCTCTCTACAGCGCCTGGTTGCCCCTTTGCAAGATCTAAACACAGCTGATCTATGGAATGGTTGTATTGGGACTGCTCTTCAAGAAAGGACTTGCGCTTTAGCTCGTAAGCAGCCCTGGCAGATTTCTCCCTCTGGTGGTATTCTTCCAGTTTCAAATTAAATAATCGCCTGGCATCCTCTTCCATTTTCAGGCGCCTTTTCCTTAACGAGGGCAGGAAAAATTCCTTGATTGGATCCTTCCGGTTAATTCCCATTTCCCTGGCAATCAGCTCATATCTGGGAAGGGGTTCTTTAAAGACAAAAGGAGGATAAGGCTCATCTTTGTAACAGGAAATCCAATCAAATTTTCCGGCGGCGAGATTGTTCCGGAGTATGTTTTTACACTCCTCGATGTATTTCTTTGCCAGTTCACTTTCGTATTTCGCCAGTTCCTTTAAGCTCTCCGTTTCCTCACGTTCTTTTTGTTGTCTTTCTCCCCTGGCTATGCGGACAGCCCTTAATTCTTTTTTTACCCTTTGTTCCAGCAGGGATGAACCTGTGCTTGCCGGTATTGAGTCAAGGTTAGAGCCGTGAGGGTTTTTTTCTAAATCTGCACTCAATATTCTCTCTCCTTTCCAGTCAAATTCAATGTATCATAAAAACAATTTATTTGGATCATATTTCCCCCTTTTTTCTACAGATTTCAGGCGAAAACTAGGTAAAGGAAATCTAAACATAAAAAAGGTTTATATTGTGTGGTAATAGTGATATTCTAGTAGACGGGATCTGTCGATAAATGTAGAGCTCCCGGAATTTGTTTCTCTATTGCTTATTACCCTGGTCAGGGGAGGATGTTCTTGTATTTACCAGTTTCAGGTGTTGAGGTCGAACCGTGGCTGCCGCCGCTGGTTGCGTTTCTGATAGCGTCATGTACTACTTCTTCTGGGATCTCCGGCGGGGTTCTCTTGCTGCCCTTCCAGATGAGCGTACTTGGGTTTATTAGCCCTTCCGTCAGCCCTACAAATCTGATTTACAATATTGTAGCCATACCCGGCGGGTTATACCGTTATATCCGGGAAGGCCGGATGGCCTGGACCCTGGCCTGGGTTACCATTGCTGGCACTCTTCCCGGTATATTTGCGGGCGCCTGGATCAGGGTCAATTACCTGCACGACCCCGGGTCTTTTAAGGTTTTTGCTGGCCTGGTCCTCTCGTATCTTGGTTTTCGGCTGCTCTACGATACCTTTACGCCGAACCGCAAGGAAAACGCAATTGAAGAAAAATTTAGAGAGACGGCGAATGCATCCAGAGGAAATGGGGCAGCCAGGTACGTTTTATCTGCAGGGCTGCCGGCCGATGCCGTTGTTAAAAGGAAAAGACTCACTTTGCGCAGGATCGAATTTGAGTTCTGGGGTGAGGATTATTCCATCAGCACTTTCACTGTTGTTTTAATCTCTGTGGCAGTGGGAATTATGGGAGGCGTTTACGGTATCGGTGGGGGCGCAATAATTGCCCCTTTCTTAGTTACCTACCTGGGTCTTCCTGTTTACACGGTAGCCGGGGCTGCCCTGGCAGGCACTTTCATGACTTCTGTCGCAGGTGTGTGTTTTTACAGCATCATTGCGGTTTTACCGGCCGGGGCACAGGTTGCGGTGGCGCCCGACTGGACCCTGGGTTTGTTGTTCGGCGCCGGGGGATTTTTGGGAACATATGTCGGCGCCAGACTTCAGAAGTATTTACCTGAAAAAATTATCCAGGGCACGCTGGGCTTTCTCGTAGTGTTTTTGGGATTTCGGTACCTTTACCCTTTTGTGGAGATATTGCTGGCCTGGGGCGGTTAGTTTTATTTTTACTGTTTTTGTTGTAAGAAAACCAGTTTCATCTTAGTACAAGTTAGCCAGAGAACTGTCCCCTTGTTACCCATGTAACCTTAATATGTAAGCAGTAAGAGGTAACACGATGAAAAAAACGGCAGAGAGGGAGTTTTCCCGCTGGTGGCTGATTGGTTTGGTAAACTTTCTTTTTGGTTTTGCCGTCCAGGGTTCCATCATTTTCATCCCCCTTCTGGGCGCCCAGTTGGGGGCTTCTGATTTTCAAATAGGCATGATAGGCGCCCTTTATGGGGGCTCTTACCTGGTATCATCCCTTATATCCGGCTGGAAATCAGATAAACTGGGACGGCTCCTCTTTGTACGCTGGGGGCTTTTGCTCAGCAGTGCTGCCTTTGCGGCCCAACTCCTGGCCGGCAGTATCCTGGTGCTGGCTGTGGTGCGCGGGGTGGTTGGATTCTCCCTGGGAATTGCCTCTGCGGCATTCATCGCTTACGCCTTTGAGGCCGGCGCCGACATGGGCAAGTATAGCTCTTACGGTTCCCTGGGCTGGATTTTCGGCGCCCTGGGGGCGGCCCTGGTAGGGGATATCCACCTTTTATTCTGGTTGAGTTTCCTGGTTTGTCTGGCAGCCTTTCTAATCTCTCTGTTTTTTAAAGATGTGCCGTCTTACCGTTCTTCCCTGCCTCCCCGGCTATGGCCGGTGTTAATCAGGAATTACCGGATCTATCTAGCAGTCTTCCTGCGTCACCTGGGGGCTACCGCGGTCTGGATCATCCTGCCCCTGTACCTGGCCGGTCTGGGCCTGAATCAGTTCTGGATCGGGCTTTTGTGGGGGATTAATTTTATTGTACAGTTTATTGTAATGCGCTGTTTGCAGCAGTTTTCAGCATCCAAAGTCTTTGCTTGCGGGCAATTGCTGTCCATTCTTGTCTTCCTGGCCTATGCCTTTGCGGCTGGTAAATTGTCCCTTATTGCTGTGAATGCTTTACTGGGGGTAGCCTGGTCCTGCCTCTACGTGGGCGCCCTGGTGATCGTCCTGCAAAGCGGGGAGGAAAGGGGTACGGCAGGGGGTATTTTCCAGGCTACACTGAATCTTTGCAATGCTATTGGTCCCCTCCTGGGCGGTCTGATTGCCCAGTACTGGGGCTACCGTGGAGTCATGTTCTTTGCAGCGGGACTGGGTGTGGCAGGTATGTTTACGGCCTTGCCGGAGGCTGGGAAAACCGGGGATGTTGATGCCGGTGCCAAAAATTAAACAGGCCTTCCGGCGCCAGGTGCCTTTTGAGGCCTGGATCAACAGGATAAGCATAAATTTAAGAGTATACATTGAATAGATAATAGCTTAAAAAACATGTTATTATTTTATTATTAATGTTCTTGCTCCTGGTTAAAGGTTTACCCCGTTTTTTTTCCCCTTTCTTTTATTCGGGTCGTAGACTTCAAATTTGCCTGAAAAGCTTTCCAGGTTATATTCAATCAGGGGAGCTGATTTGTTCAAACGTTCCATCAGTTTTACGCGCATTTTCGTTACAGCGTTTCCGTATTCGTTTCTTTTTCTGTCCACATGGCATTTATGCTTACTCATAACATTATTATGTTCAACCGTGGCAGGTTCATTCACCCGTTGTTATAATTGTTATAAAAAGAAGCCTGACTTCCCGCGAACCTCAGGCAATCCGTCATTTTTAGGGAGGTGCATGAAGATGTATAAATACAAGGTGATTGCTACAATTATAGAAATCCGGGGAGAAGGAAAATGTTCTTACGGCCATAAAGTAGGGGATAGTTTTGAGTTTGGGCAGTTCACACCCGGAGGACTGTGTCAGTTTGCTTACGATTCTTTGCGTTCGGCAGTGGCGGCGCTGCTCTACGGAGGCCATTTTCCCTGGGCTGCGGACAGTGAAGTTTCCACCTGGGCCTGTCCTGATCCGGATCGTCCGGTAATTTTTGAGCTGAAGAGAATTGCAGTTACTGATTAAAGGAGGATTTTTTAGGCCCGCGTCGAAATTGATCTGGGTTTTTTGATAATTATCTATAAGGAGGATTATTGAAATGCCTATTTTTGAGTACAAGTGCAGCAATTGTGGAAAAACATTTGAGACTTTGGAGTTGCCGGGACAAGAGAACAACGTCAAGTGTACCGGTTGCGGGAGTGATGATCTGAAAAAATTGATTTCCGCCCCCTTTCTGCCGAGTTCGGTAGGAAAGCCCGCCAATGACGAGCTCAGGTGCTGCGGCAGTACTGCCGGAGCGAAGGATTGCAGGCCCGGTTCCTGCTGCGGGCAGCAGCCTGAATAACGATTTATTGGCTACTCCCGGATCCGTGGATCCGGGGTGGGGATAAGGGGTTTAATAGTGCTAAAACCGGCTTCAAAGAAACAGGACGGTAATGGTTACTGCTTCAGCAATTCTGTTAAACTCCAGGGCAGGACCGTTCATTATACGGTACGGAGGAGCCGCCGGGCAAAACATTTATGCCTTAAAGTGCACTGTGATTCAGCTGAGCTTGAGGTTGTTGTCCCCGGCGGTTATGACCTGGGTCTGCTGGAGGGAGTCCTGCAGCATAAGCAGGACTGGATTCTGGATAAAATAAACCGCTATCAGCAGTTAAAAAAAATAGCCTTGCCCGGGCAGGATGGCGGCAAAAGGGTATACTACCGTGGGTGTGCCTATGAAGTTGTGACGAAAGTAGAACAGGGCAACAATCGTTCTGTTTTTTTGAGCGGGGATAAACTGGTGGTTACTGTGCCTGCCGGGTCTGAAAATGAGGCCGGAGCCGTCCTTGAGCAGTGGTTACGCTCAGCGGCCCGGCAGATTATCACCCGGCGGGTGGAAATAATAAGTAAAGCGTTAAAATTGTCCTATAACCGTATTTTTATCAGGAACCAAAAAACTCGCTGGGGCAGTTGCTCTCAAAAAAGGAATTTAAATTTCAACTGGAGGCTGGTCATGGCGCCGCCGGTCGTTCTGGACTATATTATCATCCACGAATTGATGCATCTGATTGAACTTAATCACTCCAAAAAATTCTGGCGGTTGGTGGCGGGCGTTTGTCCGGATTATCAGATTCAACGGGCCTGGCTCAGGAAAAACGGTTCCCACTTAACCCTTTAAGCCCCTTTTTATATCAGAAATTTTGGTTCCTATTCGATGGAGGTGTCCGGTCTTGTGCGGGCGATTCACCCTGACCACGGACATTAAGACACTGAAAAATGTTTTTCAGCTGAAGGAAAATATTTTTGATTATATCCCCCGTTACAACATCGCTCCAGGCCAGAATATCCACGTAATCATCAAGGAAGACGGCAGCCGGAAGCTCAGGCTGATGAAATGGGGGTTGATCCCCGGCTGGGCCAGGGAATCAAAAATTGGCTACAAAATGATCAACGCCCGGTATGAGACAATCGACACAAAGCCCGCCTATAAAGGACCATTTCAGCACCGCCGCTGCCTGATCCCTGCGGATGGTTTTTACGAATGGTTAAAAAAGCATAAGACCAGGCTGCCCTTCAGAATCACCCTGCCCGGTGGTGTGCTTTTTGCTTTTGCCGGCATCTGGGACCGCTGGATATCCCCGGAGGGCCTCATTGTATACTCCTGCAGCTTGATTACTGCACCTGCCAACGAATACCTCAAAGAAATCCATGAGCGAATGCCGGTTATCCTGGACAGGGAACAGGACTATGAAACCTGGTTGGCTCCCGCTGAAACCGGCTCCTTAAAAGGACTCCTGGGAACTTACCGGGGGAAAATGGAAATCTATCCTGTCTCTTCACTGGTTAACTCTCCAAATCATGACCACCCCGGCCTGATCCAAAGGAGCAGCGATAAATTTTGAACCGGCGCCTGGGCAAAGGGTGGTGTAAATCCTGGAACTGTTAAATGAAGGTGCCGTTGAAGGCATGGCCTTTATAGATCTGCCGGCGCGACCGGGAGGGTTGAGGGAGATGCTGAGCGATAAATTGTTGAAAAGGCGTTTAGCGACCGGAGAACATTTTTTGCCAAGGTTGGTATTCTGGTTTTTCGTTATCCTGTTATTATATTATTTTGCGGGTAAATGTTATATTGTAATTCCGGGGCGAGTTTACCCCGGCGTTCACCTGGCTATGGAGTTTGCTCTAATCATTACGGCAACATGCGCTTCTTTGATGAGCTGGTATGACTATAAATATAAATTCGAAATCCGGGCAATTGTTTTGTGCCTGACCTTCTGTACAGTAGCCATGATCCAGTTTGTCCATGCTGTATCCTATAAGGGTATGCCGGACTTTTTAACACCTAATACCGTAAACAAGGCCTCCACATACTGGATAATCTCCAATCTGTTCATGGGCGCCGGCTTCCTGACAGCGGTTTTTTCCGGTGACAGGGTTAGAAGAATAAAGGTTAACAGAGTTTTATTTTTTTGGATCATGGGCAACCTGCTGCTGGTCGCTGCCGTTGCATACTTCTTACCGTACCTTCCCCCTATGTATGATCCCGGGGCGGGAAAACAGACCTTGTTGAAAATCGCCCTGGAATACCTGATCATTATCATGCTGGCTCTGCCGGTGCTGAAAATTTGGCGAAAAAGCCAGATGAACAAACAGGGATACTATTTCTGCATGGCCCTGATCACCGGAATTTTCAGCGAGCTTGCTTTTACCCTCTACAGCAATGCCTACGATACTTATAATCTACTTGGACACATTTTAAAAATCATTTCCTATGCTTTTATCTTGAAGGTCATGCTTGATGATGCCGTCGGCATGTTGTATGAAACAAACAGGACCCTGGAAAAACAGAGGGAGATGCTGGCGGAAACCAATCTCCAGTTGCAGGAAAAGGACCGCCTGAAAGACGAGTTTTTGGCCAATGCTAACCATGAATTACGGACACCCCTTGCTGCAGTCATTGCTTTCACCGAGTTGTTAAGGGAAGAAAGCACAGGAAAATTAAACAATTTGCAAAAGGACTATTTAAATGAGATAAACGACAGCGGCAGGGAACTTTTGGATAGAATCAACGGTTTTTTGGATTTGTCAAAAATCGCTGCAGGAAAGGTAGTGCTGTATACAGAAATTTTTCAAGTAAATGAGTTGATTGAAACCGTTGTACGGCGGGTCCGGCCCTTATTTAACAACAAGGGGGTTGTTCTGGAGGTTGCCCCGTTCCCTAACGAAAGCTTGCAGGTTTTGGCAGACAGGGATAAGGCTGGGCAAATTCTGACGAATTTACTTTCTAATGCCTTGAAATTTACGCCTCCGGATGGTAACGTGGTGGTGGACACCTGTCTTGACGAATCAGGCCGTTATGTAGCTATCTCGGTTAAGGATACAGGTATCGGTATTGCCCCGGGAGAACAGCAGAGAATTTTTGAACCCTTTTATCAGGTAGACGGTTCAGCAGCAAGAAAATACGGAGGAACGGGAATAGGCCTCACCCTTGTGAAGAAACTGGTGGAATTAAACGGCGGCACAATCAAGGTATCCAGCAATTTAGATCAGGGGACTACATTTACTTTTACCCTTCCGGTGGGGGAAAAAGATGGGGGGGAGTTGTCCAATAATGTTGAATAAGATTTTAGCTGTTGACGACGATCCTAAAATACTTAAAATTCTCCTGCACACGCTGCGCAAAGAGGCTTTTGAGGTCATTACCGCTACCAGTGGGGAGGAGGCCCTGGAAAAAGCGGGAAAATACTTGCCGGACCTGGTAATCCTGGACATTATGATGCCGGGCATGGACGGTTTTGAAACATTTCAGAAGCTGAAGGCACTGCATGATATACCCGTCATTATCCTCTCCGCAAGGAGTGACGAAGTGGACAGGGTGGTAGGATTCCGCATGGGAGTGGATGATTATCAGACCAAACCATTCAGCCCTACAGAACTGGCCCTGCGGGTCAAGGCGATCCTGAGGAGGGTGCGCGAACCGGGGGAGCGGGTCAAAACCGTGCTGAAATTTGGAGATCTGACCCTTGATTACAACAAGCGCTTGATAACCTGCAAGAACCAGAAGATTGAGCTGACTCCCAAGGAATTTGAAGTGCTCTGGCTGATGGCTTCCAACCCCAATAAGGTTTTCTCAAAGGCACACCTGTTGGAAAAGGTTTGGGACAGCTCCTTTTATGGAGATGACAATACAGTAACTGTGCATATCAGGAGAATAAGGGAAAAATTGGAGAAAAACCCCTCCAGTCCCTCTTATATCAAGACGGTCTGGGGAATAGGATATAAGTTTGAGTACGATTCAAATTTAATAAAATGATCATAATATGCTTAAATGGAGCGGAGGGATAAACCCTCCGCTTTAATAAATTATTAGCCTTAATAAATTATTAATGGTTTTGTAATCTGGTCTTAAACTGTCTGAAATATAATCAACGTACAGGGGGATACATGGGGTGAGGCAATGAGTGGACCAATGAATATTGATCCGGGAATAGTCTGGAAGCATCTTGAAGAACACCATAAACTTTATCCTGCTGTTCAAAAAAATAAAATAAAAGAAATTGAGGCAAGGCTGATCAGGGTTGATACGGCCTGTGTGGACCCGACCTACTGCCCTTTGCGTTCCTTAAAGAAGGAGTACGCCTATGCACTCAATTCAGTAAGGCTGCACAACTTGTATTTTGAAAACATCGGAGAACCTGGTTCAAAACCTTCTCCAGAACTGGTAAACGTCATCGAAGGTTATTTCGGCTCTTTGCAGGAGTGGGAAAAACAGTTTACAGCGCTTGCTGCGTGTTCCAGGGGTTGGGTGATCCTGGGTTTTGACTTGACGGACGGGGCGATCATAAATTTTTTTGCGGATGACCACACCGAGGGAGTCTGGTCCGTAATACCCCTGCTTGTCCTGGACGTTTACGAACACGCCTACTGTTCAATTTTTCAGACCAGGACTGCTTATATTGAAAGTTTTCTGAAGCGGATCCAGTGGGAAATTGTCAGCAAGAGGTTAAAGGCTGCCAGAGAAGTATTTAAAAAAATCCAGCCTGTTGTTAAGTAACACCCATCGCTACAAGCCTCAAACCGGGAACAGAATAACAAACTGGGTACCCGGTACCAAAGTTACTGAAGATTCAATAACTTGGGTACCCGGTACCCAAGTTATTACGATAATAAAATTAAGGAGGCGGAGAAAATGGCATTGCACCAACTACCGGAACTCCCCTACGCCTATGGAGCTCTGGAGCCCTATTACGACGAGCAGACTGTAAGGCTGCACCATGACGTACACCACAAGGCTTACGTGGACGGGCTGAATAATGCCGAGGCAAAGCTGGCAGAAGCCCGGGAAAAGGGAGATTTTGCACTGATCAAGCACTGGGAGAGGGAGCTGGCTTTCCATGGTTCGGGCCATATTCTGCATACGCTTTTCTGGCAAAATATGAGCCCTGATGGAGGAGGTCCCCCTGTGGGTAAAGTGGCGAAGGAAATTGACAGGTGTTTCGGAAGCTTTGAAAGCTTTAAAAAGCAGTTTTCGGCTGCTGCCGTGGCCGTGGAAGGATCCGGCTGGGCAGTGCTTTGCTACAATCCCGGCTTTCAGAAGCTGGAGATTTTAACTGCTGAAAAACATCAGAACCTGACCCAGTGGGGGGTAGTTCCCCTGCTGACTGTAGACGTCTGGGAACATGCCTACTATCTTAAATATCAGAACAGGCGTGCTGCTTATGTGGAGAATTGGTGGAATTTGGTGAATTGGGAAGATGTAAATGCCCGGCTGGACACCATAGGGGTATGATAATTGCGATTTTGATTCTACAGCAAGTTTAATAATGAAGAAAAAAACCTGTCTTTCTCCATTCCGGGGATAACAGAGGTGTGAACCGGTTATACTACAAAAGTAATGCGGGATATTTGCTGCAGAATTTTGTTAAAATATCTTGCATATTTACAAGTATGGTGTATACTTGTATTATTCGCCTCTACATGAGGCATTTTAGGAGGTATATTTAGGAGTATGATCGGTAAGGTAAAATGGTTCAATGCGGACAAAGGTTTCGGTTTTATTGAAACAGAGGAAGGAAAAGACGTTTTCGTCCACTTCTCTTCCATCCTGAGTGATGGCTTTAAAACCCTTGACGAAGGCCAGAGCGTTGAGTTTGACATCGTTCAGGGCAACCGCGGCCCACAGGCCTCAAATGTGGTTAAATTATAGAATAAAAGAATCTCTTTTAAATATAATTTAAACGCGCCAGGTAAAAAGGTAGCTGTAACGGCTGCCTTTTTACTTTCCCTAAGCCTGGTCAGGTTAGTGATTTAGAATTAAAGGCGTTCACGGGTTTTAGAGACTGTTAAAGTAATCCAGTAAATTCGTGAAATTACTGCTAATATAAATTTCGTTTTCGTGAAAACTAATAGCAGAACCGGATTAAATTTTTCAGGTGTGGATGGGAAAGAATGACAGCTTTTTTATTCCTTGATTTCGCCTGGTTGTGCCGGCATCGGTATGGGCAAAAAATTCCGAAAGAGGCCAGTTCCCCTGCCCGGCTAACCGGACAACATTGTTTGAGAATAAAAATTATACTTACATCCCTTTTGGGTCTGGGCTAAGAAAAAGTTCCATTTATTCCAAGCCTTCAAATAATAAGCTTTCAAGATATTTTGCGAGGAAAATAGGGAAAATTCTCTTGTTCGGCAATTCGGTTCTAGAGGAAAGATTCTTTTCCTAACCTGATTAAATTACCATGAGTCTGCGTATAATACATTGAAAGGGGGTGACAGATACAATGAAGGCAACAGGAATAGTTCGTCGAATCGACGATCTGGGAAGAGTGGTGATACCTAAGGAGATCCGGCGAACAATGCGGATCCGGGAAGGAGATCCCCTTGAGATATTTACGGACAGGGAAGGGGAAGTCATTTTAAAAAAGTATTCACCTATCGGTGAACTTGGTGAATTTGCGACAGAATATGCAGATTCACTCAATGAGGCCCTCGGTCACATCTCATGTATTGCAGACAAGGACACAATTATTGCAGTTGCCGGAGCTCCCAAAAAGCAGTTGATGAACAAGCAAATTGGACCCGATGTCGAGAAGGTAATGGCTGAAAGAAAAATGACATTGTTTAATGAGCCCTGCTACTTGACCGTTGATGAAGATATTAGTTATAGTTCAGCGGTAATCGCGCCGATTATCACAGAAGGAGATACAGTTGGCGCAGTAATTATCGCAGCAAAGGATCCCGGAGTTCAACTGGGCAATCTGGAAACTAAGCTGGCGGAGACTGCCGCAGGTTTTCTAGCAAAACAAATGGAGTCATAAAAGCCTCTTTTTAGAGGCTTTTTTTTTATGATTAATAACTTAAGTGTTAATACCGGCTAAGAATAAAAATTTCATCATTGGTCAAGCTAAATCCAGGCTTTCATTTTGTTTTACAAATAATATGAGAGGGAGTGAAGAAATTGGTAACCAGCTGGAAGGATACTCAGAAGGGTGTTGAAGTAAAGAGCGCTTACGGCAATGAGGTAACCGTTATTTACAACGGCCTGCTCAAAAATTCGGGCGCCGATCAGGTTTATCTGCATTACGGATTTGGTGATACAAATCACTGGTATGATATTGATACTACAAGGATGGAAAACTCAGCCCGGGGTTTTGAAAAAACAATTAGAATGAAAAATCATGTATTAAAATTCTGCTTTAAGGATTCGGCTAATAACTGGGACAACAACAACGGCCATAACTGGACGGTACGTTAGTCAACAGCCGTATTAACAAAGCCCCTTCCAGAATTCTGCCACCTGTTCATCTTGACCATGACGAAAAGCCGCCCTGCTTACCGGGCGGCTTTTTCGGGAACTACCCACATATGATACTTTTCTTTTCTTTATAAAAGCCAGAATCTCGTTAACTGATTATGATCCGAGAATAGCTTCCAGGTCTGTTTCCGGTTTGCCGGTTGGTTTGATGTCGAATTTCTCTACCAGGATGTTCAGGACATTGGGAGAAATGAATGCCGGCAGTGTGGGACCAAGGTAGATGTTTTTCAAGCCCAGTGACAGGAGTGTCAGCAGAACGCAGACGGCTTTCTGTTCGTACCAGGAGAGCACCAATGTCAGCGGGAGTTCATTAACCTCACACTTGAAGGCACCGGCAAGGGCAAGGGCAACCTGGATTGCGGAATAGGCGTCGTTGCACTGACCCATGTCCAAAATTCTCGGTAGTCCACCAATTTCCCCGATGTTGAGATCATTAAAACGGTACTTACCGCAGCCCAGGGTCAGAATAACGGTGTCTCCAGGAGCCTTTTGCACCAAATCGGTATAATAATTCCTGCCGGGTCTGGCACCGTCACAGCCGCCAACCAGGATGATATGTCTAATGGCGCCTGCCTTAACCGCATCAATCACTTTGTCGGCAACACCGAGAACGGCATTGTGGGCAAATCCGGTCATGAGCTCGGAACCGCCGTTAATCCCGGTGAGTACTTTATCTTCCTTCCAGCCTCCTAATTCAAGGGCTTTATTGATAACCGGGGTAAAATCCTTCCTGCCGTTTTCTTCCTTGATATGCTGAATACCCGGATAACCAACCACGGCAGTGGTGAATATTCTATCGGCATAGGAGTCCCTGGGCGGCATCAGGCAGTTCGTTGTGAAGAGCACCGGGGCCGGAATGCCGTCAAACTCTTTCTGTTGGTTCTGCCAGGCTGTGCCGAAGTTTCCTTTCAGATGCCCATATTTTTTGAGTTCAGGGTAGCCGTGGGCAGGCAACATTTCACCATGGGTGTAGATATTAATGCCCTTGTCCTGGGTTTGCTCAAGGAGCTGCTTTAAATCCTCTAAGTCGTGGCCTGTTACCACAATAAATGGTCCTTTGGCAATGGTTTTGGGCACTTTTACCGGTACGGGATGACCAAAGGTAGAGGTGTTGGCCTCGTCCAGCAGGGACATGCACTTGAGGTTAGTCTGCCCGAACTCCATCAACAGATTCAGCCATTCTTCGGTGGAGTGTTCTTCTCCAATAGCGCGCATGCCTTTGTAGAACCAGGAGGTGACTTCATCGTTTGTTTTGCCGAGCACATAAGCATGCCAGGCATATGCGGCCATACCGCGCAAGCCGAACAGGAGAGTCGAACGCAAGGATACGGTATCGGTGTCTCCATGGAAGAGGGTGGCGGGATCGAAATCTTCAGCGCCGCCCAGTTTTTCTTTTTCTTCCTGAATAAGCTTTTTCAATTCCTCAATGCGGTCTCCGTCGAAGTTTACATTTGTGACTGTGGCAAAAAGCCCCTGCATCATCAGTTCGTCGGCATTCCGGCCTGGTTGTTTGCCCTCTGCAGCCCGGGCTAGTCCAACCAGGGCGCAGGTCAGTCCGTCATGTTTGAGGGCAACATCCGGCTTTTTACCGCATACACCTGATTTTGTGCAGCCTTTACCGCCTGCTGTTTGCTCGCACTGGAAACAAAACATGCCACTCATTGAATTACCTCCTTTTTATTCTTATATTAATTAGGCGGCTCATAGTGAGCAATGCCCCCTAATCTTCCAGTATGTTTCCATCAGTGGAGATGGTAACGATCCGCCAGGGGATCATTTTACCGCTGTTGATCAGGGCTTGTTTAACCGCCTGGGCTATACCGCTGCAACAGGGTACCTCCATACGCAGAACAGTAATGCTTTTTAGATCATGGGCTTTTATAATCTCGGTGAGTTTATCGGCGTACTGGACGTTGTCCAGCTTGGGGCAGCCGATGAGAGTGACTTTATTGCGCATGAAATCATCATGGATGCTGGCGTAGGCATAGGCGGTGCAGTCTGCAGCCACAAGCAAGTGGGCTTGATCAAAGTAGGGAGCGTTAACCGGTACCAGCTTGATCTGGCAGGGCCACTGGCGAAGCTGTGACCCTGCCGTTGCCCGGGCCTGCCTGGCAACAGGGCTTGTCCCTGCCTCAGCCTTCCTCTCGAAAACCCTGGCGTGGGTACCGGGGCAGCCACAGGGCAGGATTTCAGGTTCGGGCTTGCTCTTTGCTGCCATATGCGCCTTCACCGCAGCTTCATCAAAAGCTTCCGCTTCCCGTTCTTCAATGGTGATTGCTCCGGCAGGACACTCCGGGAGGCAGTCTCCCAGTCCGTCGCAGTAGCTTTCTGAGATAAGCCTGGCCTTTCCATCCACCATTTGCAGGGCGCCCTCGTGGCAGGCTTCAACACAAAGACCGCAGCCATTACATTTATCTTCGTCTATTTTGACAATTTTTCTGATCATCCTACAGCTCCTTTCCTGATTTTTGTAGTATTTACAGGGATATTATACTATAATAAGCATGGGAAAACGGTAGCCACGGTTACTTACGACGGCGGTGAACAAAAAATGTATGAAAAATGGATGGGAGTCCTTGCAAAATGCCCGTTGTTCAAAGGCATGCAACCGGACCAGTTGAAATGTGTACTGTCCTGCCTAAAACCTAAGGTGGGTAGTTACGCAAGGAATGAATGTGTGGCGGTTGTGGGCGGGAGAATGACCGGTCTGGGAGTTGTTCTTTCCGGTGATGTTGTGGTGAGCAGTGAAAATATCGCAGGTAACAGGACGATCATAGCGGTTGACGGTCCCGGAGAGATGTTCGGGGAAATGGCTGCTTTCTCAGGAAGTGACGTCTGGCCGGCTACGGTTATGGCCCGGAGTAGCTGCGATGTAATGTTTCTGCCGGCCGAAAAGATCGTCAATAGCTGTGAAAACGCATGTGCAAGCCATAGGATGATGATCTTAAACATGCTTAAAATTATTTCCGACAAGGCGCTTGCCCTGCACAGGAAAGTAGAATACCTGTCCATAAAGAGCATGCGGGGGAAGATCAGTAGTTACCTGCTTGAACAGTATAAAAGGGCAGGCAGAGCTACATTCATAATACCATTAAAGCGGAACGAACTTGCAGACTTCCTGAATGTTTCCCGCCCGTCCCTTTCACGCGAGATGAGCAGGTTAATGGAAGAAGGCATAATTGATTATCACAGGGCATCAATCAAAATTAAGGACCTGGATTCTTTAAAGAGAATGGCCGATTAAACTTGTAACGGGCATTATTTTTTCAGTATTAACAGGTGCGTTATTAAATATGATAAGTGAAAAGGACTGCAGCGCAAATTTCCCATAACTTAAATAACGGCATTGATCCCGGTAATTCTGTATTTTTTTTTACCGGCAGGCAGCTCCAGTTCCACAATACTGCCGGTTTTTTTTAGGAGTAAAGCATTACCCGGCGCTGAAAAGATTGAGACATCACCATGTTTGATTTCATCTGTTGTACTTACCAGCCTGAGCTTTTGACGGGTTTGAGTTAACACGTCTTCTACTTCTACTTCACAATCAAGGGTCACCAGCGGCAGTTTATTGTCCCATGTATCTTCCTTTGCAACAATTCCTAAAAAATGATCGATTGTCTTAATGTATTTTTCAATTAGCTGGCTTATCCTGGACCTATCGTTGGGATCGAAGTAATATTCGAGAATTAAATCACGTTCTTCTTCCAGTTTAACCAGGCTTTCCAGGATAATCTCAAATGCGTGTGTTGAGATGCAATATTCTTTCATCTTAATCTCCCAAATAATATATTTAAGAGATAGTAACAGATATATAATAATATAATAGGGTATTTCAATGTAATGTCCTGTGAAATACCCAATCTTTATGCTTGGAGATTATTTTATTAGTTATTTAACATTATAATAGTTATTAATAAGAAGTTTTTTAGTCTCCTGCAGAACATCATCATGGTTGCTTCCCTGGTATCCTGGTGGAATACTTAAAAGCTGCTTTTTTGTTGAGGCTCCTACAGGTCATAATCACCGGCTGCTTCCGGCTGATATAGAATTTTTTCTACTTTTAATCTAACCAGACCGCCCGGAACTTTCCAGTCGACTATATCCCCTTTGCGAAAACCCAGGATTGCTGTTCCCACAGGAGCCAATACGGATATCTTATTCTCCATCAGATCAGCATCGGCAGGGTAAACCAGGGTGTAAATCATTTCCTCCCCGGAGTCCAAATCCTTTAATAACACTTTCGAATTCATTGTAATTATATCATGGGGAATTTTTAAGGAGGGAACTACCTGGGCCCGGTTTAATTCCTGCTCAAGCTCTTTCAGGGATTCCTGATTACCTTCCCCAAACTCTTTAGCTTCATTTATAAATTTTTGAAGTCTTTGTTTGTCTTTTTCTGTGATAAATATTTGCCTGGACATTTTCATCAACCTTTCATTAGAGTTGGAAAGAAATAAAAACATACGGCGACTACGGTAATTTTTGGTAATCGCCGGTTTTAATATCAAGTTATATAGAAAAATATAAGGAAGGTTTTTTTACGTAATTATCTGATAACATGATTATATCTATTATTTAACATTAAGTAAAGATCGTGGTGATATTAAATAACCTTATTTATTCAGGGACCTGAGCAGGTTTAATTCTTTCAGAATAGTTATATACTCGGTGTCCAGGGTTGAAGTATCTTTTTGTTTTGAGGTGCATAGCCGCCCTATTATTTCGCTTAATTTGTTCTCCAGCTGTAAAATCTTCATTCTTCGCTGGTCCTGTCCCGACCGTTCAAAGGAATCCAGACGCTGCAGGTATTCACTGTATTTCCCGGGGTAATGGACAGCTTTCCCATGCTGCAGAACGATGACTTCATCAGCAATTTGTTCGATAAATGTCCGGTCATGGGATACGAAAAGGATGGTGCCCCGGTATTCCTTCATGACCTTTTCCAGCGCCTCTAAGGAATAAACATCCAGGTAGTTTGTCGGCTCATCCAGCACGATCACGTTATAACTGCCGGCAAAAATTTTTGCAAGAGCAACCTTTACTCTTTCTCCACCGCTTAAAACTTTTACTTTTTTATGAACTTCCTCCCGCCTGAACATCAATCGCGCCAGAATCAGCCTTACATCGGGCAAGGGGAGGCTGCTGTCCTGCATTACATTTTCAAGAAGTGTTTTATTTTCGTCCAAAGTGTCGAGATCCTGGTGGAAATAACCGATCCGGGCCCCTCTGGCTGTTTCAATTCCTTTTTCCCCCGTTTCAATCATCTTGAGTAGGGTTGTTTTACCGCTGCCGTTGTTGCCGATTAAGGCCACCTTTTTTCCTGCGGGTACTTCAAAACTAATCTCCTTAAGTATAACCTTATTTCCAAAAGCTTTACTTACACTTTTTCCCGTGATAGCAACGCGGCAATAGAGCTGGCGTTGGTCTTTAATATCCATATTGACTTTAATCGGTTTAGCCGGTTTTTCTTTTACCTCCAATTGCTCTATTCTTGTTCTGATAGCTGCAGCCGCCTTTTCCAACTTGGCCATTTTTTGGCCTGTCTTTCCTTTGTGCAGGCGGGCTTCTGAATTACCCATGCGGGAAGGTGTTTTCTTCATCGAGCCTGCCTTTTGCTTTTTTTCGATCAAGGCAGCGGTGAGGCGGCGTTTTTCACTGAGATAATGCTCGTATTCAGCAAGCTGCCTTTTTCCAGCGGCTTCCTTCTGGCGCCTGTACTCGCTGAAATTGCCTGTATAACCAGTCACCAGGCCGTTTTCAATTTCAATAATTCTGGTACACAGGCTGTCCATCAGGGCGCGGTCGTGGGAAACTAATACCAGCGCTCCTTTGAAGTTCTTCAACTCTTCTTCCAATAATTGAATTCCCGCCAGGTCAAGGTTGCAGGTGGGTTCGTCCGCAAAAATGAGCGGGCACTGGTCACTTAGGGCCCGGGCGATTTTTAAACGTGTCCTTTCTCCACCACTCATGGTTTTGTGGTCGAGATCAGGGACACCAAACCTTTTTTCCATAACACGTTCCACCGGATGGGTTTCGGTATCCTCAAGCTGGTGGATAAAAGCGTACCTGCTGTAGCGGCGGACCGTACCTTCAGAAGGAGAGTCTATCCCTGCCAGTATATTTAAGAGTGTAGTCTTGCCGCAACCGTTGGCGCCCACTACACCAATCCGTTCACCTTGATATATTTTCAAACTGTCTATCCTGAAAAGAATCCTGTCTCCATATAGTTTTTTTATTTTGTCTGCTTCTAGCAAAAGCATAAAAAAACCCTCCTTAAGCTGGAGAGAGGATGGTTTATGCATTCTTGACGAAGCTTGCCCGCTTATCCGAAAGACAAGAAGTGGAAAAGTAACTCTCGTCCTTGCTGTTCCCTGTATTTTGGGAGAATGCAAAAATGATGCATAATGCCATGCGGGCATACCAATCCTGCTCGTTTAAATCTAACAAAGTAAATTTAATTAAATATCAAGCAGGACTAGAAGCGCATCATTTACTCCTTTCAGTTTCTTAATAGTTGTTTTGCAAATAGTGTATCATCTTTTAAAAAAAAGTCAATGGCTATAAAATACGGTGGTTTCTGAGTGAGTAGGTATTATGGATACACCCGGGGTGAAGAGGCTTTTTGAAAGAGAGCAGAAAATATTTTTTCTAAATGATAATTCTATTATTATTTGGATAAGCTCTTAATAATGGCTTTTTTCCGCCAGGAGTGTATGGCGATACAAAAAAGAGCAACTTTAGCGTTTTTCGGAGATGACAAAATCCGTGATTGAATACCCATTCATTGAATCAATAATATTTTGCAACGATGGTTTAATGCAGGAGTAACTGAAGAAATAGAATTGAAATAACATTCATTTAAAATGAAGAATACTGCTGGACATTGAAAGTAGTATCCTTTATTCTTTAGGGTATACTAGACTATTATAGTAATGGAGGGAGGTAATAAAATTACTTGCAAAAATGTTGTACCCAATAGATTGATCAACGAGAAATCGCCTTATCTACTACAGCACGCACATAACCCAGTGGATTGGTATCCCTGGGGAGAAGAAGCCTTCGAAAAGGCAAAAGCTGAAGACAAGCCGGTATTCTTATCAATAGGCTATTCCACCTGCCATTGGTGCCATGTAATGGAAAGGGAATCCTTTGAAGACGGAGAAGTGGCGGCAATTCTTAATGATAAGTTTGTTTCAGTCAAGGTTGATAGGGAAGAGCGCCCGGATCTTGACCATATCTATATGAATGCCTGCCAGGCCATGACCGGGCAGGGGGGCTGGCCTCTGACCGTTTTACTGACCCCGGAGAAAAAACCTTTTTATGCCGGGACCTATTTCCCCAAAAACAGTAAATGGGGAATGCCGGGAATGGTGGATATTTTAACACTGGTCAGCCAAAAATGGGAACAGGAACGGGATCGGGTGCTGGAAGCCGGCGAAGAGGTTCTAGAAGTTTTAAAAACAGGTTTTGGCTCGGATTCCCGGGCAGTT
The DNA here is from genome assembly GCA_029555205.1 of Bacillota bacterium. Taxonomy (GTDB): domain Bacteria; phylum Bacillota; class Desulfotomaculia; order Desulfotomaculales; family Pelotomaculaceae; genus DTU098. Next base: position 35,397 of record JAKPTB010000149.1, read on the forward strand.
CTGGACAGGGATACGCTTAACAGAACCTATAAACAGCTGCGGGACAGGTTTGACCATGAATACGGCGGCTTCGGCGCCGCGCCCAAGTTTCCAACTCCCCACAATCTGATGTTCCTCCTGCGCTACTGGAAGAGAAGCGGTGAAAAAGAAGCCCTGGCCATGGTGGAAAAGACGCTGCAAGCTATGTACAACGGAGGCCTTTACGACCACATCGGATACGGCTTCTCCCGCTACTCCACCGACCGGAAGTGGCTTGTGCCCCATTTTGAAAAGATGCTTTACGACAACGCGCTTCTGGCCCTGGCTTACCTCGAGGCGTACCAGGTTACAGGCAGGGATTTTTATGCCCGTGTTGTAAAAGAAGTGTTCAGCTATGTCTTAAGAGATATGACCTCGCCGGAGGGAGGTTTTTACTCGGCCGAGGACGCCGATTCCGAAGGTGTGGAAGGGAAGTTTTATGTTTGGACACCCCTGGAGGTCCGGGAAATCCTCGGTGAGGAGGACGGGGAGGTTTTCTGCCGCTATTATGACATTACCCCCGGAGGGAATTTTGAGGGCAAGAGTATTCCCAACTTAATTCATAAATGGGTTGAAAATGAAGAGCCTGCATCCAGCGGGGAATCCGGAGAATTCTTAGCCCGGCTTGATGCCCTCCGGGAAAGGCTGTTTAAAGCCAGAGAAGAGCGGGTACATCCCCATAAGGACGATAAAATCCTGACTTCCTGGAACGGGCTGATGATTACCGCCCTGGCCAGGGCCGGGTCCGTGCTGGAAGAAACCCGTTATACGGAGGCGGCGGAGCGTGCGGTTGCTTTTATCTTCGAAAAGTTGAGGCGTGCTGACGGCAGATTGCTGGCCAGGTACAGGGACGGGGAGGCGGCTTTGCCCGCCTATCTGGATGATTACGCCTTTGTTACCTGGGGCCTGCTGGAGCTGTACGAGGCTACTTTCGCCCCAAGGTATTTAAGGGATGCCCTCGAGCTGACCCACCAGACCCTTGAACTTTTCTGGGACAGGGAAAACGGCGGATTTTTCTTTTACGGGGAAGACGCCGAGCAGCTGATCATACGGCCCAAGGAAATCTATGACGGAGCGCTCCCTTCCGGCAATTCCGTTATGCTGCTGAATCTTTTGCGCCTTGCCCGCCTGACCGGCGACGGGGCGCTTTCGGACAAGGCGGAAGGACAGGTGAGGGCCTTTGCCGGCGAGGTTGCAGATAACCCCCAGGCCTATTCATTTTTTATGACCGGACTGGATTTTTACCTGGGACCCACCAGAGAGATTGTAATTGCAGGCAAGTCCGGGGATGCCCTGGCTGAAAGCATGCTCAAGGCTGTCCGGCTTCGTTTTATGCCGGATACTGTGGTTGCTTTCAATCCTGATGATGGCGCCGGGACAGATTTAGAAAAATTGGCGCCTTTTCTAGGAGAACAGCGAGCTATAAATGGCAGGGCAACGGCTTATGTCTGTCAGAACTACGCCTGTCAGGCGCCGGTCACCGACTATCAACAATTCATCGACATGCTTAATTGAACCGGTGACCTGAAAAGCTTTTGCAATTAAAGATTCGCGTTGTCTACCCAAGCGGCATCCCATGCGCCGGTGGGAGAGCCTGATTGATTTAATTGAAACAATTCTTGTTTTATCGGCTAGAAGAAGGCGGGACACACCCGCTTTCTTCTAGCTGTACGCAGAATATATCTTTAGATTTACTGTTGGTATTTTTCAATTAACAGCTTAGACATCCGTGCCGCTGATGCGGTACCGGCAGTATGAAAATTCAATTTTCACATTTGATGGGATAGGGTAATGCTGAATTAATCTTAAAAATAATATTTATTCAGGCATCTCTGTGCGCTCCGTTCGGGTACTTGATTACACGGTGCTCCCATGTTCTGAGGGAAATGTATTCTTCGTCCCTGTCCAGGATGTACTGGGGCAGGACCGGAGTTTTGCCGTACCCGTTGGGGGTATTGATAATATAGGACGGAACCGCCAGACCTGAGGTGTAACCGCGCAGCTTTTCCATGATTTTTATGCCGTCATCGACACTTGTGATAAAATGACCGGTGCCCTTTACCTGTTTAGCGTGAAAAATATAGTAGGGACGAACCCGGATTTTCAGCAGTTCGTGGTTTAGTTTTTTCATAATTGAAGGCGTGTTGTTGATTCCTTTCAACAGGACGGCCTGATTGCCCAGAACCACACCGGCGTTAACCAGCATCTCACAGGCAAGGGCGGCATCACGTGTAATCTCGCGGGGATGGTTAAATTGTGTATTAATATATAACGGTGGATGTTTCTTTAATATGGAGCAGAGGTCACGGGTAATTCTTTGAGGCATCGTAACGGGTGTTCTTGTCCCGAGTCGCTTAATCTCCACATGCTTGATCCTGTCCAGTTCAGTCAGTAACCAGTCAAGGTAGCTGTCACTCAGCAAGAGGGCATCCCCACCGGTGATCAAAACGTCCCTTATTTCCCTGTTTTCCCTGATGTATTGAAGCGCTTTCCGGATGGCGCTGTTCGATCTGTGCCTGTCGATTTCTCCGATATTGCGCCTGCGCTGGCAGTGTCTGCAGTACATGGCGCACTGGTTGGTAACGTTGATGATCAGCCTGTCCGGGTAACGCCGGGTTATACACGGGGCAGGGGAGGTATATTCCTCAGCCATTGGGTCACTTTGGCCCGTTTCCGCCAGTTCGTCGACACTTGGAACGGCCTGGGTCCAAATGGGGTCTGCGGCGTTCCTTTCATAAAAAAGTGAAGCATAATAGGGAGAGATGGACCAGCGGTATTTTAAACCCACCCTCTTTATGTTTATAGATGTTTCTTTGTTGATACAGAATATTTTGGAAAGTGTTACGACATCATGAATACGGTTTGACATTTGCCAGCGCCAGTCTTGCCAATCTTTCCAGGTTGCGTTGAATATATTCAAGATCCTTTTCTTGTTTTCCAGGATGTTGTTTTCCAGGTCAAAGCCGGTTTTGATAGTTTCTTTTTCTTCCAGATAGTCACTTATTCTCTCTTTCAATTCCGCTGCCCGGTTTAAGGCAATAACCGTCCTGTCATCCTGGGATACTGTTATTTGCTGCGGGGCATTTAATGACATTCTATCCCTCCTTATATTACTAACAAAAAGAATAACCCCGGTTAAACGAATCCGTTCCGGGGCAAGGAAAAAATGTCAAACAGCCGGTTGTTATCTACAACAGGGCAGTTCTCCTCCCTTTCCACGCTTGCGAAGTTAGCTGACGGATTCGGATTGAAAAGTAACCCTACGGAATCAGACCGGCTTAATTGAATAATTATTTAAGGAAGATTTTAATTCCTTGATAATCATTCTTGAGCCACTCAAGAGACCGATCCCGATTCACCCCAAAAACCTGGTTCCCCCGCTTCTAGAAGAATTAAGCGATCAGAGGATGTTATGCGATTATTATTATTTTCAATTTTTTGCCTGCAACTTATTATAGCATGATAAGTTGTTGGTTGCAAGACCTGGTGCCAATGGTTTGCAACTTTTTGTATCTGTAAATTTATTGCCTAAAGGGATTTAGCGCCTGAAAAAAGAATTCTCTTAGCGGAGGTGCATTGAATTTGGGTGAAAAGCGTTCGGGCAGGGTTTATGAGTTTACCCCGGGGAAGAAGCGAAAGCTGAAGTCACTGGATTACGTTTCACCCGAAAAAAAAGAATTGCTGAGAAAGAGAAAACAAGCTAAGAAAGATAAGAGCGTCTTTTATGCGGGAGTGGGAATACTCATACTGTTGGTGGTCATTATTACACTTTTTAGGATAAGATAAACAAACATGGACTCTTTATTATGAACTGTCCATTTACAGCTTAACAGCAAGTTTGTTTTCCTTTGTTGCAACGGATGCATTATTTTGTAAGAATGAACATTTATGGTATAATGGTTATATAATACCCTGGTGAATAGGAAATAATCTAAAAAGGGGATTGAAAAATTGAGACATTCCATCTAACAACAGGACCTCGGTCTTTTTAGGCTTGAGGTTCTATTTGTTCATAAAGCCCCGGGCTGGTAATAATAAATAATTGATGTTATACATTTAGGCCGTCTGCAGAAAGAAGTTGATTGTCATTCAAAAGGTAACCAAAGGGCCCTCCGCGGCTCTCTTACCCGTTCCCGCCGTGCTTGTAACCTCCTGCCTGGAGGGTGGCGAGCCAAATATCATAACCATCGCCTGGACAGGTGTGATGAGCTCCGAGCCGCCTGTGGTCTATATTAGTGTCCGCCCGGTGGGCAGGCATTCATACAGGTTGATCAAAGAATCCGGGGAGTATGTTATTAATATACCATCAGCCCATCAGATCAAGATGGTGGACTACTGCGGGGTAGTTACAGGAAAAGATGTTAATAAGTTTAAGGAAACGGGGCTGACCCCTATGCCGGGAGCAAGGGTGAGGGCGCCACTGATTGCGGAGTGTCCTGTAAACATTGAGTGCAGGGTGCGTCAGATTCTTCCCCTGGGAAGCCATGATGTCTTTATTTCTGATGTGCTTGCTGTTCATTACAGTCTGCAGGTGCTGGACGAAAAAGGGCGTCCGGACATTGGCAAGATCAGGCCGTACGGTTACTGTACCGGCGAATACCGGGAATTGGCCGATAGAATTGGCAGGTACGACTTTTCTAGGAGGGAATAGCTTTGACGGCAGAGAACCATCTCCTGCCTGAATTAATTCAGTATCTCTTCGGGGGGGATTAGAGTGGAGGTAAGGAGCGGAAAAACACTGATTCGGACTGTTTTGGGAGACATCACTACACAGACAACGGAGGCCATCGTCAATGCCGCTAACTCGGGTCTTTTGGGCGGAGGAGGCGTTGACGGCGCTATCCACCGGGCAGGCGGGCCCCAGATTATGGAGGAGTGCAAAGAGATCCGCGCCCGGCAGGGAGGCTGCCCCACGGGTCAGGCCGTAATAACCGGAGGAGGCCGCCTGAAAGCAAGTTATGTTATACACACTGTTGGACCGGTCTGGTCGGGGGGCAACAGGCAGGAGGATGAACTTTTACGCAGCGCTTACTGGAGCAGCCTGGCCCTGGCCAGAGAGAAGGGGATCCGGACCATTTCATTTCCTTCGATCAGTACAGGTGTCTATCATTTTCCCGTGGAACGGGCAGCCCGCATAGCTGTCAAAACCGTCCTGGATTTTACCGGGGAACATGATTTCGAGGAAATTCGTTTTGTTCTTTTTGATCAACGGACTTACAGGGCTTTTGAGGAAGCCATCGAAGAACAAATGCCTGCATAACTTCCGCTGAATGAGAACATACACTTTGGCTTTAGCTGATCCGGCAGGAACAATAATAATGGAAAAGGTCAATGTTGCAATGGGATTTGAATAAATTAAAAATTGATAAATACAGGTTCAATGCAGGTGAATATATAAGATCTGGTTGATACCGCAGAACAGCTGGGCTGTTCTTTTTTTTTGCGTTGCTGAAGGGTTATAAAAAATTAATATGTCCAACTTTATTTCCATAAATATTTTCTATAAGTATTATAAAAGACATTATGGTATAAAGAAATAGAATGGATATTTCCAACCGGGAGGTGGTCGAAAGTTTAACTAAGACCCGGTCAATCTAAAATATAAAACGGAAAGGTGGTAATTTTTTGAATCAAAGGAACTTGATTATTCTGGCTGGAAGTGTCTTCGGCCTTTTAGCGATTCTCCTGGTCAAGTTCGGCAACCCGCCCAATATGGGTTTTTGCATCGCCTGTTTTTTAAGAGATGTTACCGGTGGGCTGGGTTTACACAGGGCTCCTGTGGCTCAATACATCCGCCCGGAAATCCTGGGGCTGGTGCTGGGAGCTTTTGCAGCGGCCATGGTTACCAGGGAATTCCGGTCCCTCGGCGGTTCCAGCGCACTTACCCGCTTTGCTCTCGGCTTCGTTGCCATGATCGGGATGCTGGTTTTCCTGGGTTGTCCCCTGCGTGCTATTTTACGTCTTGCGGGCGGCGACCTGAACGCCTTGCTAGGTTTAGCCGGATTGGTGGCGGGAGTGGCCCTGGGAATTCCCTTTTTGCGGAAGGGCTTTTCCCTGGGCAGGGCTTTGCCTCAAAATAAGGCAAATGGCTATATCTTTGTCGGAATCATAATTTTTCTACTGATCCTTTTGCTGGCCAAGCCTGCATTTATTTACTTCAGTACGGAGGGTCCCGGGTCAATGAGGGCTCCCCTGGCCTTGTCCCTGGGTGCAGGTCTGCTGGCAGGTTTCCTGGCCCAACGCTCAAGGCTCTGTCTGGCCGGCGGAGTCAGGGATTTCATTTTATTCAGGGATTTTTACCTGCTCTACGGCTTTATTGCTATACTGGTTGTCGCCTTCTTGGGAAACCTGGTCCTGGGCAACTTTAAACCTGGTTTTGCAGGTCAGCCCATTGCCCACAGCGACGGTCTTTGGAGTTTTCTCGGTATGATGCTGGCGGGCCTCTGCTCTGTTCTCCTGGGCGGTTGTCCCCTGCGGCAGCTTGTATCTGCATCAGAGGGCAACACTGATTCCGCCGTAACTGTAATTGGTTTAATGACAGGGGCCGCTTTCGCCCATAATTTCGGTCTGGCCGCAAGTGCCAAGGGGGTCCCCGCAGCAGGCCAGGCGGCGGTATTAATAGGATTCGTACTTGTTTTAACTATAGCATTCTTTATCTGCAAGGCCAATCTAACAGCACGGGAGGTGAGCGCCGGTGGAAGAAATAAAGGACGCGCGGGGGCTACTCTGTCCTGAACCCTTACTAATCACCAAGCAGGAAATGGAGAGACTGGGTGGCGGTACCTTTAAAGTCCTGGTCAATACGGCTGCTGCCAGGGATAATATCACCCGTCTCGCTAAAAACCAGAACTGGAAGATTGAAGTTTCAGAAAAGGACGGGGAATATTTACTTACTCTCACAAAATAAATAAACCAGGCCTGCTCTTTTTTGGTACATGGTTAAAAAAACTAACACATTATTGTTCAAAATGGGGGCAATTTTTGTATTAATTTGTCGAATAAAATATGCTAAGATTAAGAGATAAAACTACAGTCATCGACCCGGCTAAGGAAGTAGCCGGGTCTTTTAAGGCTTTTGGGGGAGCCCTGAAGTAGAGTGATAATTAATTTCATGTTGACAATGTTCAAACTTTTCAGATATTCTAGGCATAAGGATTGGTGCAGGAAAAATATACTGAAAAGAATCAAAATAAATCGTGCGGGGGGAGATTCGCATTGTCCACAATCCTGAATCTGGGACACCAGGTCCATCAAATTGATGTTCGGGAGCAGGGAAGAACAGAACGTACATCCAGTTATATTCTGGCTGCCGAAAATGTGGCTATTATTGAAACCGGAGCTTCACCGGGCACCGTCTACCTGCTGGATGCCCTTAAAAACCTGGGAATTGCTGTTCAAAGAGTGAAGTATATTATTGTTACGCACATTCATCTGGATCATTCCGGCGGAGCCGGACAACTGGCCAGAGAGTTGCCGGATTCCCGGATAATCGTTCATCCCAGGGGGGCAAGGCATCTCATTGACCCGTCAAGGCTGGTTGCCGGGGCCAGGCAGCTCTACGGCGAGCGTTTTGATGAATTTTTTGGTGAGGTTCTGCCTGTTCCCGCAGAGAGGATCCATACCCCGGAGGATGGGGAAAACCTGGAACTGGAAGAAGGCCGGACCCTGACAATCTATCATACACCCGGGCATGCCCGCCATCACCTTGTTGTTCACGATCCTGTCGCCAGGGGGCTCTTTAGCGGTGACGCTATGGGTAGTTGTTACCCTGCACTAAGCAGACTCATTGAACGTGACTATATTCTTCCCCTCACACCCCCATCGGAATTTGATCCGCCTACATTCGTAGAAACACTGGAACGTTTGAGTAAGCTGGATGTAGAGAATATTTACTTTACTCACTTCGGGCGTGCTGCCGGTGCCAAGTCAATTTTTCCAAGAGTTCGTGAACTGGTTATCACCTTTGCTGAGATAGGACGCTCTATTCTTGATTCCGGGGGCGGGGCCAAAGAGATCGAAGCAACGCTGTGGGATCTGGTGCTGGGCGAGCTTTCACAATACGGGGAGATTGACAGAAACCATCCATTTTTGAAATATCTTGAGTCTGATATGGAGCTAAACGCTGCAGGAATTGTTCACTACTTTCAAAAGATGAAAAAAGGTTAAAAAAAAATCCGGTTTTAAGAAAACCGGAAAAAACATTGGTGGATGTAGGCTGGAATAATAAATTACAAAAAGGAGGGGAGCCGGTTCGCCGGTTAAGCGAACCGGTAGATGTGGGGAATATTTTGTCTGCCTTCCTGCCTGGAACTGCGCTTAGCGCTTTAACCACTTCCTGTGGCCGCAGGAGAGACAGGTAATCACCGTATTTCCCCGGCTGGTCCGGGCTATGTGTTTGCGGCTGTGAAACCCGCAAACTTTGCAGTATGCACCTTCTTCAGTAAAGGTTTCCTGTACCATTTTCTCAAAAGTCCTGCTGACTGGATTCCGGAATACCTTATTGTTGAAAGGAATTATCAAATCCCGGGAGTCGATTGCTCGATCTATAGACATGGTTTTACACTTCTTTCAATAACCTGCGCAACATTAAAGCACTTTGGATAATAAATACCAGCAAAAGTCATGCCTGTAAAACTATACGGCATGTCTTTGTTGTTTATTAAAAGTAGAAGGAGTTCAGATCTATTTTGAAGAATATCCTAAATATAAAATATGCAAATATAATACATAATTTTCTAAAACTGGTAAGTGAGTGGTGGATTGTAATGGTTCGGCCGAGCAGTATTACTTTCGGTATAATTATCCGCTGGGGATTGATCCAACTGGCGGCAATAAGCCTGGTAGTTTTGCTGAAACCGGGGATCTGGGAGGCTCTGATCATTGCTATTGCCTTAAATGCCCTGGGAACTTATTCAATTGTTGATTATATTCAAAAGTACAAAGGTGTAAAGTTAAAGCTGGACGAACATCCCATTGACCCGACCCTGCAAATTGCCAATGAGACCCTTCCCTTCATGAGACGGGGCTTAAATGAAGAAACGGCTCAAAAGACCGCTGAAATTATTTTGAAAATCAGCGATGTATCCGCAGTGGCTATTACAGACCGTGAAAATGTGCTGGCTTACATTGGGGAGTGCTCGGATCACCACAAGGCGGGCGGTCCCATTATCACCTATCCCACCAAGCAAGCCATAGCAACTGGGGAATTAGTGATTGTAAATGATAAAAAAGGTTTAAACTGCCCGGAGAAGAACTGTACGCTCCAGGCAGCCGTTATCGCCCCCATGAAGTGCAAGGGTGAGGTAGCCGGAACGGTTAAGCTCTATCAGACCAGTCAGGGCAGTCTTCAACCTTCCGTAGTTAAGCTGGCTGTGGCTGTGGCGCAACTCCTGGGACTGCAGATGGAACTGGCTGAACTGGACCGCCAGACTCAGCTTGTCACCATCGCCGAACTGGATGCCCTGCATGCCCAGATTAACCCTCACTTTTTATTCAATACGCTTAATGCTATAATTACTTACAGCCGTACTCACCCGGAAACAGCAAGAAGGCTGTTGATCCGTCTGGCCTCATTTTTCCGGCAGGCCTTAAAAAGACACGGTCATTTCAATAGTGTTAAAGAAGAAATTGAATATGTAAATACCTACATCATTCTGGAAAAGGCCCGTTTCCGGGAAAAATTAAAGATCAAGAGGGATCTTGATCCTGCCCTTTTTGATTATCAGGTGCCTGTTCTAACTTTGCAGCCCCTTGTGGAGAACGCCATTAAACATGGTGTCCAGCCAAAGGTAGGTCCCGGGACGGTGGAAATTATAGCACGTCTGGTAAACGGAGAAATGCTGTTTATAATTCGTGATGACGGGGTTGGAATCAGCAGCGACAGGTTGTCTAAAATATTTCTTCCCGGCTACGGCTCAGGCAACGGTGTTGGTTTAAGCAACGTCCATGAGCGTTTGAAGAGTTTGTTTGGGGAGGATTACGGACTTCGCATAACAAGCGAAATAAACAAGGGCACCTCAGTTTATGTCAGGATTCCGGTTAAGAAAGCGCTATGGCAAAAGGAGGTTGCTGCCCAGTGAAATTAAAGGCGCTTATCGTGGATGATGAATATCCAGCCAGGCAAGAGTTGAGGTATGCTTTAAACGGCACGGATAATGTTGAAATAGTTGGTGAAGCGACAAATGCCCAGGAAGCCCTTGCCCTGATCAAAGCCCTCGACTACCAGATTCTCTTTCTTGATATTTCCATGCCCGGCATGAGCGGCTTGGAACTGGGGGCCGTTATTCAAGAATTGCCGAGACAGCCCTATATTATTTTTGTAACTGCTTTTGATGAATATGCAGTATCGGCATTTGAAGTAAATGCAGTAGATTATATACTCAAACCTTTTGAGCCTCAGCGTCTGCAAAAGGCTATCGATAAAGTAATCAAGCTGACCCAGGAGTTCGCAGGGACTGACTCTGAAGGCAATGCCGGTTCCGCTAAGAAGACCTCCAGGGATCCCGTCCAGCGTCACCAGGAGCAAATCAGGTTTGACCGCATCCCGGCGGAAAAGCAGGGGAAGACCATCCTGGTCAATGAATCCGATATTGTCTACGCCTTTACAGAACAGGACTATGTTTATATCAAAACCTATAGCGATAAGCTCTTTACGCGGTTTACCCTGAAGGAACTGGAGGCGCGCTTAAACCCCAATCTCTTTTTCCGGACTCATCGCTGCTACCTGGTGAACCTGCACAAAGTAAAAGAGATTGTCCCCTTTTTTAATGGAGCATATAATTTGACCGTAGAGGACAAAGAGCGAAGCGAGGTCCCGGTCAGTCGTGCCCAGGCCAAGAAATTAAGAAAAATATTAGGTTTATAACATACCCTGTCCGTCCCTGTAAATCCGGCCGGAGGTATAGGCACGGCAATAAATCGTCCAGAATAATAAAGGGATAACCTGCTGTTAAGTTTAACTTTAAAAGGCAGGTTATTTTGTATTTTATCGCGAATTTTTAGTACAGGTTTTGATTTGTTTGCAGAACCGGAGGTGATAAAATTGACTGGTGGTACTCGCACCGGCGCTCCCGCCGGTGTCGGGACGGATATAATCGAGATTAGCAGGGTTCGAGAGGCTGTGGAGCGTGGCGGCCGCCGCTTTTTGGAGCGTGTCTATACAGAAGGGGAAATAGCTTTCTGTGAGGGCAGGCGTGACCGGTATGCCTGTCTGGCGGTCCGCTTTGCCGCTAAAGAAGCGGTATTCAAGGCCCTGGGCAATGGCCTGGCCGGGTGCCGCTGGGTGGATGTTGAGGTTTGCCGGACAGGGCGGGGCAGGCCTGAGATCATATTGCATGGGGCAGCCGCAAGGCTGGCCAGAGAGAACGGCATCGCGTCTGTACTGATCAGCATGTCCCATAGCCGTGAACATGCTGTTGCCTTTGCCCTTGCCGCTAGAGAGGGGGTTTGAGTTTGAGAGTCGTTACTGCTGAGGAAATGAAAGCGCTGGATCGGGCTGCCATAGAAGAGTATGGAATTCCAGGCCTGGTTCTAATGGAAAACGCCGGCCGCCACGTGGTGGAAATAATCAGGCAGGAACTGGGAGATGTCCGGGATAAAGTCGTAACAGTATTTATTGGTAAGGGTAATAACGGAGGTGACGGCCTGGTTATAGCCCGTCACCTCCTCAATATGGGGGCCGAAATCAAACTCCTGGTGCTGGCCAATGTCGAGGAAATAACCGGAGACGCTGCTGTTAACCTGGAGATATGGCGAAAACTGGGACAAAAGATTTATTCCATCCACCATGGCGACGGGATTAATATCGTGAGATTAATCTTAATGAACACGGACCTGATTGTAGACGCCATTTACGGTACAGGATTCCGGGGAAAAGTGCCGGAAAAGGTCGGCCGGATTATTGAGGTGCTTAATAGCAGCGGCAAACCTATTGTTGCCGTGGACATCCCCTCCGGACTTGAAGCCAGTAACGGCAAGGTTGAAGGGCCCTGTATCCAGGCGACCCACACCGTTACTTTCGGTTTGCCGAAACTGGGGTTAATCCTGGAACCAGGCGCAGGTTATGCAGGCCAGCTACATATCGCCGATATCTCCATTCCAGCGGTCCTCGTAGAAAAGGAAGGCCCCTTAAGGTACCTGATCACGCCCGAGCTGGTCAGGGAATGGCTCCCCGCCCGCCCCTCCGGGGCACACAAAGGCACCTTCGGCAGGGTACTCATCGTTGCCGGTTCCCGGGGTATGACAGGAGCCGCCTGCCTGGCCGGGGAGGCGGCCCTCAGGGCTGGTGCGGGGCTGGTCACGGTGGCTGTGCCGGAAACCCTGCATGATATTGTAGAGATGAAATTGACTGAAGTGATGACGACGCCCCTTCCCGACAACGGTAAGGGTTGTCTGAGCAAGGAGGCAAAACAGGCCATCCTGTCCCTGCTGGAAGACAAGGATGTTCTTGCCATCGGTCCCGGCCTGTCTAACGATCCTGAAGTGGCGGCCCTGGTGAGGGAACTGCTTTCCTCCCTAAGGGTTCCCTGTGTACTTGACGCTGACGCGCTGAACGCCCTGGCCGGAGCAGGGGAACTTCTCAGAAAAGTCCAGGCCCCTGTAATTATAACGCCCCACCCGGGTGAAATGGCCCGGTTGACGGGAGTATCAATCCGGGAGATCCAGGAGGACAGGCTTTTAACCACCAGCAGGGCGGCGCTCAACTGGAATGTTGTGGTACTTCTGAAAGGGGCCCGTACAGTTGTGGCCGATCCGGGCGGTGCCATTTACATTAACCCTACGGGTAACCCGGGTATGGCTACCGCCGGAAGCGGCGATATATTAACCGGCTGCATAGCTGCCCTGCTGGGTCAGGGTCTTGACCCGTCCCGGGCGGCTGCTGCAGGAGCTTACCTCCATGGCCTGGCAGGCGACCTGGCGGCCAGGGAAAAGGGTATGATGGGATTGGTGGCGGGTGACCTTGTTTTAACCCTGCCGGAAGCAATCCGGGATCTCGGTTAAACGGGATTGACGGGAATCAGAAAACAAGAAAATCGAAATCATAATTAAGGTGGGGTTATTATGCTCATCGGTGTATTAAAAGAAATAAAACCCAATGAAGACCGTGTTGCGGTGACACCGGCGGGGGTCAAGGCTCTAACCGGCGCAGGTCACAGGGTGTTGATTGAATCAGGGGCAGGTCTTGGTAGTGGCATTTCGGATGAGGTTTATGCCTCAGCCGGCGCTGAGTTGTTGAGGGAGCCTTCTGAAATATACAGCCGGGCGGAAATGATTTTAAAAGTCAAAGAACCTTTACCCCAGGAGTACTCCCTGATGCGGGAAGGCCAGATCCTTTTTACCTATCTGCACCTGGCAAGTGATAAATCACTGACTATAGCCCTGCTGGAGAAGAAAATAATTGCTGTGGCCTATGAAACTGTCCAGCTTGACAGCGGTTTACTCCCTTTGCTTACTCCCATGAGTGAAATTGCCGGTAAGATGGCCGTTCAACTGGGCGCTCATTATTTAGAAAAGCCCTACGGGGGCAGGGGGGTTCTTCTGGGAGGAGTGCCGGGGGTCCCGGCAGCTGACGTGGTTATTATCGGCGCCGGCACGGTAGGGGCCAGCGCTGCCAAAGTGGCTATCGGCATGGGAGCACAGGTTTCAATAATAGACAGGAATCTGGACCGCTTGCGTATTCTGGATGACCTCTACGGGGGCAGGATTAAGACTTTTGCGTCAAATCCAGCACACCTGGAGCAGTCCACCCGCTATGCCGACCTGCTGATCGGGGCCGTGCTGGTGGTGGGAGCCAGGACGCCCAAAATAGTTAGTGAAGAAATGGTCAAAAAAATGAAGAAAGGTTCCGTTATTATAGATGTCGCTGTTGACCAGGGGGGGTCCATTGAGACTATTGACCGGGTTACCACACATGCCGATCCCATCTATGAGAAGCATGGTGTTATTCACTATGCTGTGTCGAATATGCCAGGGGCAGTGGCCAGGACTTCCACTTTTGCCCTGGCCAATGCTACCCTCCCCTATGCCCTTGAACTGGCCAATAACGGTTGTGAAAAAGCTGCTTTGAACAACCGGGCCCTTGCCCGCGGGGTTAATACTTACAGGGGCATGCTGACCTGCCGGGCGGTAGCTGAATCACATAATCTGGACTACTGTTCGTTGAGCCAAGTCATCGGATAATATTTCAGATAATATTAATGACAAGGGAGGAATACCATATGCCAACTCCAGAAATCCTTTTAGAAGATGTGACATATTTGTTGAAAAAACTGAGCTCCCTGCACGGTGACGAGATAAAGTCCCTTTGTCGCGACCTGAACATTCAGGTAAAGAATATGGGTACCCACGATATGGTTGAACAAATCATGAGCACAGTAAATGGAGCTATCCAGTCTTACAGGAAAAAGCCGAACCGGGAAAGTGAAAGGATCCTTGCTACTTTTCGCTACAACATGTTCGTTAAGAGCCGGTTTATGGAGAGGTATCTGGACCGGATGAAGAAGATCATACCGGATTAAGGGAAATATCCTGAAGGGGCCTGTCCGGTAAAGGCGTCCAGGACCGGACGGGCACCGCTGTTTGGGAGCCGTACGGGAATACCTGATTTAATATAACGCTTTAAATAAAGTGAAGAAGGTGTAAGTTGGCATGGCTGTATTCCCGGTTTGGGTGGAAATTGATCTAAGCGCGATTTCTCATAATGTACGGGAAATCCGTAGAGTCACCACGCCGGCTGCCAGGGTTATGGCAGTTGTCAAGGCCGACGGCTACGGCCACGGGGCAGTGGAGGTAAGCCGGACAGCCCTGGCTGGCGGTGCGGAATGGCTGGGAGTGGCCAGGACAGGGGAAGGCGCAGCCCTGCGTGATGCGGGTATAGAAGCGCCTGTACTGGTGCTGGGTTATACCCCGCCTGAACAGTTCAGGGAAGTTCTGGAAAGGCGTCTGGTCCAGGCTGTTTTTAACCGGAAGATGGCCCTTGACCTGGCGGAGGAGGCCCGTAAGGCCGGAGTAAAGGCCCGGGTGCATCTGAAGGTGGATACAGGGATGGGACGGCTAGGCTGGTTGGCCGGCGCCGGCGCTTGTGGAGAAATTCTGGATCTGGCCCGCAACCCCCACCTGGAGCTGGAAGGCATCTTCACTCACTTTGCAGCTGCAGACGCCCTTGACCAGAGCTATACCCTGGAACAGTTTCATAAATTTATGGAACTGACGGAACAACTGCGACGGTCCGGTCTGGAGTTTCCCCTGAGGCATGCGGCAAACAGCGCGGCCTTGCTGGGAATGCCGGAAACACATTTGGATATGGTGAGGGCGGGGATTGCCATCTACGGTCTTAAACCCTCCGGCGAGGTGAATTATAGTAACGTCAGGCTGCGCCCGGCCCTGGAGCTTAAAGCCAGGGTAGCTCATGTCAAAGAGGTGCCGGCCGGCTATGCAATTAGCTACGGTTGTACCTACAGGACCGGGAGGACTACCTGCGTTGCCACGCTGCCCCTGGGTTACGCCGACGGTTATCCCAGGCTGCTTTCATCCAGGGGAGAGGCTCTGATTCACGGCTGCCGCGCGCCGGTTGTGGGCAGGGTGTGTATGGATCAGATCATGGTGGATGTGAGCCATATTCAGGATGTGAAAATTGGAGAAGAAGCTGTCTTGATCGGTCGCCAGGACGATGAGGAAATAACAGCGGAGGAAGTAGCCGACGAAGCGGGAACAATTCATTACGAAATTGTAAGCCAGATTAACGACCGCGTCCCAAGGATCTACAAGTAATACTTTTCATTAAAAATTCAATGAACCCTTTTCTTGTCAGGTTGAATTGGAATTGTAAAAAATCTAAAGAAGCTATTGACAGCGGCCACAACGCTTCATATAATGAAATAGTACAACGCAGTATCAAAGACGGCGATGGCGCTTTTTGAGAAAGGTTTCTTTCTTGAAAAGCGTTTTTTGCTTTCTTGATTATATAATAAGTGAGCAGTGACGCTCTCGAAACGGGCCGGGAAGCCTTGTTTAGAGAGCGTTTTCTGTTATAAGAGAACCTGCAGTCAAAGGCGCAAGTGCCGGGGCCAGGCGCCGGCTCCGGGAGAACGTGTCAAGATGCGGACGGTTCTCAAAATAAGCCTGTCACAACGAGATTGCAAAGGGGGATTTGAAAAATGTTAAACCGGCTCTTGCGTACTATATTTATGGCTATGATCTTGATTATGACCATACCGGCTTTTGCCCGGGCGGAAGAAGCGGCCGGTGCTGCTGCGGGGGCTGCCGTCGATACAGGTGACACGGCGTTCATTCTCATCTCCGCGGCACTGGTCATGCTGATGACGCCCGGCCTGGCTCTTTTTTACGGCGGCATGTCCCGGACGAAACATGTACTAAGCACAATCATGTATAGTTTAATAGCTCTGGGTGCTGTCAGTGTCCAGTGGGTAATGCTTGGTTACAGTCTCTCTTTTGGACCGGACGTGGGCAGTTTGCTGGGAAGCCTGGACTGGCTGGGGCTGAAAGGTGTCGGCCTGAAGCCGAGTGATTCCTACGCTACCACGGTACCGCATCAGGCTTTTATGGTTTTTCAAATGATGTTTGCGGTTATTACAGCGGCTCTGATATCCGGGGCTGTTGCGGAAAGGATGCGTTTTTCCGCATTTCTGGCCTTCATCCTGTTCTGGACGACGTTTATTTACGACCCCGTTGCCCACTGGGTCTGGGGCGGGGGCTGGCTGGCTCAAATCGGGGCTCTCGACTTTGCCGGCGGTACCGTTGTTCATATTCTGTCGGGTGTTTCCGGCCTTGTGGCCTGCATCATCATCGGCAAGCGGAAGGGGTACGGCAGTGAGCCCATGATTCCCCACAACCTGCCCATGACCGTCACGGGGGCAGCGCTGCTCTGGTTTGGCTGGTTTGGTTTCAATGCGGGCAGTGCCCTTATGGCGGACGGTAGAGCCGTCAGCGCCTTTGTTGTAACCCACGTAGCCACGGCCTCGGCACTGGTTTCCTGGATAACTGTTGAATGGATCCGCCACGGCAGGCCCACCGTCCTCGGCGCCGTCTCCGGCGCAGTTGCAGGCCTGGTGGCGATCACCCCCGCCTCTGGTTTTGTTGACCCCATTGCAGCTATCATTATCGGCCTGGTTGCAGGTGCGGTGTGCTGCCTGGCAGTCAGTTCCCTAAAAAGAAAGCTGGGTTACGACGACTCCCTCGATGCCTTCGGCGTACATGGTATAGGCGGGACATGGGGGGCCCTGGCCACCGGTATCTTTGCCAACCCGGCTGTAAATGAATTGGGCGCCGGACTCTTGTACGGCAACGCCAACCAGGTGGTCATCCAGCTAATCAGTATCGTTGCCAGCTGGGCGGTGGCAGCGCTGGGAACCTTCGCAATTCTAAAGCTCATTGGACTTGTTATCCGCCTGCGTGCTACCGATGAAGAACAGGAAGCCGGCCTGGATATATCACAGCATGGGGAAGATGCTTATACTGGTTTAGCCTCGGGCACTCCCTTAGGCGCCGGCGGGCTACCTGCCGTCCAGGCTTCCAGTGTGATGAAACCTGCCTTATAGGCTGGTGCGGAGCCCGGGGCGAAGGCTTCCGGAATAAGCTTTGGGCTTTCAAATATAAGAAGAAGGATGTGGCAAAGAGAAAACCAAACTGCGATCAATGGCTAATAAGGTTTAATAAAGCAGCAAAGGAGGTAATCCCTTGACTAAAATTGAATGCATCCTGCGGCCGGGCAAGCTGGAGAACGTTAAAGAGGCAATTAACAACTACGGTATTCACGGGATGACTGTAACCCAGGTGATTGGCTGCGGGCTGCAGAAGGGGCGCACTGAGGTTTACCGCGGAACCGAGTACAGTATTAACCTTTTGCCGAAAATCAAGCTGGAAATGGTCGTTCCCGATAAAGATGTGGAAGACATCATCAACATTATCAGTATAGCGGCCCATACCGGGGAAATTGGTGACGGCAAAATCTTTACTTATAAAATTGACAATGCCCTTCGAATCAGGACCGGTGAAACCGGAGACATTGCTATTTAGCCTGATGAGAACTAAAGTAACCAGGTTGTTATATTTTTAGCAATATTTACCTGAAGGGTAGAGCGGAAGCTTTAAAGGGCTTGTATTAAAAACAATTATAAAATTCATTTGTTGCACTTTATGGATGTGGATTTGAATTATTCAGGCAAGGACGTCTGCGGCTCCAGGGAAAAGCAGGCGTCCTATTCTTTTCTCCAAAACAATCATCTCCTTTCCCCCAGTTGCCCAAAAGATCCCTGGCGGTTATTTTTTCTTATTTTATTATTTTATCCATCCGTTATAATGGATTTAAAATGAGTCCCCAATAGTGGCTGGTGGCCTTGAGGTTTGTTTGCTTTATAGTTCACGTCGGGTGTGAACATTCCCCGCTCAGGGGAGGAAGGCGCCCGGCTTTAATACCAATTTTCATCCCTCTGCTGGTACCACTTCAGCGGTAAAGGTGTTCTATATTAAAAAAATGGAGAGCCCCAGCTACAAGCCAGGGCTTCCTTTAGGGGGAAGAAGCGGAATCGAACCGCGTAGCGGGCCCCGGACCTCGCTGTGTTCCCGACACTCTTCCCGGGAATCATTATACCATCAATTACCAGTATTTGAAATATATAATTATTTGTTAATGGAATAGTAGCTTTGGATGAACCAGCAGATAAAGGAACCCGGGGTGGGGAAGTTTTACGAAGAGCAGAAGGACAGGCCAGGGTATTGAAATACTTTTTTGGAGCGCGAACTTCAGGGACATCTGCAGCGTCTATAGATTATAAACCGCTTTAAAGCGTTAAGATAAACGGGGATGACGGGAGTAAGAATCTTGCCGGAAAAGAATCTGATCGCAGCAGCCCAATCAGGAGATAGTGATGCCTTTACCCAGCTGGTGCAAAGGTATTCTTCGGACGCGTACCGTACAGCGTACATGGTTCTGCACGACCGCGAAGATGTGGAAGACGTGGTCCAGGAAGCTTTTTTAACCTGCTACAGGAAAATAAATACATTCCGAATGGATTCTTCCTTTAAGACATGGTTGTACCGGATTGTGGTAAACCTGTGTTATGACCGGATCCGCAAGCGGAGTCGCGAAAGAGCGGCATTCCAAAGGGTGTCTATTAATATGAAGACCGGGTATAGAGATATGTCGGATATAGAAAAGCGCATAGACTTGAAGGAAGTTATAGCAACATTGAATCCTGACTACCGGATTACCCTTACCCTTTATTATGGGATGGACTTCAGCGTGCAAAAAGTTGCAGAGGTACTGGGCATTCCGGTGGGCACTGTGAAATCCAGATTGAATTCCGCACGCAACTTGCTTAAAGAACGCTTGGAAAGAGGACATAAGTATGCGTTGTGAAGAATATCTGCCCATGCTTAACGAATTGCTCAATAAAACACTCACTCCCGGGGAAAGAAGGGGAGTGGAGGCGCATCTGGCGGTCTGCGAGGGTTGCCGGAACGAGTTTCAAAGACTTAAAAGGGCTGATGAACTGCTACGGGAAGCTGTTTCTGACATGTTTTCGGAAATCGAGGTTCCTGCCGATCTTTCCAGCCGTATTGAAGAAGTCATCAAGAAGGAGCGGAAAAAAACTGCACGGCTGGCACATGCCAGGTGGTTGCCGGCATTTTTAAAGGTCCCGGCGGTTGCGGCGGCTCTGCTTTTATTTGTTGCAGCCGGTACCTTCGGCTACAGGTACATCTTTGCTCCGCCCCTGAAGCAGTCCCAGGTTGTTTTGCAGGAGCCCGTGGCCGACAATGAATCAAAACCGTTCATGTCCCCGGATGGATCGGATTTGCCGGCCGAGTCCTTAAAAAGCGGGGAAACCTACGGATCCGGGGATGTCCAGAAAGAGTCTGCACCGGTTGAGCCCCAGGATACCCCGCCGGCGCCCAAACCGGGGGAACCCCGGAAGCCGGTGTCCGGTAACGAGGCCGAAATAAACCTTGCCCGGGAGGGCGCTCCCCCCGGAAAAGGCGGGGATTCAGAGCCTGGGCCTGTCACAGAACGGCGCGCCGGTGGCGGCGCAGCTGTTCAAAGAAATGCCGGGCAACCGGCAGATTCCGCTCAGTCGGCGGATTCCACCGGGCCGGTGCCAACTGGGACACAGGAAGACCTGTCCCTGTTTGCGGCAGGTGCGCCTGGCGCAAATGTAGAGGATGGAGAAATCCAGGCTTCGGAGAAGGACGGTTTTGCCCGGGACGCCCAGCAGGATGCGGCAAAAGAGGTGGGTTTTGTTTGCCTGGAACCGGCCTACCTGCCCCGGGGGACGGAACTCCAGGATGTGACCTGGCTATCCGGTACAGTTTGCCAGAACTACCTGGTTGGTCAGCTTTCTTTCCGGATCTGCCAGGGACTGGCGAAAGCCCCTATGGCTGAAATTGAATCAGCTTCAAAGGATTCTTCCGCTCTTGAAATAAACGGTGTCAAAGGCATCCTTAAGGAGAAGAAGCCGGGGGACGAAGAGGGGACTTCCAGAGGTTATACCACAATAACCTGGCAGCAGGGTGAATTACTGATCACCGTGGGTGGGGAGTTGCCCAGGGAGGAACTGGTCAAAATTGCTTCTTCCTTGAGGTAATCGTTACTAAAGGGATTTAAGCACAGCGTCTGCAGGATAAACCTGCGTGCGCGGTGCTTTTTTTGCATAAGGCTCTGTTAAAGTATATTGTTTTTTAGACAAAATAGTGAGGTGCTGATATAATAGCACCTCTTACGCATTTTATTGTGAATGTGACCCGGTATTTATATAATTATCAAAAGCAAGTGGCGCTCATTTTGTGTAGTATTTCCCTTGATAACTAAATTTCGTAGCGTCCATGCCCTTTTTTAACTTCTTTTGCATAAAATATACCACCAGGAGACAACGGCGTTTCCGAAAGAAGCTGCAGCTTCTTTCGGTTTTTTTCTTTGAAAAAATATTGAGAGAGGAGAGCTTAAAAATGTGTGGAAACACTGGTTGGATCGACTGGGAGGTTGACCTCACCCGGCAGCGCCGTGTCCTGGAAACCATGGTGAAAACGCTGTCCTGCCGCGGGCCGGATGCGGGAGGGAGTGTGGCTGTTGGTCGACCCGGAAGGAGGAGTCCAGTCGATGATGCGGCGGTACGGGAGCCGCGTCTATACCATCACCTAAGCTGTTAATCTTTTTCCCATGATGCCTGCTTACCGTGTAAAGACCGTCAACGGCGCCGGTGTTTACGCAATAACGGCAGTAATTTAAAAAGGTTACAGTACTTTTTACCCCGGGTTATAATCTCTTTCCAGAGGAAAAAGGGAAAAGCTTAAAACAGAACTTCTTTTTTTGTTGATCATGCTACATCAAACACTTAGCTGAAACATAAGATTTGATGTAAAGCAGAAACAGTGCAAATGAAAAAAAACTACTGGTACATTTTGCCTGCCATGACTTAAAAATTCAGAAACAGGGGGTTTTTTTAGATGGCCAAAGGAAGGCTGATTAAGGTTTTCCCTGGTGGAAACACCGCCTACGGTTTTTACTCATTTTATGATCATATAATCGAACCGGACGCTGCCCGTATTTTCGTAATCAAGGGCGGTCCGGGCGTGGGTAAGTCCACATTCATGAGGTATATCGGTGAGGCCATGCTGAAAAGGGGCTACGATGTGGAGTTTCACTGCTGCTCATCGGATAACGGTTCACTGGACGGAGTCGTTATACCGGTCATCCGTGTGGCCCTGCTTGACGGCACAAGCCCGCATATCGTTGATCCAAAGAATCCGGGTGCAGTGGACCAGATTATCCACCTGGGAGACCACTGGAACGAGAAAGGAATCAGGGGAAACAAAAAGGAAATTCTCTCTGTTAACAAAGAACTGGGCCGCCTATTTAAACATGCATACGCTTATCTTGCAGCGGCAAAGCTATTCCTTGATGAGGTGGAATCCTACTATAATGAAAGCAACGCTTTTAATGTGGGTGCTTTCGATAAAATGGTTCTGAATTTAATCCATGAAATCTTTGAGGGAAAGCAAAGGGTTACAGAGAGTCCGAAAGCACGTCACCTTTTTGCCACGGCAATTACTCCGGACGGTTCAGTCAGTCACCTGGAAACAGTCGTCGATCACCTTCAGAAGCGCTATATTATCAAT
Organism: Bacillota bacterium; assembly: GCA_029555205.1. GTDB lineage: Bacteria > Bacillota > Desulfotomaculia > Desulfotomaculales > Pelotomaculaceae > DTU098. The sequence goes on from JAKPTB010000149.1 coordinate 57,543, forward strand.
GGCGATGATGGAACAGGAAAAACTACTTTAGTGAGACGTTTGATGGAGGCAGCTTTAGCCAGGGGGTTTAACATTACTGCCTTTCACTGTGCGTTAAACCCCAAGGTGATTGATCACCTGGTTATTCACGACCTGAGCCTGGCCATAATTAACAATGTTGAGCCACACATATACACCCCAAAGGAAGGCGATACCATAATCGATACAATGAACTGCGTTGATCCTGTGATTAATGAAGCCTACCTGGTCGAAAAAGGCCTGGCCCGCGGAATGTACCGGCAATGTATGGAACAGGCAATTTCTTTCATCAGCAGGGCCAAAAAAACCCACGATGAGATGGAGAAGTATTATGTGCCTTTCATGGACTTTGAGGCAATCAACTTAAGAAGGGAAAAGACCCTCCAGCTAATTTTGGATACAGCAGAGCAAATTGATGAGTCAACCCCGGCTCTGAAATAGATAGAAGCTTAAAGGAAGCCAGACAGGCTTCTTTTTCATTAAATCCAGTATACACAGGGATTCTATCTATCTTTTTTGAGGGTGCCGTGTTAAAATACTGCTAATATTTTTGTAATACAATAAAAGCTTAGCTATTAATTCTGGGTAAGTTATAATTTGAAGTAAAAACTTGAAGGTGCGTCCTATGTTTGGGACACGAGTAGTCATTGCTGATGCTGACGCCGAATACCGGAAAAAATTAAAGGAAACGTTGCTGCAGGCCGGATACATGGTTGCAGGCAGTGTAGGAGACGGGAGAAGCGCCCTCAAGGCTATCTTCCAAACAGAGCCTGATATTATCATTATGGACTCAAAACTTCCGGGTGCCGAGGGTATGGAAATTACCAGGATCATTGAGGAGCACCGGGTGGCCCCGTTCCTCCTGTTAGCATCCGGTCCTGAGCAGGAACTGCTGGAGAGCGCAAAATTTTCCTGGGTCTTCGCCATCCTGGTTAAACCGGTCAACAATGAGCAGCTCTTTACCGCCATAGAACTGGCCATCGCCAACTTTAAAAGAATAATCAAACTGGAAGCAGAAAACAAGCGGCTGAAAAAAGCCCTGGAAGAAAGAAAACTGGTTGAAAAAGCAAAGGGTTTGATCATGGAGCAAAAAGGTATTTGCGAAAAAGACGCTTACAAGTTATTGCAGAAACTCAGCATGAACAGATGCCTGCCAATAGGTAAAATTGCCCGTCAGGTAATAACGTATTATAGTAATAAGAGGGATTAAAGCGTTTAGTTTGTATACAATATTCTTCTGCTTCAAGCATTGATTTTAAATGCAATCATGATATACTAGGTATTAGCAAAATATTTAGCACGGGCAATGACGTCCTGGAAAGACCTTTATGAAAGGTCTTTCGTGGGGCGTTTTTTATTTTGCATGAAAAAAGGTGATAATGTGCTGGGTATTACAACGAAAGAAGAAGTTTTAGAAAAGGCCAAAGAATGTAATGTCAAATTTATCCGGCTGCAGTTTACCGGTATCTGCGGAGTCTTTAAAAATATTGCGGTTACAGTGGAAGAGCTGGAGAGGGCCCTGGACGGCCAGGTTATTTTTGATAGTTCTGTTATTGAAGGATTTGTGCAGAACAGGGAAACTGATATTTTTCTTCTTCCGGATCCCTCCACCTTCGAGGTTTTTCCATGGAGGCCCAGGGATGGCGCGGTGGCCCGCCTGATCTGCGACATCCATGCACCTGGCGGGAAACCCTTTTCCGGTTGCTCCCGCTCCGCCCTCAAGAAAATTGCCCGGAAGGCGGAGGGTCTAGGATTTCAGCTCCGTGCAGCCGCTCAAATCGAATTTTTTCTATTTCACAATGATTCCAAGGGTCAACCGACCACGGTCACCCATGATCAGGCCGGGTATTGTGACCTGTCTCCCGTGGACCTCGGGGAAAACGCCCGGCGGGATATGGTTCTGACCCTGGAGGAGATGGGTTTTGAAATATCTTCCTCCCACCATGAGATTGCTCCCGGCCAGCATGAGATCTTTATAAAAGAAGACAATGTGCTGGCAACTGCAGATAAGATTGCTACTTTCAAGTTTGTGGTCCGTACCATAGCCCAGAGGCATGGCCTCCATGCTTCTTTCATGCCGAAGCCCATCGGGGCGGTGAATGGATCCGGTCTGCACCTGCACCAGTCGCTCTGGCGAGAGGAGGAGAACGCCTTTGATGACCCGTCAGGGCCGCTGGGTCTAAGCTTCACCGCAAGACACTATATCGGCGGCTTGCTGCGGCATGCCCGTGCCATTACCGCCCTGGCCAACCCCCTTGTGAATTCATATAAGCGTCTCCTGCCTAAAGACCTGTGCCCGGTATTAATTGCCTGGTCGGAAGAAAACAGGAACACAATCATTCGTGTTCCCGCCCAAAGGGGAAATGACACCAGGGTAATTCTGAGAAGTCCGGATCCCGCCTGCAACCCGTACCTGGTACTTGCAGCTGCCCTGGAGGCAGGTCTTGACGGTATCGTTTCAAAAATAAGTCCCCCGCCGCCGGAAAACCAGCTTGGAGCTGGAAATATGCAGGAAATAATCAAAAGCAGGGGACTCCCCCGCAGCCTGGGCGAGGCGCTGCAAGACCTGGCCGGCGACGATTTGCTGCAGGAGGCGCTGGGACAGCATATCTGCAGGCGCTACCAGGAAAGCAAGGAGCGGGAGTGGGAGCGGTTCCAGTCGGTTGTTCATCAGTGGGAGCTGGATGAATACCTTGTAAGCTACTAAGTTTCTATAAACCTGCCTAAACTTGAATAAATTCGTCAGTTATCTAAATAAAACCCGGGAGGAGGCTTTGCCAGTAATACAGGGTTAGGGAAGTATTCTTAAATTTATTATTACCTGAGAGTAATGGCTTCTTTTAGGACACAGAAAAAGAGTATTGAATAGGAGGATGTTTTTATGAATTTCAGTAAAGGCATTAATGCTACAGCGGCTACCCTGACAAAATTGCGCACCGGCAGCAGCAAGTGTGAATTCAGCGGCATGTGTGTCACCTGCCAGGACGGCTGTCCGGGACTATGCGAGGTGGGCAAATCTTCCATTCGCGCCAAGGAGGTTCTCTACCCCCAGCCCTTTGGGAAAATAACTGCGGCTTCCCAGAAGGACTACCCGGTGGATTACTCCCACTTCAACATCATGGGCACAGCCGTGGGCGCAATCGGCATCGACCCGGATCCGGACAAGGCAATTTTTCCCGCCGTCAGCCTGGAAGCCGGGATCGGGGCGGATAGCCGGATCAAGCTGGACCTGCCCATTATTATCGCGGGCATGGGTTCCACCAATGTAGCGGCCGACAACTGGGAGCACCTGGCTGCCGGGGCGGCCATCTGCGGAGTGGGTATTGTAATCGGTGAAAATGTCTGTGCCATGGACCCAAATTCCGAAATCAAGAACGGCAGGGTTATCCATTCGCCGAATCTGTCCAGGAGGGTTAAAGACTTTCAAAGGTGGTATAACGGCAAAGGGTTTATCGCCGTTCAGGCCAACGTAGAGGACACCAGCCTGGGGGTTCAGGAATACGCCCTGGAAAAATTGGGCATTGATGCGGTGGAAATCAAGTGGGGCCAGGGCGCCAAGGACATCGGCGGCGAAGTTAAGCTGAACAGCCTGGAGCGGGCCCTGCTGCTGAAGAGCCGGGGCTACATCGTCCTGCCCAATCCCGAGGACCCCAAGGTACAGGAGGCCTATAAAGCCGGCGCATTTAAAGAGTTTGAGAGACACTCCCGGGTGGGCATGGTCAGCCAGGAAGGTTTCAACGCCAGAGTTGAACAACTGCGCAAGGCCGGCGCCAAATATGTTATGCTTAAAACTGGCGCTTACCGGCCGGCGGACCTGGCCCGGGCAGTTAAATTCGCCTCTGACGCCGGTATCGACCTGCTTACAGTGGACGGAGCAGGCGGAGGCACCGGTATGAGTCCGTGGCGGATGATGAACGAGTGGGGTGTGCCTACTGTTTACATTCAGGCTCTGCTGGTCAAGTATCTCGACAAACTGGCGGCCCGGGGCGCCTATGTACCTCCGGTGGCCATAGCAGGTGGCTTTACCCTGGAAGACCATCTTTTTAAGGGGCTGGCCCTGGGCGCCCCGCACATCAAGGCCATTGGCATGGCCCGCTCCCCCCTTACCGCCGCCATGGTTGGGAAAACCGTTGGGGAAGCTGTTAAAAACGGCAAGGTACCGCCGGAATATCAAAAATACGGCCTGTCCATTGACCAGATCTTTATTGCTGCCTCAGAACTTAAGGGGAAATTAGGCAGCGAATTTGACAGCCTTCCACTGGGTGCCATCGGTGTCTACAGCTACTTCGAGCGCCTGGCCCAGGGCCTCAGGCAGCTGATGTGCGGCGCCCGCAAATTTGCCCTCTGTCATATCAGCCGGGACGACCTGGCGGCATTGACCAGGGAAGCAGCTGAAATAACCGGTATCCGCTACATCATGGAGGTTGACGCGGAAGAAGTGGAAAATATTTTGAGCTAGTCACTGATAGGTATTGCCGGTAAAGGGTAAATCGTATATAATTTACTTATTAAGTTGATAGTTTGGTTTAGATACGATGATGTATCTATCAATGCTGGCGATGAAGCCCTCATCAGGTTTAAACCTGTTAGAGGGCATTAATTTTGAAAAAACATACCATTATTTCCAAAAAGGTGCATTTTTCGGGATAAATCAATGCATAAATACAGGAGGCATGCTTCATGGGAGAATATCGGCTAGTATTAGTTGAAAGCGATGCCGCCTGGCGAAGGAATATCAAGGCAATGATGGCCAAAATGGGTTACTGGGTGATTGGAGAAGCGGAAGATGGATTGACCGGCTTAAAACTTATCAGGGCCAGGCAGCCCGACCTGGCAATTATTGAGGCTTTTCTGCCAGGAATGGACGGACATGAGGTAGCCCGGATTGTCCATGAGGATAAACTGGCCCCGGTGGTACTCATCGCCTCTTCAACCCAGCAAAATGTAATAGAAAAGGCAAAAGTTGCCAGGGTGTTCGCTTTCTTGCTGAAGCCCGAGCTGGAATACAACCTTGTTCCGGCGATAGAACTGGCTTTAACTAATTATAAGGAGATCGTCAGGCTTGAAAACCAGGTCAAGGAACTTAAAGATACCCTGGAAACCAGGAAGTTCATAGAAAGGGCCAAGGGTATCCTGATGGAGACTTTGGGGATTAGTGAAGCAGAAGCATTTAAGCGGATCCAGAAGCAAAGCATGAATAAGCGGATTTCCATGCGGGCCGTAGCGGAGGCCATAATCCTTGCTCACAATTTGTAGAGCCGGGTAAAGGCATGGATTTGGAACCGGGCACAATGACGTGCCTGAACGGGCAAAGGCGCCCTTAATTGCCGGGGTTTTTACAATTGTCCCCTGCTGTTAAGGGTTTTTATTTTACTATCAAAGTTTAGAGGAGGGTTGAGATCAGGGACCAGAGCCGGGAAGCTGATATTTTGAACCGCGGGGGCCAGCTGCAACCTTGCCCTGGAATGGCTCCAACTTTTGTAAAGTCCCAATCTTGAAGAAAGTTAAGGAAAGGTGGCTCATGAAATGAATGAAAAGAAACAATTGATTGAGAAAGCAAGAAACCTGGGAGTCAAGTTTATCCGCCTGCAATTTACAGATATCCTCGGTGTGCTGAAGAACGTTGCCATTACTATTGAACAACTGGAAAAGGCCCTGGACGGAGAACTTATGTATGACGGTTCATCCATTCACGGTTTTGCCAGGATCGAGGAATCGGACATGTACCTTCGTCCGGATCTGAACACCTTTGTTGTCTTTCCCTGGCGGCCCAGGGAAGGCGGTGTGGCCCGTTTAATTTGTGATTCTTATAATCCTGACGGATCGCCCTTTGAAGGGGACCCCCGGATTGCCCTCAAGAAGGTGCTGGCGGAAGCCGCAGATATGGGCTTTTCCATGATGGTGGGCCCCGAGTTGGAGTTCTTTCTGTTCCATGTGGATCAAGACGGCAAGGCTACGGTGGAAACTCACGACCGTGCCGGATACTTTGACCTTGCTCCGGTGGACCTCGGCGAAAACGCCCGCCGGGCCATGGTACTTACTCTGGAAGAGATGGGTTTTGAAATTGAGGCTTCCCATCACGAAGTAGCGCCGGGACAACACGAGATTGACTTTAAATACTCCGACGCCCTGGACGTCGCCGACAAAATCATGACCTTTAAGATGGTTGTGCGTACAACCGCCCAGCGCCACGGCCTGCATGCCACGTTCATGCCCAAGCCGATCTTCGGGATTAACGGATCCGGCATGCACATGAACCAGTCCCTGTTTATAGATGGCAAGAATGCCTTTTACGATCCTTCAACGCCGGACCAGTTAAGTGAAATAGCCAAGTATTATATCGGGGGTCTGATGAAGCATGCCCGCTCCATGGCAGCCGTCACCAACCCGACAGTCAACTCCTACAAGCGCCTGGTGCCCGGTTATGAGGCTCCGGTCTACATCGCCTGGTCAGGCCGGAACAGAAGCCCGCTGATTCGTATCCCGGCCAAGCGCGGCAGTTCAACCCGGATCGAGCTAAGGAACCCGGATCCGGCCTGCAACCCCTACCTGGCCATCGCTGTAGCCCTGAAGGCCGGCCTGGACGGGATTAAGAACAAAATCCTGCCGCCGCCGCCCACGGACGTGAACATTTACCACCTGAGCAGGGAGGAACGTGAAAAATCAAACATCTTGAGCTTGCCCGGGAACCTCTGTGAAGCCCTTGAGGAACTGGCCAAAGATGAAGTAATCAAGAGTGTCCTGCAGCCCCATATTTACGATAAGTTTGTAGAGGCAAAGATGCACGAATGGGACAGCTACCGTGTGCAGGTTCATCCCTGGGAAGTGGAAGAATACCTGACCAGGTTCTAGCATTCACTTACGATTGATGATTCTGCGACCTGTCCTTTGCCCATGATCAGGGCAGGGGACAGGTTTGCGGGCAAAATAATTGTCCAAAGGACTATCGCCTTTTACATTTATTGTGTTATACTATGTCTTAATTACATCAGAAGATACAGCGTTGGATCAATGAACAAGGGGCGATGGGGCCTGTAGCGAGGGTTTTTATGCCCGTAGGTTGGCCCTTTTTTCATAAGTTAACCCCTCATCGACAGCGTTGGGGAAAGGATGAACAACAGTGGCTAAACTTACTAACGACGATGTTCGTAGTCTGGCCAAGGACCTGGGTGTCAAATTCATACGTTTGCAGTTTACAGATATATTCGGTATTCTAAAAAACGTTTCTATAACTGTAGAGCAATTGGATAAGGCCCTGAACGGGGAGCTCATGTTTGATGGTTCTTCCATTGAGGGTTTCGTGCGCATTGAAGAATCCGATATGTACCTTCGGCCGGACCCTTCAACCTTCAATATATTTCCCTGGAGACCCAGGGAGGGAGCGGTAGCCCGGCTGATTTGCAATATTTACAATTCGGACGGCACTCCATTCTGTGGTGATCCCCGCAATGTCCTGCTTAAAGCTGTTGAGGAAGCCGAGCAACTGGGCTACACCATGAATGTGGGGCCGGAAGCGGAATTCTTCCTTTTCCATGTGGACAGGGAAGGAAGGCCTACCACCATCACCCATGATAATGCAGGGTATTTTGACCTGGCTCCGGTAGACCTGGGTGAAGACGCCCGTCGCGATATGGTCCTGGCCCTGGAACAAATGGGTTTTGAAATTGAGGCCTCTCACCACGAATTGGCCCCGGGCCAGCACGAGATTGACTTCAAATATTCGGATGCTATGGATATAGCCGACAAGATTGTTACCTTCAAGCTTGTGGTGCGTTCCATAGCCCAGCGGCACGGACTGCACGCCACTTTTATGCCGAAGCCAATTTTTGGGATTGCCGGTTCCGGGATGCACTTAAACCAGTCCCTGATGAAAAACGGGGAAAACGCCTTTTTCGACCCGCAGGCGCCGGATGGACTGAGCCGGGAATGCCTGTATTACGTCGGGGGCCTGATGAGTCACGCCAAAGCTATCACGGCGTTGGTCAACCCGACCGTAAACTCCTATAAGCGCCTGGTTTCAGGCTATGAGGCGCCGGTTCATATCGCCTGGTCGGCACAGAACAGAAGCCCGTTAATCAGGATTCCGGCCAAGAAAGGTCCTTCCACCCGGATCGAATTAAGAAGCCCTGATCCCTCCTGTAACCCGTATCTGGCCCTGGCGGTTTGTCTCAAAGCCGGCCTGGACGGAATCAGGAATAGAATCCTGCCGCCCAAGCCCTGCAACCGGAACATCTACGAGATGACTCCGTTAGAGCGGGAGCAGATGGGCATTGGCGTTTTGCCAGGCAGCCTTAGTGAGGCCCTGGCGGAGCTTTTACAAGATAAGGTTATCCAGGAGGCCCTTGGTGAGCATGTCCTGCAGCGGTTTGTGGAAGCAAAGCAAATCGAATGGGACCGCTACCGCACAATGGTCCATCCCTGGGAAATTGAGGAGTACCTGACCAAGTTTTAGTCTGTTAATTTTAGAAGTGATTTTGATCAAGATCTTATAAATAAATAGCGGATACAATGTTGTATCCACGGTTTTGGCAATGAGGCCTGAACCACAGCTGCTGTATTCCAGCGCGCCTGTGGCGGGCCTTTTTCTTTTCTAGATTATGGAATTAGGAAGGGTACTTAACATGAATAATTACGGAATGCCACCCAAACAGGGTCTTTATGACCCGCAATTTGAGCATGATGCCTGCGGCATCGGTTTTGTAGCCAACATCAAAGGCAAGAAGTCAAATGATATTGTCCGGAAGGCCCTGACCGTACTGGAAAATCTCGACCACCGCGGGGCCAGGGGTTCCGAGCCGGAAACAGGTGACGGCGCCGGTATTCTGATGCAGATTCCCCATGCCTTCTTCGAAAAGGAATGCGCCAAACTAGGTTTCCGGCTACCGGCCGGGGGGAAATACGGGATCGGCATGCTGTTTCTGTCCCACCAGCGGGACAGGCGTGAAAAGTGCGAACAATTACTCGAAAAAATCATCCGGGAAGAGGGTCAGGACCTCCTGGGCTGGCGGACGGTACCGGTAAACGACGCTTCCCTGGGTGAAACGGCAAAGCTGGCCCAGCCCTATATTCGTCAGGTTTTCGTCGCCGGGAGCCCCGGATTTGATCATAAGCTGGCCTTTGAGCGCAAGCTGTATCTGATCCGGAAGCGGGCTGAAAACGAAATTGGCGTTAAGTGCCTGCAAGAAGGCGGCAGGTTTTACTTTCCCAGCTTCTCCTGCAGAACCATAGTTTATAAGGGCATGCTTGTGCCGGAACAGCTGGCGGAGTATTACCCTGATTTAAATGATCCCGCCCTGGAAGTGGCGCTGGCTCTGGTTCATTCAAGATTCAGCACCAATACCTTTCCCAGCTGGGAGCGCGCCCATCCTTACCGCTATCTGATTCATAACGGGGAAATCAATACCCTGCGCGGGAATATCAACTGGATGCATACCCGCCAGTCCACCTGTGAAACGGAATTATTCGGCGAGGATATAACAAGGGTTTTTCCCGTAATTGATCCGAACGGCAGCGACTCGGCCATGTTTGACAACTGCCTGGAGTTTCTCGGGCTTACCGGGCGCTCCCTGCCCCATGCGGCCATGATGATGATACCCGAGCCGTGGTCCAACCATGAAAGCATGAGTGATGAAAAGAAGGCCTTTTATGAATACCATAGCTGTATTATGGAGCCCTGGGACGGCCCTGCCTCCATAGTTTTTACCGACGGCACGCTGATTGGCGCGGTGCTCGACCGGAACGGCCTGAGGCCTTCCCGCTATTATGTTACCAAAGACGATCTGATTGTTCTAGCCTCGGAGGTGGGTGTACTGGATTTTCCTCCTGAGGACATCGTGCTGAAGGAGCGGCTCCGGCCCGGGCGCATGCTGCTGGTGGATACAGAAGAGGGCAGGATCGTCAGTGACGAAGAGTTGAAGCAGCGGATGGCCGCGGAGTATCCCTACCGCCAGTGGCTGAACCAATACCTGGTGGACCTGGAGGAACTGCCGCCGGCCGGGCTGATCCCGGAGGCTGAAGGCGAGTCGTTGCTTGTGCGGCAGCAAACCTTCGGCTATACCCACGAAGATCTTTTCAAGATCCTGGAGCCAATGGCCAAAGACGCGGTTGAGGCGGTGGGTTCCATGGGCAATGATGCAGCCCTGGCGGTGCTCTCGGCTAAACCCCAGTTATTGTATAACTATTTTAAACAGCTTTTTGCCCAGGTGACAAACCCGCCCATAGACTCTATCCGGGAGGAAATAATTTTTGCCGTTGAGACGACCATAGGATCCGAGAAAAACCTCCTTAAGCCACAACCCGATAGCTGCCGGCGGATCAGGCTGAAGGCGCCTGTTCTGACCAACGGGCAACTGGCCAGGATCAGAAATGTGAAGCTGGAAGGCTTTAAAGCCGTTACCCTGCCCATCCTCTTCAAGGCGGCGGCAGGAACCCGGGGCTTGGAGGCAGCCCTGGAGTCCCTTTTTCGCGAGGCCGACCGGCAGATTGACGGCGGTGCCAACCTGTTAATTTTATCCGACCGGGGTGTGGATGCAGACAATGCTCCAATTCCAGCCCTGCTGGCCGTGTCGGGACTGCACCACCACTTGATCCGGCGGGGGACCCGGAACAGGGTCAGTCTCTTGCTGGAATCGGGAGAGCCCCGGGAAACCCACCACTTTGCGGTATTGCTGGGTTACGGCGCCAGCGCCGTCAACCCCTATCTGGCCTTTGAAACGCTGGAAGACATGATCCGGCGGGGGATAATTACGGGCGTAACATCCAGGGAGGCACTGAAGAATTATGTCAAGGCCGCCATCAAGGGGGTGGTCAAGGTTGCTTCCAAAATGGGCATCTCAACGATTCAGAGCTATTGCGGGGCCCAGATTTTTGAAGCAGTGGGAATCCACCGTACCGTCATAGACAGGTATTTTACCTGGACTGCCTCCCGTGTCGGCGGCATCGGGCTTGCTGAAATTGCCCGGGAGGCCCTGCTCCGCCACCGGCGGGCCTTCCAGGGAGGTTGCGACAGCATCCTTGATTCCGGCTCTAATTACCAGTGGCGGCATGACGGCGAGGAGCACATGTTTAACCCCCGGACCATAACGCTGCTGCAGCAAGCCTGCCGCGAGAACGATTATCAACTTTTTAAACAGTATTCCGCAGAGATAGACAGCCAGAAAAACGCCCTGCGCAGGTACCTGGAATTTAAAAAGGGACTGCCGTCCATCCCCCTTGACGAGGTCGAGCCGGTGGAATCCATCTGCCGGCGCTTTAAAACCGGCGCCATGTCCTTTGGTTCCATCAGCAAAGAGGCCCATGAAGCGCTGGCCATTGCCATGAACCGGATTGGCGGTAAGAGCAACACAGGTGAAGGCGGCGAAGACCCGGCGCGCTACAAGCCGCTTCCCGGCGGGGATTCCCTGCGCAGCGCCATTAAGCAGGTGGCTTCGGGCAGATTTGGCGTGACCAGCGAATATCTGGCCAGCGCAGATGAAATTCAAATAAAGATGGCCCAGGGGGCAAAGCCCGGTGAGGGCGGCCAGCTGCCGGGCCGCAAGGTCTACCCCTGGATTGCCAGAGTCCGGGGTACGACGGCGGGTGTGGGCTTGATTTCACCACCGCCCCACCATGACATTTATTCTATCGAGGACCTGGCCCAACTTATCCATGACTTAAAGAACTCCAATCCCGGTGCCCGGATTAACGTCAAGCTTGTTTCGGAAGTGGGCGTGGGCACCATTGCCGCCGGTGTAGCCAAGGGCCGGGCTGATGTTATTTTGATCAGCGGTTATGACGGGGGCACCGGAGCATCGCCCCGGACCAGCATCAATCATGCCGGACTCCCTTGGGAACTGGGTGTGGCTGAAACCCACCAAACCCTGGTGCTGAGTAATCTGCGCGACCGGATCGTGATTGAGACGGACGGCAAGCTGATGACGGGCCGGGACGTGGTCATTGCCACACTGCTCGGCGCAGAAGAATACGGGTTTGCCACTGCCCCCCTGGTTGTTTTGGGGTGCGTCATGATGCGGGTCTGCAACCTGGACACTTGCCCCTGCGGTATTGCGACCCAGAATCCCGGACTTCGCAAGAATTTTAAAGGGGATCCGCAACACGTGGTTAATTTCATGCAGTTTATTGCCCGGGAAATGCGCGAGATCATGGCAGAGCTTGGTTTCCGGACGGTCAACGAAATGGTCGGGCGGAGCGATGTGCTGCAGCAGATGCGGGGCATAGAGCACTGGAAGGCAAAGGGACTGGAACTCTCGGGTCTGCTCCGGCAGCCGGATGTACCGTCCGGCAGGGGGAGGTACTGCAGCGTTAAGCAACAGCATAATTTAGAAGAATCTCTGGACCGGCAGGTACTGCTGAAAATCTGCAGGCCCGCCCTGGAGCGCCGGGAGCCGGTGAAAGCCAGGCTACCGGTTAAAAACACCAACCGTGTGGTGGGCACCCTTCTTGGCTACGAGGTTACCAGGCGTTTCGGCGGGGAGGGGCTGCCCGAGGACACAATCCGCTTGTACTTTGACGGTTCGGCAGGACAGAGCTTCGGCGCTTTTGTTCCCAGAGGGATCACTCTAAACCTGGCAGGGGACGCCAATGACTACTTCGGCAAAGGCCTTTCAGGCGGCAAGCTGATTGTTACACCGCCTGCCGGAGCGACTTTTGCGGCGGAGGAAAACATCATTGCCGGCAACGTATCTCTGTACGGGGCAACTTCCGGGGAGGCCTACATCTGTGGCGTGGCCGGCGAGCGCTTCTGTGTCCGGAACAGCGGCGCAAAGGCGGTGGTGGAGGGTGTCGGTGACCACGGCTGTGAATACATGACCGGCGGGCGCGTGGTCATCCTCGGGGTCACCGGCAGAAACTTTGCAGCCGGCATGTCGGGCGGGATCGCCTACGTGCTGGATCAGGACGGGACGTTCCCGGCGCGCTGCAACCACCAGATGATTACCCTGGAAGCCCTGGAAGAAGCCGGGGAAATTGAGGACCTCCGGCTAATGATCCGGAAGCACTGGGAGTATACCGGGAGCCGGCGGGCCGGGGCGATTCTGGACACCTGGGAGGACAGCGTGCACATGTTTGTAAAGGTTATTCCCAGAGACTACAAGCGCATGATCGAAGCTATTAAACGGGCCCGGCAGCTGGGCCTCAGTAAAGACGAGGCGGTTATGACTGCGTTTGAAGAGAATATTAAAGATGTATCCCGGGTCAGCGGCAACTAGCCGGCAATGTTGAGGGGGGAAAGATCATGGGTAAACCGGGTGGATTTATGGAATACCGGAGGGAACTCCCGGGCGACCGCGCCCTACTGGAGCGGATTAACGACTGGGAAGAATTTCACATGAGCCTGCCGGAGGAAAAATTAAAAGCACAGGGCGGGCGTTGTATGGATTGCGGCACACCTTTTTGCCACAGCGGCATGCTCATCAACGGGTTAGTTTCAGGCTGTCCCAACCACAACCTGATACCCGAATGGAATGACCTGGTGTACCGGGGCTTATGGAAGGAAGCCATGGGCCGGCTGTTGTCAACGAATAACTTCCCCGAGTTTACCGGCAGGGTCTGCCCGGCTCCCTGCGAAGGGGCCTGTGCCGCAGGTCTGGCCTCTGAACCGGTAACCACGAAGACAATTGAGCGTGCCATCATCGACAGGGCCTTTGAGGAGGGCTGGATCAGGCCCAGGCCGCCTTTAAGGCGGACCGGCAAAAGGGTTGCCGTTGTCGGCTCAGGTCCCTCCGGCCTCGCCTGCGCGGCTCAACTGAACAGGGCCGGTCACTGGGTTACCGTTTTTGAGCGGTCCGACCGGATCGGCGGCCTGCTGATGTACGGCATTCCCAATATGAAGCTCGACAAGCGGATTGTGCTGAGGCGGGTCGAATTGCTGGCTGAGGAAGGCGTATCCTTTATTACCAGCACAGAGGTGGGCAGGGATTACCCTGCAGAGCGTTTACTTAGGGATTTCGATGCTGCCGTCCTCTGCGGGGGAGCCAGCCAGCCGCGGGATTTGCAGGTGGAAGGCAGGCATCTGAAAGGGATCCATTTTGCGGTTGAATACCTGAAATTGAATACAAAAAGCTTGCTGGATTCCAATCTGTCCGACGGAAAATATATCTCTGCCGCCGGCAAGGATGTCCTTGTCATTGGCGGTGGTGATACCGGTACGGACTGTGTGGCCACAGCCCTGCGCCATAAGTGTAAAAGCGTCAACCAGTTCGAGATCATGCCCAGGCTGCCCGGCAAACGCAGTGAAGATAACCCCTGGCCGCAGATTCCCAGAGTCTTCAAGGTGGACTACGGCCAGGAGGAAGCGGCCTGGCTTTACGGTAAAGACCCGCGGCACTACTGTATTAAAGTGAAAAGGCTGGCAGGAGACTGGTCCGGCAGGGTCAAAGAGGTTGAGACGGTGAACGTAGAGTGGATCAAAGATGATTGTGGCCGCACAGTACCCAGGGAGCTTCCGGGTACGGAAAGGATCTGGCCCGCCCGGCTGGTGCTGCTGGCCATGGGCTTCACCGGTCCGGAAAGCCTGCTCCTGGACCAGCTTGGTGTGGAGCGCGACAGTGGTTCTAAGGCCAGGGCTCTGGACAATACATTCTCCACCAATGTCAAGGGGATCTTTATAGCCGGCGACATGCGCCGGGGACAGAGCCTCGTCGTGTGGGCCATCAACGAGGGACGCGGGGCTGCCGCAGAGTGCCACCGCTACCTGATGGAAGCACCAGCCCGGGCTGATCTTAACCGGGTGGTAAGAAAAAAGAGCATAGGGGGTGAACGGTAGCTGACAGTTGAAAGCTGGCAACTGGTTTGCCGGATCACCCTTTAAGATGCGAAAAGAGGAGCCCATTGGAGCTTCTCTTTTTAATTGAGAGGCCGAAAGATGACATTGGATTGATGCAGGAAATTTTAAAACACTTAATCAATTTTTGTGATAAAATAAAATAAACGCGTAATAAGGCGCATGTAGGAGGGTTATCTTGAAGAGCACGCTTGCAGTTCTGGTTGTTAATAAACCTGGTGTTCTTGCACGCATATCCGGGCTGCTGAGCCGGAGGGTTTTCAATATTGAAAGTATTGCGGCCGGCTATACGGAGGAACCGGATGTGACCCGCATTACCCTGGTTGTGCAGGGCGATACCCAGGTTCTGAATCAGGTGATGAGGCAGCTTTCAAAACTGGTTGACGTGATTAAAATCGTGGAACTCAAGGCGGAGGAATCTGTTGAGCGGGAGCTGGCCCTGGTTAAAGTGAGGGCGGAAACAAACCGCAGGTCCGACATTGTCAACCTTGTTTCTGTATTCAGGGCCAATATTATTGATGTCAATAAAGAAACTATGATTATAGAAATCCTGGGTGATGATAAAAAAATTACAGCCCTTTGCTCGGTGCTTGAAGACTATGGTATTGTTGAAATGGTGCGCACCGGGAAAGTAGTCCTGTCCAGGGGCCCGGGGGCGGTAAAACACCAGCCTGTTTGACCGGTTTGATCGGATCTGTGCTGTTGTTAGTAAAACATGTGTTATTGACATAATTGAAGCGATAGTGTATATAATAAGGTATATTAAACCGGCTTCATGGAGGAGGACGGTCAGTGTCCCAGGTAAGAAGAGTTATGATTAGCCTGCCCGATACACTTCTGGCCGAGGTGGACGGGATAGCGGCCGCTGAACAACTTAACCGCAGCGAATTTATTCGGGAGGCCATGAAGCTGTATATTGCAGAACGAAAAAGACGTCTTTTGAGAGAGCAGATGAAGAGAGGATACCTGGAGATGGCAAGAATCAACCTGGCCCTGGCAGTGGAGCATTATCGGCTGGAAGCAGAAGCAGCACGCATTATTGAAATGCCCGTTCCGGAGGTTAAATAATGCTGATTCGTCGGGGTGATATTTTTTACGCAGATCTAAGCCCGGTTGTCGGTTCCGAACAGGGGGGTACCAGGCCGGTGCTTATTATTCAGAACGATATAGGGAACCAGTACAGCCCGACCACTATAGTGGCGGCAATTACATCACATATCGAGAAATCCAGGCTGCCCACTCATATTGAAATGCCAGCGGCTCCTGGCGGTCTGGAAAAAAATTCGGTCATTCTTCTGGAACAAATCAGGACTATTGACAAAAGCAGGCTGATGGAAAAAGTAACTTCCCTTGAGGCTGAGATGATGGCCAGGGTTAACCAGGCTGTGGAAATAAGTCTGGGCCTGGTTGATATATAAGATTTTCCAAGAGATTTAGCATTTCTTAGCTTACATAAACATTTTTCAATCCTTTCCCGGGAAAGGATTTATTTTTTTAAAGGGTAATTCCAGTTCAGCCGTGCCTACTATATATATAAAAGTATATAAAAGGTCATGATCAGAGGCGGTGGTATAAAAATTGCTGCCTGTAATTGGTATTACCTGTGCGGCAAGCCGGGACGGCGGCAGGCTGTACTTAAACGAGCCCTATGCTGCTGCAGTGGCGGCGGCAGGAGGTCTACCCCTGTTGCTTCCGGAAATAAGAGGGTTGGAAAAGGATTATTTAAAAAGGCTGCATGGGTTGCTTCTATCCGGCGGAGGGGATATCGATCCTTCTTTTTTTGGCCAGGAACCGCACCCCCTTATGGGCTGGGTCAGTCCCCGCAGGGATGCTTTTGAGTTGGAACTTGCACGGCTTGCTCTTAAGACTGGGATTCCTGTGCTGGGTATTTGCCGTGGGCTTCAAATTCTCAACGTTGCTGCCGGGGGCGATATCTGCCAGGATATCTCCATGTCCGTCAGGGATCCCCTAAAGCATTTCCAGGACGCTCCGCGCTGGCACCCCACCCACGGATTGCGAATTAATCCGGGCACCCTTCTGGCCAGCCTCCTGGGATTGGAAATCAGGGTTAATAGTTTTCATCATCAAGCGGTGGGAAGGGTTCCAGGATTTTTTAGGGTGGCCGCACGCTCGCCCGACGGCGTAATTGAGGGCCTGGAGAGCCGGAAAAGTTATGCTCTGGGTGTTCAGTTTCATCCCGAAGAACTGTGGAAACAGGACGCCCGGTTCTTGAACATTTTTCAATCACTGGTTGAAGCAGCTAGATTATGCAAATAAACCAGTTTGAAGTCGAAATTTGACTAAAGGAATTATGCTTTATCCGGAGAAAGTTATGCAGGTAAACGTATCTTTTGTTTAAATATGCAGGTCAACTGACTGATCTTTCGAGAAATCTCTTTATAACTATATTTTGCCATAAAAGGTAGGAAGAGGGAGCGCTGTGCTGGCTTTTACTGGCGCAAGGGTTATTACTATGGCAGGACCGCCGCTGGAAAAGGGTACGGTTCTTGTTGAAGGAGATAGAATTATTGATGTAAAAGAAGGACTGATGGTTCCCCCAAATGCTGAGGTTGTAGACCTGGCGGGAAAGACAATTCTGCCCGGAATGATTGACGCTCACAGCCACCTGGGAATTATAGAGGAAATATACCGTGAAGAGGGGGACGACTGTAATGAGAATACGGACCCCGTTACTCCGCACTTGCGGGCCATTGATGCTATAAACCCTGCCGATCTTGGTTTCCGCGACGCTCTGAGCGGAGGTGTTACCACTGTTGTAACAGGCCCGGGAAGCGCAAATATAATTGGTGGCGAGATGGTCGCCCTGAAAACCCGGGGTACGGTGGTGGATGATATGATCGTCAGTTTTCCGGCCGGTCTAAAAGCCGCCCTTGGAGAGAATCCCAAGCGCAGCTACGGCCGTGAAAAGAAGGTGGCTCCGGCAACCCGCATGGCTTCAGCGGCCATCCTGAGGGAGTCCCTGGCCCGGGCGCAGGATTACTTAAAAAAGGAAGCACCGGAGAGAGATTTAAAAATGGAGGCGCTGGCCAGAGTTTTAAAACAGGAAGTACCTTTAAGGGTACATGCCCATCGTGCCGATGATATCATGACTGCAGTTCGTATCGCGGAAGAGTTCAGGGTTAATCTTGTCATCGAACACTGTACCGAGGGGCACCTGGTGGCCGGTAAGCTGGCTGAAAAGGGAGTCCCCGTGGTAATCGGCCCGTTGCTTTCGAACCGGGCCAAGGTGGAATTACAGGGAATAACACTGAATGCGGCATCGATCCTGGCCAGGGCAGGGGTCCGGTTTGCCATTATGACCGATCACCCGGTTGTGCCTATTCAGTATCTGATAGTTTCGGCTGCGCTGGCTGTAAAGGGGGGCTTAACGGAGGAGCAGGCCCTCAGAGCTGTGACCATTGACGCCGCAGCAATATTAGGCCTGGATCAACGCCTGGGCAGCCTGGAGCCCGGCAAGGATGCGGACCTTGTTGTTTGGAGCGGAAATCCCCTGGATATTTCCTCCCGGGTGGAACAAGTCTTCATAGAAGGTTACAAAGTATTTCCTTTTCAAGACTACCCCTCAAAAACTGATATATTTTAAAAATGTTACAAAAATCTATTAATCAAAAAAAGGATTTTAATAATAAGTGTCGAAGTAAAGCAAATGGGATGATTATACTGTTTTGTCAGTATGTGTCATAATATGTAGAGATATAGAAATGGGGCGATTAGCGTGAATATTTTAATTGTGGATGACCAGCCCGGGGTACGCTACCTGCTGGATATCGTGGCCAGGGAGGCGGGACACCGGGTTTGTACCGCCGAAAATGGCCTGGAGGCTATAGACGCGGTGCGGTCATTCAATCCTGATCTTGTTTTTATGGATGTCAGGATGCCGTTGATGGGAGGATTGGAAGCCCTTGGTATCATCAAATCCCTTGCTCCTGAGACTGATGTGATCATAATGACCGCTTACGGATCGGAAGAAACAGTCTCCAAGGCAATGCAGGGCGGGGCTCTGTGTTGTATCGCCAAACCCTTTGATGTCGATATTATAAAGGAACTTCTTACCAAATACAGGTGGAAAGGTGCTGGTTTTAGAGCAAGTGCGGCAGGCGGTGGCGCATTATATTAGCTGCTTTCACCCTTCAATGAAGAAGGGTTTTCCTTTTTATGGGGCATATCCAGGGGTGATTATAATATTCTGGTGCAGCAAGACGTATTCTCCTGAAAAAAAAGCCTGGCTGCCGGTTGGAAGGGTTGCACAGGCCGGGTGAAGGTTATAATATGGATTATATCATGTTGAAGCATGATCTATTGCCTGATTATACTGGAGTGATCAACAGTGCCGGCTTTGCTGACTTATGCACCTGCAGATACTGCTGAGTTTGGGCGGAAACTGGGCGAACTGCTGCTTGCCGGAGATTTGATTTGTCTGATCGGTGAGCTTGGAGCCGGAAAAACATGTTTTGCCCAGGGTGTTGCGCGGGGTCTCGGTGTAGAAGGACAGGTCAGAAGCCCCAGCTTTACCCTGGTTCATGAGTATTATGGCAGGCTGCCCTTTTATCACCTGGATCTTTACCGTCTGAATGACCCTTCTGAGCTGGAGGATCTGGGTTACGAGGAATATTTTTACGGAGACGGTGTAGCTCTGGTGGAATGGGCGGACCGGGCCCGGGAACTGCTGCCTGGGGAAAGACTGGATATATATATTGACAGGCTTGCCGGGGACGAGGACTGCAGGAAGCTGGAGCTGGCGCCCCGGGGCGAAAGGTACCAGCGCCTGGTTGAGGAGTTGATGGACGTTGCATGTGCTGGGAATAGAAACTGCGACACAGGTTGCTTCGGTGGCCGTGGCATCTGACGGGGGGATTCTGGCTGAACGCATGGTTCATAACCGGAGAACCCATTCAGTCAACCTGCTACCCATGATTAAAGCTGTATTGGAAGAGTCAGTGGGAGAGCGACGGAGCCTGGACGGCATAGCCGTTTCCAGCGGCCCCGGTTCTTTTACCGGCCTCAGGATTGGGATGAGCACGGCCAAGGCGCTGGCGGCAGTGTGGAACATTCCGGTTGTGGCCGTCCCAACCCTGGAAACCCTTGCTTTTGTTCTGAAAGGCCACGGCAGTCTGGTCTGCCCGATCCTGAACGCGCGTAAAAATGAAATTTATGCGGCTATATACGATTCTCCAGACGGTGATTCAATGGCCTGTCTGCACGGTCCTGTGGCTGTACAGCCCGGGGAACTGGCTGATTTGCTTTTGAGATTTGCCCGGCCTGTAACTTTCACAGGGGACGGCACTGGCGAGTTCGGCCAATTGTTCCAGGAAAGGCTGGGGGAAAAGGCCAGATTTGCCCCTCTTTCTACAGTTTTTCCCAGGGGAGCGGCAGTGGCCGAGCTGGGCCTACTAGCCCTCCGGGAAGGCCGGGGTAGCGATCCCATGGATATAAAGCCCGAGTATGTAAGGGTCTCCGAGGCGGAGGCGGCCTGGCTCCGGAAAAACAGTCCTGGAGGTTTGAACAAACAGTGAATGTGACATTCCAGAGAATGCGCCTGGAGCATCTGGACGAGGTCCTGAAAATTGAAGAGCTATCCTTTCCGTCCCCGTGGTCCCGCAGTTCATTCGTGTATGAAATCACCCAGAATCAATTTGCCTGCTATATTGTTGCGGTGGCTGAGGAAAAGGTGGCGGGCTACGGCGGAATGTGGCTGATTCTGGACGAGGCCCACATAACCAACGTGGCAGTGCGCACGGATTACCGGATGAAGGGGATCGGCGCCGCGCTGATGCTGGAGCTGATCAGGCAGGCCAGCCTGAAGGGAGCAACCCGGATGACTCTGGAGGTGCGGCCCTCCAATACCGCCGCCAGGCGCCTGTACGCCTCCCTTGGCTTTAAAGATATCGGCCTGCGCAAGCGTTACTATACGGATACAAATGAAGATGCTATTATAATGTGGAAGGACAACCTGACCGCAGGTAGCCGGCTTTGTCCGGCCGGTCGTAATTGCTGAAAGGGGTTTAGTTATGCCGGGAAAATGGAAAACCTTCTTGAGGATCTCCGGTTTAATCTTTATTGCCGCAGGCTTATTTGCGGGACTGCCGTCGCCCTGGCCCCTGATCCTGGCCCTGTTGGGACTGGTTCAGTTCCTGGCAGCGGGCGGCTTCGGCTGAAAGAGCTGTTAGAGTTGGTCAACTCAACAATACTTCCTAAAAAGTTTTGCGTTGAATCATTGGTTCTCAAAATCTATTCTCTAATTAAATCCCTCATCCTTTTTAAAGCTTGAAAAGAATGGACAGTGCCGGGAAAGAGCTCCCTACCGGCAAAGAAATATCTTGTGGCTTTTCTTGTCATCGCGCTAATCGGATCTTTATAAATGTACTTTAAGGTACTGGTGGATCAGAAATGTTCCAAATGGGCCTGAATCTGATTTCGAGGGCTTTGGGTAATTAAAATGAATCGAAAGAAATTGCCGTGCTTTAATCTTAGAAGCAGTGTGGCACTTTCCATCTTAGTATTTTTTCTACTATGGCCACCGATGCTTGTTAGGGACGTCGCACTCTATGGGGCTGAGCCCGGAGGGATGCCCCGGGCCGGTTTAAATATTGATAATTTTAAAGAAGGGCAAGAAATTTCGCCTGACTATCTGGAAGGGGCTATTTCCCTGAGCGCCGGGCAAAAGCTCCTGCTGGACGACACATATAACCTTTTTTTCAGCAACATCCCGGAGTTCCCGGGGGAACCGGGCCTTACTTGCCGGGCGGATGATGTCTTGTCCGGTTCAGGACTGGTCAGAGTGTTGTTCAGTCACATGAACCTGCTGATTGACTGGTCATCCGACCCGCTGAGCAATATGCCGGCCACAGTTGGCTTCGCAGTGGAAAACCGTACCTTCCGGGAGGTTGAGGTTTACGCCATCCGCGGTGCCATGTCCTGCAACCGCACAACCGATGGTACATATCTCTTTCTGGAGGACGCCGCGCCGCTGCGGCCCGGCGAGAGCGAGCCGCAATATTACGGTTCCGCTGTAGGTAATTATGTGGTCAGGGAATTCTTCTTATCCGAGCAAAAGCCTCCCGCTTACCTGGGCAGGGTGAAACCCGGTGAGAGACTGATTCATGGTCTGGATGTGGGCCCCCGGGCCTGGGCGGTAGGCCTGTATGATCTGGAGTTTGTGGATACGGCTACAGGCTGCCGCCTTAACCGGGGCAGCTTGACGGCCGGGGAGGCGTTGGGATTGGAGACATTTATCGCGCCCCCTGGAGTTGACCTGAATAATTTTCTGGCAGCAAAACTGGCTTCCGGTACTGTTTTGCCGAAAAGCTGGTATGAATGTGAACATATGAGGGGGCTGTTTGTTCCCGGCATCTATCCTGACAGTCCGGCCGGGGAAGCATCCTCAAAAATATTCACCATCAACTATGCTGCTGAAAACGACCGTACGGCCAGCTTTGCCCTGGCCGCAGGTGATGTATCACCGGCTTTTGAGCCGGACGTTTTTATTAACGACAGGATGCGCAACGGTTACGACCAGGCCTGT
Organism: Bacillota bacterium; assembly: GCA_029555205.1. GTDB lineage: Bacteria > Bacillota > Desulfotomaculia > Desulfotomaculales > Pelotomaculaceae > DTU098. Next base: position 79,883 of record JAKPTB010000149.1, read on the forward strand.
CCGGGGCTAAAAGGAGTGAATAAAGGTAACTACGGTGCGGGTTATACCATAAAAATGGAACTGACCGGGCCGGTGGCCCTGGTGTTCCAGGCTCCGTTGCAATGCTGTGCTGTAGATACTTATAACCAGATCAACACAGTCTGGCTGGACGGTCAGATCAAAGCCCTGCAATTCAAGGACCCCAATTATGATCAATTTTATACGGATCAATCCTCCCTGCGGCCGCCGGGCTACGGCCGGGTTATCGCTGTCTTCAAAGAAAGTGGCAGGCACGATCATGTCCTTCGTTTCATCCCTCCGCCCAACACTTACGGTCCCGTCCGCTTTTACCTCCTGCCGCTTGTTGAACCGGAATCTAAACTTACTGCTTTCATAACTTTCCCCTGTGTTTAAAAAGAATTTTTTACAAAAGGCTGCAGGACAGATTTCCGGCCTAATCCAAAGAGAATACCATATTATAGTTATTCAAAGAAATTTTAAGATAGTTTTCATCAGCTCTGTTTTTGTTGAATAGCAGGGGTTTTAAGGTGTTTTTTGTCCATCTAAGGTTAAGGGCCGATCTAAAGTTTAAGACTTTTGCTAAGAAAAATTGTATTGTTAAGATTTTCCTGTCACAAAAAGAACCGTGCCTTTGTTATAGAAGTGAAATCAAGAACGGCCTGGAGGTGCAGGAGGCATTGATGCCGACCATCACCGGACAAGTGGCGGGCCAGACCGGCTTCAGGGAGCTTTTCGACTGTTATTACCCGGTTATATGCCGCCAGCTTACCTGTCTTTTGGGCAATCGCGCCGCCGCGGAGGACGTTGCCCAGGAAACATTCATCAAGCTGTACCAGTCTCCGCCCCGGGAACCCTCCAATTTAGGAGGGTGGCTGACCAGGGTATCGGCCAATCTGGCTTATAACCACCTGCGCAGCGAGAAAAGCAGGCGGCGCCGGGAAATCGGCGCTGGACAGCAGGCTGCCGGGCGGGAGGCAGGGCCGGAAGAAGGACTGATCCGTGACGAAGAGATAGCTCTCACCCGGCAGGTCCTGGAACTCCTGCCGGAAAGAGACAGGGCCTGCCTGCTCCTGAAGTTTTCCGGAATGAATTATGCGGAAATCGCCAGGGTCACCGGGATCAAGGAGAATTCCGTGGGGACCGTACTGGCCCGGGCGCGCGCCAGGTTTAAAAGGGAGTATCTTAGAATAATAAGGAAGTGATAAAGGTGTCCTGCTATAACCCCGGAGACCTCCAGGCCTATCTTGACGGAGAACTTGATTTTGGTGTAAAAGCTGAACTGGAAAAGCACCTGCTTCACTGCGGGAAATGCTGCAGGGCTCTGGAGCAGATCCGGGAGAATCAAAGCTTTGCATCCGCCAGACTGGCCGGCTACATGCAGGCCCTGGCCAGTGCTGAGTTTGATACCAGCCAGGCCTGGATACGTTTCAACAAAAAGCGTCTATCCACCGGCAAGGAGAGCCCTTTAATCAAGAAAGGAGTCTTATCCATGCTTGCAAAATATCGTGCAGCCGCAACCGCAGCGGCAATCATGCTGGCCCTGGCCGTTACCTTCAGCTTCGGTTCCGTGCGTTCGGCGGCCAGCGACCTGTTGACCATATTCAGAGTGGAAAAAGTAAGAACTATCAATCTGACAGCCTCAGACCTTGCGCAAATTGAAAGAGCTTTTCGTGAAGGTGCCGGAAAAGTGGACATCGAAAACTTCGGTAAACTGGAATTCAGCGGTGGCAATGAATCCGGAAAAGTGACCCTTGAAGAAGCCCGCGGCACAGTGGATTTCGAGCTCGTACTGCCGGATGTCCTGCCCGGCGACTATCAGCTGCAGGAAGTTCATAAGTACAGCGGGGGTCATATGGAATTTACCCTGGACACCATCAAGACTAATCAGGTTTTGCAGTCCCTGGGAAGCGAGAAGTTATTGCCGGAAGAACTGAACGGCAGGACCTTTGCTGTTGAATCCCCGGTCCAGATCTCAGCCGGTTACACCGGTCCCGGCAACCAGAATGTATACATCTGGCAGGGCAGGAGTCCTGAGCTGATCGCACCGGGTTCGGACGTCAATGCCATCCGTGATGCGCTCCTGGCCCTGCCCTTCCTGCCCGAAAACCTGCGTGCCCAGCTGGCGTCAATCAATGACTGGGAGCATACCTTTTTAATTCCCAATGTCGGAGGCAGTTCCCAGGAGGTTGATGTTAACGGTGTGCCGGGAGTGTTTATCGGTCAGAACGGCAGTGAAAAGCAGGCCAGTTGTCTGATCTGGCAAAAAGACGGTGTGGTCTATGCCGTCAGCGGCCGGGTGGATCTCGGGCAGGCCTTGCAGTTTGCCGCTGCTCTGGATTAGTGCCGGGCAGCCGGTAATATCCTGTGGGGCTGATCTCTTGCGAATAATTATGCCAGTAATCTTTAAGCACATAGGTTCAGATATCAACTTCATTAACTGGAAATGAGCAACCAGGTAATTAAACCCGCTAATTTTGCAGATAGTCCTCAAACAAAAGGAAGGAAAACCCTGTATGATTATTGAAACCAGCAACCTGACTAAAATGTACGGCAAAAAGGTTGGGTGCTCGGAGATTTGCCTCTCTGTGGGGGAGGGGCAAATCTTTGGTTTTCTCGGGCCGAACGGCGCCGGAAAAAGCACCCTGGTTAAAATACTGGTGGGACTTCTCTTCCCTACCAGCGGAACGGCAAAAATTCTGGGTCGCCCCCTGGGGGATCTGGAAGCGCGCCGAAAAACAGGCTTTTTGCCGGAAAACTTTCGTTATCAGGACTGGCTTACGGGCGAAGAATTGCTCTCCTTTCACGCTTCCCTGTACGGGCTGAGTGCGCAGGATAAAAAGCGCCGGATTCCCGCAGTACTCGAGCAGGTAGGCCTGAGCGGCAAGGAGAGGCAAAGGGTGGGGACTTACAGCAAAGGGATGCAGCAGCGGGTAGGACTGGCCTGCGCCCTGCTGCCCGACCCGGAGTTGGTCTTCCTGGATGAGCCCACCTCGGCCCTGGATCCTCTGGGCCGGCGGGAGGTGCGTCAAATTATCCTGGACCTGCGCAGGAGGGGCAAAACCGTCTTTCTAAACAGCCACCTTCTAAGTGAAATTGAAATGATTTGTGATCAGGTGGCTATCATTCATAAGGGCAGAATCATTTCCACGGGAGTACTTGGGGAAATGCTTTCCGGGGCGGTTGAGGTGGAAATGCAGGTGGAGGCCCAGACGCCGCAAATGCTGGCGGAGTTGTCCGTACTCAGCCGAAAAATCGCAGTGAACGGCAGCCACATCCGGTTAGGCCTTAACGACAGGAAGGACGTAGGCGCTCTTGCCGGAATTGTGGTCAGGAACGGCGGCAGGTTGTTCAGCCTCAAGGCCGTTCATGGTTCCCTGGAGGATCTTTTTGTCGATTTGATACAGGGAGGGGGCGGAAACCATCATGCTGACCATAACCCTACTGACCTTTAAAGAAGTGATCCGGCGCCGGATCATTTTGATTACCTTATTCCTGACCCTGGTTTTTTTAGCCCTGTTCGGGACAGGGGTCCACTACGGTTACAAGGAAATGGCCGTGCAGGCCGGGCCGCTGGAGATGGTGTTGACCCGGCAGTTTTTGGCCCTGGGTCTTTATTTCGGAAGCTTTATCGTTGCCTTTCTGGCAATTATGGCGGTGGTGGGAGCCATTTCCGGGGAAATCGAAGGCGGAACCATTTACGCCATTGTACCGAGGCCTGTAAAGCGTTCCGCAATTATTCTGGGGAAGCTGCTGGGCTACGGGTTTATGCTCTGTGTCTTTGCGGCGCTGTTTTATATCGCCATCATCCTCATTATTCGTTTCAACACAGGTCTTAGTGTCCCGCTGAAGCCGGCCGCCCTGGGACTCTTTTGCCTTCAGCCCCTCGTCCTTCTGGCGGTGAGCCTGTTCGGCACCACCTTTCTTTCCACCCTGGCCAACGGTATTGCTGCGTTTATGCTCTACGCCATTGGAGTTATCGGCGGCATGATGGAGCAGATCGGCTACCTGGCCAACAGCGAAGTTCTGATTCAGATCGGTATTGTTTCCAGCCTGATCATGCCGGCGGACGCTATTTACAGAAAAATAGTCTACAACCTCCTGGCTATCCCGGAGGTTTCAATGGCAAGCATGCTCGGGCCTTTCGGCAGCATGTCCGAGCCAAGCGCCTGGATGCTTCTGTATACGGGATTGTACATCCTCTGTTTTCTGGCGCTGGCTGTTAGAATATTTTCTAAAAGGGACCTCTAAATTGCTGGGATATCCAACCTACTGCCGGTTATGGCCGGTCCGCTCCTGACACCGGCGTCCTGCACTGCTGTATCCCCCCTTCCAGCCGTGAGCGGGCACCAGGCGGGAAAACTGGAATAATAAAGCCCCACCAAGAAATAATATAGCTGACGTATTTAAGAGCGGATCGGAAGGACCGTGCGGGTAATGCCAAAAGGTAAAATTGCCGTGGTGGGAGTGGGGGCGGTAGGGGCTACAATAGCTTTTACCCTGGCCATGAGCGGCCTGGCAACAGAACTGGTCCTGGTGGATGTTAACGAGCCCAAGGCAATAGGAGAAGCCCTGGACATTGCCCATGCTGCGGCTTTCATCAAGCCCACCAGGATTTACGCCGGAACATTTGAAGACTGCAGGGACGCGTCCATTATTGTTTTCTCCGCCGGGGCAGCTCAAAAGCCCGGGGAAACCCGGCTGGAACTGTTGCAAAAGAATTACGCCATTTTGAAGCAAAGCCTGCCCCGCTTGCAGGGCGGAAATAAGGAGCAAATCTTATTAATTGTGAGCAATCCCGTGGACGTCCTGACCTATGCTGCGCTGAAGATTACCGGACTGCCCCCGCAGAAGGTCTTTGGGTCCGGGACGGTGCTGGACAGTTCCCGTTTCAGGCACAGTCTGAGCCGCCGCTGCGGCGTTGCTCCCAGGAACATCCACGCCTACGTTGTGGGAGAGCACGGTGACAGCGAGGTACTGCTCTGGAGCCTGGCCTACATTGCGGGGCTACGGGTGGATCAGTATTGCGATTTGGCCTGCATCGAGCCTGTTAACCGCCGGGTTCTGGAGCAGGAGGTAAAAAACGCGGCCTACGAGATAATCTCGCGCAAGGGAGCCACTTATTACGCCATCAGCCTGGCTGTTAAGCGAATTTGCGAGAGCATTGCCAGGGATGAGAATTCCATTCTCACGGTAACCGGCCTGATCGACGGGCTTTATGGGATCAAGGACTGCTGTCTCAGCCTGCCTGCTGTGATAAATGCCGGGGGCCGCGGCAGCCCGCTGGAGCTGCCCCTTGCGGAGGAGGAAAGGGAAGCCCTGCTTAAATCGGCCGCCATTATAAAAAATGCCATTAATGAGCTGGGCCTTTAGCCGGATGAAAGAGCTCAAGGGAGATTCGTACCCGTGAGCTCAAGAATTAGCAAAAAATATTAACGTGACCGCCCTTGCAATTTGTCTCGATTTGTATATAATAGTATAGTAACCCTCCGGGTAAACATCTAAGCGCCTGTAGCTCAGGGGATAGAGCGCCGGCCTCCGGAGCCGGGTGCACAGGTTCGATTCCTGTCAGGCGCACCAAGTTCGAGCTTAAAACCGTTGAATTTTTTTCTAACATAAAGCATAACCTGACCGCATTGGCCAGGTTATGCTTTATGTTTATTTTGGCTAAATTATGCTTTGTATTCCTTTTGATTATATCCATTTCCCGGAGAGCACTTTTGTGCTTTGTTCGTACTGCTTCTTCTAAACACGAAGCTGGCCTGGATGAGAAATTTTCGCTACATAATTGAGGAGTCAGGCTGTTGAACTTGAACATAGTAGCCCTTTAAGAATGAACACTTATACCGCTGGAATAATTAAAACTGTTTATAATTATGTGCTTAATCATAACCGGATTTAAAGGATGAATGGCAAAATTATTCCGTCAATCTAACAGTTATCCAACAGAGACCTGCATTTATTGTAATATAAGGAGGCAGGAAGTTATTCCCTTATGTCGAAATATACTATTGTTTAACTGTTTGCCAGTACTCAACACATTACAAGCAAAGATTTTTGTTGGGGGCTTAGGTTACAACTCAAGGATTCAAATATCCAGTCCCCGCAAACCAATATAAATAAACATGGTTAGGATGAGTAAAAATGATTGACAATCAAAAATACCTGCCGGAATACTATTCTAAAACGAGTTACAATGTGTATACGCTTAACGAACTAAAGGAAGCACTATTAAATAAAACTATAATCAAAGCGCTGGCTGTTGCCTGCGATTCCGAATATAATCTTAAAGTTGATTTGGGCATTTGCCAGGGGGATATCCCTAGAAAAGAAGTAAGTATAATACATGAACCGGACGGATTTCCCAAACCGACTCTATCCATTTTCAAAGTTGGTCTTGTGGTATTGTGTAAAATAATACATATTGGCCCCCCGGATGATAACGGGCCCAAAATAATTCTTTCCATAGCAGAGGTTGAAAAAGAGGTTAGATCGTGGGTTTTTGGCCTTAATGAAGGAGATGTGATTCCCGGTATTGTCCGCAATATGGAACAATATGGTGCATTTATTGACATTGGTGCAGGTGTAACTGGCCTTCTACACATAGAGGATATTTCCATCAACCGAATCGAGCATTCCAATCAAAGATTTCAAATCGGACAAAGAATCCCAGTTGTTATTAAACGGCTGGATGCTGAAAATGGCAGGATAATACTAAGCCACAAGGAGTTACTGGGTAACTGGGAAGAGAATGTAGCCTTCTTTCAGGCTAATACATCGGTGCTCGGCATAGTCAGGAACATAGTCACCAAAAACCAGCGTAAGGATGCAAACAACCAGGACGAAGATAACAACGGCTTTTATATTGAGCTAAGGCCTAACTTAACAGGTTTAGCTGACCCCAAGAAGGGTATCAAGATTGGTCAGCGTGTAAATGTATACATAAGAAGCATTAACCCACAAAACCGAAAGATTAGATTGAATATCGTCGGCATGGGGATTGATTATAGTATAGAGTCAAATCCCCGGTATCAGGAGGAGTATATGAGACTGGTAATCCATGCCGACAAGAATAATGTTCAGCTGTGGCCAACTAAGAAAATCAATCACTATGATCATCCAGAAGTACAGGACGAAACACCACCGGCAGGACAGAATCCCGATAATACAGAGTACAGGTTGGAATTAGAGAATACCTTATCAACCAGTCGTTACGGTGAAAAGGAAGAATTACCGAAATTATACTCCGATAAAGTAGAATTCGGGGAAAAGGAAGATTTATCGAAGACATATTCAGGCATAGTAAAACTTTATAAACCTCAATTTAAGTATGGATTTATTGCTTCGGATCAACTCGGGGGGATAGTGACCCGTGATCTATTTTTTCATCTTAATCAGATAAACGATGATGAGTTGCGTAAGTTGTTAATAATGGGAAAAGCTGTAGGTACCAAAGTTGAATTTAGTCTTGGCCGGAATATAAACAATAGTATTGCTGGAGACAATATTCGTTCTAGCGAACCATTAGCTAATTATAAAGAAGATGAATTGTATAGCACTGGCGAGATTGCGGAATACAACCGCTTACTAAATTATGGTAAGGTTCAATGTCAAGATGGATTTTATACTTTCAATGACAGCAACATTATTGATCCTTATCTTGAGGCGTATTTGAACTATTCTCTAAAAACCATTGGGTGGAAAGTTAAATTCCTATTTCGGACACAGCCAAATGGCAAACGGCAGATTGATTGCTTATCATCTTTAGAACCTTTTTTAGAAGAGGATATTGCTGATTGGATAAGGAGCAAGATTCTTACTACCGATAGTCTATTGAAGTGGGAACGTATTAGAAACGAAGATGTAAAGGAACATACCACCGGGAGTGAAATAAGCCTGGGTGAATATGTTCCTTTAATGCCGCTGGAGCAGGATGCTCTGCGAACCAGTGCGGTCCCATTGCCTGAACATTCAACCCAAAGCCCTAAAAAGGAACTAAATGTTTTAGCCCTTTATAATGAAGCGGCGAGAATATGTTTGAAGAAGTCGGCGACGGAAGAGGAACTTACCGCTGCAGCAGAAAAATATTCAACTGCACTAACTCATGAAAGTATTTTGTTAAAGAATGATAAGCTGGAGAGTTCTGTTTTAAGTTTGGTTTCGGTCTTAATGAGACTTAACCGGCTGGAGGAGGCAATTGCGCTTATAGATAGATATACAGACGATAACCGTATATCCAAAGAAAAGCTCTTGAACTTACATATCCAGGTTTTAGAACGCAGTAAAAGTAATACTGATTTGTTGATTTCTCTGTATGATCAGGCCATCAATCTTACACAAAAACAGAATACCCGGATGCACTATATGCTGAGAATCGCCTATCTGTACCAATGCCAGGCCAAGTATAATGAAGCAATCGATAGATATAATCAATGGGAACGCAGCAGCCATAGCTCCCGGTTGACGGGGAATATTCCATCGGTTGCCGAACAATATGTAAGGCATAATCTGGCAATTTGTTATTATGGATTGGGGCAAATCAACAAGGCAAAAGCTTTAGCCTCAGAGTTAATTAAACTTAACCCTGATAATACGGTAGCCGACAGCATATTAAAGGATACGATTGATCTTGGTGCCCATCAGCAATCCATAGAGGAAAACATTTACTCGCTTGATACCACCGAATTGACTGGTATTGGGAACCTGAATGAATATCTTTTATGGCTTATTAATAAGACAGATATCACGGCATTTTTAAAGCGCAGTGCCGTTCGGGATGGGCGATACATCGGTTCTCCGGAACAGGCCATAGACGATGTCGAATATCTTACAAAAAGCACACGGGGGGATTCTCCAAAGGCCAGAAGTGGAAAGCTTCTTGGTGCAGCCAAGATTATTCTTCAAATGATAGATAGCAATCAAAGCTTATCTGATGATGAGCAAAATCCTGAAAGGAATATCCTGACCCTTAAACATGCAACCACATATTCTGCCAGAGGAATTGCATCCTTTGGGGATAATATGGTGGAAAACAGAGATGCACAGCACGATACGGTGCGGTCTGCGTACCATCAAGCTCTTTACATATTGTCAAATCATGAACAGGACTGGAATAACTCCTTCACAAGATGCCTCAGTACATACTTTCTTGACAGACAGGAAATGCAACAGATTGTCCGCACCCAGATGTCCACAAACCCGACTCTAACTGCCAACACTGATATCCTGGACCGGGACCCTCTTTCCTTACAGGAATTTACCGTAGGATTAATAATGCTGCTTAAATGTATCAAGCATGTAAAATGGTACAAACGCTTGCAGGAAGATGTTTATCGCAGCCGTCATCTGGCTGGAATCCTGGAAGAGTTAGCCAAGATGAAAGTGCTTGATTCTGTTATTTCAAAGTGCACTTTAAATCAATTTAAGAACTACTGTACTAAAGCTATGGATTTGATGGATAACGCTTATCATGAAATTGAAAACGCGTTAGATAATTGTATGAAGAATGCATTCCTGGATCTTGGAAGCGACGAGGCCTTACAGCGATTAGATGATAACAATCTTCTCTATTGGTTGAGCGGGACCGATAAGCATCGTTTGCAGGACATATACAAAGTATTTCAGACAGTTAAACAGTATCAACTGTCAAAAGACTTTGAGAAGAGGGCAAATGCACTTGCGGAGATACAGAGAAAAATTAATAACCTCTGCGTACAGATAGAAGAATTCCCCACACATTTTTCCTACGCCTACTACCTCCAAAGGTTATACCGGTTGAGTGAGCAGATTAGTGATATACAAGCTGATCTATATAAAAAATTTCCTCCCCTACTTTCCGTTATGCAGACGGACCATGAGGTCTACAAGAGTGATGATGGTAAAACAATCAGGATCCACCTGGCCATATCAAATGAAAAAAACCACCAAATGGCCGACAATATTAGTATTCAAATCAAAGAACCCCCGGGGGTATATCTTCATGATACTTCAGGAGAACATATACGCGGAGTCAGGGGGGGCACTACCGAAGAGGCTATTTTAACGTTGGAACTGCCCTTGAGAATGTTGCAGGAACGTGTATGTGATATAACAATATCTGTAAAATACAAATTTAGTAATTATCTGGCCGAAACGATCGAACGTGAGATTACTGAAGTATTAACGCTCAATCTTTATGAAAGGAACGAATTTACGCATATAGAGAATCCCTATGCCGGACGCACTAGAGCCGTTATGAAGGATCCGCATATGTTTTATGGGAGAGATGCGCAAATCAATAAGCTGGTATCGCAAATTCAGGCGACAGATGGCACATTCAACAAGGGCCATGCAGTTGCCCTGTATGGACAAACCCGTGCCGGAAAGAGCAGTCTTCTTTACCACAGCAAGAAAAGAATTCGGGAAGTTTATTGGGAAAATGCAATCATAGTGGATATAGGCAGTGTCGGTGAACTCTATTTAGCCCCCTAAAGAATTTGGAGAAAACACGTTTAATATGTTAACATTTTATTA
>JAKPTB010000161.1 GCA_029555205.1 Bacillota bacterium
CGCCATTTGATAGATAACCTTCTTCATGGTGTCGTCTGAGGGGTCTATTGGTACCTCGATAATGTGTATCTGAATTTCCTCGGTGGGTTCCGGGTCGCTGAGCAACCGCATGGCTATTTTCATCCCTGTAAATGCCCGTTCTTTTAAAACCCTTATGTTTGCCCAGGCTGTTCCCTCGGTCGTGGTGGAGTTTGGTCTTATTGGTACACTTGGGCCAAAAGCCTCTATCTCTTTAATGCACTCATCAAGTGCCGTAATTGCCGCTTGTTTACTCACGTTCTCTCTCCTTTCCAAAAGGGCCAGGGCATTAAGCCCCGGCCTGGTCGTTCATGGCTTGTTCAAAGTCCAGTCCATCTGTTGCTGGATTAGATTGTTCTTCCGCTTGATTCTCTTGCTCGTCAACCTCTTTGGTCTCGACGTCTATGAACTCGTTTACAGCATCATCTGCATCTTCCACGTATTCAAAACTGCCATCTTCGTTAAGCAGCGGTTCATCACGTTCAAACGCCTGCTGCATTTCAATGGACATAATGCCCCACTTTGATATAATCTGCCGTAACATGGTTTTTAGGGCCATGCCGTCAAAATCTTTGTACCAGAAGGAAGAATACTTCCATAAATCTCCCTTGGGTATTTTCCCGGCCTGTAGTTTTTCGTAAGAAGCGGCATTAAAGGCAGGGCTGTATTTATCAGCATGGAGCATCATTTTTTTGTGGCTCCAGTACATGGCCTTTTTGAACCCGTTATGGTACTCAAACATGACATAATAGCCAACTGTACGGGCTCTTTCCCTCTCTTCTTCGTCCTCAATCAGATTTACTTCGATTTCCTCATTCAAGGGGTCAAAGCCCTTTAGTTCGCCCTCTTTTATCGCCAGGACGTTAATCTTTTTGTAATAACCAGAACGGATTGCTAACTGAATGTATCCCTTATAGCCAAGGACAAAAGTAGCTACTATCCGAACAACCTGCCCGTTTTTCCTCTCCTTAAAGGGAACCATGTAATACTGCCCTAACTGGGGACTAGGGGAAAGCTTTAAGCTCTCTCCCAACATGGCCGCTGAAAATATCGTGCTATAGTCACACTCTGAAAGGGCTGGATTGACAGATACTGCGGATACTATAGAAGTAATAAACCGCTGCCCATCTTTGCCGCCTATCATAGAGTTAATACGATTCTTGATTGCATCTTGGGTAAGGTACGCGCTAAATGTTTGTCTTTTGGGCTGTGTAGCCACTTGATTCTTTAACGCTTGATTTCCACCGCTTGCACTTGCCATTAATATTCATCCTCCTTTAATAAACCCGTAACGTCCGGTAACTGTTAGGTTCAACGTAATAACCTTTCCGGTGCGTAGTTTTCCAGGTAACTTTCTTATTGCCCACAAAGCCAAGTTCGGCATCACCCAGGGCTTGCATAAACTTCTGTTTAATAGCTTCCTGCTCCATGTTCAGGGCCTTAATTTCTGCTGCCAGCTCTTTGTACCGGTCATAATCGCTCTGGTGGTCGTGCAGTTCAACATACTTCCCGCTATCCTCTTTTTCATAGAGCTTTTTAAGAATGTCGGTATCATCATCCAACCCCATAGGAGCCGGGGCCTGTTTAGGAATTACGAAGTCATTCCAAAATTCAAGCAGTTGCGGGGTCATCAGCTCGATAAATTCATCATCTCGGGCAACATATTTCCAGAGCAGCCTTTTACCTACCAGGGCCACAACATAGGCATAGGATAGGCCGGTAATACTTAACTCCTGTTGAATCTGACAGAAATACATATCCGGCAGTTCGTCTTCCTGCCACTGTTTCCACTGCATTTCCCCGGCTGTTTTGATTTCAATTACCCCTACTCCGTATTCCGGGTGTTCGACTATACCATCAAGGTTGACAGACAAACAGTCATGTTCCGGGTGCTGTAGCATATAGGGATAGGCACTGACTTTAATTTCTGTGCCCTCGTCCTTGAGGAATCTCTTAGGAAACTCAGCCCTTATGTGGGGTTCCATCCAATTTCCAAATTCAGTGTGAATATTGCCCTCAAAGGTGGAGCCCTCCACTTTATCAACATAAACCCCAAAACAGGATTTATAGGGATTAATCCCCAACACCGCCGATACTTCCGAAGCTCCCAGGTAATGCCTCCGTAAAGCTAACCAGTCTTTTTCCGGCATGTCGCTTACATCAGCTATTACCCTGGCTTTTATTCCATATCCCGGTTCTAAAACAGTCTGAATAGGTTCTGCCATTGCCATTTATGCCACGCCCCCTTTGATAAGGTTTACCTTCCCGGCCTGGATTTCTAGTTCTGAAATACCCAGGCAGTTTTTAATTTCCAGTCTTGATATTTGAGCCATTTACTTCCCCTCCAATTCGCTTATCAGCCCGGCTATCTCTCTGGCAGTGAAGTTCATAACACCAAACGCCTGACCGGATTGCCCAATGTAGTCATTGGGGCGGTCTGCCTTAATGATTTCCGGTTCGGTGGCTAACTTCTCCTGTAGTTCACGCAGGTTCTTAACTACGCCCTTAATCCGTGCCTCAAAAATTTCTTGCAGGCAGCCGCCGCAGTAATAGTACCCGTCCTTGCCGGACGTTAGTTCCTTTTCGCTTTCTGCGCCACAACCCGCGCAGGTATGGGTTAGGTCATAGCACTCCGGGCAAAGGTAGTCCGCGGTAAGCAGGTGTTCCGGGGTAAGTTTCTCGCACTTCACGCAGGAATAATATTCCTGCCCGTCTCTATCCTGGTACCACTGCCGGCCAGTTGCGGAAACTTGGATAAGGTTAGGGTTTTCAACTAAAACGCTGCTAAACATACTCATGTTCTCTACCTCACTTTCTTAATTGATTGGGGCGGGCAGGGATTTGCACCCTGCATGGCAAGATATTCGGCTCTCTCGTTACGTGTTTTGTATACCGGCTCTTCACGGTTGGCTTCTTGCACGTAATTTTATTTCTTGACGCACGCCTGCGCCAAACCACCATAAGGGTTTAGTACCCGTTGGTTGCCAGCATAGAGATTGACTTGCCTTACCTCGTAAGCGTCTACCTTTTCCGCCACCACCCCGTGGTTGTTAAAAGTCCCCCAGGGAGGAGGGGTGGCCCTCCCCAGGGTATGCAAATTTAAGGGGGTTAACTGGATTTGCGGATTAAACGGTGTACCTTGTCGTGCATATAATTCGCGCAATCCTTGCAAACACGCACGCCGGAATAATCAACTAAATTATTCAGGTCACCGCAGAAGTGGCAGCCGGGTTCATACTTTCGTAAAACAACTTCTCCATTTTCGTTAGTGAATATCTCTAACGGGGTTTTTTCTTCAATACCCATGGTGCGCCTCAGCTCCATCGGAATCACTACTCGCCCCAGTTCATCAACTTTCCTAACTATTCCAAAGGCTCTCATTTTCTTACCTCTCCTTCTTGCCCTCTCCAGGCCAATATGGTACTATCTGTGTAGAAGATTTTTAATTGTCAGGGTCCGGCGATTGCCGCGGCCCTTTTTCTTTTTTAGCCTGATTACGGTCTTAATAA
>JAKPTB010000168.1 GCA_029555205.1 Bacillota bacterium
GCCTTCAGTTACTACGAGGATTATAAAGAGCAGGAGGTTAAGTACAGCGAGGAAGAAGCCCGCCGCATTGCGGAAGAATTTATCAAGAAAAACCAGCCGGCAAGGTGGGGACAGGTGCTCTTTGATTCACTCCAGCCTGTGCCGGGCCCGGTGCTGACCCCCCTGGAAGAGCCGGTTACCCGCGCCTACGCAATTAATTATACCCGGATGGTTAATGATGTGAAATTCCCGGCTAACGGTTTTTATGTGAATGTGGACAGCGCCACGGGGAAAATTACTTCGTACCAGATGAACTGGTGGGATCTGGTCTTTCCTGAGCCTGAAGGGATTATCAGCCGGGAAGAAGCAGCCAGTAAATATCTGGTAGAAGCCCCTCTCAAGGCAGGTTACCTGAGATTGTGGCCCCGGGAAGAGTACTGGAGAAAGCCGGACCGGGAGAGCAAAATTCACCTGGTCTATTACCAGCCCAACCTTAATTTTGAAATGCTGGATGCTTTCACCGGTCAGGCTCTTAATGGGGAAGGCCGGCCCGTTCAGCCAGAGGGAGCCAAAGCAGAATTCAGTGACATGGAAGGGCATCCGGCCCGGGAGGCAGTGGAAATGCTGGCTGCCGCCGGCATCGTGGTTGAGGATAGCGGCAAATTCAGGCCTGATGATGTTGTGACCCAGGCTGAATTAATTGCCATGCTGGTGAGATGCTTTGACCAGTCAGCCGGGGTAGCTGCCGGAAGTGAGGAGCCGTGGTACCAGGTCTATTTCGATAAGGCCGCTCGTATCGGCATTATTCAGGCAGGGGAGAAACCGGATCCTGAGGCGCCGGTCAACCGGGAAATCTTAGCCCGCTTAATCATCCACTCCATGGACCTTTACAAAGTGGCCCGGTTAAGTGACATCTATGTGGTTGATTTTCAGGACGCCGGAGACATTTCCGGGCATTTGAAAGGGCATGCCGTTTTGTCTGCGGCTCTGGGCCTAATCAAGCCGGTGGAGGGAAGGTTCGAGCCCAAAGGGCCTGTGAACAGAGCCGAAGCAGCGGAAACAATTGTCAGGTTTTTAAAAAACAGCTAAACAATAATTGGGCCGGGACTAATTAGCCCCGGCTCCTTATATTATTGTAAAGTCCAAAAACAGTTAAGAAATTGTCTTTGGTCCGGTAAAACCCTTTTAGTCCTTACGTTTGCGTTTTTTTATACCTTACGTTTGCGTTTATTTTTTAAGTAAAGTTACTTGAAGTTAAACATAACTCACTGCGGGGCCCGTCTTATAGCTCACTAAAAAAACCCCATGGGAATCTTTCAATATATTGTTTTTTAAGCTTTTTTTAATTAAATTGTTTTACCATATAAATGTTTGTTCAGAAACGGTAAATTATACCGGCTATAATACCTGAACAGAAAAACCTTTAAGTGGGGTATAGCTCATGTCCGGTACCGATGGAAGGAAAAACGGCCCGGCGGCGCAGGACAACGCCGGTCTGGCTTTGGCCCTGCTGCTCGGCGAATCATATCTGGAAATGGTTGAATTTATTGAACAAGAGCGAACCATCAATGCTCAGGAGGGAGAGGTCTTGCAAAACACAGCGGATTCAGTTTCCAAAAAACTACATATTCAACCTGGCCTGCTGAAGCGGAAAAAACTTCTGTTGATCATCGTCGCAGTTGTGGTGGTGGCCCTGGCAGGTTACCAGTTCCTGTGGGGGGCAGCCAAAAAAGCAGAAGGCAATTACATAACCGGTACCGTTAAAAAGGGCACGATTACAAACAGCATTCCGGCCACCGGTACAATCGAGCCGGTCAGCACAGTATCCCTCAATTTTAAAAATGCCGAAATAATAAAAAAGATTTACGTCAAGGTTGGCGACCATGTCACTACAGGGCAATTGCTGGCCGAACAGGAAAGCGATAATTTGGAAGCTCAGCTAATCCAGAGCAGGGCAAGTTTAAAAAGCTCTATCGCTAAATTTGAACTTTTGCAAAACGGTGCCACAGAGGAAGAAATCGCCCAGGCTGAGATAAACGTAACGCTGGCCGGGGAAGCGTATAACCTGGCCAAAGCCGACCTTGAGCGCAAGCAAGAACTGTTTGAAGCGGGAGCCATTTCCCGGTCGGATTTGGATGAGGCCCAAAACAGTTATGTTAATGCGGAAGGAAAGCTGAGGCAAGCTGAGTATTCCCTGAAGTCGCTTCAGGATGGAAACCGGCCGGAGGATATTGCTGCAGCCGGCGCCCAGGTGGAAAGCAGCAATGCCCAGGTTCGCATGGCGGAAAAAGACCTGGCGGGAACAAAGATGACCAGCCCCATTGACGGCATTATCAGCGAGGTCAACGGTGGAGAGGGCCAGCGGGCCACCGCCAATAACAACAGTACCAGCGGCAGCGGCGCCTTTATTGTGGTTATTTCAGAAGCCCTGCAAGTTAAGGCCCAGGTTAACGAAGCCGATATCG
>JAKPTB010000016.1 GCA_029555205.1 Bacillota bacterium
CATACAGTGGCAGGTCCTCAGGTGGCCGTGCACTTCCCAAAGCTGTTTTGATCCTGCTTTGCGGTGCAGGCCGTCAATGTTTTGTGTGATTACACCCTGCAGGAGGCCTTCTTTCTCCAGCCTGGCCAGGGCATAATGGGCAGCGTTGGGTTCGACCCCGGTATAACGGGTCCAGCGGTCAAGGTTAATTTCGTAGAAAGCGGCAGGGTCACGCTTCAGTGCGGACACGGTAGCTACCTTCATAGGGTCAAACTTTGTCCAGAGACCGGTGCCCGGACTGCGGAAATCGGGGATTCCGCTTTCAGTGCTTATACCCGCCCCGGTCAGGGCTAAAGTGTGTGGCGATTTCTTTATAAGGCCGGCCAGGCGTTTAATCTTTTCGCTGTAATCCATATCTCACATACTCCCCGTAAATAAATTAAAAGCGACAACCGGTGTCTCCACCTGCTTATAATCATAACTACAGCCGGCTGTAAAGACAAGTCCATACAATCGGAATGGAGACAAACCTGTACTTTGGCAGAAAAACCGCTCGTGTTCCGGCAGGAAATCATAAAATAACAAGGAATCAATTTTATTGTTAAAAAGATGCCTTTCGTCATGCAGCATTATGTCACTAAAGGGGAACTTGACCATGATATACAGGTTTGCGCTTCTGCTTATCTCGGCTGCTGTCCTTCTCGGCGGCTGCGCCAGGACGTCAACGGGGCCCCTGGCGCCTGCCGGGCATGAGGCCGTGGTTGTGGCCGGCGCCCAGGATGACCGGGGTATTGTTCCGGACCCGGCCAAGAAGGTTTACCTGACTTTTGACGATGGGCCAAATTCCCACTTCACAGAACTGATCCTGGACGTCTTGAAGAAAGCGGCGTAAAAGCGACATTTGCGGTAATCGGGAGCAATATTGAAAAGAACCCGGAGGTATTCAAGCGGATACTGGAAGAGGGGCACTCTGTAGTCAACCATACCTACTGCCATGATTATAACAAGCGTTAGACGTTGGACATGGCATATTTGAGTCATAGGACCCGGCTCGTGAGGCGTGGGCATTGAAGGTATTCCATTGTATGGTGGGTTTTAACCCGCCAATAATGTGCGGCTGAAGCCGCACACAAATCTCACGTCTCAAGGGTTGTGTCCCCTTTCCGCTATTTTGCTAATTCTCGGGCCCCAGCCCGGCCAGGGGATCTATTTGGTCGAGCGTTTTCCCGAACAACAGGCTGCCTGCCCCCATCAGGAGATTTATAACAGTAAATAAAAGGTAGACCAGGCTGAACGTGGTCGTATCTTTTAATATGAGATAACCGCCGTATAGCAGGAGCCCGTATAAAAAGTAACTTTTTGCTTTTTTTCTGGTTCCAAAAGCTGAGTCAAGAAAGACATCAAGGCTTTGTCTTCTTTTTTTGGACGCGGAAGATGCTCCGGACAAGTCCAAGTCCTCTCTGAAAACCCCGCAGCCGGCCTGCCTGGCCAGATCAACAAGACCGTACCGGTTAACCAGCATTATTTTAACGCCGTCACGGAAAGATTCCCTGGTGACCTGGACCACACCGGCATCAAAGTCTCCAGAGGTTATATAGAGCCCGTTCTTTAACCCCTCACCATGCAGGGCGCCGGCAAAAGACCGTACTTCTTCAGAGCTTACTTTATTGTTTCCATCCGGCCGCGAGCATTTTACCCCCAGGGGAACACCTTTATAAATGCCCTTCATATCGATCCGTTCGTCCCATTTATGCTGCTTTTTTATGTCCGTCCTCAGAGTCAACTCCTGGAAACCGGGCAGGCTGTTCAGCATATCTCTGATATAAGGTTTAAACTCTCTTACGGGATGCAGCCTGTGTATATCGTCCATAAACCTCTGCCCGGCCAACCAGAAACCTTGCTGGATTTTCCGTCTCTTCTCCCTTTTTTTTAAAACGTTTTTCAACAACGCAGCCTCCGCGGTCAGCAGCAGCAGCG
>JAKPTB010000135.1 GCA_029555205.1 Bacillota bacterium
TCGACCTGCAGCTTGCCCTCCCTGGTTTTTGCCCTGCCGGCAAATATATCCAGGATCAGCTGGGTCCGGTCAATAATCCTTACACCCGTGATTTCCTCCAGGTTGCGAGCCTGGACGGCTGATAGCTCCCGGTCGAATATCGTCAGGCCGGCGTCATGATCACGGCAGAGCACAGCCAGTTCCTCAGCTTTGCCCCGGCCGAGAAAGGTTACAGCATCTGGCTTGTTCCTTTTCTGGAAGACCCGCTCAATAACATCAGCGCCGGCTGTATCCGCCAGCCGGGCCAGTTCTTCAAAGGAATACGCTGTCTGTTCCGGGTCGTCCCCGGTCAATTCTATTCCTACCAGGATTGCTTTTTCTCTCTGGACTTCAAACGCCAATCGTATCTCTCCTGACCATTTAACTTTGCAGTTATTATTTATAATAGAAAAAGGCCTTGCGGCACAGCAAACAGACCTCTGTCGGTTGGATACCTCTTTTCACACAATCAGCGGAACGGGTACACACCCTTTGAGGTGTAAGAAATGTGATGTGAGACGTTGAAATGAGTAAGAGGTGTAGGTGCGGCTTCAGCCGCACATAATTGGCGGGTTAAAACCCGCCCTACAATGAGAATACCTTCGATACTCACGACTCCGCAACCCACGATAATATCATATCCCCGGCAGGGGCCATTAATTTTTAGTCACATTTAATCAACTCGTATTGCCTGGATCCCAGCCCGATCTCTTCCGCGTAAGCGAGCTGGCGATTCCAGTCGATGTCCGGATAAAGCGACCTGAATATATCCCGCACACCTGGTTTGCCCTCCAGGCGGGTATTGGGTAAGGCAACCTCCTGGTTAACCAGGTCGATGCAGGCCTGGTCAATGGCGACCGGATCAAGGGAGGCGAGAATGCCGATGTCCTTCACCAGGGGCGCGTCGCTCCAGCCATAACAGTCACAATCGGGTGATACATTGGTAACAAAGGTTATAAAACCGTATTTCCCCTTTTTGTTTTTTAAAGCCCCTTCAGCGTATTCCACTATTTTTTCCTGGATTGCCTCGGGCCGGGTTTTCCAGTTTATATCAATGGCATGGACCGGACAGGTGACCGTGCACTCGCCGCAGCCAATGCATTTACTCTCGTCCACCACAGAAACTTTACCCTGGAGGTTAATCGCCTGCGCCGGGCACCACTGGCTGCACCTTTCACAGCCCTTGCACCTGTCCGGATTTACCGAGGGAAGCACGTCAGAGTGCATATTCTGCTTGCCGCTCCGCGAGCCCAGCCCCATACCGAGGTTTTTTAAGACGCCGCCAAACCCGGTCATTTCGTGGCCCTTGAAATGGGTTAAGGCGATGATCGCGTCGGCGTGGTATGCCGCCGATGCGATCTTTACCTCTTTAAAATGCTTGCGGTTGATCTCCACATTTATGTAATCCTTGCCGGTAAGGCCGTCCGCGATAATAAGCGGGGCGTCGACCACCGCGTAGGCGAAACCGTTTTCTATCGCTGTTTGCAGGTGATTATAAGCGTTGTCCCGGCTGCCGAAGTAAAGTGTATTGGCGTCTGTCAGGAAAGGCTTGCCTCCCAGGCCCTTAACCTTGTTTACTATCCTGCGCAGAAACTGGGGGCGGATATAACCGGTGTTGCCTTTTTCGCCAAAATGGAGCTTTAAGGCCACCAGTTCTTTGCGCCCGATAATAGCAGGCATGCCGGCCTGATCGAACAGCCTCTCCACTTTATCCAGCAGGCTTTTTTTAAAACCGGCCCGCATATCGGTGAAATAAACCTTTGAAGCCATATGTACCCCCTCCCGAAAGGTTTTTATTTTCCGGCGCTCCATCCGGTGTTTTAAATTTCTACCATCTTTTTCATAATTCCTGCTGGGGTGACAGGGAAATTGCAGGTGCGGCGTCAGCCGCACATCTTTTGGCGGGTTGAAACCCACCCTACAGCACATATGTCAGCAGACTTTGTCTTAATGAAACATACTATGACAGTGGAACGGGGACACAAATCAGTCGTCAGTCGTCGGATGTCAGACGTCGGAAATAACAGAACCATTGATAAACACAATTCACATATGGCTGCAGACTCTTGTCTTAATAAAACATACTATAACAGAGGAATGGGGACACATCTCTGTTTCGGGTATT
>JAKPTB010000138.1 GCA_029555205.1 Bacillota bacterium
GCCTGTCTATCACCGAACCTAAGAACAAAGCCTGGGAGGCCAGGATACCCGTGGCCCGGGTCAGGTCGGCCGTGCAGGGAAAAGCCGGCAAAGACCCCGGTTTGATCAATTCAGCAGCTATTGAAAAAAAGGGACCCTCGGGAAGGGCAGAACAGCTCAAACTGGGCAACGCCACAGTGGGAGGACCGGCCCTGAGGCTGGCCCTGGGCAGTGAAAAGGTGCGGTCAATGCTGTTGTCCGATGCCAGGGTGGAAGGAGGGCAGCTGGTCTTGACCGGCAAAGGCTTCGGCCACGGGGTGGGGATGTGCCAGTGGGGCGCCAGGCTCATGGCGGAACAGGGCAAGTCACCGGAAGAAATCATAAATTTCTATTTTAAAGATATTGTTATTAAAAAAGAGTGGAAGTGATAAAAGGTATATTACCAGCGGCCCCCCCGGCGGGGGCCGCTGTTCTTTTAAAACAACTGTAAATCCTGTCAATGTGTTTAAATGAAATGTTTGGGCAAACAAGAGGAATCTTTTCCAAAAATGTCGAAACTTCCTTACTAAATGGAATTATAGTCTATTCCTGATGAGGAGCCAGGTATGCTCTACAAGAAGTTTTTTGACCATTTGCCTGATGCGGCACTGATATTCCGGGGCAGCGACGGAAGCATTGTTGACGCCAATGAAGCTGCTGCCGCTGCTTTCGGCTGCAAACGCGGGGAACTGTTGGAGAAGGACTTCTACAGCCTGCATATTTCTGAAGATGTGTTGTCAATTGTCTCCGGGATGGACGAATTATCCCCACCCCGTGTCATTGAAACAGCCCACAGAAGCCCGGGCGCCGCTGAAATGCCTGCTATTGTAAAACTGAGCTGCGCGGTTGTAAATGATGAGAAAATATTCTTTTGCACAGTCAGGCAAAGGATTGGCAACATCCAGCTGCAGAAGGAAAGGTCACTTGCTGCCAAGCTGGCCCTGGTTGAGGAGCGGGAAAGGAGACGTATAGCGGAAGGCATCCACGACCACATCGGCCAGTCACTGGCCATTGCCAGGCTGAAACTGGGAGCTTTAAAAAAGGCTGTTCCAATGGAATCGGCTTTGAGTACCCTTGACGATATTAACGCCCTAATTGAAGAAGCCATTAAAAATACGAGGTCGCTGACCTTTGAGCTGAGTCCCCCTATCCTCTATGACCTCGGTTTCGGAGCTGCGGTGGAGTGGCTTGGAGAACAGCTGCTGGAGAAGAACGGTGTCGGTTTTAACCTGGTTAACAGGTTGAACCCCAAATCCCTGGGCGAAGAGCTGAGGATAATTCTTTTTACAACAGTAAGGGAGCTGTTCTTTAATATTGTTAAACATGCCGGTGCAAAAAAGGTGAATATACTGGTCCAAAAGCTGGGTGATAAAGTACAGGTAGAAGTTGCGGATGACGGGGCCGGTTTCGATACCACATTAATAGGACCTGGATGTCGCAAAAACGAGGGGTTCGGGCTTTTTAGCATCCACGAACGTCTGGAGCACCTTGGCGGACGCCTGGAAATACTGTCGGAGCCGGGGCATGGTACCCGTGTCACCATTGAGGCGCCGCTGACAAATAGAGATTAGGTTTAATGGGGGGTATGGTACATTGGGTATTAAAATCATCCTGGCCGATGACCACAAAATATTTTGTGAAGGCCTCCGCTTTATGCTGGAAGATCAGCCCGGCATCGAGGTGATT
>JAKPTB010000046.1 GCA_029555205.1 Bacillota bacterium
GGCGCCCAGTGACTCGGCGGCATCCTCAATAACCGGCACATTATAAAGGCTACAAATCTCTAATAAAGGCGTGAAATCAGCGCTCTGGCCGTATAAGTTTACTACGACAACCGCCCTGGGCAGCTTTCCTCTTTCCTCAGCCGCCGAAAACGCCCGCGCAAGCGCTGCCGGCGACATATTCCAGGTTTCGGGATCCGAGTCTATGAACACCGGACGGGCAGCCTGGTAAAGGATCGGGTTGGCGCTGGCGATAAAAGTCAGTGAGGAACAAAACACCACATCACCCGGGATTACTCCCGCCAGGCGCAGCGCCAGGTGAATGGCGGCCGTGCCGGAACTCAGGGCCAGGGCGCCGCCTGCTCCAACGTATGCGGCCAGCTCCCTTTCAAAGGCGTCGACATGGGGACCGAGGGGGGCTATCCAGTTAGTTGAAAAGGCCTCGGCTATATAATTAAGTTCGTTACCGCTCATGTGCGGGGATGACAGGTAGATGCGCTTGCTTTTACCCACAACGAACATCTCCTTCAATTCTATATCACAGGTTACAGACAAGACTCCATGGTGTTAAACTTGCCTGGCATCCGGGTAGTAAGTAAATACCGCATTCCTAATTTCAAAATCCTTATTCGGTGTAGGCCCGGCTTCAGCCGGCCGATGTGCGACTGAAGTTAGCACCTACAATTCTCACGTCTCAGTGGAGAAGATGGCCGGCAATACCATGGAATTATGTAATACTAGCTATGTATCAAATGTTGTTTCCCAGGTGGCTGTAAAAGCCCGGGTTCTCTCTCAGCCAGGCGCAGGTGGACTCCAGGCCTTTTGCTATGCTGAAGCAGGGCTTAAACCCCAGTACTTTTTTCAACTTGCTGTTGTCTATAAAAAGTTTGCGGCCTGAACAAGGAGCCTCCAGGTGGAGGACCGGGCTGTCACTGCCAGTGACCCGGATCACTTCCCGCGCCAGTTCACTCATGGTAACACAGTCGTCCCCGGCGACGTTAAATATACCGTTCTCTGCTTCCGGCCGGGAGATGCTTAAAACAACCGCTTCCGCGAAGTCAGCCGCGTAAGTATAGGTGCGGCTGTCGGATCCGTCTCCATGGACTGTCAGGGGCCGGCCGCTGACTGCCTGGAGCAGGAACTTAATCGGTACGCTGAGCCTGGAATTTCTCGGCCCGTAGATGTCTGCAACCCTCAATACGACACAGCGCAGGCCGCTGCCCCTGGCCATCGCGCCGCACAGGTTTTCACCCGCCAGTTTAACCGCCCCGTGGATCAGGACAGGCTCAAGGGGATGGTCCTCATCAATGGGATTATACCTGCCGTTACCATAAACACCTATGGAGGAAACGTAAACGAGCAGGGCGTTACAGCTCAGGGCAGCCTTGATCAGGTTGCAGACCCCCGCCAGGTTTTCCGCTATTAAGGTTGTATCCAGGGACCTCTGCCGCAGCGCCATGGGGAACGCCAGGTGGACGATGGCGTCAGCATTTGCAGCGGCGCGGCATACCCGTTCCTCATCAGCAATGGTGCCCCTGCAGAACTCTATTTTGTGTGAAATTTTCTCCAGGTTTATTGCCCTGTCGGCGCTGCAG
>JAKPTB010000049.1 GCA_029555205.1 Bacillota bacterium
ACCTGTTTCTTGACACTCCTTAATAATCAGCTCTTTGAATTCATCACTATACTGTTTGTTGTTTTTCATTAAAACCTACCCCCTAATAAAATGTTAACATATTAAACGTGTTTTCTCCAAATTCTTTAGGGGGCTAAATAGGATGAAAACTCTCAAACCGTAACGGTCAGTAGAGAAGGTATTAAGATTTTAACAATAACAATTGGTTGTAGAACTGCCACAAAGAATGGTGCGGAAATTTTTCTCGATGTACCTGCGGAATTAATAAATAATAGGACCATGGTTCCGCTTCGCTTCGTAAGTGAAACCCTGGGTGCTAAGGTGGATTGGGACGTAAGCTCTAACACAGTTTTAATAAGCAACTAAATAACTTCATGTTTGAAAATTTTCCGGGTGTGAATATTCTTTAGTGCAAATGGAATAATCATCCAAAATTTGTCGGCCGCCTACCAGAAATAGAACAGCTTGGTCCAAAAAGGTCTTTGAGGAAAAGCTCCATGAGAAGAAATGTCATATTCATGCAATATTTTCCAAGAATTTCTTAACATCCCTTACGAATTCATCATACAGTTTAGGATTATAATCACTTCTGAATGCAAGTGACTCAACCAAACTTTTGTAGTACCAAACCTGCTCCTCTTTCCCTCTGTTGAAGCGCTGCCACAAAATATCCTTGTGTTGTTCATAATCCATAGCCATACTTCTTACATTTTTAAGTTTATCTGCACAGCTAACCAGCCATACTCCCTCTGAGGCAGTCTTAAGGGCTTCAATCGTGTGCTCCTTGCGTTTTTCCCAGGGAAGGCTTTTATCTGGTTCAGAACAACCCTCTACAATTTCTGCCACTTCCAGCCCGAATTGTTCTTCAATGTTTTTGACGCAGTAATATTTCATCGCTTTAAAAATTAGCTTTTCTCATCGCTTTCTCATTTCGGTATTTCTTCATCTTTCCAGCCGTCTTAAACTGCCTGCCGCCAAGTCCACACCCCGCACAGTTCGTCACCTTTTTTGCGCTTGGCCGGTCTCATCAAGCCGACGGAGAACCTGCAGAGGAAAGTTGGAGAAAAGTAAGAATTCTTTCTTGAAAACGCAAAAACACCGCAATCCCTTGCGGTGCCTGACTTTTTCTGGCGTCCCAGACAGGATTCGAACCTGTGACCTACGGATTAGAAGTCCGTTGCTCTATCCAGCTGAGCTACTGGGACAAATATGGAGCGGGTGATGGGAATCGAACCCACGTAATCGGCTTGGAAGGCCGACGCTCTACCATTGAGCTACACCCGCTTGAGATGATTCTTTTTTGATGCAATTAATATTATAACTAAAAATCCACCCGGCGTCAAAGTTATTTTGCCCCAAAGCAGCTCTTTTTATAGGACACGGCAGATCAACGGCTTAATTCCATCCTTGCCGAGGTCAAGGATTCCGTAACTGGGCCTTTGCTGGTCCCGCGGCCTGGCGATACTGCCCGGATTGAAGAACAAGACGCCGGCATCCTTCCTGATTTCCGCAGTGTGGGTGTGTCCAAAAACAACAGCGTCGGCTCCGGTTTCAGCGGCCCGGGCCAGCAATCTTTCGTGCATCTGTTCGTATGGCACTTGATGTCCGTGGGTCATCAGGATCCTGTAACCCGCCAGTTCCAGCAGCAACTCCAGAGGTTCTTGCTCTCCCTGGTCACAGTTGCCGGGCACGGCCTTCACCGGCAGGCCGGTTATTTCGGCAAGCCTGAGGCCATCCCGGTAGTTGTCGCCGGCGTGAAGGATGAGGTCCGGCTTCCCGGCCTCCTTCAACGCCCGTAAAGCATAATCCAGCCGGCCGTGGCTGTCGCTGAAGACAATGAGCCGCACCAGGAATCACTCCCCGTCATTTATCCTTTCCAGCTCACTGAGAATATCCAGGGCGCCGTCCAGGGCCCGTGCCCGGTGACTGATTTTGTTCTTGATCTCCGGCTCCAGTTCGGCAAAGGTTTTGCCGTATTCAGGCAGGTAGAAAAGCGGGTCGTAGCCGAACCCTCCTTTTCCGCGCGGCTCCGTGGCAATTATTCCTTCACAGGTCCCCTCAGCGGTGTAAATCCAGCCTTCCCGGTCCACAATTGCCACAACACAGCGAAAACGGGCGGTGCGCTTCTCTTCCGGAACACCACTTAGCAGCTCCAGGAGTTTCCGGTTATTGGCTGCATCATCCTTCTCCCCCCCGGCAAAGCGCGAGGAGTGCACCCCGGGGGCACCGTCCAGATAGTCTACCTCCAGGCCGGAATCGTCGGCCAGGGCAATCAGACCGGTATGCTCGCAGGCTGCCAGAGCTTTCTTAACAGCATTATCTTTGAACGTATCTCCGTCTTCTTCAACCTCCACCAGACCGGAATAGTCCTGCAGTGAAACTACTTCAATTCCGTGAGGTTTCATGATTTCAGAAATCTCCCTGACTTTTCCCGGGTTATTTGTTGCTAATACGACCTTCAATTCCTTTTACCCTCCCCGATATCCATCGCAGCGGCGCCAAGCACTTCTTTCTGAAGAGCTATGAGCCGGTAGATCCCTGCCGCGGACAGATCAATCATGTTGTTCATTTCCTGCCGGTCAAAAGAGGCCTCCTCACCGGTGGCCTGCACCTCAACAAAGCGGCCGGCCCCGGTCATGACAACGTTCATGTCCACTTCTGCCGCGGAGTCCTCCTCATAGCACAGGTCCAGAATAATTTCCCCCTTTAGCCTTCCCACGCTAGTGGCGGCAATGAAATCCGTCACAGGCAGGCGGGCAAACTGGCCTGCCGCCTTAAGCTTGTTTAAAGCGTCCACCAGCGCAACAAAGGCCCCTGTGATGGATGCCGTCCGGGTACCACCGTCCGCCTGGATTACGTCGCAGTCCAGCCAGATCGTCCGCTCTCCCAGAGCCGACAGGTCCACCACCGACCTAAGGGAGCGGCCTATTAAGCGCTGAATTTCGTGGGTGCGGCCGCCTACCCGTCCCCTGGCAGCCTCCCTCGGCGTTCTGGTGCCGGTGGCGCGGGGCAGCATCCCGTACTCGGCCGTGATCCAGCCCTTCCCCTCTCCTCTGAGAAACATAGGAGCTTTATCTTCGATGGTTGCAGCGCAGATAACCCTGGTATCACCCACCTCGATTAAGACCGATCCTTCGGCATGCTTGATGTAATTTCTGGTAATTCGCACTGGGCGCAGTTCTCCCGGCTTTCTTCCGTCCACTCTGTCCATGCTGATCTCCTCTCGATTTAGTTAGCGCAGAGCGAAACCGTTGTTTAATAAATAAATTTTGTTACAGCCCCGGCACAACCCTGTAAGTCTCGCCTTCCCGGACCGCCAGGACCGGACCGTCATAAGACTCCCCTGCCTGTTGAACCAACAAGCCCGGATCGTATTCCGGCCAGAAGTGCGTGAGCAGCAACTGCCTTACACCGGCCCGGCGGGCTGCCTCCCCGGCCTGACGGGCAGTAAGATGGAAATCTCCCAGGTAACCGGCGTCCTGGTCCTGTCCGCTGGCCTCACTTAAAAAAAGGTCGGCACCCCGGGCAATTTCCACCAACTCTTCGGTCCAGGCGGTATCGCCGGAAAATACCAGTTTTCCTGCCCCTGTAAAGGATATGGCATACCCCGGCAGGGAATGTTTTGCGGGAACAAAGCGGATGCTCAGTTTGCCCAGGTCCAGCCTTCTGACCGGGGTACCGGGCAGGCTTTGCTCCAGGGGAAGTTCTTCAACCGGAGTTGTCTCAAAGGCCTTTTTGTACCCCTCCAGGACCTGAAATTTTTGAACCGGCATTGCCGGTAAAATGAGTTTTAATGGTCCGGCCAGGCTCCCGTCCCGTCTTGCGCCTTCTACGGCGTGGCGCAGCGGGAAAAGATCAAGGTAATGATCCGGGTGCAGGTGGCTGATAATTACCGCATCCAGGCAGCGGAAGTCCAGGAACCCCATCATCCTGCTCAAGCTGCCGTTTCCTGCTTCCAGCAGGATATTCTGCCCGCCGCCCCGGATCAGGTAACCGGAGCAGGCGCCTCCCGCCCGGGGATAGGGAGCCCAGCAGCCCAGTACCGTAATCTCCAAAATAAACTCCCCCTGTATACAGGTAGACCTGAGTCCCTGAACTGTTGTTTCACTATGTACGCCTTAAAATAAATTATAACCTTCTTGCTGCAGCTGTTGAGATATCCCTGTTTTTACAGTAAGTGAATAAACCTTCAGTTCAAATATAATGTATGAAATTATAACATATTTTAACCAGCTGCACACTAACTATAAGGTCAAAATCTATGATCAGAATAATCTTTAGGTTGCCCCTGTGAGCAAAAACAGAGTTTTCCGCCGCTTCGCCGGGGGTCTGTGACTCAACAGGCATGAGGCAAAACAAAGTTTTGCCAATGTGATTTACTCCAGCTGAGGTCTATAAAACAACCTGCCTGACGGGTCCGATATCCTTCTTTAAGAAGCGTCCGGCAGCAGCCCTGAAAGCCTCCGGCCCGCCGCTGATATAAAAACAGTGGCTAACGGAGCTTATGCCGTTTATGGCCAGACCCAGGCGGCACAGCTCTTCCTTAGCTGCCCGTACGGTGGCTGACGCCGGGTCCACCAACCGGACCCCGGGACCGAGTTCTTCCGCAATCTGACGGGCTAAAAACGGGTAGTGGGTACAACCCAGGATCAGGGTGTCAATGCCGGCCTCCTGCAAAGGGAAGAGGTATTCCCGCAGCGCTTCGGTCACCTCAGAGGTATCCGTCCTGCCGGCCTCCACCAGGGGCACCAGGCGCGGCGCTGCCCGGCTGTATACCTCGATGCCCTTTCCCAGCTTCTTCAGTCCTTGTTCGTAAGCCCCGCTCCTGATGGTGGCCTCGGTGGCGATAACACCAATTCTTCCGTTCACCGTTTTGCTCAGGGCTTCGGCTACCCCGGGCTCAATCAATCCGATCATCGGGACTTTACAGCTTTCTCTTAAAACTGGCAGGGATATCGACGAACTGGTATTGCAAGCGGCAATAATGTATTTTACACCCAGTCCCTGCAGAAAATCAGTGATTTTTTTGGTAAGATAGGTTAGCTCTCCGGCACTGCGCGGGCCATAAGGTACGTGGGCCGTGTCTCCGAAATAAACGGTGGATTCAGCGGGCAGCTGCCGGTAGACTTCTACAGCCACCGAAAGCCCTCCCACCCCGGAATCAAAAAGACCGATGGCAGCGTTACGTTTCACTTCCTCCCTCCTTCAGCAGCCAACAATTACCTAAAACCTGGCCTATCTAAACATATTCCAGAACCAGCGAAATAAGCAGTGGTTCAATTAAAAATGCCCGTCTGCAAACACAACCAAGGCAATCTGGCTTAAAGAAGGGTATCTTTCCTGGAAGCCCTGAAACAAGGCCATGCCTTTAGCATGATTTGGTCACCATTAAGTAATTCACTGAGTTTGCCGGGGTTCCTCTTTTTTACTCAAAAAACCCTGCCGCTTGCTCCAATCTGGCGCAAGCAGCAGGGTTTTCCCCGGGTCAGGAATGGCTTTGGATAAATTGTCAATTTCTTTAGCGGGACTTATTACCGGAGATATAATATCCAATACCGTTGACGATTGCTTCGGCGGACTTGTTTCTGAAACTATCGGTCCGCATGAGCTTTTCCTCGTTAGCGTTGGATATAAAGGCCAGTTCGGCAAGGACAGCCGGCATCATGGCATTGCGCAACACCACAAAATTGGCTGAGCGGACTCCTCCGTCCCTTAGGCCCAGTTTCTTAACCAGTTCAGCCTGAACATAACGGGCCAGCCTGTTACTTTCCTTGTTCCGGGATACCTCCGCAGCCGTTCCGTTGCCGTTGTAAATATAAGTCATGGTGCCTCCAATTGAGGGATCTGTATGGGCATTAACGTGAATGCTGACAAAGAGATCCGCCCCGGCCTTGTTGGCCCTGTTCGCTCTTTCTTCCAGTCCGATTTCGGAATCTCCGGTACGGGTCATAATCACCTTGGCGCCTTTGGCTTCCAGGAGCTTTTTGGTCCGCTTGGCAATATCGAAGGTAATATCCTTTTCCACTAGCCCGTTTCGGCCTATCGCTCCGGGGTCCGGATTGCCATGCCCGGCGTCGATGGCAATTGTCGTACCTGCGTAAGAACCGCTAATAGTTGGAATATATGTTTCGATGGTGATACTTTTCTTATCCCCGGAAGGGGTGGTAACATACTGGGCGCCGCCTGATAAATCGAAGACCAGTCTGGTGATATCCGGCTCCCTCTGGTAATGCCCCGCCCGGATTTGTTTCACTGTTTTTGAATTGACTTCTGTTATCGCCGGCAATTTCCCTATGGCAATACCTTTAAGATCCAGGACCAGTCTGTCCGGTCCGCTTAAGGCGAAGGCCTCGTATTCAAAGGGTACATCGGCAACAACCACGGCACTGGTCTGTCCGCCTGTTTCCTTAACTTGCAGGGAGAGAGCCTTGCCGGACCGGCCCTCCGGCTCACGGTCTTCTCCTCCCCTGGATATATCAATACTTCCAGGCTGTGGATCATGATTTTCAACAGGCTTCTCAACAGGCTCCTGGACCTGTTCAGGAGGCGCAGCGTCCTGAAGGGACACCAGCCACCCTGCCACCCAGCCGTTGCTGCCGTCGGCCAGCTTAACCTGGTACCAGTCACTGTTCTGTCCGAGAACAGGCAACTTGTCCCCCCTGGAAACCTGGCAGACCAGGGCATTGGCCGTTCCCGGGCCCTTCCGGACATTGACCTGGCTGCCGGTCACAACGGCAGTTTTCCCGCCGCTCTGGACAGCGGGGGTAGTGGAAGCAGCCGGTGGAACCGTTTGCGCAGACGTAGTGGAAATTCCAGTTTTCCTGGCAACCAACCAGTTAGCTACCCAACCGGTATTCGTGCCGAGCCAGACTTTATACCAATCCCCTGATGTTTCCATTACAGGGTAGTGCTGGCCATAGCTGGCCCTGGCGACAATTTCGTAGGAAGTGCCCGGACCACTGCGGATATTAACTCCGTCGGTATTGATCATAATGGTAAGAACGTTGCCCGAACTCAGTTCCGGAGGCTCAGGTTGTTCTATTCTAACCAGCTGGCTGGATATCCAGCCATTAACTCCACCGGGCAGGTTCACATAGTACCAGTTGTAAAACTTATCTAGAACCGGCAGCCGGTCACCCTGGTTTACCTGCGCAAAGGCCGCATAGTCAAGGCCGGGACCGCTGCGGACATTAACAGTAGTACCCGTCACGACAGCTGTTTCTGCTGCTTCGGACAGACCTGGACTTGGACATAATAAAATAAAGCAAAAGAAAAAGACAGGAACCAGGAACCAGAGGTAAAACGCAGCGCAACAAGAACTCCTGAAATGCATATAATTCCCTCCGCAAAGTGGTTAAGATGCGCTAAAAAAACCATATGTTGTTGAAGTATGGAGGATCCTGTAACTTCAACATCCATATGGTTAGACTGACGGGAGCTTCAAAAGGTTCCCGGATTTGGCCGAATTATCCCAGCCTGACGCTCCAGGGGCTTCGAAATATCCAGGTGCCCGGCCAGAGTCTCAACAACCCTTCCTTCCACGAGTATCTGGACCTTCTGCACGGTTGGAAACTGGGTCAAGGTGTTGACAATGGAACCGATGGTCAGGGATTCCCCCGCCGAACCCCCCGGGTGTTTGCTCTTGATAGCTTCGCTGAAGTCCACGGTGGCCAGGCCGTCTTCGATCTTAATATCCATTAGCCTGGTACCCGGGGGAATGGTTGCGTACAGGCCGCTTTGGGCAGTTGGCCCTTTAATCAGCTCGTTCATGGCAGCCCTGGCAACCCCTGGAGTTTTTGGGATCACTCTTTTCTCTGCCGTGAGGTAGCCTTCTTCATTACCAAAATAGAGGACGATGGTTAGATTACCGTTTCCAGCGGCAGTAATTTCTTCAACGGGTTCAATATTTGTTCCAGCCTGCTCACTGCCACCATTGAGCAGGGTCTCACCTGCTCCCTTCTCCCCCACGTAGGGCAGTGTTCCGCTGTCAGTATTATCATTACATCCGCCCGTGAATACAACTGCAGAAACCACAACAACAACCAGGATTAGACGCATAAGCACCCTGCCCATGGAA
The DNA here is from genome assembly GCA_029555205.1 of Bacillota bacterium. Taxonomy (GTDB): domain Bacteria; phylum Bacillota; class Desulfotomaculia; order Desulfotomaculales; family Pelotomaculaceae; genus DTU098. The sequence goes on from JAKPTB010000049.1 coordinate 8,078, forward strand.
TCAACACCCTTCCATATATTACTCATAAATATTATACTATAAAATTAACCAATTATTACAATTAATGCTAATTATATGGGTGGAAGGTTAAGTTTTATGCCATGCGCTGAATCTGCTACCGGGCTCTCTGAATATGAGCTCAGCGTTACTTATACTTCCATCTCCGCGGACATGCAGCAGTTGCAGCTTCATTTAAACGAATATGACTGGCGGCTATAATAAAAATGGGAAGTACCAGTAACAGTACTTCCCAAGGACTGCAGTTTATATTTCCTAATTTTGGCGGATAAATAAAACAGTCTGGTGGATCAGGTCAAATCACCATATTCTAATTCCCTCCGGCCCCGTCCGTCCTGTGCTGGGGACGTCGCCTTGCAGCAGGCCTGCGGGCCTGGTGTTTCTTTTTAAGGTAAGGTACAGCGGTATTTACATAGACCAGGCAGACCAGGAATGCAACTGCCAGGTTTACCACCACCCACGGACTGGTGACCAGAACGGTTAAAGCCAGGACCGTGAATACTAAAATAGTCAGTACAGGTACAAGGTTGCCGAAGGGAATCCGGTATGGCCTCTCCTGTTCCGGCATCCGGCGGCGCAGACTGATTACCGCCAGGCCGGCCATGACGTAGACAATCGACTCCATGGCGGCAGCCAGGTGCACCAGTACCAGGTACCGGTGGGTCAGCAGGATCACCCCCGAGACTACCAGGCCGATTAAAAACAGGGTCAGTATTGACACCCAGGGCGTGAAATAGCGCATGCTGATCCTGCTGAAAATCTGCGGGAGGGCATGCTCCCGAGCAGTTGCGTACATGAAGCGGGAGACGCTGAGCAAACCGGCATTGAACGTTGTAAGGGTTGCTGCCAGGCTGACCACAGTCATCCAGGAGACGCCGGCGCCGCCCAGCGCGGCCCGGGCAAAAACCAGGTGGGGTGCTGCGGATGCCGCCAGTACCTCCTTGGGCACAGTGGCCGTCATGGCTATGGTAAAAATCGCATAAATGACGCTGAGAATCCCCAGAGCGAGCATCATACCTCTGGATATCTGCCGGATCTGGGTTACTTCCTCAGCCAGAGGAGTCACCCATTCAAAGCCTACAAAGAGGAAGACCCCCACCGCCACAGCGCTGATAATCCCTGTGGCGCCCCCGGGCGAAAGGGGAGCGCTCAGTTGAAAATTCATTTTAAAAAGTGCGATCAGGCCCATAGCAAGCATGGAAAACATCAGGCCGTAAGTGATGATATCCTGGAAAAGACCGGCAATTTTGATTCCCCGGATATTCATGCCGGTTACCAGAAGAAGCATCAGGACAATCCAGACATAGGGCGGCACCGCGGGTATGATACTGGACAAAACGGTGGACAAAACATAGCTTTCTGCCCCCACAACCCCCACAATTACTACCAGCATATAAAGGATGGAAACTGTCAGCGAGACCCGGTCGTTGAAGGCACGGCTGAAATAGAGGCGGATGCCGGCCGCCGACGGGAGCAAGCCGTTTAACTCTGAAAAACAGAACGCCGCTAAAGAGCAGAGGAGCCCGCCCACCAGAATCGCAATCCAGGCGGTATCCCCCAGTACAAAATTAGCCACGGATACAGCCGCCACAAAAGACGAGCTGGCCAGGGTCAGGCCAGCGCTGGTAGCCACAACAGTGCGCAGGGTAAGAACCTTTTTTAGTTGCAAGTTATTCACCCCAGATCATCAGGGATATAAAATCAAGGCGGATGATGTCATCCTCGGACCCAATGATCCTCAGCGTACCGTTATTGTACGGCCCGGTGGGAGTAATGTCACCGTAGAATATATCGGCCAGCGTTTCGCTGTCTGAAATCACGGTCAGGTCAGGGTTATTTGCTTTTCCTTCTTTTAAAGATACAACACCGTCTACCAGAGTCAGCGTGTGCAGGGAGTCCACGTCAGTGGCTTGAACCACAACGATCCGGTTCCAGTCCCTGTTCATAATTTTTAAACGTTCATTTTTATTGTAGTTTTCGGTGAAAACCTTCAGACTTTCCGTAATTTCTTCATGTGTGGCCATTCTTCCACCTCCTTGGAGGGTCTATAAAAAGGTTTTTGTTCCCATACGTAATCAACCAATTAAAATTATAGGTTCAAAATCCGGGGGCGGAAATTCAACCTTTCGAGCAATTCCAGATAATCATCCGGGGTAATTTCTGCCCAGGGCTTACCGAGGACGGCCACCAGGGCTGCTTCCATCACGTTGGTGCCGAAGGACCTTCCCCCGTAGACAGGAGTCGTGGTTACCAGGGTTCCCACGCCTTTTTCCTTAAGGAAAGCGATATCTTCAGGGGTGGTGGTGTTGGTAAGGATGGTCTGCCCTTTCAGGCCCGAGGGCATAAAGCGCCTGATCAGGTGAAAATCCCCTGCTATCACTTCAGCGTCTTGATAATAACCGGCAAACTTCTGCACTTTGGCCTCGTCCTGGCTTTCCTGCTTTTTACCGGTGGGATATATCATATGAAAGGGCATTTTGGCTATCTCAGGGAGAATTTTATTGGCAATCTCCTCCAATTCCTCCACTGTCTTAATGGGATAGGGAATCCCGGCTGTAAAAATCAAGTCTCCGAAAGTAACGTCACAACCCAATTCAGACATTGCTTCAGCCATGCCGAAACGGTCCACGGAACTGACCATCAAAACCTTTGTGCCTTTTTTAATTAAGTTGGTTTCCCGGGCCAGAATCCGTACTACTTCCCTCTCCAAAGTGTTTTTTAAGCCGCTTCCATCCACCACCGGCGTAATCTTCACCGATTCCATCAACCTTAAGCCATCCTGGATAGCAAAGCGTTTTTGCCTGACGAAAAGAAAGACATCAATTCCACCCAGACCGATGGCGTCCACCTTTCCGTCCAGTTCCTTCAATAGCCCTACAGCCCTGTCAAAATCACCATCGGTGCCCCTCCGGGCTATTTCAAACGGCTCCCCCAGGAGTTCCACCTGAACCCTGTGGTCGCGCCTGGCTGAACCCAGGCTGACGCTTACCACCCGCTTCAAAATATAACCTCCAATCACGCTACCGGCTTGGGCTGGTGCGTTTTAACTCTTACCATTGTATCCAAATTAAACTAAAAATACAAGTTCTGTGTCGGAACTGGCCGCACTGCAACCTTGCAGGAACTTCGCCTGCCGAACCAAAAACCCCATGCTTGCCGCACGGGGTCCGGACAGTTTCTCTTTAAAACTGAAAACAGTATTAAACCTATACCTTGCTGCCGTGCTCCTTGACAATTTGAACAGAACGGGCGAATAAAAACGAAAAGGAATTCTGAAAATTTAAGGATTTTGTAATTATTTGTTAACTACCTATTAATTAATATTTATTAGAATTAGGTCAGTACCAAAAAAAGGATTGGAGGTTATGCAATGTTACCATTTAGTCCAAGCGAGTTGGCGAAAATTGCTATGAAGATTGAGGAAAACGGGATGGCCTTTTACGAAGCGCTTGCTGAAAAGACTAAGGAAAAAGAGGCCGGGGAGTTGTTTTCTTTTATGGCCAAAGAGGAAAAACAACACCTGGAAACATTTAAAGGAATGGCGGAAAAACTGGCCTCTTTAGGGATGCCGGAGCCTCATGAAGATGATGAACATGTAAATTATATCCGTGAGCTTATTGACAACATTATTTTTACCAAAGACCTCGATCCGGCGGCGCTTGCAGAAAAGACTAGCTCTCCTGTAGAAGCCATAGACCTGGCCCTCGGCTTTGAAAAAGATTCCGTAATTTTTTATATCCAGTTCAAAAAGCTCGTACCGGAAGAAGAGCAGTTTGCCGTACAGGGTCTGGTCGACGAAGAAATCCACCACATTAACAGGCTTCTGGTAATGAAAAAAGCAATCACCAGTTCATCAGAAGACTTCTATCAATCACAACCGGGAATCGGTGACGCCGAAAAGTAATGAAATCCTCCTAAAAATAGATTCTCGTTGTAGTATTAATCCCACCTTTATCCCCGGGTGGGAACTTTTTTCATCAATCTAGACGTAAGCCACAGGCTCATACTCGTATTTGCCGTTTAAGTTTCCAATGGCATTGAAGCTCTCAAACTCCCAGACATTCTTGCTTATAACCCTTTTCAGGGGACAGGCCGCAGCCGGTGTTTCCTTCAAATGATAAAGTATTTTACCCTCTTTTACTGACTCCAGGTGGTCCACTAAACCCCGCTCCTTCATTTTGACCCAGAAAGGCAGGGCCCCCTTGTAGATTTCAATTACAGAAATTTTTTTATACCTGGGGCGCAAGAATTTTAAGGCAGCCTGGCCGAAACCTTTCCTTGGCGGGTTATGTCCGATTGATAAAACTTTTATTTTAAAGCTGAGGCCACTGGCAAACCCGATAATCTTTACACCTTTCTTATAGAAATAATAAACAGTGGCGATCATACCTCCGCTTAAGAACTCGTACATCTGCATTTCGGACAATTGAACCATACTTATCGACCTCTTTTCGTCAATTGTTCCTAACAATGCCAGTTCTTACTTTTATTATACGGACAAATTTAACAATATGGCAATACATTTTAGAAATATTATAAATTTTTAGTCAATTAAAATCTTACCAGGAACCGGTCCAACAGATACCAGATGAAAGGAACCACGTTTCGAAAATACGGGGTTCTGCTAAGAGAAATTAACCGGGATGAAGTTTAAATCCCTTTAGCCAGCCTTTCTTTGAGCCAGGTAAAGCGATTTTGTGTTTTATTATTTTTAACTGCAATGGCCAGAGCCCTTTTACTCCCGATCAGGATAACAAGTTTTTTACCTCTGATAAGCCCTGTATAAATCAGATTCCTTTGAAGGAGCAAATAGTGCTGCGTCACAACCGGAATAATCACGGCCGGGTACTCGCTGCCCTGGGACTTGTGGATGGATATGGCATATGCCAAAACCAGCTCCTCCAACTCGGAAAAATCATAGGTTACTATTCTTCCTTCAAAATCAACCTGGACTTCCTGCTCTTCCTGGTCAATTCGGGAAATTGTGCCCACATCGCCGTTGTAAACAGATTTATCATAGTTATTTGTGACCTGCATAACTTTATCGTTTACTTTAAAAGACTTGTTGCCTCTGATCAGCATGCTCTCATTTGGATTTAGAAATTCCTGGAGCTTTAGATTTATATTCATTACTCCAAGCTTTCCACGGTGCATGGGGGTTAGAACCTGGATGTCCTGAACCGGGTGGAAGCCAAAACGTTTAGGGATTCTACTCAGGCAGAGAGCCAAAATTTTATTTATAATTTTTTCCGGCTCTTCTTCCTCGATGAAATAAAAATCGGATAATTCCCTGCCGGGAGGCTTTTTCAAATCCGGGAACATACCCCTGTTGATGAGGTGGGCATTTGTCACAATGCGGCTTTCCCGGGCCTGCCTGAAGATTTCAGTCAGTGTAACCACCTTGAATCTCCCGCATTCAATCAAGTCCTTCAGCACATTGCCCGGGCCTACCGAGGGCAGCTGGTTGATGTCGCCCACAAGGATTAAGGTTGCGTTTGAAGGGATAGCTTTAACCAGGTTGTACATCAAAAGAAGGTCAATCATGGAGGACTCATCCAGGATGACTACATCAGCTTCCAGTGGGGATTCCTGATTTTTTTCAAATCCGCCCTTCCGGGGACTATATTCCAGCAGCCGGTGAATAGTTTTAGCCTCATGGCCGGTTGCTTCCTGCATCCGTTTGGCCGCCCGTCCGGTGGGCGCAGCCAGCAGGATCTGGAGCTTCAGTGCCCGGAAAATCCGGATAATGGCTTTAATGATGGTCGTTTTACCCGTACCCGGCCCACCGGTGATAATCAGGACTTTGTTCTGTGCAGATAAAACAACCGCCTCTTTTTGTTTTTCGGCCAGATTTGAGCCGATTTTACCGGCAACCCAGTCCACTGCCTTTTCCGTATCAATGGAACGGACGGGAGAAGGCTCTCCGGCAAGGCAAAGAAGCAGCCTGGCCAGGTTCGTTTCTGCGGTGTAAAATGCAGGGAGATAAACTGCCTGGAGCGGAGGCTGTCCAGGCAACTCCTCTATTCTAATTCTTCTTTCCTCCAGCAGCTCCGCCACAGCCCTTCCGGTAAGCTCAGCGTTCACTTTGAGCATCTCTGCAGCTTTAGCCAGTAAAGGTTCCAGGGGATAATAAACGTGGCCCTCATCGGTCAACTGGTTTAAGACATAGATTATTCCCTCTTTGACCCGCAAGATGGAGTTGGGGTCAACGCCCATATTCTGAGCAATGCGGTCGGCAGTGATAAAACCAATGCCGGGTATGTCCGCCGCCAGCCGGTAGGGATTTTCCCTGACATTTTCAATTGAGGCCTTCCCATACCTTTTAAAAATCCTGGCCGAATAGGCGGCACTAACACCGTTGCTCTGGAGAAAAACCATTATCTCCTTAATTTCCTTTTGTTCCTCCCAGGCTTTCGTGATCATTTCAATGCGTTTAGCTCCAATACCGTCCACTTTGGCCAGTTCATCCGGTGTTGTCTCAATTACATCAAGGGTGGAAAGCCCGAAAGTTTTTACAATTCGCCTGGCCATCACCGGACCGATGCCCTTGATCAGCCCCGAGCCCAGGTATTTTTCAATACCGTTTACAGTAGCAGGAACAACTGTTTCATATTTCTCCACCTGAAATTGATTTCCGTATTTTGCGTTGTGGACCCACTTTCCAAAAAGGCGTAGGGATTCACCAGGATTAATACCGGCCAGGTTGCCAACAATGGTAGTCAGTTCCTTCTTGGCTTTTTCCTGAAGCCTGGCTACCGTAAAATGATTCTCTTCATTTATAAAAGTAATCCTCTCAAGGTAGCCGTAGATGGTTTCCATTTATTTATGCTTCACCCCGGGGAGCCCGTCTATTCAATAGCTTTCTAATTAGCTCTATCCGTCCAGCTTGGCTCTATCCTTCCATCTTTTTTTTGTTCGACATAATTCATTTCTTTCCCTTTAAAACACCGGCCCTTTCAGACCGGCCTGTTTCATGTTTTATAACTATAATTATAAACTCAAAAAACCTTGTTGAAGACTATCATAAATTCTAATATTATCCTTCATAATTTCCTTTTCTCTTGTGTTTAATAGGTGCTTCATTATTTAGACCTTTTATGCCGCAATAAAGCTCCGGGTGAATAATCTGATTTAACCAGTCAAAAATGAATTTACTACCTCTATTATTTCTGCACAGTAAACATCAACAAGCCTCCTTTGGCTTTCCGTTAAATATCCCTCTTGTCCATGGGCCAAAGGATTTCTGGCCAACGCACATAGATTAAGCTTTTCAGACCAATTATTATAGGATTCGTTGCGAAAATACTTTGAAAATCCTTTGTCCCAATAATATTTAATAATCCTGGTTACGCTTTTCAAAGAAATCATATCAAGCATGCTTGCATCCACATTAAAGTCCCGCCGGTTGCAATTCTGAAAACGCGGCTTGACCCCCTGTCATTGGAGAATATACACTTAAAACATTTCCTTTACTTAAAACTACTCTGTTTTCGAGCAGCCGCCCTTGACATGGGGCCCCTGGTTTCCATGTTTCATAGGGCCAGCCAGGGCCAGCTGCAGCTA
>JAKPTB010000141.1 GCA_029555205.1 Bacillota bacterium
GGTGGTCAAACCACAGGCCGCAGCCTTCCACAAATGGTACATTGGCCAGCACGTCATTTTCTGTTACTTCAATAATACCATCCTGTATATCTTTAGGGTGGACAAACATTCTGTCATCAATAATTCCGGCTTCCTTCAAAAGGACGGCGCTCGCCAGGCCGTCAAAATCAGAGCGAGTCAAAAGTCTCAAAAAAATACCCCCCTATAACAAATAAATCGCGTCACTACATATATCGGCATACTTCTTGATATTTTTACCTTCTTAAAAAAATTTTTGTTTTTTTTCGATAACCTTAACATCAAGGCTAACCGGCGCGCGTACTTGCAGGAGGATAAACAAACATATGTTAAAAATATGTAAAGAACCAGGCGCTCAGCTTTATTTATATTTTCAGGTTGGCTGAAGCGCTGTTCAAAAAGAAAAAGGTTTAAAATTCAACCGGCAGCGCGTAATTATTCACTTTTCTGAAACTGGCCCGGACAAACTTTTCCATCCATGGCCCGGCTAAGGACAGCCTGCCTGACAGCCAGGACGGGTAGTCGATATCTCCATAAGTGGCTATGGTGTACTGCCAAAAAGGCCTGTTCAGGAACCTGATAACCGTGTCCATTTCATGGTCAGTCATATTTAAAAAGATATTCCTGTGCCAGAGGGCGTTTTTAATTTCCTTTCCCATCCTCCTTTCCCAAAGGCGCTGGTATTCGGAAAGGTCCTCCATGGAAAACCTCTCACGTGACAGTGCCTTCGACGCCACCCGCGAGCAGAGTTCCGCCCCCAGGAGGCTGAGGAACAGGCCTCCGCCTGATATTGGCTTGGTCTGGCAGGCAGCGTCGCCTACCAGCATTATTTTATCCCCGTATATTCTTGACGGAAGGCCGATAGGGACGGTGCCGCCAGTGTAGCGAATAACCTTCATCCCTTTAAATATGCCGGGATAAGACTCGACTAACTTTTTAAAATAATTGGCGGGGTTCATGCCGCTGCCGCTGACGCCGATACCTGCCCTGGCGCGGCTGGAGCTTACCGGGATGACCCAGCCGAACCAGCCGGGGGCGGTATCTCTGCCCAGGAAAATGTGGACCATATCTTTATCACGGCTTTTCATTTCTACTTCAACGGCATACATACGGATTATTTCAGCTGACCGGCTGGCGCTTATAAGTCTGGCTGCCTGTGAGTTCGCGCCATCCGCCCCGATCAGCAGGCGGGCGGCCGCCGGTATCTCTTTATTACGAGATTTTAAAACCACGTGGACTTTCTCAGAACTGCTGCCCAGCACGTCCAACCGGACCCCGGTAAGGATCTCAGCGCCGCTCTCCCGTGCACTTTCCGCCAAGCCGCGGTCAAATGCGGCGCGGTCGATTACCAGGGCATACGTTTTCTTGCCCCTGAAAACAAGTTTTTCCCTGCCCGGGGAGTGGATAAAAGCGCCGCAGATCTCATTCAGGACAATATCCCTTGATATCCCGGCCGTTTTTAGTGTCCGGGGGCTTACCAGCCCGGCGCATTGCATAGGTTCTCCAATAGTCCGGTGCTCTTCAGCTACCATTACC
>JAKPTB010000061.1 GCA_029555205.1 Bacillota bacterium
AAAGTGCGCTTCTACCGTCCGGCCTGGGGCCTTTTCAATCTTTGTTCCATCTGCTACTACCGGCTTAAAGGTCTCAAAGCCATTCTCTGGACCTTCATGAGCTGGGACTGGGGCAAAGGGGCCACAGCTGAAAGCATCGTCCGCAGGGTTTTGAGCAGAGTAAAGGATGGGGCTATTATCATCCTTCACGACAGCGGCTCCACAACGTTTGCGGCAGATGACGCACCCGCGCAGGTTGTAAGGGCGCTTCCCATGATCCTTGATGGCCTGGAAAAACGCGGGCTGAAGGTGGTACCCCTGGAGGATGTGATTAAGGCAAGGCAGCCCGGCAGGCTGACGCTGAAAAAGTGTGCCCGGAGGCTCTGGGGGATTGTTGAATGGACCTTCAGGAAACTGGGCAGGATCAGGGAACTGGAAGAAGGCAAAAACTCCTTTTACCGCATGGCTCCGCGCCGCTACCGCGGTAAGGAATGGCCGATGCCGGATGGAACCCTGCTCAAGCCCGGAAACACTTATCTGGAATTGCACGTAAATAACGACCGGCTACAGGAACTGATTGACGGGGACATGTCAATTGAGCGAATGGCTTTGAAGGCGTTGCGGGAAGTGCAGAGGGAACTGCCCCTGCTGGCGGACTTGTTGAAAAACAACCCGGATTATCAAGACGTCAAGATCCTCTTTGGTATTACCCTTCTCCACCGGGGCACCGAACGCCTGGGTTTTACCGCCATTGAGATGAAGCCGGGCCTCTTCCGCACCCTGACCGGCTGGTACGAACGATGGCTTTTAGCCCTCTTTCACCCTTACGGCTCTAAAGTTTTAAAAACCTACAGGAAGAAACTCACCCCAAAGTATCTGGTCATGACCCGCCAGGAACTGATCAACCGTTACTATCACCCGGGGAAACAGGTGACGGGTAACAGGGAAGATTTTTAAGTCCGCTTCTTGCGAAACCCGGTTTGCCCGATGGGTAAGATTGGTTAAGAACCTGGCTTGACTTAAAGAGGAGAAGCATTTTGCCACGCCTACATTAGGATGGGTTGGGAGTATGCTGCTTATGCTACCCCCGCCACAGCGTACTCCAGGCACTGGCATGCGTGCCGGCTGCCCCGGCAAGAAAACATGTTGCCCCCGGCCCGGTGGGCTGGTTCCGGATAAAGGAAAATTCTCTTTTCAGATATATGAATAGCAGATAAATGATAAGATATTGATTAATTAAGCCGTTAACGAGGTGATTGTAAATGAACAGTCACAGGCTGGCTGCCGAGCTCAGGAAGATTTTTCCTGAAGACAGAATAATCACGGGGGAACTTGAGCGAAGGATTTATAACTACGACAGTTCCTTTATGGCCAGGTTTCACAACTTTATGCCCGACGCCGTAGTGCTTCCCCGCTCCACCGCAGAAGTGTCGGCCACCCTGCGCCTGGCCTCGGAGCACAAAATACCCGTGGTCCCCCGGGGTGCAGGCAGCGGGGAAACCTGCGGGTGCCTGGCGTTAAGGGGAGGTATTGTGCTGGATCTCTCCTCCTGGGATACCATCGAAGAGGTAGACTCAGCCAACATGCAGGTCATCGCCCGGCCCGGCGTGGTCCATTATAAACTCAATAAACATCTGGCGGAATACGGATTATTTTTTCCGCCGGATCCCGGGAGCACCCGGATGTGCACCATAGGCGGCATGGTAGCAAACAATTCCAGCGGCTTGCGGGCAATAAAATACGGTACAACTGAACAGTATGTTCTTGGTTTAGAAGTGGTACTTGCCGGCGGTCAGGTCATCCAAACGGGAGGCGTCAAGTGCAAGGCGCTGAAGAACGTATCAGGACTCAACTTAACCAAGCTCTTTGTGGGCTCGGAAGGCATTCTGGGCGTGATTACAAAGGTACGTTTAAGGGTATGGCCCAGGCCCAGAGCCCGGGGCATCGCCATGGCCTGCTTTGCAGATTTGAATGAAGCCCCGGCCGCTGTCCTGGATGTATACCGGGCCGGCATCATGCCCTCGGGAATTGAGGTCCTGGACGCCTCGGCTATTCGGGCCATCAACCTTTACCGGCCGGAAATCAACCTGCCTTCCTCCGAAGCCATCCTGCTCTTTGAAGTGGACGGCAACCCCGCCAGCGTAGAATGGGAAGGCCGTCAGATTGCCGAGATTATAGGAAAACGCGCCTTTTCCGTGGAATGGGCTACAGACCCGGACCGCATGACAGACCTGTGGCGGGGGCGCAGCGTCGTTGCCGTAGCAGCTGCAAGGCTCCGGCCGGACGGCAGCAGGATCTTTGCAGGCGAAGACATCAGCGTTCCCCTGGACAGGGTAACGGAAGCCCTGCGCAAAATTAAAGAACTCAGTCAGAAACATGATGTCCCCGTGGTCAATTACGGACATATCGGCGACGGTAATGTTCATACAGCCCCTGTCATTAACCTGAACAGCCCGGAAGAGGTCGGACGCGCCAATAAACTTGTTGACGATATTCACCGGCTCTCTATTGAGCTTAACGGAACCACCACCGGCGAGCACGGGGTAGGGGCCGTACGAAATCAGTATGCCTGGGCTGAACACGGTGAGGCGGTTAATATTATGAGGCGGATTAAAAAAGCCCTGGATCCGGATAACATAATGAACCCGGGCAAGCTGCTGCCTGCGGAAGGAGACACAGGTGGTGTTTGAGGAACTTTCCGGTCTAAAAGAACACTATTTGCGCTGCGTGCGCTGCGGACAATGCCGGTCGGCCTGTCCGGTCTTTGAAGAAGTGCGGAACGAAACCGCTGCACCCCGCTCCAAGGTCTTTCTGGCCCACATGCTTTCCAGCGGCGAACTAAGGACCGGCCCGGAAGCAGCGGCACACTTCTCCAGATGTATACTCTGTCAGGCCTGTACCAGGGAATGCCCCTCTGCGGTGCCCGTCCATAAAATTATTCTGGCAGCACGCTTTATGCTGGTCAGGAAACATCCTTCCCGGATTCGTAGAACTATCTTCAGGGAAATCTGGACCCAACCTGAACTGCTCAAGCTGGCGGCCGGGTTGATCCGTTGCAGCCAGGGTCTGGGGCTTGTTAAAATAGGCCTGGCTTGCGGCCTTTTGCCGTCCGGTTTCTCTCTACCCGGCAGGCTACCCCGCCGGCCTGCCCTGGACTCTCTTCCTGAAATCACACCCGCTGCCGGAAAGGCAACAACACGCGCAGGGTATTTTCTGGGCTGCTCAACCAACTACCTTTATCCGGAAATTGCCGTGAGTACAGTTTCAGTTCTTTCACAGCTGGGCTGCGAGGTAGTGCTCCCTCAAACATTAAAATGCTGTGGCCTGCCCCAGTTGGAAAACGGTGAATTAGAGGCTGTAGCCCCAATGGCCCTTGACAATCTGGCAGCCTTCCAGCGCCTGGGTGTAAATACAGTTTTTTCGGACTGCGCCTCATGTACGGCAACCCTTAAAGAACTCCAGGCTCAACAACTCTTTGACGGAATCGAAGTCCTGGATCTCTCCGGACTGCTGCTTGATCTCCTGGACAACTATAATTCCGGTATGAAAGAATTGAACAGGGTGGCAACTTATCATGATCCCTGCCATCTCGCCGGGGCCCAGGGAATTACTCTCAATCCGCGCCAGTTGCTCCGTCGGTCAGGCGTGGAATTCAGGGAAATGAAAGATGCCGGCAATTGCTGTGGGGGAGGCGGCACCTTTGCCATCTTCCACTATGATCTCAGCATGAAAATATTGAGTAAGAAAATTACATCCATAAAGGAAACAGGCGCTGACATAGTGGCAACCTTCTGCCCTACCTGCATCATGCAATTGCGCCACGGCCTGGCTAAACATAAACTGGCCATTGAAGTGGTTCATCCTGTACAACTGCTGGCCCAAAGCCTGAACACTGGCTTAAACATAAAAAAACCCCACAATTTAGCAGGGTCCAAAGGATAACTCAGCTCCAGCAGTTGTATTTACTTTTTAGCCTACCCGGGGTTCTGAGCAACCCCTAATAACATAATTCATATTTGAACCTCATTCATTAATATTTGTGATTCACACAGAATGATTCGGTTATCCTCCAACATACAGGCGACCCTGTACCGGAGGGTCAGTCTTATTTCCCTTAGGCTACTCTGAAAATAGATATTTTCATCCTTCATTGTGCCGCTAGCGGCATGGGGAACTATCCTGAAAATGGACTTTTTCAATCTCTGCTGGTGCCGCATCAGCGGCATGGATGTCTAGCCCGCCAGTTTCCTGGTTTTCGCTTCCAATTCCCTGGCATAAGCCGCCCAGGCTTCCTCAATCCTTAACTCCAGTTGCCATTCTCTTGCCAGTTCAAGCTCCATTTCCCGCACTACTTCCTGGGGCAGGGTCTTTTTCATTTTTACCACCCTTTCTTTATTATTCTCTTTTTATTTCTGTCCACAACTCAATTGTGATAATTTTAACTAATTTGGATGCCCAAAACCCTTCGGTACTGCTTCCCCTAGCCTGCCAGCTTCATACCTTGTACTTCGATTTCTTCCGCATAAGCCGCCCAGGCTTCCTCAATCCTTAACTCCAGTTGCCATTCTCTTGCCAGTTCAAGCTCCATTTCCCGCACTACTTCCTGGGGCAGGGTCTTTTTCATTTTTACCACCCTTTCTTTATTATTCTTTTTTTATCTCCCGAAATCTTAATTGTGATAGTTCTAACTAACTTGGACGTACGAAACTGCATGCCTTGTTTGCCCTAGCTCAACGGCCTCGCGCTTTGCGTTTGCACTTCAGCCTTTTTAGCATGAGCCGCCCAGGCTTCCTCAATCATCGCTTCAGTCTGCTCTTTCTTTTTAATTTCGCTCTCTATCTCGCGCAAAATCTTTTTTACCATCATCCGCCTCACATCCAGCCACTCCTTTAAAGATATTTTCTTTCTAAAAATACGCCATAAACCCAACCAAAAAGCATCTTTGTGATAGTTATAACAATCGTTTATGAAAAGACCGTTTACCTTTCCTTACGAAGCCAATCTGCTGTCCTTATCCAGCTTGTAGATAACACTCTTGATCCAGGCAATAAAGAAAGCTTCGTTTATTTTTTCCTCAAGTCTTGCTTCCCGGGCCAGTTCATGTGCGATTTCACAGACAAGTTCCTTTTCCATGGTTTTTTGCACATTATTACCCCCTTTGCCGGTATAAGACTGAACAACATTACCAGAAACAATAATATTGACGGTTAGTAATATGCCGCTGCTCCGCACTTGATTGTTATAGCTTTCACAAGCTTGCTTAAACTTGTGATCATGCAAATGATATGCCAGTAAAATTTTTCATAAAAATAACCCCTCAAGGAGAGGTTAAAGAATCTAACTATTTCCAGTTCTGACCTGAGCTTGCTCCAATACAGCATACCCTGTTCCATATTAATACAAATAGGGCCAATAAAAGACAATAAACATTATAATAGTAACTATAACTTCATTGGCAATAACGGCAATAACAATGCCCATCTTCTAATTATTATCCTATCTTTCCAAAAGCCTTTTCCAGGGTTCTCCCGCCAGCCTGTCCCGGCGGCGGGATTCCCATATAACTTCATCCTTCAGTAGCGGATTCTTTATTAACTCCTCCCAGGCCAGGCGGGCCCTGGACAGGAACCGCCGGTCCAAAATTCCCATGTCGCCTGCTTTGACCAGGGGGCAAAGCAGGGCTGCCCCTTCCTCCAGAATAAGCTTGAAGTCCCCGCTTTCAGACAGGTAGGGCGCCAGGGGAAAGATCCTGCAGGCAAAGGGCCTTTTATCCCTGGGACAGGTTCCGTTGCAACGGACAAAATACACCACCCCCGACCATGTAGGGCAGAATTCATAATCCTTTGTAGAGTGTTCTTCCCAGATCAACCAATCCTCTGCCATGGTGAACATAGTTTCCTCCCCCGGCAGAAGATACATTCCCACTCCTTTTTCCCATTCCGAACAACAAGCCGCCCCACACAGTTTTCCGCAGTCTACGGGCAAGGGAGTAACATCGTTGAGGAGCCTGTAAATCCTGTTCCAGTCGACCAAAAACTTCCTCACCCCGGTTATTTCATGTTTTTGGGCTTCTCACTAATAGTAACTGTGACCGTTAAAAGTTGACGTTTGCGCACCACCAGCATCTCAGCCGTGGAACCGGTGGGATAGGCTTTGATGGCTGCCACCAAATCATCAGCAGTGTTAATTTTATTTCCGTTAAACTCAATAATAACATCCCATTGCTGCAAACCTGCCTTTGCTGCGGGACTACCCGAAATCACACCGGCTACCAGGGCGCCCGATACACTTTCCAGGCCAAGATAGCGGGCAGATTCTTCATCTACGGAGCGGACCTGCACCCCGATCCAAGGACGAACATTGCTGGCGCTGTTCTTCAAGTCCTCCATGACACTTTGGACCGTACTCGTAGGAATTGCAAAGCCTATTCCCTGGGCCTGGGCGTTGATGGCTGTATTAATTC
Organism: Bacillota bacterium; assembly: GCA_029555205.1. Classification (GTDB taxonomy): domain Bacteria; phylum Bacillota; class Desulfotomaculia; order Desulfotomaculales; family Pelotomaculaceae; genus DTU098. The sequence continues at coordinate 6,443 of JAKPTB010000061.1, forward strand.
CAACCACTTCGCCGTTGAGATTGATCAAGGGGCCGCCGCTGTTACCCGGGTTAATTGAGGCATCTGTCTGAAGCAGGTTTTCGTACTGCCGGTCACCTACAGCGATAGGTCTTCCTTTTGCGCTGACTACACCCGTGGTTACCGTATGGTCCAGCCCGTAAGGATTACCAATGGCAATCACCCAGTTGCCCACCCTGATCTGATCGGAATTTCCCAGTTTAAGGTAGGGCAGTCCGTTACCTGCATCGATTTTTAACAGGGCCAGGTCCAGGTCGTAGTCTGCTCCGATGATCTTTGCCTGGAATTCCTGGTCAAAGCCGATCACCATCACACTAATTTCATCGGCGCCGTCAATAACGTGCTCATTGGTTAAAATATAGCCGTCCGGTGAAATGATAAATCCCGAGCCGAGACCTTCTTCCCGTTCCGGAGCAGGTTGGCCGAAAAACTGACGGAAAAACGGGTCCCTGAAAATTGGGTCTTCGTAGCTGCTGGAACTAACCCTGGTGGAAATTTTTACAACTGCAGGACTGGAGTTGCTGACCACATCAGCAATGGTATCCGGTCCTACCCCCGGGAGTTGTTCAGCCGTAGCCCGTCCCTGCAAGTCAGGGTTTTTTTGATCGGGGAAAAAATCCTTAAAGAACTGACAACCCCCGGCAAACATAATCCCCGCCACGAAGGCCGCCAGAGCGATAAATAAGATTGAGCGTTTCCAGTTTGCGAACATATGCTTGCCCCACCCCACCCCGGTGAAAATTCTAAAAAAATTAGTTCTGAAATCCCTATTTTATAAAAATAGGTTAATCTGGGATGCTGATCTTGTCAAGAACCCTCTTGTTTTCCTGCTAAAACCCCAGCCTTTCAAAACAATCCGTGTTCTTGCGCAATGCTGTTTGGCTCTTACAGATTTTTCCCTTCAGCCCCTGTTTTATTTTTAATATTTAATATAATATTTAATAAAATTTCCTTTCTTATTCCATTTCCCGGGAGCCATATGTCCCACATCAACCCGACTTTTTTTCTATCCTTACTTTATTCCTCTACCTTTTCCTGTTCTTTCTCTTTCATTTTCTCCTGTACTTTTTCTTCTACTTTTTTACCCTTCTCTTGATCATTCTGAACCCCTGGGGGGTCCTTTCTTAATTCTTCCCCGCCGTCCCCATTTAACTCCCTGTTTTCCTGTAAGGATTCCTGCGGCCCATTCCCGCCGGGCACCGTATCATCACTAGCCGGCTCCGCGGCTTCCTCCCGGCCTTCATTTTCATCTTCATTTTCCTGCTCCGGCTGCACCGGGGCCACCCACCTCATCCGCTCGTCCACTCCCAGGATGCCGGCCATCACCAAACGGAAGATCTCGGCAGGCTGGTTGCCACCATAGGAAGTAAGGTAATGCCGGCGGTCCATATCATTTTCATCATAACCCATCCAAATTGCAGCAGTATAACGGGGGGTTATCCCCACAAACCAGGCGTCTTTATTTCCGTTCAGGCCCTGGAAAACCGGAGTATCCGGAAGCTCGGTGGTGCCTGTTTTCCCGGCCACATCTATACCCCTGATACCTGCTCTGTACCCGGTACCCGATTCTACAGCAGAACGCAAAACGCTGATAATTGCCTCTGCTGTGGAAGCCTTCATGACTGCAACACCTTCCGGATGCCTGTAGAGGTTTTCACCCGCTGCAGTTTCGATTGACCTTATGGTATAGGGCTTTGTATAAATGCCTCTGCTGGCAAAAGCCGCGTAAGCCCCGGCCATCTGCAAAGGAGAAACCCCTTTGGTCAGCCCCCCCAGGGCCAGCGGCAGACAGCGGTCTTCTTCCACCAGCTCGAAGCCCAGCTTATTTGCGAATTCATAGCCCCGGTCAACACCAATCTGGTTGAGCAGCCACACCGCAGCCACATTACGGGACCATTGTACAGCCGTGCGGATACTGATGGGGCCGTAAAACCCGCCGCCGGAGTTCCGCGGTTCGTAGTTGCCGGCCTTAAAAGGGGTGTCATGTATAATGGACTCCGGGGTGTAACCCAGCTCAAAAGCCGGCGCGTAAACAGAAATGGGTTTAAATGCCGATCCGGGCTGTCTCAACATCTGGGTGGACCTGTTAAAACCACGCCTCATCCCGTACTCCCTTCCACCCACCAGCGCTTTTATCGCCCCCGTTTCGTTTTCAACCAGGGCCAGTGCTGCTTCTACTTTTTCAGCAGGAAACAGGCCGGGGCGCCGGAAGACATCCTCCGCCTTACTCTGGATCTCCTGTTCCAGGGTGGTATGAATCAGCAGACCGCCCCTGAAAACCTTTTCCTCCCCTACAGCGGCAATGGCTTCTTCAATAACCTGGTCAATAAAGTAGGAGTATCTGTTGTTCCGGGTTTCCCTCAGGCCGTTTTTCAGGAGCAGTTGTTCCTTCAGGGCCTCCTCCATCTCAGCCCTGGAGATGAACCCCTGCTGGAACATCTTGTCCAGCACCACGTTTCTGCGTCCCAGGGCTTTTTGCGAATTGACGTAGGGGTCGTAAATACTTGGCGCCTGAATCAAACCCGCCAGCAGAGCCCCTTCGGCAAGGGTGAGGTCCGTCGAATCCTTATCGAAATAAACCCTGGACGCGCTCTGAATTCCATAGGCGCCTTCACCAAAATAAACCCTGTTCAAGTATAGCTCCAGGATACTTTCCTTAGAATAGCGCCTCTCGAATTCCAGGGCCAGGACAGCTTCCTTGATTTTTCGCTGTAAACTCTGTTCCGGTGTTAAAAAATACAGCTTCATCACTTGCTGGGTGATGGTGCTGGCTCCCTCCGTAATCCTTCCCCCGGACTGGTAATAGCTGAGACTCGCCCTCAGGATAGCCTTAAGGTCCACCCCGCGGTGGCTGTAGTAACGCTGATCCTCTATAGCTACAAAGGCTTTTTGAACATGGTCCGGGATTCTATCCAGGGCAACGGGTATCCGGTTGATTTCGGCGTGCAGTTCCGTAATTAAATCCCCATTTTGCCCGAAGACGAGAGTATTCCTGTCAAATGCGGCCACCAGGGCATCAGCTCCGGAAAAGCCTGCTAAAACCCCGGCGGCATATAGATGAGCCCAGCTTACAACCAGTAGAGCCAGGACCAGCAGGGGCGCCAGAAAAATGATTCCGGTCTTTGTGCCCCTGTTCTTTAAAATTTTAGCAGTTTTGTTCTTGAGATCTAAGAGTTCCATATTTAATAATAGTACGACACAGGCATTTCTAAACCTGTATAATTAAAGAAAAAGTTGTCGCCCTCTTTTGACAATAACCGGTTTTTATAAAAATGAACGGAATTTAAAAAGATGTCAGGACTCATAAGCACTGAATTACTACCTGCTCCCAGCTCCAATTTACCGGTTTATAGCTGTCTTTAACTTTGACTGCAGCTAATCTTTTTCCCTTTGGACTTCCTATGTCACAAAAGAAGCTCCTGCTCCGTTTTTTATAGAGGACTAAAACCCCCGATAATTGCCGTAAAGGAGCGCTGGCTTTGCTTAAACTAAAAAAGCTTCTTTTTTACTTGATAATTGTTTTACTCGCCCTGATTGCCGGGGCGGCTGCCGCCGACAGGCACGTGAAAAACAAAGGCCTGGAATATGTTGTGGAAGCGCAGGATTGTCCTGTCAGGACGGCTGCCATCGTGCCGGGCGCCTATGTCTCGCCGGAAGGAAGACTCTGCGATATGCTGGCCGACAGGGTTAAAACTGCTGTGGAGCTATATCAAAATAACCGGGTCAAAAAAATTATCATGACTGGAGATCACGGCCGGAAGGATTATGACGAGGTCAATTACATGCGTCTTTACGCTGAAAAAATGGGCGTACCCCCGGAGGATATTTTCATGGACCACGCCGGGTTTTCAACATACGAAAGTATCTACAGGGCCAAAGCAGTTTTCCAGGTGGATACCGCTGTAGTGGTTACCCAGGCCTACCACCTGCCCCGGACGCTTTACGCGGCCGGTTGCCTGGGTATAGAGGCATGCGGCGTGGCGGCGGACAAGCATGTCTATGCCGGCGCCAGGCTGTACGAACTGCGTGAGGTACCCGCCCGCTTGAAAATGTTCGTACAAATTCACCTGCTTCACGCAAGGCCCCGCTTCCTGGGTGATGTTATACCCGTGAGCGGTGACGGCCGGCTCACCCATGACTGGGGCGCAAATAATTAAACTGGCTGCTTTAATCATAGTGTTTATTCTGTCTGTGGATAATCAGGAATTATCTTTTTAGAGGTTTTAGCATATCTATGGCGAAATAGAAATAAAGTTTTTTGATTAAATACGGAAAAAGGAGGATTCGCCTTGACGATTAAAGTAGTTGCTTTTAACGGAAGCCCCCGGCCAAAGGGCAATACCTACCATTCGATCAATATTGTTCTGGACACTCTGGCTGCAGAAGGCATTCAAGGTGAACTGGTACAACTGGGAGGCAGCGGGGTCTCCGGCTGCAAGGCCTGTTACAAGTGCCTTCAAACAAAAAACAAGCGCTGCGCCCAGACCGGCGACGAGATGAACAATTTTATTAAAAAAGCGCTGGAAGCGGACGGAATTATTATCGGTTCTCCGGTATATTTCAGCAATGTGACCACGGAAGTAAAAGCTTTTATAGACCGCTGCGGTTTTGTAGCCAAGGCCAACGACAATATGCTCAAGGGCAAACTGGGAGCCGCCGTTATTTCAGTCAGGCGGATGGGTGGCACTTTTGCCTACTCCGCAATTAACTTCTTTTTCGGCATATCCGAGATGATCATTCCCTGCTCCAGTTACTGGAATGTCGGCCTGGGACTAATGCCGGGGGATGTCTTAAATGACCAGGAGGGTATAGATACATTCAAAACCCTGGGCCGCAACATGGCCCAACTCCTCAAGCAAACCCGGTGATGCCGTTTTTCTTATAACCCCACCGGTCCACCGTATGTATTTCAGCCCCCTCTGCTCCAATAGAGGAGGCTTTTGACTTATACCGGAAATGCCTGTCAGGTTGTCCAGTTTTATTCAGGATTATACCGGGTTTATACAGGGATAATCAGGCAATAATGCTACCATCTAAAGCTTTATAATTCCAACAGTTAAAATGTTATTGATTTAAAGGTAAAAACATGGGAGGAGAAACATGAAAAAGCCTTTAGCCCGGTCCCGCACCAATTATATGATTGCCGGCATATGCGGGGGCTTTGCGGAATATGTTGGCTGGGACCCCACTCTGGTACGGCTTCTTTACGTCTTGATTTCAATTTTTTCCGCAGCGTTCCCGGGCATCCTCTTTTACATCCTGGCCTGGCTTATTATCCCCAGGGAATCCGGTTAATGAGGCAGTACAGCAGTAAAACTGTTTATTTGTAAACTGTCATAGAACAGCCCCTTTCAGTAAGGCGGAGGAATCCCGGCAAAGTGACTGTTGAACAGTTTTAAGACTGCTCTAGAACAGTCCTTTCAGCAAGCAGGCCTGTCCGGACTAATTACATTACCGGGGACCTGAAGCTGATGCATTGCCGAAAAATCTTGCCGGACAACATCCAGCTGTTCAATTCAAGGCCACGCCGGAGACCAACAGCAGGATGCGAACCTGCAACTATTGTTTGAAGCGGGAGAGCGCCCGGTAGGGAGGAACAAGACAGTGTTTAAGTCCTGCCGCAGGCACCAGGCCGAAGGCGACGCAGATCAACTGGGTAAAGAACAGAACCGGAAGATTAAAACTAGCGCCGCAGGTTTGGTTAATCCGGAGCTGGTTCACCTCCAGGTTGAACTGGCACATTGGGCAGGGCGTGGTCACCAGAACGGCTCCGGCGCTTTCTGCAGCTTCGAGAATGCTTTGCACATAACCCAAAACCTCCCCGGGGGCAGCCGCCGCCCTGGAGCCGCTGCAGCAGCGCACCTTCGCCGGAAAGGGAACAGCCACGGCGCCCAGGGCTTCAATTAATTGCTCCAGGAACTGCGGGTTTTCCGGATCATCAAAACACCCGGGTACGGCCCGGACCGTCTGACACCCCACGTAACCGGCCACATAGAGGCCGGTCAGGGGCTGCCTGACCCGCTCACGGACCTTATCCAGGCCCACGTCACGGGCAATTACTTCAAGGACCTGACGAACCCGCAGATTCCCGTCATACCTTAAACCGCCCTCTGCCAGGGCTTCGTTTGCCCTGATCCGGAATAAAGCGTCCTCCTGAAAGCGCCTGTTAGCGCCGGACAGAGCCAGGTAACAGGCACTGCATCCCACCAGCACGTCCAGTCCCCTGGAAGCTGCCAGAGCCAGGTTCCGGGCAGCCAGGATCCGGCTGGTATAGGATCCGGCCGGCCCCGGGGCAACCGTAGCCCCGCAGCAGTTCCAATCAGGAATTACCTCCAGGTAAAGCCCCAATGCCCAGGCAGCTGCTACAAGGGACTTATAGTAGGCTACGGCTGTCCCCTCCAGGGAACAACCCGGGTAAAAACTATATCGCATCTTGAGTTCCCCCCGGTTTTTGAAAATAAAAAAACATTATACATATTACTAAATGGAAGCTATCAGAAGAATATAAACAACAGCAGAAAATAGTTGAAAGTAGAGCAGTTGGAGGGAGGGGCGCCACTAGAAGAAAAGAAACAGGCACAGGGCTATTCTTTTGAAGTATTTTAAGAAGAATAAGTACGACTATCTATTCAACGTATCCCTCCCTGAGCCAGTGCTTTATCGATTATTTTATTAAAACCAGTCAGACCGTCGATTTTTTTGGGTATCAGGCGGAGCCGCCCGCGCCTTAGTAAACCCAGGCCCGTTCCCTTCATTTCCAGAGACTTCAGCAACGCCCCGGTCAGTCCTCCTTCCCTTATCCAGCAGCGCAGCATAACACTGGCTTCGCCAATGCGGCCGCGCTCCCTCAATTCCTGCCAGAAGGCCTGTTGAAAAGAGGCCCGGGAATGTGCTTTAAACCCCGACCTCAGATAGTAGAACTGCAGTTCATGCATGACCCGAGAATATCGATCCCCCTGGGGCAGCGGACCCTGCATGTGCAGCAGGAAGTGCAAACCCAGGTGGTACTGGCGCTTAAAACCTCTTCCTTCCGGCCGGCCCTGATCAGGCTGAAGAGCCTGCGGGGCGTGTAGTCCATCTCCAGCCGGGAAGGGCAGGACACCGCGCACACTCCACACTGCATGCACCTTCTGACCTGCGCGCCGCCCTCAAGGGCATAAATCTCCCGGGCAAAACCACCGTCATACAACAGCGGCTGCGCTGCCCCAAAGCCTTCAAACGTTTTCACCGCCTCCCTCCCGGCAGACTGACAGCACCACAAATAACTTAATAACGAAATACACGAGGCGGACTTGATAATCTGGCCTGCGGACAGACAGCACCACAAAGAACATAATAACTTATGTACCGGGTACAGCTTAGTTATTGCCGGCAGAGTTTTTCGGGTAACCGCCTGAACACTCATATATTATGTTGCAAACAACCCCGCTTGCTCTTAGTACGGCCAATCCAAAATACGATATTTTTATTTCCTTCTCTTGCCGCAACAAGAAATGGTTCCCTTGTAGTTTCCCTTTTTAAATGCAATAACTTAATAAACTAATAGCTAAATACCCGGTACCCTTTACAATCCTTTGAGGGGGTTGGGGCCCAGCGCCGCCAGATCATCTGCGAATCCGTCCAGGATGGCGGGTATTCTGGTATAGTCCATAATCCCCACTTCAACCACCTTGACCCGGCCGGCCTCCAGCCCCATCCTGTCCAGGGTTTCGGAAACATTCATGACCCGGGTCCGGGCCAGTTCGCTGCCGTTGATGAAGTGGCACTGGTAGTTCTCCCCCTGCCTGCAGCCCATCAATAATACGCCGTCTATCCCCCGGGACATGGCGTCGGCAATCCAGACCGGGTTCAGTGAGCCGAGACAGCGCAGGGGGATTATTCTGACCCAGGCGTTGTACTTCAGCCCTGCGGCGCCGGCCAGGTCCAGGGCGGGGTAGGCGTCGTTCTCGCAGGCAAACACCAGGACCCGCGGCTTTTCCTCGTCCCCGTCGGGAACCTCAATGGCCTTAATCATGGAGCTGATCAGGGCCACGGAGAAGTTCTTAAAGGAGACGATCCGCTCCGGACAGGCGCCCAGACAGGTGCCGCACCGCCTGCAGCGGGTAATCCGGGGCAATGGGTTGGCTCCGGCGTCCTCGTTGATGGCCCCGAAGGGACACTCTTCCGTGCAGCGCTTGCACTGGGTGCAGCGGCTCATATTGAACTCCGGATAGGAGATGTCAAGGGCTCTGGGGTGGACTGCCTGACCCCGGGCGGTCATCTCTACACACTGGATGGCCTTGAGGGCCGCACCGGCAGCGTCTTCCAAGGTCGTCACCAGGTCCATGGGCTCCCTCACGCTGCCCGCGGCGTAGATCCCGGTACGGCGTGTTTCGTAAGGAAAGCAGATGAAATGGGAATCGGGAAAACCGTATTTCAGAGCCGGCAGCTCCGGCCCCTGCCTGTAATCCAGCTTCAGGACGCCCTGTTCCGGGCCGACCCCGGCAGCATCCGGGATCATGCCGGTGGCCAGGACCACCAGGTCCAGCCCTTCCACCCTGGACCGGCAGCCCAAAAAGATATCATCGGCCTCGACGGAGAGGCTTCCTCCCCGGTCCGCAACATGCACAACCTCACCCTGGATGAAAACAGCTCCCGCTTCCTGCACCTTCTTGTAGAAATGCTCGTACTGGCCACTAGCCCGCAGGTCCCGGTAATAAATAAAAACCGTGCAGTCCGGCTCCGGCTCAAGAAGGTACAAGGCCTGCTTCAGGGTTTCCACACAGCAGGCTGCCGAACAGTAGGGCAGGTGTTCCGGGTCTCTGGAGCCGGCACACTGGATAAAGGCGGCCCGCCTGACCTCCCTGCCGTCCGAAGGACGCGCCACCCGGCCGCCGCCCCGCAGGGCCAGTTCCTCAAATTTTGAACTCACTATGATATCCGGGGACGTGCCGTAAGCCAGGTTTTTCAACCGGGTGAGTTTAGCTGGAGCATAGGCGCCGGCGCCGGTAGCCACAATTATTGAGCCCGCCCGCTCCTTCAGCAGGCGCTCTCCCTGCCCGATAGTTACATCGAACTGGCCCGGGCCGCCGGCGGTTCTTTCGATGGACGCGCCGCGGTAAACCACAATCCCGGGATGGCTTTCCACCTCCCTGGAGAGCAAGTGGACCGGGTTTTCAGCCGGCTCTGTGTAAGGAGACCTTAGCGGCGCACAGCGGTAGACATTACGCAGCCAACCGCCCAAGGAGTTTTCCCGCTCCACCAGGATGACCCGGTAAGCTGCCCGGGCCGCTTCCAGCGCGGCGGTCAGGCCGGCCAGGCCGCCCCCCACAACCAGGATGGACCTGGAGGGGTTTTCTAAGCGGAAGGGTTCAGGAACAGCGGACCCGCCCGCCCGGGCCAGGGCCATGCGCAGAGCGTCCTCCGCCAGCATCTGGGTATCTTCGCTGCCGGGCTCGTGGCACCAGGCAACCTGCTCCCTCAAATTGACCCTGACCACCGGTATACCCGGCCCGTAATCAAACAATCTGACGTAAAACCTGGGCGAACAGGCCGCCAGCACAACCGCGTCCACAGCCCCCTCCGCAACGTCGCCTCGAATCAGGCCGGCGTCCCGCCCGCAGAAAAAATCGCTCTCCCTGACCAGCGCAACCCGGCTTTCATCTTCAGCAACCTGGAGCAGGCCGGCGGGAGCCAGAACCTCCCCGATAGCGCAGCCGGAGCAGAGATAGACGCCAATTTTAGCGGCCATGACCACACCTCCCCACCCATTGAACCGCCCGGAGCGCGGCAGCGGCTCCGCTGCGCACCGAAGGGGCCACTTCCATGGGCCTGGTGGCGCAGCCGGCGGCATATAAACCTGGCGCCAGAACCGGGCTCACAAAGCCGTCCCTGTCCCTGGCTGAAGCCGGCAATCCGGTGCACAGGGCTGAAGGGGCCATGCCCTCAGCCAGCACCACCAGTTCAAAGTTTTCCTCCAGAACCCGGCCGTTGAGCTGATTCTCCACCAGGACCAGCAGGTTCCTGGTAGCGGGGTCTTCTCTAATCTCACCGGGCTTCCCTTTG
>JAKPTB010000147.1 GCA_029555205.1 Bacillota bacterium
ATTTTTGCCAGTATGCTGTAGAGGTGTTTCGGGCGTCCCTGGATGTCGGCCTCGACACCCATAGCCGCTAGCTTGTCGGTTAGAATTGATATTACCGACTGGATATATTCCTCCCGCTTGTCGCGCGTCTTGGCGATTTTATCTACCAGTTCAAAATATTTTTCCGGGTCCTTGAACCGGAGAGCGAGGTCTTCCAGTTCCCATTTTATACGGTAGATCCCGAGGCGGTGCGCCAGCGGGGCAAACACCTCGAGAGTTTCGTTGGCAATTTCCATCTGCTTGGGCGCATGGTGGTACTTGAGCGTCCTGAGGTTATGGAGGCGGTCGGCCAGTTTAATCAGGATTACCCGGATGTCTTTGGCCATAGCCAGGAACATTTTGCGCAGGTTTTCCACCTGCTGTTCTTCTTTCGACTTAAACTCTATCCTGCTCAGCTTGGTAACTCCGTCGACAAGAAGAGCTACTTCGCCGCCAAACCGCTCCTTGATATCCTCCAGGGATATTCCCGTGTCTTCAACCACATCGTGCAGCAAGCCTGCCATAATAGTTTCCTGGTCCAGTTCCAGCTCGGCCAGTATCTTTGCCGTTTCCAGGGGATGGACAATATAAGGCTCGCCGGAAAAACGCTTCTGTTCCCGGTGGGCACTTGCGGCATAGTTATACGCTTCTTTAATTGCAGCAAAGTCTGCCTTGGAGCTGTAGCTTTTTATCAGCTGAAACAGCTCCTCCAGAGATGCCTCCGGGTTAAGCTCCGGCAGTTGCTCCCGTAATGAGGAATTAACCGGCTCCATTTCCGGGGACGTATCTAAAGCAGAAACATGGGCTGAGTTTTCCATATGACCATTTCCCTAATAATTATATTGAACAAGTGATATTGTATCATAGTCCTGTATTTTAACCCTGCCGCCAAGTCCGGTCAGTTCCACCAGGAATACAGTGCCCACCACCTCGGCGCCCAGGTCCTCGAGCAGCTTAACAGCATTGGCGGCGGTCCCCCCGGTGGCGATCAGTTCATCCACTACCAGGACTTTCATCCCCGGCTTGATTATCCCACGGTCCAGTTCAACAGGCCTGTCGCCGAATTCCAGGTCATAGTGCCAGGTAAAAATGTCTTCCGGCTGGCTGGGCAAACTGAGGGTCACCAGGCCGGTACCCAGTATGTAGGCCAGGGGCGCACCGATCATCAAGCCCCGCGCTTTCGGGCATACGATCAATTCGGCCTGCTTGTGCATGCACTGGGACGCCAGTTCCTGAACCGCCTTCCGGTACGCGTTCCCGTCAAGCAGCAGGGTGGATACATCTTTATAATTTATGCCCTCCCTTGGGAAATCCGGGATCTCTCTGATTATGCTCTTCAGGTCCAAGTTTTATAACCCCCTTTTATTATGAAACACCCTGGCTGAACAGGTTATATACGGGTGCACTTAACAAATTCCTCATTAACTGAATACAATCCTTTTTTATCTGGGTCAGCACCTGATATGTTTGAGCCTGAGACAGGTCTTTCTTTTGTGCCGGCGGCGGCATAAAATGAATATTCAAAATCTTTCCTTCATTATGACACGTCAGAAGCTCTAATTCCACAAATATTTTTAAGGCGGTCTCAATAGTACAAGCGCCGGCATGGTAAAAACCGGCGTCCGACAACCCTTTCGACAAGATATTTATATTAAACACGGCGCTCTGTTTTCCCTGCCGGCGGAGCATCCGGTACAGGATTGCCAGGTATTCCCTGCCGGGCGCCAGGGATTCGAGGCCATCAAGGTTATCCTGAAGATCATCGGACCCGTACAGAAGGTACAGCCTTCCCCCCGGGCTGACGCAGTTATATGTATGGTCAACAGAATCCGAACCATACGGCAGGTGGTACAGCAGCACTTTACCGGCGCACAGCCCGGCAGCGTCCGCCGCAGCCGGCGTTGTCAAAAGTATATCGATCTCACCGGCTTGGAACAGCGATGACAGTTTATTTTTGATATCTGCCGGAGTGTGATAATGGCAGACCCCGACTTTTCCCCGCAGGGACGGGTTGGACAGCACAATATGGTGGGCCAGCTCTACGTTCTGGTAACCGCACGATGTAATCACCAGCGCCGGTTCCCCCGCGGCGGCCAGTTCGGCCAGACGGAGCGGGCGGTCCCCTGCATTGCGGCAGTCGACAACCTGGATATCATATCCCTGCCTTTGAGGTTTTACCAGCCCCTGGCACTCTCCGTCCCTTAATTTTTGCAGGGTTGTAAAGACAAACTCCGGCACGAAGAGGTCTTCTCTCCCGTCGACCAGCTCCCCGTCCGAAGAACAACAGTATTCCCCCAGGCAATCTGCATCCCCTGCCTGCCCCCCGGCGGGGGCAAAAACAGCCGGGGCGCCCAGGTCCTTTACCGCAAGCTGTACGGAGCGCCTGCCGTTGTATTCATTGA
>JAKPTB010000071.1 GCA_029555205.1 Bacillota bacterium
CCGGGATGGGCAGAAGGATCCTGGTGAAGCTGCCCCGGCGTCTCTCAGCTATCCCGGATTGTCCATTAATCCTGACTCCAGGCTGGTGCTTGTTGACGGCCAGTCAGTATATCTCACGCACAAGGAATATGAACTGCTCTACCAGCTGGCCAAATCACCCAACCGGACCTTTACCCGGGAGGAACTTCTCAGTACGGTATGGGGTTATGACTATTTGGAGGAACAGCCTCAAATATGGGAGCGTTTTTACAAAGTCGACAAATCCCGGGCCAGAAAGGGCGGGGGGACCGGCCTGGGGCTGGCCATCGTGAAAGAAATAATTGAAGCTCACGGCGGCTCCATCGACGTCGCAAGCAAACCCGGGGAAGGCAGCACCTTTTACTTTACCATCCCCAAACATTAAACCGTTGTCAGGGGGACCGTCCGAGACTGCTGAAAAAGGCCTGTTTTCTTATTTTTCATGTCCGCAAACCCGCGTTTTGATCGGCGCCCACCTGTAGGGCGGGCTTCAGCCCGCCAATCCATCGGAGACATTCCTCAACCTTGTAGGGCGGGTTTTAACCCGCCATTCCACAACAGGGTACATTCCTCGGCCTTTCCAGTGGGAATATCTTTATCTAACCACATGGCAGTTACCCAAGGGGCTTTATTATTTCCGACGTCCGACGTCCGACATCCGACGACTGACGACTGAATTGTGTCCCCGTTACGCTGTCATTGATTAATATCTGCAAAATTGCCGCATTTAACTCCAAATAATTTTTACTTCGTTCAAATAGATTTCACAGGGCTGCCGCTGTTTGTATTTAAAGGGGGAAGCCCCTGCAACGGGCGGTCAATAGCAGTGAAAAGGGGGATAAAATAAGGCAGTATCTTTGAATCAGAAAAAGCCCCTTCCCCGCTTGATGGTTTTCCGCCCGGATTTTGCGCGGGATTACCCGGCCGCAGGTCCGCTCTTTGAAATGGTGAGAGGACAGTTAAAAATATCATCACTATAATAATTCCTTTGACCGCTCCAAAGAAAAGGCCGCCAATATGGTTGAGCGGCCCTAAAAAGCTAACGTCCGCTATCCTGGTAAGGATATAGCCGGCTATATTTACGACCCAGACAGTTATCGCGATCAAGGCCAAAAAACAAATGGCGTTAATAATCACCGCAGTAAACGACCTGGCCAGGTATTCGCCATAAGTATTCAACATGCCGTACGGGTCAAGGGGGGCTGCCGGCAGCGCCGCGGTTCCGGCATATAAAGCAGGAGCAGATGTCAGCTTGACCGGATAGAAAAAATCTAATATTTTACCGGTCAACGGCATTATTTTATCTTCCAGGTGCCACTGGTTATTCAAATAACCCGCCAGATCGCGGTAGTAGGTCAGGCCCAGACCGAAACCGAGCAGGATTCCGGCCAGCTTCGCTACGCTTGACACAAGCCCGCTACGCAGCCCCTGGAAAGCATAGAAGGCCAGTGCGGCCACTATCAACCAGTCCAGCCAGTTCAATCTTCTTCCTCCCCACGGTGTTATTTTCAGACAAGCCGGAAATCAACAGCTTAAATACTTTCGCTTTAATTAATTATAAGGAATATTTACCAGATGTGAAGAGGTTATTAGCGATTCCGGCAAAAACAAATCAGCGGCCTGGCCAGCAGCGCGAGCAACAACACCAGGCCGGCATAGCCGAACAGCGGATAGAGAAAACGAACCAGGCTGCTGAAACTGAAGCCGGCAAGGGGCAGGGCCAGGAGACATGAGCCGATTCCGTACAGGCGGTAAGGGACACCTCCCGCGGGAGCAAGCCTGCTGGCAAAACCATGCGCATTCGCGATCGCCGTCGTTAATATAGCCAACCAGATTAGAAGTCCTAAACTCAAACGGAGCACAGGACCAAAAGGGCCTGCCAGGTACAGCATGGGAACCTGGTAAGAAGCTGCTTCAGGCATGTGCGCCAGACCAGCCGCGGTTACCAGAAAAATCGCCAGGCCCAGCAGCAGCCCTCCCAGCGCCCCTCCGGCCAGCCCTATTCTAAGCGGCACAGTTTTTCCCAGGGAAGACAGGACCGCCACCGGTACCACCATATTGTAGGAGACATATAAAAACCCCGCCAGCGCCCAGCTGCCCGTGACCCCGCCGCCTGCCGCGGCGCCGGCGTGAAAACCTGACAGGCCGCCGGGGCTGAGGATAACGGCCAGGGATATTGACAGCACTGCCAGGTATTTCAATGGTACCAGGCAGACATTGGCGTTTAAGACGCCTTCCAGCCCCCCCATCAGCACCAGGGAAGTAAGTACAGCCACAGACCCGATCCCGGCCTTAGATGGAAGACCAAAATGCTCGCTGAACACGGCGGCGCTGCCTGCCATCATCACCCCTACCCCACCCAGCAGCATAAAGAGATTAAAGACATCCATATAACGACCGGCCTTTTTACCCAACAGGTAGCAAAACAATTTTTTATAGCTGCCGGAATGCATAGTTATGGCCAGGTACATCACCAGCCCGCCCAGGTAGGCAAAAAGGACTGCCGCCAATCCCGCACCTATCAGCCCTGAATTGCCGTGCAGGATAAAAAACTGCATAATTTCCTGGCCGGAAGCGAACCCGGCGCCGATTACAGCGCCGATATAGGCGCTGATCACCTTGGCTAAAAGCCAATAACTTCTTTGCCGGATAATAACCACCGCCTGGAACAAAATGTTACGCCGTAAAAAGGAACGGCGCTTCTGGCCAAATACACTTTTTCAATTCTATGCCCTAAAATTTAAGTTCTGACTAAAAATTTACTCAGATCAGGAATAACTACCCCCCCCTTTGGAAATAAAATATAGTAGTTTGGCTGTTCCAGGAGGAAAATAAAATGATCGCTTTAAACGAGCGTTCCCAGAGCAACAATGCTGAAAGAACAAAAATTCATATGGAGGACCTGATGGCAACCAGCAAGTTTGCCAGCGATCTTACATCGCGCCTTAAAAAGCACGGTTGCGACAACCCCAGGATCCTCCTCTGTATAGGGACCGACCGTTCTACAGGGGACTGCCTGGGACCGCTGGTGGGCTCAAAAGTAGATTTGCTTAACCAGGAGTTTTTCGAGGTATACGGCACTCTGGACAACCCGGTCCATGCCAGCAACCTGAAGGACACCCTTGAAAATATTTACCGCAAATATAAAAACCCCTTGATCATTGCTGTGGACGCCTGCCTGGGACGGATCGAAAATGTGGGCTGCATAAACCTGGGC
>JAKPTB010000072.1 GCA_029555205.1 Bacillota bacterium
GTGTCGGTGGGAATGGGTGACCCGCCGCCACCGATGCAGCCGCCGGGACAGCACATTATCTCTATGAAGTGGTAATCAGCCTCGCCGGCACGGATCTTATCCAGCACCTTGCGGGCATTGCCGAGGCCGTTGGTAATGGCTATTTTAACCGGCAGGTCGCCCACCTGGACAGTTGCTTCCTTTACCCCCGTAAGGCCCCGGCACTCCGTAAAGTTAATGTTGGGGAGCTCCTTACCGGTGACAACCTCGTAAACAGTCCGCAGGGCCGCTTCCATCACGCCTCCGGAGGCGCCGAAAATTTCACCGGCTCCGGTGGAAATCCCGAGGGGAGCGTCATACTCTTCTTCGGGCAGGTTGGCCATATCCAACCCGGCCTGCTTGAACATACGCCCCAGTTCGCGGGAGGTGAGAACCACGTCCACGTCCTGGTAGCCGCTGCTCTTCATCTCGGGCCTGGTGCACTCGTACTTTTTGGCGGTGCAGGGCATGATCGAAACGCTGAAAATATCCGCAGGGTCAATGCCGGCTTTTTCGGCGTAATAGGTTTTGGCCAGGGCGCCGAACATCTGCTGCGGCGATTTGCAGGTGGAGAGATGGGGAAGCAGGTCCGGATAAAAGTGTTCGGCGAATTTAATCCAGCCGGGGCTGCAGGAGGTAATCATGGGCAGGGTGCCGCCCGTTTGAATCCGCTGGAGCAGCTCGTTCCCCTCTTCCAGAATGGTCAGGTCGGCGGTAAAGTCGGTGTCAAAAACCTTATTAAAGCCCAGGCGGCGAAGCCCGGCCACCATCTGGCCGGTAACGATGCTGCCCGGTTCAGCGCCGATGGTTTCCCCCACCTGTACCCGGGTTGCCGGCGCAGTCTGGACGATGACATGCTTTTTGGGATCAGCAAGGGCTTCCCATACTCTTTGAGTATCGTCCACTTCGTGAATGGCTGCAGTGGGGCAGACCAGGGAACACTGGCCGCACTGGACGCACTCCATATTAGCCAGTTGTTCGTTGAAGGCCGGCGCAATCAGGCTGCTAAAACCTCTCTCCTGGGCCTGGATGGCGTTGACAGTCTGGATATTCGAGCAAACCGATACACAGCGGCGGCAGAGTACACACTTGCGGGGATCCCGCACAATGGCAGGGCTGGAATCATCAATGGGGTAAGTGGTTTTTTCTCCTTCAAAGCGGACCTCCGTCAGCCCGAAAGCCTCAGCCAGCTTTTGCAGTTCGCAGTTCTGGTTACGGACACAGGTGAGGCATTCCATGGGGTGGTCGGAAAGGATCAATTCAAGAATCAGCTTGCGGGCTTTAATCACAGCCGGGGTGTTGGTACGGACAACCATACCCTCGGCCACCGGAGCGACACAGGCCGGTACATAAGCCTTGGCCCCCTGCACTTCAACAACGCAAATCCGGCAGGCGCCAATAACGTTAATATCCTTTAAATAGCAAAGGGTCGGGATCTTAATTCCCACTTTCTGGGCAGCCTCAAGGATGGTTGTCCCTTCTTCCACTGCTATTTTCTGGTTATCAATTGTTAATGTTATCATATTTTTATTTCCCCTCCAAACTCCCGTATTTTTTCCATTTCCTCTTAACGCCGGGAGCGGTTTTATTCCTTAAACTCGCAGATTCCGGAACGGCAGTAATGCTCCTTGATATGCTCCTCGTACTCATGCCTGAAGTAACGGATTGTGCTCAATACAGGGTTCGGCGCGGTCTGTCCCAGACCGCACAAAGCGGTGGATTTAATTGTGGTAGCCAGTTCCTGTAAAAGCTCGATATCTCCTTCTTTACCCTTGCCGGTGGTGATCCGCTCCAGAATTTCCAGCATCCGCTTGGTTCCGATCCGGCAGGGGGAGCATTTACCACAGGATTCATCAACAC
Organism: Bacillota bacterium; assembly: GCA_029555205.1. Taxonomy (GTDB): domain Bacteria; phylum Bacillota; class Desulfotomaculia; order Desulfotomaculales; family Pelotomaculaceae; genus DTU098. Next base: position 1,879 of record JAKPTB010000072.1, read on the forward strand.
AGAAATCTATAAAGAATTTGGCGATGTCCACCATGCAGGTGTCCTCGTCCATAACAATCATACCGCCGGAGCCCATGATGGCGCCCAGGGCCCCGAGTGAATCGTAATCCACAGGGGTGTCCAGATGGTCTGCAGGAATGCAGCCGCCGGATGGACCGCCGGTCTGGACGGCTTTAAAGAGCTTCTTCCTGGGAATTCCGCCGCCGATATCGAAAACGATTTCCCTCAGGGTGGTGCCCATGGGCACTTCCACGATACCGGTGTTGTTAATCCGGCCGGCCAGCGCAAATACTTTGGTCCCCTTACTCTTTTCGGTGCCGATGGTGGAGAACCAGTCGGCGCCTTTTAAAATAATCTCTGGAATGTTCGCCCATGTTTCAACATTGTTTAAAACGGTGGGTTTACCCCACACACCGGCGTTGGCCGGGAAGGGCGGCCTCGGCCTCGGCTCGCCGCGCTTGCCTTCAATGGAAGTAAGCAGCGCCGTCTCCTCACCGCATACAAAGGCGCCTGCTCCAATCCGGATTTCAATATCAAAATTAAAGCCGGTTCCAAAAATGTTTTTCCCCAGCAAGCCGTACCGGCGGGCATCATCAATGGCGTTGGACAATCTTTCAATGGCCAGGGGATATTCCGCCCGAACATAGACGTAACCCTGTTCGGCCCCGATGGCCCGGCCGCAAATGGCCATACCTTCAATTATACTGTGGGGATCGCCTTCCAGGACGGACCTGTCCATAAAAGCGCCCGGGTCGCCCTCGTCACCGTTGCACACAACATATTTCGGACTTCCTTTGGCAGCGGCGGTGAAACCCCACTTCATGCCTGTTGAGAATCCGGCGCCGCCCCGGCCGCGCAAACCGGATTTTTTTACTTCCTCAATGATTTCAGCGGGCTGCATCTGGGTAAGAGCCTTGCCCAGGGCTGCATAGCCGTCGCTGGCAATGTAATCCTCGATGGAAGTGGGATCGATATAGAAGTTATTCCGTAAAACAATCTTTTTCTGTTTCTTAAACAGGTCGATATCATGGACACACCGGGTGGACTCCTTCGCGCCGGGTGTTCTGTACAACAACCGCTGTACGGGATTCCCCTTGAGAATGTGCTCCTCGACAATGGCCTCGGCATCCTTTGCCTTCAACCTGCGGTAGAAAGTAGCGTCGGGATAAACGATCGCAACAGGACCCATATCACAAGGTCCCATACAACCGGTTAGAACTATTTGAACCTGGTCGGCAATGCCGTTCTTGGCCAGGCACTCCTTCATGGCTTCTACCACATCGGTACATTTGGATGAAATACAGCCCGCGCCGCCGCACATCATAATGTGAGCTTTTTCAGTGGCGGAGGGCACACCTTCCCGGATTTTAAGGGCAGCCCGCCTGCTATCCCTAATCTTTGCCAGTTCGTCCAAAGACTTCACTTAAACACACCTCCGTTTAAAACCTCCAGCCGTATCCGTTCATGATCTCCCAATCAGGCAGCTTGTCCTTTAGCGCTATCCTGATAAACAAGGAATTGTGAACAATATTCACAGGTGAGGAATGTGCAACCCGCGCTAACGGGTATTAGGCATATTGTTCCAGAATTTGCGGAATTTGTTCCGGTTCCAGACGGCCATGGACATCCTTGCCGTCGATAATCATGGCCGGTGCAAGGCCGCAGGCGCCGATGCAGCGGACAATTTCCAGGGTAAAGCGGCTGTCGGGAGTTGTCTGGCCGGGTTTAATACCAAGCACTTCCCGGATTGTTTTGGTAACCATCTTGGTTCCTTTAACATAACAGGCTGTCCCGGCACAAACGCTAATCTTATGCCTGCCCCTTGGAATCAGAGAGAAAAACGCGTAGAATGTAACAACGCCATATACATCCTGAAGAGACAAGCCCAATGCTTTGGCAATTCTAATCAAGGCCCATTTGGGCAAATAGCCGATTAGTTCCTGGGCTTTGGTCAGGACCTGAATCAGGCCGCCGGGCTGCCCCCTGTAAGGATCAATAATTTTATCCAGTTGTTTAGTCAGTTCATCTTCTCCGCAACAGCATGAGCACGTTGCCACGGGTTAGAACCCCCCTTGCTTTTAAATATTGCTCTAAATGCGTAGTATTGTAATATTTTTCACATTTTAGCACAAAAAAAATCTCTTTACCCAATACACCGACATCCACTTCAGTCTGAAACTTTGTCTGCAAACCACCTCCTCAAATATAAACTAAATCAAACATAACCTATCTAAATCAGCAAACTGATCGTAAAAACCTTCGACAGCCCGTGTGTTTTTGGAACGACACCCCGATAGGTTAGTTTGATTCTCTTTGTGCATATTATAGCATAACAATTTGAATTATTGCAATTCCAAGTTAAAAAATAAAGACCCGGAATAATTGCATTTTTACTGCCATTTTCCGAGTATTTTTGGCAAATCTCTTATACACATTTCATGTAGCGTATTTCTTCATCCTGGAACTTTGCGAATAATGGGTCTTTGACATTTGCTTAAATGTTATAGCATAACAATTTGAATTATTGCAATTCCAAGTTAAAAAAGAAAGACCCGGAATAATTGCATTTTTACTGCCATTTTCCGAGTATTTTTGGCAAATCTCTTATACACATTTCATGTAGCGTATTTCTTCATCCTGGAACTTTGCGAATAACTCTTTCTCAAGCTTCTCAATTCTTTTCAGAAACAGGTTTACGTTGATCCAGCCGTGTTCCTCGTCGTATACCCAGGCTACACTCCCTGTGCCGGCGCTCTCAATTTTTTGCCCTTTTTTGCTCACAATACTCACCTGTCTATATTGAATTACTATTAAAAATTAACTTAATATCCATGCAAAAAATTTGCCAGCATAAAAGTTGGGATTTGGACCATTTCGCAACACCCAGACATAATTATTCTGTTATTTTTCGACATAATGTGCACTTAAAGACTTCCGTCCTGTACTATTTTGCAACAAAAGTACTGCTGGCGGTACTGCTACCCGTTTCACAAACGGGGGGCTTCCTTCAGGGCTGCGCAGCATTTTCTCCGGCTATATACCCGGAAGACCAGGCCCACTGCAGGTTGTAGCCGCCACAGTCCCCGTCAATATCAACAACTTCGCCGGCAAAATACAGGCCGGGGATGAGTTTTGATTCCATCGTGCTCCCATCGATGTCCTTTACGTCCACACCGCCGGCAGTAACCTGGGCAGCAGGCCAGGAAGTGTTTCCAGTTACCGGAAAGCGCCAGTCCTTGAGATAATGAACAATTTTTTTGCGCTCTGCAGCTGTTATCTGACCGGCGGGCTTATTGATGTCTACACCCGCTTCCTTTAAGACCACCTGCGCCAGCTTCTTGTTCAAATAACCGACAAAACTAAAAGCGGCGCTCTTCCCGGGTCCGGATTGGAAACGCATGGTCAATAAATTGTCCAATTCCTCCGGAGTAAGGGTGTTGACCAGCTGAAGCTTCAGCGAGACGCCTTTCTTTTTTTGAAGATATTCTCCTGCCTTACGGCTCAAACAAAAAATAGGCGGGCCGGATATACCGTATGCCGTAAACAGTATTTCCCCTGAGGCCGCCTGAACCGGACGGTCGTCCACGATTAGTTCGGCGCCGCCTTCGAATTTAACGCCCTGCAGGTGTTTTAAATAATTAGATGCCAGTTTCAACTGGACTAGGGCCGGAAAGGGCTCGACAATGGTGTGGCCCATACTTTTGGCCAGGACATAGCCGCTGCCGTCAGAGCCAAAATGAGGCGCCGCCCTGCCCCCGGTTGCGATAATCACCCGGTCTGCGTGAAAAACCCTGCCGTCCCCCAGGCTAATATCGAACTCCGCCTTCCTTTTTTTGAGCTTTACCACATCGGATTCACAGATTATTTTAACCCCCGTTTTTTCCAGTTCATAACGCAGCACGTCCAGTACACTGGAGGCCTGGTTGGAAACAGGAAAAACTTTGCCGCCTTCTTCGACCTTGTAGACTATCCCCAGTTGTTCGAAGAATTCGATGGTGGCCTTATAATCAAATCGGCTCAAAGCGGCATAGGCAAATTTGGGGTTTTTTCCGTGAAAGTTGGTTATGCTCAAGTCAATATTGGTGAGGTTACACCTTCCGTTACCGGTGGCCAGAATTTTCCGGCCAATCCTCTGGTTTTTTTCCAGGATTGTGACGTCCGCCCCTTCCCGCGCCGCCGCGATGGCGGCCATAATGCCCGAGGCTCCGCCCCCGATAACCGCAACTCTGATCAAATCATGACCGGACATATTATTATCTCCTTGAATGGACACCATGCAGCTGACACAACGCCGGCAGAAGCCTTAAACAGGTAAGCTGTTTAAAACTCCCCCGGATGCCGCTGACACAGTCCCCTTAGAATTTAGAATAATGAAAACAATCACAAGTTTTTTACTCCGGCGCAAACCTGGCTGCAACGGCCTCGGCGACCCTGATTCCGTCAACTGCAGCCGATATTATCCCGCCGGCATAACCGGCTCCCTCGCCCGCCGGGTAAAGGCCTTTGAGTACACATTCAAAGTTTCTATCGCGCAGAATCCGGATTGGTGAGGAAGACCTGGTTTCAACCCCGGTCAGCACCGCATCGGGCGAGGCAAAACCCCGGAGTTTTTGATCCAGTTCGGGAATCGCTTCCCGCAGGGTCTCAATCACGAAGTCCGGCAGGCAGTGTTTCAGGTCGGCCAAAACTACTTCACCCGTATAGGAAGGCTTTACTTCACCAAGGGCCCGGGAGGCCCTGCCGGCCAGGAAATCGCCGACCAGCTGGACCGGTGCCCGATAGCGCCCTCCGCCCAGGGCAAAGGCTTTTTGTTCCCATTTCCTCTGGAATCTCATTCCGGCCAGGGGGTCGTCGCTGCCAAAATCCCCGGGGCTTACCCCAACCAGCAGGGCACTGTTGGCATTTTGCCCGTCACGGGCATAATTGCTCATACCATTGATTACAAGACAGCCCTCCTCGGAAGAGGCCGCAACCACCACTCCGCCGGGACACATACAAAAGGTGTAGGCGGATCTACCGCTGGAAGTATGGCAGACAAGTTTGTAATCAGCCGGGCCGAGCCTTTTGTGACCGGCAAAGTTCTTATACTGGGCCCGGTCAATGAGGATTTGAGGATGTTCGATCCGGACCCCCATGGAAAAGGGCTTGGGCTCCATCCGGACACCTCTGGCAAGAAGCATTTCAAAGGTATCCCTGGCGCTGTGGCCGGGGGCCAGTATGAGTACATTGGTGTCCAGCCTGTCCCTGCCGTTAATCAGCACTCCTTCCACTCGACCATCTCTGGTTATAATATCGCTGACTTTGCTGTTGAACCGGACCTCACCGCCAAGGCTGATAATTTTACGCCGCAGCATTTTGACCACTGTTCTCAGCCTGTCCGTACCGACATGGGGCTTATAGGAATACATGATTTCGTCCGGCGCCCCGGCCCGGACCAGCTCAACCAGAACTTTCCGGCAGCGCCTGTCCCGGATCAGAGTGGTGAGCTTGCCGTCAGAAAACGTACCCGCTCCGCCCTCACCGAACTGAACGTTACATTCGGGATCCAGCTGTCCCTGCTCCCAAAATTTCCGGACTATTTCCGTCCTCGCATCCACATCCTGCCCCCTGTCCAGAAGTACCGGCCTGTAGCCCATTTCGGAGAGGATAATCCCGGCAAATAGTCCCGCCGGGCCTGTTCCCACTACTACCGGCCTGTGCTTAAGCTTTTCCGGACCACTTTCCACATATTTATAGTCCAGATCTGGAGTACAGGTGATATGTCCGGATTTGTTTCTTTTTCTAAAAGCTTCTTCATTTTTTAATTTAACATCCACCGTGTAAACAAAATAGATCATATCATTTTTCCGGGCATCTATGGATTGCTTAAAAATGCTGTAATTTATAAGTTCATTCTGCTTTATGCCCATCTTTTTGATTATGTATTGTTTCAAGTTTTCCGGGTCATCCTCAATGGATAACTTAAGATTTGATACTCTCAACATTTTTTGCACCCTTTTCCTGATCTGGAATAATCCCCTGGCAAGTCCAATCCACTGTTATAAGTTAAGTAAAATTAAGTTAGACATCCATGCCGCTGACAAGGCCCCGGCAGAATGATGAAAATGTCTATTTTTAGGGTAGATAAGATATGAGCAGCTATTAGAAAAACCATGTTCAACGATAACCTGATCTGCGAAGTATTGTTCGAGTAAATGAAAATTTATTGAGTACAATAATAATATGAATATTAAAAGACTGACAGCCATGTTATTGACCCTAATCCTGCTCTTGATCCACAGTCCTTCAGCCTGTGAAACAGCCTATAATGAGTCTGCCCAGACCTATGTTTCAACATCCAGGGGCTTGACCCTGTCCAGGGAGGAATTCCTCTTGCTGGCCAGGCTCATCCACGCGGAAGCGAGAGGAGAGCCCCTGACCGGTCAAGTGGCCGTCGGTGCGGTGGTTTTTAACCGCCTGCAGGACCCGCGTTTCCCTAAAACAATAGCAAATGTCATTAACGAAGAGAACCAGTTTTCTCCGGTCAGGGACGGCTCCATCAACCTTGCCCCGGACGGGCAGGCTTTACTGGCCGCAGAGCTGGCCCTCAATGGAATTGATCCCACCGGCGGGTGCGTCTTCTTCTATAACCCCGGCAGCGCTCAAAACAAACCGCCTGACAATTTGCCGGCAGCAATCCAAATCGGGAGGCACGTCTTTTATTAAGACGTGCCGTTATTATTAAAATTGGATTGGATTTATTTAAACCCGGTAACCATTTTTTTATTCCTTCATATTATGAATTAGAAAAAACAAAGGGATTTAGCTGTTATACAACAAAAAACCGTTATTATTTTACCGGCAACCAGCCTTAATTATTTTAAGACAGGGTAGGGAAAGGTTCTACTAAGCAGCGGATAAGGCAGGCAAACAACCCTATTGGACTTCGTCAAATGAGAGTATCGATCCTGCTCCATTTTTTGCTCTGAATTATTTTAATCCGGGTTGTACTTAACCTATGGAGAAAACTCTAAAAGGAGGTTTAAAAAATGACTGATTTGGCAGCTGAAACAGTAAAAAAAGGTTCCAACAATTTGGCCTTCGCCCTGTTCCTTATCCTCATTCTTCTAATTTTCGCCTTCGGCTTCTTCTTTATTTAAAGAATAAATTTGTGCTTAGGGAGGTTATAAAATGACTGATGCCGCAGTTGAAAAAGTACAAGGAGATGGTATCGGCAACTGGGCCTTCGCCCTGTTCCTGATTCTCATTCTTCTCGTTTTAGCCTTTGGCTTCTTCTTTATTTAAGCTTAAAATAAATTTTAAGCTTAAAACAGTAAGATTATAAACAAGGAGGGTTAAAAAATGGCTGAATTTGCATTTGAAGGAGCCAGCGGAGCAGGCTTCGGAAACTGGGCTTTCATCCTCTTCCTGATCCTGATTCTTCTCGTTTTCGGGTTCGGCCTGTTTTTCATTTAAGGCAAGGGGATTAGTTGAAAGATATCAGGCATTAGAACAAATGCGCAGTGTTTTTCAGGGATGTTGACCTTAATGTTTTTGTTACAGTATTTCTTTCAAACGGAGGATTTGATTTCCGGATCTTTACTTAACAGTTAACATACCGCTGGTGGCCGGGTGATCCGGCCACTTTTCTTATCAAACCGTGAACCCGTAAATTAACCCGCTGCCTGATTACAGCGGACAAACTCTTTAATTCAAGATTGAGGCCAAAATTATTGTTAAATTTGAACAGGATGTGCTAGACTACTAATAATACCTACTAATAATACATAAAGCCAGACCAGAGGTGTTTGGACAATTTGGCAAACAGTAAAACAAAGCAGGCCATAGACAAACTTCTTGGATTATTGAAAGGACGGGGAGCCGTATCCCCGGAAGAGATCTACACCCTTTGCGAATGCGGCTTCGATGCTCTGGCCGGTGCCCTTTCATCTTTAATTGAAAGAGAAGGACTCCGGATTGGCAGGATCAAAACCAGGCGCGGCTGGTTGATTGAATTAAATGAAGGCCCGGCTTCAGCGCAGTCCGGGATCCTCTGGTACAGCGAGCGTGGACAATTGCGAAGGATCCTGCCCAAACTCTTAAAAGAGCTGAAGAAGCACACCCGGACGGAGGAAGAATCCCCCGCAGACAGGGATAACGGGGAAATGGTAAAAACCATTACGCAGCTCTTATCTGACGGACGGCCCCGCTCTAAAACAGAAATCATTGCCGAAACGGGTATAGAAGACTTTCCCGGCACGGTCTGGCGTCATTTTCCCAGGTTGCCCGACGGCCGCTTTACACTTCCCGACAGTAGCGGCGCCTGGGATTTCCTGCTGGCTTACCTGAGGGAGAAACCCCGCCGTCTCCCGGGTTTGCTCCGGGCTTTCCAAAGGCATAAAATAATTACGGAAAAGCTCGCTGCCGGTAACGATACCGGCCCCTTTGTAAGGCTGCCCGGAGCCCTGATCACAACGGTGGACAACCCTGAGGGCAGGCTTGAACTGGAAAGGCGCCGGCATCAGGAAGTCTGCCGGAAAACCCTGGATTCCCTGGGCTTCCCTTTTTTTCTGCCAGAAGAACTGGGACTGAATCAGCATGCTTATAAAGCATTGGCCGAAAGCCGCACTCTCCCGGTAAAATTCAAGGGCAAAGAATACCGGTGCCTGCGCCGCGAGTTCCCCGGCGAAGTGCTGATCGAACAATTGGGTGAAATATCCGGAAGGTATTTCGCCCCGCCTTATACTGCCAGCGCCCCTTCTTTTCTCAAGGAACACTCCCTGGGCCTAAAGGAAACTGCCAACTTACTGGGACTGGAACAGGAAATTCTGACCGGTATGGCAGAATCCGGAGAGATGGATCATTTTTACCTGGACGACAGAATCCGCTTCTGGCACTCCGACATTCACGCTCTAAGAAAAGATGGAGCGCGGCTACAGCAACTGGCAAAAAAACGAGAAAAACTAAACCTGGCTGAAGCCGCGGCCTTTCTGGGTATTTCCATGGGGCAGATCAGGCGCTTGATTGAAGAACAGATGCTCACCCCGGTCTTGCCGGACAGGAAAAACAACGTCTGCCTGCTGCGGCAGGAACTTGAAGAAATTCAACCGCGCCTGGCCGCTATCCTGGCCAAATCCGGTCCCGCTGCCGGCCGCGGCCGGAAGCCGGCTGAAATCCCGGCGCCGGAAAGGCCGCCCCGGAAAAAAAGACCGGTACGCAGGGATACTGCCCCCCTTGCGGAAACAGAGATTGTATCCCTTGACGACTTTCAGATTGAGGCAGCGGAGGCCTTAAGGGAGGGGTTATCGGTCCTGGTGGCCGCTCCTACGGGAAACGGAAAAACCCTGGTGGCGGAAATGCTGGCCAGGGATGTGATCTCACAGGGAAGGGGGATGGTTTACACATCCCCTCTAAAAGCCCTCTCCAATCAGAAATTCAGGGACTTTAAGGAATTATTCGGCCCGGAAAAGGTAGGCCTCGTTACCGGCGACATCAGCATCAACCCGGGCGCGCCAATGTTGATCATGACTACAGAAATATTCAGGAACTGGTGCATCAGCGAACCCGACCAGCTGGAAAAGATCTCCTACGTTGTTTTTGACGAAATCCACTACCTTGATGACACAGAGCGGGGTACCACCTGGGAGGAAAGCATTCTCTTCGCACCCGCTCACGTTAAGATCCTGGGACTGTCGGCAACGGTCCCCAATGCGGACGAAATGGCGGACTGGATCAGTTCTGTGCGGGGCGGAAATGTCGTTGTAATTGTGGAAAAAAAGAGACGCGTCCCCCTGGCTGTCCGCTGGATCCTGCCGGACGGCCGGATTGTGCAGGAAAGGGAAGCCCGCAGCGAAGTGGCAGATCTGGCTGAACAGCTTAAGGCCCTGCGTAACAGGAAGCGCTGGATGGAGGAGTGACCTTAATTGGAACTGCCGGAAATATCCTGTAGCGAAATCATCGAATCAATTCAAGACAAATTGCCCGTTCTCTTCTTTGTATTCAGCCGGGGACGGACGGAAATCCTCGCCAACGACCTGGGGCGGGAATGGGATTTCCTGCATGACCGGGAAAAGAAAACAGTTGAGTCTAAAATTCGTGAAGCAGAAGCGGAACACCCCGGAACCTTCAGCGGTCCGGGCTGGCGCAACTTGAGGCGCCTGCTGCTGCAGGGCATCGCTTACCACCACGCCGGCCTGCTGCCGCCGGTAAAATACCTGGTAGAAAAACTATATTCACAACGCTTGCTCTGGGTGATTTTTTGCACGGAAACATTCGCGGCCGGCGTTAATTTCCCGGCTGCCAGCGCAGTTTTTGATTCTACCAGGAAATGGGACGGACGTGATTTTCGCATTTTACAAAACAGGGAATTTTTCCAGATGGCCGGGCGGGCGGGCCGGCGGGGCTTTGACCGGATCGGCCACGCCTTTGTCCGCGTTGACAGCCGTTTCCCGGAACAAACCGGCTTTTTTGACGAGAAGGATGTAGAACCTGTATCCGGCAGGCTGATAATTTCCCCGAACACAGTTTTAAGCCTGTTGAGGTATAAAACTGACGAAGAAATTGACCGTTTTTTAAATAATAACTTTAAGATGTACCAGCTCAGTAAAAAGAAGATTCTCCTGGAACAGGAAATCAAGCTCTGCAAAGGACGAATTTCAGCTGTTAAAGCCGCCCTCTGCCCGGAAAGCAGGACCCTGGCCTGCCCCCTGGAGCGCAACAAGGCCCGGAAACAGCTCCGGCGCTACCGCTGGAAAAAAAACAGAAGGGAAAAAGAGCGCCTGCAAAAGCAGCTTTCCGCCGTTGCTCCCAGGAAATGTCAGGAATATCAAAAGTGCCTGGCTGCCTCTGAACAACTGCAGGAGGCCGAAGCCCTCTGCCGCCAGCTTCAGGAGGAGTACGGGGCTGTATCAACCCAGGTTAATTCGATTTTCGTTGAATACAGGGAGGTTAAAAACCTTTTGGAAAGTCTGGGGTATGTAAAGGACCGGGAGTTTTACCCCCGGGGACTTTTCGCCCTGGAAATCCATGTTCAGGAAATCCTGGTTACGGAAATTGCTTTCTCAGGCCTGCTTGAAGATTTTGACCCGGCCCAGGTAGCTGCCGTCCTGGCCGGCATTGAGTTTATTCCGGGAAAGAACGTCCAGGCAGCGCGGGTGGAACTCCCGGCCCTGCGTGAAACAGCCTTGCTCAGGCGCAATTTGCTCAGGCTGGGTGTCCCGGAGCACTTCTTAATCTGGTCAAACCTGCCCGGCTTCCTGGCCTTCGCCTGGTACAACGGAGCAAGTTTTGCAGAGCTGCAGGAGATGTCCTCCCTCCAACCCGGGGATATCTTTTCCATCTTCAGGCGGGAAATCGACCTGCTCCGCCAGATTGAGCGGGCAGCAGCAGGAAACCCCGGCCTGGTAGAACGGGTGCACTTGATCAGGGGGCGTCTGGATCGCGAGGAGATAGCCCTGAGCTTCTAAAAAAAAATACCTTATAACCGGGATTGCTTTGCAAAAAGCCTGCTTTTGCGGCTCCCTTCAGGATCCGGGCTCTTTTTACCTCTTAGTTGCCTAAACCACGGCTCCCTTGAACCCCTCACAGTAAATCCTGCAATTCCTGCCCAGAATCTGGCGGTAGCGCTCGCAGGCGCGCTCGTTGGGGTTGATCACCACGATTTCTCTCTTTTGATCCGGTGCGTTTAAAGCCCTTTTGACCGTCGCAATGATGGAGGTATCCGAAGAGGCCAGGGAATAGCCGATGAACACCACCCGACGGGAGAGACTGATGGCCCGTGCCGCACAGTCCCAGATGTTGTGAAGCCTGCTGATGTTATAGGCTTTGTACAGAGTGGGGGCAATAATGACGGCCTGGGAGTTTCCCCCGCCGCAGGCCAGGCAGTGAATGGTATTCTGCTCCCTGAAAAGGAGGTGGGCAACTTTGTCGTTGTGCTCCGAGATTTCCCCGCAGAGCGGGCAAAAGGACCAGTTCAGGGAGCCGTGCAGTTTGTAAAGGGGCACTTTTCCCCGGGCTTCCAGGTGATTTTCATGGTTGCCGTAGAAACCATACTCCGGCACGCAACCTGCAGATCTCACCGCCCTGTCCAGAACGATATCGTAATTGAGGGAAATGAAAGTTGAAATTATGTCGCTCTTTTCCAGCACTCCCGCTACAAAGGAATGGTGCATACCGCTGTCTGCATGCAGGGTCCTGTCCAGGGTCATGCTGATCAGCTTAACCAGAGCAGTCTTTAAATCGTATAAGCGGGTCCTGGGAAACCTGGCGGAAAAAGACTGGTTGTGCAAAAGATACCAGTCCACGATGTTGAAGATCTCATCGATACCGGGGTACCTGTCCAAATCTACGCCGGAATTTATTGCTGTCCGGCTTCCGTAAAAATGCTCCAGAAACTCCCAGACAATTTCCAGGCCGGGCTCTTCCTGTTCTTCTTTAAAGTGACGGTAGGCAATGCGGAGAAAATTGCGCACCACCGGTGCCCCCTCCGCAGCGGAAGCACCCGCGCCAAAGATATATACCGTCCTCAAAGTCAAACCTCCTCCGGTCTATCACCAAGAAACCTTTCCAGTTCCCCGATGACCTCTTCCAGGCTGACAGCCATGGCCTCCGCCTCGGTGATCGGTCGCCCGAAGGTGCGGCCTTCCTCTTTTCCCCGGGTCCTGGTTTGCTGCGGCAAGCCGGAGGGAGCATTAAGCCAGTTCCTGGCGACATAATAAGGCGTGTGAAAACAGAAGCTGTGCTCCCCGTAACGGACCCTGAATTCAAACAAGCTGTAGTAATCACTGCTTTTCTTGCAACGGGGGCAGCCGCCATAGGCCGACTTGTACCGGATGTAATCCAAACCCATTTTTTGCGCCTTTTGCCGGCAGGAATCGCACAGTGATATTTTTTGCCCGCCCTCAATAAAAAGGACTTCCAGACCTTCCTCCGCTGAAAACCTCTCTGTAAATTCCTTTAAGACCTTTTCTTTCAAGTCATAGAGATATTCTTCGCCGCCCTTGGCATAATGGTTCAAATGATAAAGGTAAAAGGATGCCTTAAGCAAAGCTGCAGACTTTTCCGGGTAATGCTCCAGGGATAAAAAGAACTGTTCCTTGACCTGCTGGTATTCCCGGGCTTTTTTTTCTGCATTCAACCTTCTCAAAGCAGCCCTTTTGGCTCCCAGGCGGGCGTCCTCTTCCGCCTGCCATTTTCTTTTTATCCCGGGGATCCTGGGCAACAGTCTTTCCACGTCCGTGCGGTCAAAATAATAATTTTTACCGAACTTATATAACCTGGTGTCCTTTACTTCCAGCAACCCGTCCCGGACCAGGCGGTGAATCCTGGAGGGAGTGACTCCGAGAAATTCACCTGCCTGGGCGGTTGATAGATAACGTCCCGTCGGAGTTTTGAACATTGGTCCGCTCTCCCTTAAAAAGAGACTTCCTCATGACACTATTCTATCACCAGGTGAGCTGATTTTATCACAGGATCATGTTTTCTGGAAATCAAAAGAAGCCGTGTCAAGATAAATCAACCAATGCATAAAACTCTTCTGACGTTAATATATAGAATGCAAGAAATGTTTTCCATAATCCTTTGACCGGAGGCGGCTTACTTGGATTACATCCGCATGTTTATCGAGGGTCAAGAGAGATTAGAAATGTTCGCCGGCCCCCTGGCCAGGCCCCGGGTAGCCGTCCTGGGAGCCTTTAATGCCGGCAAATCAACCCTGATCAACAATCTCCTGGGAGGGGAGCTCAGCCCGGTTGGAGCAATCCCCAGTACATTCCAGCCCCTACACTTTGTTCACGGCGTAACATTCAAAGCAACCGTCACCAGGGGTCGCGAAAGACTTGTCTTTCGCCGGAGGGATGATTTCCATAGCTTTTTAGACCAGCTAAAGGCGCCGGACGGACGGATCACCATTGAATGGCCCGCTCCCCTTTTACAAAAATGCAGCCTTGTGGACACACCGGGTATAGACTCCTTCCACGGTGAATATAGCGGACTGGCCGAACAGGAGGCCAGAGAGGCCGACAAGGTTATCTATCTTTTTCACCAGCGGGGCATTGAGGATTTCAACCGGCTGTTTCTCTACCGGCTCTCTTCCTTCTGGAAGAAAAGAAATAGCAGCGACCTCTCCTTCTGGCTGAACTGCAACCTCGGTTTAACCGATGGTTCCTCCCTTGAGTTGACCCGGTCGGCCTTGCGAGAAATTTTTTTAAGCCAGATGAAATTATATACAATTAATACTTTTAAGAAGGACAACATCGAGTTCCTGCGCCTCTTCCTGGAAGTGGAACTGGCCCGCGCCGCCTACAGACAAGCTTCCACTGCCATGCAGAAAAGCGAGGCTGAGCTGTCCCAGAGAATAAATAAAATCGTCAAAATCAGCAACGATTCTCTATTTCTCTCCAGATTCTGGGAATTTCAGGAAACCGTCAGTAGAATAATAGAAACCAGACGTATTCTACATAGCCTTCCCTCGGTGGTCCTGGAGCTGGAACAGCTCTCGGACAAAATTAACTCAGGCAATATTAAGGCCGGAGCCGGTGCGCCCGGAGGCAGAGCTTACCGCCCCGGAGCAGCGGGGATTAAAGAAGGCAGGGAAGACCTCCTGGAACTGCTCGACCGCCTGCTGCAGAAAAAAGAGCTGGAGTCTTACCTGGACAAAGCGAAACTAAACGAGCTTTACAACCGGGTCGCCGGAAAGCGCTTTACAGTGGCCGCGGCCGGCGGATTTTCAACGGGTAAATCAACCTTTTTCAACGCCCTGCTGAAAGATGACCTCCTCCCCAGGGCAGATGGGCCCACAACCCCCTGCGTAACCCGGATTACTTACGGCCCGCAAAAAAGAGCTGTTGTCCACCAGCCGCTCCAGGTGACCTTAAAAATGTATGATTTAGTAGGGAACATGGCCAGCCTGCGCCGGGAAGAAGCAGCAGCGCTGGAAAGCTGGCTGCTGGCTGCCGGGTCCCCTGTGGCATTTCTGGAGGCCGGCTCCGGTGGCTGTTTCCGGCGGGTGGAAGGGAGGGAAATGATCGAAAAGATCAAGCGTCTCAAAGAGCTCTTTGCCGCCGGCTCCTTTGCCAGGACCAAAGGAAGCCCGGTTTTGCCGGCGGCCTTTAAGCCGGTTCCCTTAAAGGGGCTGAAAGCCTCCGGGGCCGTGGAGGAGGTCAGGGTTACATTTAAGGATGCAGGAATGATTGAATTCGACCTTTCCAGGCCTCCGGAGCTGGACCGTTTCAGGCGCCTGGCGAAAGGCCATGAAAATTTTTTTCGGATTGACCTGATTGAAATTCAACATCCCGCCGAGTATTTGAAACTGGCCGAATTTATCGACACCCCGGGACTGGACTGGATACAAAAACACCATTACGGAAAAACCCGGCAATACATCCAGCAATGTGATGTTTATCTGATTTTCCTCAACGCCAGACATATTCTGAACAACATGGATAAAGAGCACTTTGAGGCCTTATTCGGGCGCGAGGCCCGGGGATTTACGAAAATGGGAGAAATCCCGGAGCTCCGTGCAGGGAAATATTTCTTTCTCATCAATTTTGCTGATGTTTTAAGTCCTGCCCAGCAGGAAGCTGTGGCTAACTTTGTGCGAAGGAAGCTGGCCTCCCCGTCAGCAGCGGAAGGCTTCACTTTTACCAACCCGGGAGTTTTCCTGATCTCGGCTTTAAAAGGCCTTACCGGGGAAGACGGAGGCCTCTTGGGAGCTTTTTTGAAACGCCTGGAAGAGGGCATCCTGGGTTACAGCGGCAGGGCTTTTTATTTAGCTGCGGTGGAGGAATTGTTTTTAATTCTCAAGGACGCCTTCAAAGTAATAAGGGACAATTTCCCGGCCGGGACGCTTTCCTTCGAACAAAAAAAACACCTGCACGCGGCTCAGGATTTTTTGCGGCAGTCAAGTAGAAGGTTAAAGGAGATCCGCAGCACAGTTTACTTTTCCAGGCCTCCATAATAAGTCAGGAATAAGTCAGGCAATTTAAGGATAAACAAAACACCGGGCTGTTGTAGGTCTGGCGGCAAATCTGCTTCCGTGGAGCAGATTTGCCCTTGAATAACCTGCAGGGGGGGTTGAAATGGACAGCGCAAGGCTTTTGGACGAGAGGCTGCGCAGGATTATCAGGGAAATCAGCGGACGGACAGGGGGAGAAATCAGGAAGGATCTGCTTCAAGATTTTGGGGAACATGTCCGGTTCGCGCTGGAGGAGCATACCCAGAGGGAAGCCTCCAGGTTGCTCCTAAACCTGAAAAGGGCTATTGATAAGATCTAATCTTAAAAAAGCTAATCTTAAAAAGCAAATATATTTCAATTATTTTGAAGGAGGAGAGATTAGTGGCGGGTTCATTGGACGGAGCGAAGACCACTAATGCCGGTGACGAATTAATTCAGCAGCTTTTAAAAGATATCCTATCCGGCTTAAAAAAGAAAATGGTGCAACCAGTACTGGAGGAAAACCAAAAAATAGCCGGGCGTCTGGAAGTTTTAAAAGCCGAGGACAGGGCAATGATGAAAGAGCTTAAGGAAAGGCTGGAGGCATTGGAGGATAAAGTGCAGCAAATCCCCCTGATGATCCTGGCGGCGCTCAGGGATGCCATCAGTCAGGTCGGCGGGGGGAGCTTTGATGAGCGCTGAAAAAACCGGAAACAACCGGGATATGGTCCTGGCGCTGGCTGACACCATTCAAAAAAGAATCGTAGGACCAGCTTCGGAAAAAGCTGAACTATTTAACGTCGAGATCCGGAAAATAAATGAGCTGGTTGCCGGACTGGAACAGAAACACCTCCTTCTGGCCGCTGAACATAGGCGGACGAGATTAATTGCGGTTCTGGGAATACTTGGAATTGTAATCCTGCTGGCTTTTCAAATTATTCTTTATTTAAGGTAAACCTGTGGCGGAGCCGGGTTCCCTGTGGGATTTAAGTATTATTACGTCGGCTTCCCCTATAGCCTGCGCTCATGCTTCTTATGTCCTTATTGTGATTCTTAATTATGATTACAGAAGCAAAAAGAAAGTTCCCGGCTTCTAACCCATCTGCTTAACCTTTGCTTTTCCCCTGTGCATTGTCCGGCCCCACCATCCGCGGTGGGGCCGTGAGTTTTCGGGCCTAATGGTTCAGTGGCCCAGCATGGGCTGGTAAGTCTGCTGCATCTGATTCAAGGTATGTTCCGGCATAATGGGCACCTGGTACCATCCTTTATGGTTCATGTACTGGAATATTTCATAGGCCATTTCCATACAGGATCTCGCTGAGCTTGCCAGCAAATTGCGAAGTTGCGGGTTGGCGCATTCCAGAGCTGCGTTCGTCGCACATACCGCTCCGCATTTATGAAACAGGAGGGCGCCCTTGGCGATTGTACGGTCGTCCAGTCTCCCGGCCTCGGGCCTGGGGGTTACCGGCGAGGTTTGCTGCATGCCGTAATCCGGCTGGTGTTCGATACCCATTCCAGAAGCAGCGCCCATTGTCATCCCCGGCGCCCCCATTGTCAGCCTCGGCGCCCGGGAAACGTCAATACCCTGTCCCTGCATGACATTTACCTTGGTATTATAAGAATCAATCATATGCCGCTGCTGCCGCTCCAGGATCCTGCGCAGTTCCGGGTCCCGGCACTGGCTTAAGTACATGGCGTAATGGTCGATCATACAGATAGATTCACTTAAAATTTCGTGCATCTCCATTGCCTCATGGGTACCCATTTTCATTATTTACTCTACCTCCATCCAATAATTTATTGAAAGCCGTTTATATTTTGCATCAATTCAAGGTATTTATACTCAAGGTATTTATACCTGTTGCCAGTTGCTGCCTTCATCCCTGCCCGGCCGGGCAACCCCGGCCCCTTACCCCGAAAAATTCCCCTTTAACCAGTGTTTAAAGGGTTCCGGCAGATTTTGCTGAACCGGATCAGCGTAAAAATCACCCCCACCCATCTGCTTTTCCAAAGAAGGCAAATGAGAAAAGGGCATCTACCCGGAACCTGATTATGACGGGTCAGGCAGGAAGGCAGGGGCGGCGAAAAAGCAGGCAGCTATTATTCTCTAAATAAAATAAACCCCCGGGTAGGGGGTCATTTCTCTATATTCCGGGAAGCGGCCGCTCAGGTTCCCTTCTCTCCCCGGTCCCTTGTAAGAGCAAAAACAAAGGCCGTTGACGCTGAAATAATCAGCACCTTGATAATAAAATTTACCGTTTCAGCTTTAAACCTGGTTTTTTCTTTTCTCAGCTCCAGTGCCGGGTCCAGCTTCAAGTCAATATAGGTGCCCTTGGTTTCATATTGTACAGCCTGTTTTTCAAGCTTTACAACCCGTTCCTCATGCTTGGATATGCTTGACATATAACTTACAACCTGAATGGCAAGAAAGGACAGGCCAAACAAGATCAGCAGGATTCGTGGGCTTTTCACAGGACATTTCCCCTTCTTTTATTAGCTGTTTTTGACAGTTTGCACAAACCAGACTGGAGTTTTATTTAATAAAAATATTCAGCGGCAGCCGGCCAAATACCTTTTGTCCATAATCTAAAGTAATAAATATTTTGTACAGCAGAACCTGTTCTTATCCCTGCCAGGCAGGCCTTAATCACTCTTCCGGCGCATCCCCCTGGCCGGGGAAAACGCCGGGCTCACCGCAAAGATAATCAACGAACTGCCTGGCTGTGCGGCAGGAGCGTCCATTATGCCGGGACTCCCATTGCAGTGCCCTCTGCTCCAGCACAGCTTCTTCAAGCTGCAAACCCTTAAGCCTGGCTGCCTCCCGGACAATATCCAGGTAGAGCTTCCGGTCCGGCGCCGTGTAAAGAACTGTGATTCCAAAACGGTCAGCCAGGGACAGTTTTTCCTGGACTGTATCACCGGGGCGGATCTCCCCGTCAGGTTCTATCGCCGGCCGGCGGTCCAAAAAATTCTCTTTAACCAGGTGCCGCCTGTTTGAGGTGGCATAGATCAAGACATTGGCAGGGCGGTTCTCCAGGCCGCCCTCCAGAACAGCCTTCAGTTCCTTATACTCAGTCTCTGATTCTTCAAAGGAAAGATCGTCGACAAAGAGGATAAAACGCTGGGGTCTTCGCCTCAACTGGCTGATAATCAGAAGGTAGTCGCCCAGGGCGCTCCTGGGTACCTCAACCAGGCGCAGTCCACGATTCTGATACCGGTTCAAGAGCGCCTTAACCGTAGAAGATTTACCGGTGCCCCTATCCCCGTAAAGCAAGATATTGTTGGCCGGTAATCCTGCCAAAAATCTTTCAGTGTTATCCAGCACCACCTGCTGCTGGGACTTATAGCCCGTTAATTCCCGAAAACTGACCCGGTCAGGTTCAGCGATGCCTTCCAGGCTGCGGGAGCGGCTTATCCACCTGAAAGCTCCGTATTTCCCAAAGATACCGGATCCCGCTTGCCGGTAATAACCGGCCAGGTCCTGCAGGCAGTCGTTCCAGGCAGCTGCGTTCTTCAAACGCATTTTCATCTCTGTGGCGGCACTGTTCCCTGCCGGAGCACGGTGAGGAACAGAAACAGCAAGTTTTTCCCATGCGGGCAGACCGCCCTCAACAGCCTGTCCGTCCGTTAAAAGGTCTGTAACAACTTCCCGTGCCTTGCAGGCGTCGATCCTGTATAGAAGCTGAAGTGCCGCCAGATCTCTTGCCGCGGCATCCTTTAATGATGCGCCGAGTAATTCCGGGGGAAAGGCCGCAGAATCCTGACTGAAAGCATTATCATCAAATAAGATTAGATTCAGCAAATGGTTTTGCCAGGCATCCCCCACCGGCTCAGATCCTGTCTCCCCGGCCTCCCGGGACAGGATATAAAACAATTCGGCGTAAGCCTCCAGTAATTGATCTGGACCTGCACGGTCGGTAACTGCCTCAAGAAAGCCGGTGAAAGCACGGCAGGCCGGGTCCTGCAGGATACCCCTGTAGAGAAGTAGCCCCCTGGCTCCGCGGAGAGCTTCCAGAAAACCTTTAATCCTTTCTTCGTCATACATTTTAAAGTGTTCTTCCCCCTTTGGGACACAATATTCTTTAAGCCTGGTTTTCTTTCCTCCACATAACCGAAACTAAAGCTGAGTAAAACCATAGTATGTAATAAATAATATATTGGAGTGTTTCCTGTGCAATATATCAGCAATGCGGCTGAAGTGGTTCACGCGCTGCAGGGTAACCTGGCTGCACAGATTCAGTGGCTGAAAGGCTGTCAAATTCTGAACTACGGAAGCAGTGCCGACGGCGCCATAACCCGGTACCCGCACCAGGGCTGGGTCACACCCTACTTTTCAAATTTTGCGGCTATGGCTATGCTGGAGGAACCTGCAGCATACCCGCTGGTAAGGCGTTATCTAAACTGGTATATGAGAAATTTGGAGAATAATGGGACCATCCTGGACTATCATTATGATCAAAAGGATCAGCCCGGGACCACCAGACCCGATTCAGAGGATGCCTACGCCGGAACCTTTCTGTCCCTGACAGCCCTTTACCACCAGCGCTCGGGACACACCGGCTGGATCCGGGAAAACCTTTCGGGCCTTAAAAAAATAGCCCAATCAATAATCAACCTGATGGACCGGGACGGCCTGACCTATGCCCTGGCCGGCCACAGGGTAAAATACCTGATGGATAACTGCGAAGCATACCGGGGCCTGGAAGATTTCAGCAGGCTGCTGGAAGGCCTGGGCGACGGGGAAGCTCCCTACTACCGGGCCAGGGCCAAGTCCATCAGCGCAGGAATCGAAAGAATGCTCTGGAATCCGCGGATTCAACTCTACCACGCCAGTAAAACCGGCTGGTTTCGTCCCGGCGTTAACATAAGAAAGTTTTACCCCGACGCAACCTGTCAGATTTTCCCTGTCCTTTGCGGTCTTCACAAACCGGAATCGGAAAGGGGCCTCCGTCTATATAAAATCTTTAATGAACATCACCCGGACTGGGTTAAAATCAGCCCCCCTGATTATCCCTGGATGATCCTGGGTTATTACGCCTGCCTGCACGGTTATTACAGGGCAGCCTACGAGAAGATCCGCTATGTCCGGGAGGCCTACATCGATTCGCAATCAAGCAACTGGTTTTGCGCGGAAGCTGCCTTTTTTGTCTTAACCTGCAGCTGTTTACTGAAAAGACGGAACCTATGGCTCCAGTCAGGGGGAGCGACAGAATAAATGGCCATCCACCGCCAGGCGCCGGCAGAAGAATAATCTTCCGCCCAAGACATTTTTAAGCCGGTGCCCGATAGCCTTTCCTTCGCAAAAGATATGCCGGTTTTTTTGCTAATCTCAACAGCGGGACTTAGCTTAACAATTATGTTAAAATCTAATCTAAAGAAAAGAGCAAAGGAGCCGCCATGAATTACGATCTTTTCCTGAAAACTGCCGTTGACCTGGCCCTTCAGGCAGGAGAAATCATCAGAAATAATTTTGGAGAAGACTTTGACAGGGGATTCAAGTCCTGCCCCTCAGATCTGGTGACAGAGGTGGACCGCCAATCTGAAGAATTGATCACACTGGGTCTCCAGAAGGCATTTCCAGAACACGTGATTATAGGTGAAGAAAATGAAAAGGCCCCGGAAACCGGTCGGAACAGCTTCACCTGGTACGTGGATCCCCTGGACGGCACCACCAACTTTGTCTACGGCATTCCCTTCTGTAGCGTGTCAATTGGTCTCTGCCGGCAAGACAGAGTTCTTGCCGGAGTGGTGTATGATCCGTTCCGGCGGGAATGCTTCACCGCCTCGGCAGGCTGCGGGGCCTTTCTGAACGGCAGGCCGGTGCAGGTAGACAAACTCCGGCAAACACTGCCGGAAAGCCTTCTGGTTACCGGTTACCCTGCCAATAAGTCCTTTAGCGAACGCCTGAACAGAATCGACTACCACAGGATTATTCACCGCTGTTCCAACTTAAGGGCTTTGGGTTCCGCTGCCCTGGAACTGGCCTACGTGGCCTGCGGGCGGCTGACCGGTTTCTGGGAAAACACCCTGATGCCCTGGGATGTGGCTGCCGGTTCCCTAATGGTGGAAGAAGCCGGGGGCAGGGTCACGGACGTCGACGGCAACAAACTGGTCCTTGAACCCTATCTCTCAATAGCAGCATCCAACGGCCTGATCCATGACGAATTGCTTAAATTTTTATAGTTACCTGCTGCAAATTACCTTTGTTCTCCATTCACTTGCTGCAATTCTGTAAAATAACTGAAAAAAATCCGGTAAACTTTTTCCACGAAATCCGGGCTGAGTCCCCTGTCCAGGGCCATCCCCCTCACTTTTTCTAAAACCTTTCTCTCCCTTTCCGGATCCCGGACCAGCCTCCCTTTTTTTAATTTTCCAAGGCTGCGCACCAGTTCTGCACGTTGGCCTAAAAGCTCGATGATCTGCAGATCCACGCTGTCGATCTCAGACCTGACCTCCTCCAGGGTTGGAGAATTGCCCCGTCCGGCTCCCGCCTCAGGATTCATTTTACCTTTGCCCACCCCTTATCCAGGTTTTTTCGGTAATGGTTTGTATTTGGAAAGATAGTTTATAAAGATAAAAGGTCAATAAAACGCTTTAGCACCTTTAAATATCATACCACGTTTAAAGTTATCTTAAAGGATCTTTGCCAATCAATTATATTATAATGAAAGATAACAGGGATTACTTGGAACGGTGGTGGGGAAAAATCAATCAAGCAAAGACCCGGCCGGAAATGCCGGAAGCAATTATCGGAAATTCCAGGATGCTTGCTCTATTAAAAAGGAACGGAGAAATTTTCAGGCTCTTCTGGCCGCGCATCGACTACGGCCAGCACCTGGGCCGCTTCTGGACCGGACTCAGGGTGGGCAAAGACCCAACTAAATGGTTTCACCTGAATGAATGGGCCTCCTCCCAGCGCTACCTGGCCGGCACAAACATCCTGGAAACGACCCTTACCGGCCTGTCCAGCCGGCTGAGAGTCAGGCAAAGGGATTTTGTTTTGCCCCTGCAGGACCTGCTGACCAGGCATTATCATATTGAAAATACCGGCAGCGAGAGCGAAAAAATAACCTTTTACCTGTATTGCAACTTCGAAATTGAGGAATCCGTCCTTTATGACGGTGTTTACCTGGACTTTACCAGCCATTCATTGGTTTTTTTCCGGAGAGATGTTTATTTTGCCGTAGCCGGTTGCGGCTATCCCCTGGCAGGGTACCAGTGCGGGCGGCGGGAAACTTCCACCGATCCATACCGCGAAGCTACCGATGGAGCGCTCTGGGGAAACAGGGACTCCATCCGCCAGGGC
>JAKPTB010000077.1 GCA_029555205.1 Bacillota bacterium
CGCTGTCTAAAAACAAGGCAGTCGAGCAAAGAGTTCAGAACCTGAACAATATTATCCGGGCCATATCCCCGTTATTAACAGCAGACAGTGCGGTGGCCGACAAACATATTGTTCTGGAGCTATTAGATATACCGGATATCCCCCTTGACGAAAAAGAAATACGCCAGCTGATTTTCAACATGGTCAGGAACGGCCTGGAAGCTATGGAACCTGGCGGCGTATTGACAATTAAGACCTGTGTGGAAGGCGATGAGCTTGTTTTGTCGGTGCGGGACCAGGGCAGAGGGATTAGAAAAGAGGTGCTTGACAGAATAGGCACCCCCTTTGTGACAACCAAGGAAAACGGAACAGGACTTGGCCTGGCGATTTGTTTCAGCATCGCTGAAAGGCATAACGCCAAAATAGATGTGGAGACCGGGCCGGCGGGCACGACTTTTTATGTCAGGTTTAGGATTTAAGTGACATTGTGAAATAGCCTTCCGGAATGTATAACACCATCTGGCCGGGCAACTCTATTAGTTCGGCCAGGTTTTTTTATCCCCGTTTTATCCTGAAAAACAGCTGTGGTTTCCTGCCATAAGGAGTTGCAAAGTGACGATTAGGCAGGATTGAAGCTTTTTTGTGTAGTATATTTATCTTGAAAAGGGAAACAACGGAGGACAGCATTTATGGAAAATATGAAAAAATACATAGTGCCGGTAGAAAAATTAAGAAGAGTATGCTGCGGGGAGGAGCTTGATTTCTGCAGGACCACGGAGGATATGCAGCCGCCTGAAGATTTTATCGGGCAGGAGAGAGCGGTCCGGGCCATGCAGTTCGGCCTGTCCATGAATGCGCCGGGCTACAATATTTTCGTTGTCGGTCCTCCCGGGACCGGCAAAAGCACATATGTCCAGGCTGTAGTGTCTCAAGCGGCGTCCGCCGGCACAGTGCCTGACGACTGGTGCTATATTTACAACTTCAACGACAAGGACCGCCCCCTGGCAGTGTCCATGCCGGCGGGCGAGGGGCGCGGTTTTAAAAGAGATGTGGAAGAGCTCCTGGCGGACCTGAGGGTAAATATTCCGAAAGCCTTTGAAAGCGGTGACTATGAAAACCAGAAAGATGCGATAATACAGGGCGTCCAACAAAAAATGACTGGTTATTTCCATGACCTTGAGGTAGCTGCCCTGGAAGACGGGTTTGATATGAAGCGCACACCGAACGGCATAATTTTTATACCGCTGAAAGAGGGCAAGCCTTTATCCGCTGAAGAATTTGAAAACCTGCCGGTCCAGGAAAGACGTGAAATGGAGGAAATAGGACGCAGGCTGCATAAAAAGCTGGAAGACACATTTCACAACGGGCGCATGCTGGAAAAACAGGCGGCTGAACAGATTGCGGGGCTGGAAAAACAGATCGCCCTTTTTGCTATTGGGCCCCTGTTCGACAGGCTGCTTGAAAAATACGATAAATTTCCGCCTATTATTGATTTTTTTAAAATGTATCTTAAAGACGTGACTGACAACCTGGAAATTTTTAAAGGTTCTGGTGCCGCTCCCGAGCGCCGGCATGGCTCTCAGGAAGAACAGGACCCCTTTATCCGCTACAGGGTAAACCTCTTTGTGCATAATGCAAAAAACGGGGGCTCTCCGGTAGTAGTTGAACCCAGTTCCCACTATTACAACCTGTTTGGGAAAATTGAGTACAGGAGCCAGGTGCTTTCCCTGAACACGGACCATATGATGGTTAAACCCGGCTCAATCCACAGGGCCAACGGAGGATACCTGGTCCTGCAGGTCAAGGACGTGCTGAGCGACCCCTTTGCCTGGGACACGTTAAAGAAAGCGCTCAAATACCGCCAGGCTGCTGTGGAAAACATCGGCGAGCAGTACCGCCTGGTGCCCACGGTAACCTTAAGGCCGGAACCCATACCCCTTAATGTGAAAGTCATTTTAATCGGCAGCCCGCAGCTTTACCACCTGCTTTACAGCCTGGACGAAGACTTT
>JAKPTB010000081.1 GCA_029555205.1 Bacillota bacterium
CGGCCGTTGCGGGACGGAGTGATTGCGGATTACGACGTTACCGAGAAAATGCTCCGCTATTTCATAAGCAAGGCCGCCGGAGGCCGAAAGTTCTTTTTCCGGCCCCGGATTATGGTTTGTATTCCCTCGGGCGTTACCGGCGTTGAGGAGCGTGCCGTACGGCAGGCTGCTATTCAGGCCGGAGCCAAGGAGGCGCACCTGATTGAGGA
Organism: Bacillota bacterium; assembly: GCA_029555205.1. Classification (GTDB taxonomy): domain Bacteria; phylum Bacillota; class Desulfotomaculia; order Desulfotomaculales; family Pelotomaculaceae; genus DTU098. The sequence goes on from JAKPTB010000081.1 coordinate 210, forward strand.
GCCCCTGGCGGCTGCCCTGGGCGCCGGTTTGGATATAACTCAGCCCAGTGGTTCTATGATTGTGGATGTAGGCGGGGGAACCACCGATATTGCTGTACTTTCCCTGGGGGGGATTGTCTGCAGTAAGTCCCTGCGCCTTGGCGGCGATAAATTTGACGAAGCTATTGTGAAATATGTCCGCAGGGAATACAGCCTTGCCATCGGAGAGCGAACCGGCGAGGAACTGAAAATGGAGGTGGGTACCGCCTACCTCCCGGACGCAATTGATAAAAGTATGGAAATTAGAGGCCGGGACATGATTTCCGGGCTTCCCCGGGCCGTTGTCGTTACTCGCCGCCAGGTGTACGAGGCAATTAAAGAACCCCTGGACCTGGTAGTCGCAGCTGTAAAAGAAGTGCTGGAGCGCACAGCTCCGGAACTGGCTGCAGATATCATCAACAAGGGGATCATCATGACCGGCGGCGGTTCGCTGCTGGATGGGATTGACCGCTTGCTCACCAATGAAACCGGCCTTCCGGTGTATATTGCGGAAGATCCTCTTACCTGCGTGGCCAAGGGAACGGGCTTTGCCCTGAACAACATAGGGGTGCTCAGCGCTTCCAGCAAAAAAAAGGGGTTAAAAAAAATCGTCTAGTTCATTGCGGAAGGGTTTGCGGGCAACTAAAAAGTTAAGTTTGTTAACTAATTTTCGGATTTAAAAGGAAAACTCCCAAAGTCCGTCGAAGGTATAAGAGTTGTTCTGAGCAACTGCCAAGACCATGGAAGGATTTTACGGGGGTTTTTTATGCGGTTTTTGAAACAACGTTATAGGGTGAAGAGTTCATTTAAGGCTCCGGCTTTCGCGGTTTTAACGGTTTCTCTAGGCCTGGCGCTTTCATTTTTACTACTCCATACATATCAGGGTTTTGCTGGAACCAGAGAATATGAAAAGACTTATATCACAGGCGGCCGGGATGAGGACTCCGTTTCCTTTTTGAATGACCGTGCCCGTGCTATTACGGGCGCTGCCGCGGTGGGTGCCCCCGGTTTTATCGTACCGGAAGGCCTGACCGGGGAGGGACAGATTGTAGCTGTTGCGGACAGCGGCCTGGACCTGGGCCGGTTGGATGATCTCCACCCGGATCTTCAGAGCACACTCGGCAAGATGCCGAAGGTGGTGATGTTGAAATCCTGGGCCGGGCGACCTGTTCCGGACGACCCGGACGGGCACGGCACCCATATGGCTGCTACAATTGCGGGGACCGGGGCGGCTTCAGGCGGACAGTTCCGGGGCATTGCGCCGGGCGCCAGTATTTACTTCCAGTCCATCCTGGACGCGGACGGTAAACCGGCGCCCCCGGCCAACCTGGCCGACTTGTTCTGGCCGGCCTATGCAGCAGGCGCCCGGGTGCATGTAGACGGCTGGGGCGGCGGCCCCAACGCCTACCGGGAGTCCGCCTCCCAGGTAGATGCTTTTGTGCGCAAATATCCCGATTTCCTCACCATCTTCGGAGCGGGGAACAGCGGTCCGTCTTCCAGAACCATTACCGACGAGGCTAACAGTAAAAATGCCCTTGTGGTGGGCGCCTCCCTGCTGCCCAGGCCGGCCCTGGCGCCCGGTTCCCACACCGGACTTCCAGCGGACTTTTCCTCCCGGGGTCCGGCCGGAGACGGGCGGATCAAACCTGAAATTTACGCCCCCGGGTCATCGGTGGTTTCCGCCCGGTCCCGCCTGACGGAAGGAAACCTGCCGGGTTACCCGGAGTATACACGGATGCAGGGGACAAGCATGGCGGCGGCTGTCGCCGGCGGCGGTTCCGCCCTTCTAATGGAGTATTTCAAAAAAAACCTGGAACTTACCACGCCCTCCGCAGCCCTGGTCAAGGCGGCGCTGATTAACGGCGCCATCGCTATGGAAGGAGGCCCCTCTGAGAGAGGCTTCGGCATTATGGATCTGGCCGGGACGATTATTGCCCTCAAGGACGGTTCCTTCCAGTTTTCTGACGAATGGGCCGGGGTGGCGCAGGGGAACGAGATTGTCTTTAAGTACACCGTTAAGGATGAATCAGCCCCTTTTAAGGCGACCCTGGCCTGGACCGACCCGGCGGCTGAACCGGGCAGCGCCCAGACCCTGGTCAACGACGTCAACCTCATTGTCGAAACGCCCGGCGGAAGTACTTACTACGGCAATCATTTTTTAGGCAAGAACGCCCCGGACAGGATCAATAACGTAGAACAGGTAGTCCTTTCCGCACCTCAAGCCGGGGAATATACGCTGCGGGTTTCCGGGGCAACCATACGCCGCAATACCGTCAGCGGGAGTATCGCTCCGGTTCAGGATTACGCCCTGGTCTGGGGCCAAACCTCCACAGGGGGATTGTTGAAAGAAGCCAACGGGAATTCTCTGACCCTGGAGGACGGCACTACGTTGGAGTCAGCCGAAACGCCGGTGGTTAACCTGGTGGACGAAACTGTGGCGCCAGCAGACAGCGGACACCTTTTCCCCGGCGCGCTGGTATACCGGACCCTGGAGCGGATTTACGTTGTAGCCGGCATGTGGCGGGAAGCGGGGGTTAAAGCCATTAAAACGGCGGAAGGTTATATCCTCTCGGAGCTGAACCCGGCCAAAAGGCTGGGTGGTTACCTGGTTGCCGATGAAAACGGGATCGCGCTCAACGGCGAAAAAGTAACACCGGACAAGCTGCCCCAGGGGGTGGAGGTCAGCGGGGTGATCAACCCCTTTAATCAGAAATTATACCAGGTGCGCACGGCCTATACTGAACTTGAGGGGGTCGTCTCAGCCCTGACCGTAAAAGATGGTGAAAGAAAACTGTTCCTGGGCGGGGGAAGCGAATCATACCGGATTTCACCGGAAGCGGTTTTCTCCTACGAGGACAATTATGTCAACGCAGAGACGGTGGATCTGCCTTTCGGAACCGGGGCACTGGAAGAGCTGGAAGAAGTTCTGCCGGGGATGCCGGTGCGGCTGCACCTTGCTCCTTCCACCGGTGAAGTTCAGTACCTGGCGGTGAAGAGGCAGGTGGCCCTGGGTACGGTAAGTGAGACATCTGTTGCGGACGGGAAAATCCGGCTGGAAAGCGGGGTATCCTACCGGCTTTTAGCGGGAGCCCCGGTAACAAAAGACAGGAAAAAAGCAGGCTTCAGCGACATTAAGCCAAAGGATTATGTGGCCCTGATGGTTCTCCCGGACACCGGGCAGGCCATCGGAGTGGTGGCCTACAGCAAAGTATTTTACGGCAAGGCTGTTAATTGTTCGGAAAAAACCAGCACATTGGATCTGTTGAGCGACAACGGCCAGTACCTGTCAATTAAACTGGCGCCGGAAGCAGTGGTTTACCGCTGGGGCGCCCGTGCTACAAAGGATGCCATTGCAGCGGGCAGCCGGATCCGTGTTACCACCGACCCCGGCTTAAAGGAGGTCTGGCGGCTTGACCTGGCGCAGGCCTTACACGACAGAGGCCGGTTTTCGGAATACAGCGCCGGAACCGGACGGATTGCCACCATGGAAGATAAGGAGTACATTGTTTCAAGTTCCACCCGGTTTCTGAAGAACGGATATCCTGTGGAACCGGAGGATTTGCGTACCGGGGAGCAGCTGGAATTGGAGTATGCGGCGACCATCCCTGCCTGCGACAGGGTGCTGATCTCTGTTAACGCACGTACTTCCGCCCGGCCGCCGGAGCTCTTCGTCTCCGTGCTCCCTTTGCCGCAACAGCTGGTAATTACAGGCAGCACCGGGGCTGGTTGTAACCTTTACCTCAGAGGACCGGAGGGTCTCCAGCAAAGTATTCCAGTGGATCAAGAGGGCCGCTTCACTTTTATTGAAAAACGGTGCAGCAAGGAGGAATACCGGACTCTGGTGGTGGCAGACCCGCGCAGCGGCGGCGTCAGCGGCAGGAGTTTGCAACTTCCGGGCTGGAACGGGAGCACCGGATCCTTTGTTTCCAGGGTTATGGACGGGGTTCTGGCCCAGTCCCGGAACCTTACGGGTGAGCGTGGAAATGAACCCGAAAACTTCTATGACACGCCCCTTAAGAGGGTGGAAGCAGCGGCAGTGCTGGCAGGGATTCTGAGCTGGCCGGCGGATTCCGGAGCGAACCTGACCTTTGCCGACGCGGGAGAGGTTCCGGGGGAATACCGCCAGGCTGTGGCAGAGGCCCAGGCGAGGGGTATCTGCAAGGGGGACAGCGACGGCAGCTTTGTTCCCGGCGGCAGACTCAACCGGGCTCAGGCTGCGGTTATTCTAAGCGCCGTCCTGCGGGATCTGGGGATTCCGGCCCCCCAGGCCGCCGGGGTGGAGCCTTACCTGGATGATGCGGATATACCGGCCTGGGCCGCTCCTGCTGTGGCGGAAGCCACGGCCCTGGGGCTTTTGCGGGGAAGGCCGGACGGTACATTCGCGCCGTCGGATCCATTTACCGCCGGTGAGATGGTCCTGGTCCTGGAGCGGCTACTGAATTATTGCGGAAATTATTATGTGGCTGTGTCCATAGATAAGGGGGCGGCAGAGATAGTAGAGGGGGCAGAGATAGTAGAGAAGTCTGATTTGACAACAACGGCCGGCGCCGGCGTGGTAAGCCGGCGCCGTACAGAACTGCCGGAGTAAAATAGCCGGTCATATTCAGCAGCAGAATACCCGGTTTAGTAGTGGATTATCCCGGCGGTTTGGGTCACTTCATCCCAGGATACCTTTGCGCCCAGCGCCTCGGCCACAAATCGCAGGGGCACAAAGGTGCGCTCGCCCTTGATTTCCGGCGGTACGTCCAGAAGCAAACTCTTGCCGTTGACCAGGGCAACCTGCTTACCGATCCAGAGCTGGATTTTATCAACATTTCTGACCAGATCGATCCGCTTCTCCGCAGCGTCCCATTCCACACGGGCGCCCAGGTTTTCAGCGACTACCCGCAGCGGCACCATGGTCCGGCCGCCGTTGATATAAGGGGGTAGCTCGGAATGGACGACTATGTTATTAACCATCAGGCGGATACCTTTGGCAATGGGACTCAGTTGCGCGCCGGGCTGATAAGACCACAAAAGCGCGTAGCGGCCCGTCCCTTGCGTAGCTTCCGCTTCCACGACCCCCTTGATGCCGTTCCAGAAAACCTGGGAAGGCAGTTCCACCCAGTTGCTTTCTCCGGGAGCGCAGTAACCTATTCTGAAGTAGCCCAGGGACAGGCCGGTATTTAATTGACTTGCTCTTTTATGGTCGATCCCGTCAAAGGAAAAAACAAGCCGTACCGGTTTGGAAAGCCAGTTCAGGTTAACCCTGTCCACGTTGACCATTTCAATGCTGACGGCACGGGTTATAAAATAGTCGTCTGTGGGGGGAGTTTTGCTGGAATCCAGAGCTTCCACCGAAACCTTGACTGCCCTGTCACTGATGTTGGCGGGCGCTTCGAGCCTGAATCCCGCTTCATCAAGGGAAAGGCTGCCGGGTATTTGCCACAGGGTGGCAGATGCTGCCCAGGCCGGCTGGCCCGTTAAGAGAAGAACCAGGAAAACCCCGAGGAGGAGGGCTGTTTTTATGTTTTTCACTGTCACTGACCTTCATCCTTTCTTGATTAAATCATAATTATCCCGGGGGGAGTTTTTTAGTTAGTTAAGTTCATTCACCTCCTTATCAGTTTTTAGAAAGATTTTCGCAAAGGACGCTTTGGTATATTATAACATTAGGAACGGGCCGGACAAATAATTACCTGCATCCGGGGCGCCGGGAGTTTACAAAGCCCAAAAAACGCATCTAAATCAGCCGTGTTTTCCATTGCTCGCTTTTTGCCGGGCGGAAAAGGAGGCTGAGGGTGGCCGGGAACCGTCTCCCCGGCATTTAAAAAAAAGAACCGGCTGGTTTAGCCGGTTCCCGCTTTATCCTATATTTGTTTTAAACTGTTCTTACTTGTTTTCCAGCCAGAGGTTGATAACCTGTTTGCCGGCCTCCTCTTCCCAGGCTTCCAGCAGCTGTTCATAAGAGCTGGCCTGAATCTCCAGCTGACGCCGTTCCCCGCTGTCTGTGGCAGCGTCCCTGCGCTCCAGAAGTTCGTTGTACTGGACCTTTGTTTCGTTGTAAAGGGGCAGGAGGTCGCGTTTTTCATCCTGCCTGTGGAAGGGTGTTCCCAGGCCGGACAGTACCTCTGTCAAATAGGGGGCCTTGTCCGAATCCACTGTGAAGCGCATCACCAGCACCGTTTTTCCGCTGGTCTGTTCCGGAAAAACCTGGGTTTCGGCCCCGACCCCGGCGGCCAGGGAAGCTGCCCTGGTTTTGGCGGTGGCCAGGTCTTCAACGGCTATTTTAAGGACCGTACTGGTTACTTTCATGTCGTCACTCAGGAGAACCCTGTCGCTCCCTGCGCCAGGAGCGGATAATCCCGTCCTGTCGCCCTCCGGTTTGACGGCCGTTATGTCGCCCTCTGCGCTGTTGGAATTTTTGCTTTGCGGATTGTTCTGGGATGTGTCAGGAGGGCTGTCGATCTGGTTTCCGCCGGGCTTTTCCGCTTCACCGGTTTCAGGTGTTCCGCTTCCCGGGGCATCGCCGGGAGCGCTTCCGCCTGGATTAGCCTCGTCCCCGTTAGCATTATTATCATTATTATTCACATTATCATTATTATCCACGTCAACAGGCGCAGGAGTTCCGCCGGCGCTGCCGGGTTCCGGAACTGCGGCAACATTTGGCGTGGGTGACTCCATAACGATGTTTTTTCCGTTACCGGCCAGATTCAGCCCGTTCATAACGCCGGCCGACCCGCCTGCCAGCAACATCAGGGTAGCCGCCGCGGCCACGGTCTTGCGCCAGGCTGCGGGCAGCCAGGCCAGGGCGCTGCGCCGCTGTGGCCTGAGATTGTTCATAATTAGAGAACTCAAAGCCGCCGGGGCCTGTATTTCTTCCCGTCCCAGTTCCCGCAAGGTCATGGACAGCCGCTCCTGCAGGGCAAGCTCGCCGGCGCAGGCTTCACAGCAGGCCAGATGCTGCTCCAGGGCGGCATTATCTTCTTCCGAAAGAAGCTGGTCAAGGCGTTGTCTAATGTAGTATTGTGCTTTGCGGCAATCCATCTCGTCTCACCTGCTTTCCCCGGCTGCGGGCAAAGCCTCTCCGGCTTCCCGCGACCTTTTTGTCATCTCGCGCCGCATAGCTTCCCGCGCCCTGCTGAGACGGGATTTAACCGTCCCTAGAGAGCAGTTGAGCATGCGCGATACCTCTTCGTAGCTGTATCCCTGGATCTCCCGCAGCACCAGGACGGCCCTGTGTTCTTCCGAGAGACTCTGCAAGGTTGTGCGGACAAGCCCGCGAAACTCCTTTTCTTCCAGCGCCTGCAGCGGATCTCCGTCCAGGGCGGCCACCTCACGCTGCAGGCCGCCGCTTTTATCGGAAGGATAGGGTTCGTCCAGGGAAACGGGCTTGCGTCCGTTGTTTTTGCGCTGCAGATTCAACCACACGTTCACCGTAATCCGGTGGATCCATGTGCCGAAATCAGCTTCATTCCTGAATCTGCCCAGAGCTTTGTAAGCCCTGATAAAAGCTTCCTGGGCCAGGTCCTGGGCGTCATCAGGGTTTCCGGTCAGGTGCAGGCAGAGACCGTAAACTTTGTTCTGGTAAAGGTTTACCAGTTCTTCGAAGGCGCCCAGGTCGTTTGATTGAGCTTTTAGCACCAGTGTTTTGGGATCATGCACGGGAAGCCACTCCTGATAACACAGAACCCCCCCGTTTACCTTATTAGACACAGGTAGGGCGGAAAAGTTCCGGCCCCGGGAGGCGCTGTGCAACTTTTTCATACAATTTATTCAGCACAACCGGTTTGCAAAGCATAGTTTCATTAGTTAACTATTAATCAGCTTATGTAAGATAATATCATATGCAGCCACACCGTGCAATCAACCCCGGTCACCGGCTGGGAGCTCTCCGGCAGGTTAATTAAAGCAGTGTCCTGATGCGTGGTTCGCAGGCTTGCAAGAAAACTTATGGAGTTAGACATCCATGCCGCTGAAGCGGTACCAGCAGGAGGATGAAAAATGTCTATTCTCAGGATAGACTACCGGCACTAACGCAACGGACTAAAAAATTTAACGGCATTTTTCAGGGTAAACATCCATAACACTGAAGCGGCACAAGCGGAGACATAAATATGTATTTCAGGGTTATTCAGGATCACCCGGATGCTCCCTTGTTCGAGGGGGAGAAAGGGTTATCTATTTAATATAACAGGGAAAGCGGTCTTAAAAATTTCGTAACACATACCCTGCGTGTTTTTGCTTCTAAATTCCTAAAAAAAATTTCTATTGACGGAACTTTTAGCGTTAACCGGCTGTCTAACTAATCAGGTAGCAGACGAGGAGGATTGAAACGGTTGGGCAGGAGTCAGCTATCCTTTGCATTGTTCTTCCTGGCCTTGTTGACTACCTTCCGTACTATAAGGTTCATGTCCATATCCAGTAGTGTTTTCAGCTTAATTACGCCAGCAAACTTTCATTATTGATACAAGGGGGGATGGATAAAGGCAGGTTTACCGGTTCCACCGGTAGAATGTTACCGGTTCACTTAAAAAATAATGTTTTAGGAGGGAAATTTGTGAAGCTGAAAAGAAAAGCACTCTCAATTCTAGTTACTTTATCTTTCCTGGTCTGCATGCTGGTGCCCATGGCGGCCCCCGCAGGAGCGGCCACCGGCTATTCGGTTCTTTCGGCTCCCAACGTGGACGATGGCAAAACCACGGCTCTGGGAACAGTATTTGCCCAGGTGACAGCCGGCGGACTGGAAACAGGAGACACCATGACCTTCCGCCTGCCCGGCGACTTTGTCTGGGCTGAGGCCGGCACTGATGACACACGCATGTCTGACTGGTCAGGCCAAATTCTTCCCAACGGAGATACCCTCTACGGGGAAGCAGGCGGCAACCACATCCTGATTCCGGAAGTATACTCCGGTGATGCCAACGGCCTGGCCGGCGACGAAAACATGCTGGAAGTCACCATGATCAGCGACGAGGAAGTAAAAGTGGAAGTTACTGGCGAACCTGCAAGAGGGGATGACTGCTACTTCTACATCTACCCCAAGAACGTTTTCGTGGCTGACGGCTTTGACGGCGCCATCGAGATGATCTTTGACGCGCCCGGCGCTTCCGGCTTTGCCGACGGTTCCGTAACTGTGGGTTACGTTTCCGGCGGAGAGGTCACCATCAGTGTCAGCAGTGTCGACTCCTTCAGCGACAGAGATTCGGTTACTTTCCGGATCACTGAGGATACTGCAGGTGCCTTCGAAGACGAGTCTGAATCCCTGAAATTAAGACTGCCCAGCGGTTTTGTTTGGGGTAATAGTTATAATAGCCTCCAAACCATCTGGGGCGATAAAGACCTTGAAGAAGAACTAAAAGATGGTGCCCTTGAAATTGATGAAGACGAGTTAATCTTCAACCTGGCCAAATTCGAGGGAACCGACGAAGCCACCAGCATCGAATTGAAGATTGATATTGTTGTGGACGATGAAACCGATGCCAAGACCGGCGACATCATTGCCAAGGTTTCCGGCAAGAGCGACATCACCCCCTCCGAGTTGACGGTGGGCGTGTACGGAACCTATGATGCCACCATCGAAGTTGACGGCGATGTTCCCACCATTTACGCCGGCATGCTGGAGCAGGTTATTGCCGACATCGTGATCAAGGAATCCGTTTCCGACAGCATTATCGAAAACCGGACCCTGACCCTGGAGCTGCCCGAAAACGCCCGCTGGGGCGCAATGGATGACGACAGCGACAGCGGCCTGAGCATCGACCTGGTAAGCTTCCCCGGTACCGACGGCAAGACTGCCAAGTTTGAATTCAGCGGGTCCTCCAACGACGCCGCCGAGCTTGTGCTCAGCGAAATGGAAGTTGTTCTGGAGCCCGGCGTGACCGGCGACCTGGTTGTCAAGGTGGGCGGCACTGCCGGCCTGAGCGGCGAGCTGACCGTTGCCGAGATTATCAACCCTGTCACAGCTGAAGCTGCTTCCGTTCCGGAAGTGAGAATCGGCAGCGTGAACGAAGCCGGCGAAATCACCATCGTTGAAGGCGAAGCCGGCGTAATCAAGAAGGATAAGTGGGTCACCCTCGACCTGCCCGCAGGCGTTCGCTTTGCCAACAAGCCCAAGGTTGAAGTTATCGAAGGCGACATCAACGTTGACGAAGGCAGCGTCAAGACCGGCAAAGACGGCGACCAGGACGACAACCAGGTTCTGTTCTACGTCGATGGCGACAGCAGCGAAGCCAGCAAGATCAAAGTGTCCAACATCAACTACGTAGTTGACCGGACCGTTCCCGAGGGCGACATCAAGCTGAGCATCAAGGGAGATGCCGTTGTCGAAGTGAACGACCGGGATGAAGTAGACGATTACTACACGTTTGAAGACAATGTAGTTAAGGTTGATGGAATTAAGGCATTCTCGCTGGACAGCGACCACAAGGTCTTCCCGAGGACCAGCTCCGCAGCCAAGGTTTCCAACGCCAAGGTTGTCACACCGGCCGACAGCACCTACAAGTCCAATGCGGTATTTGTAATCGGCGACACCAACTACACTGTGAACGGTGTTCAAATGACCGCTGATGTTGCTCCGTACCTGAAGAACGACCGCACCTACCTCCCGGTCCGGTACGTTGCTACCGCCCTGGGCGTTGCGGATGCCAACATCATGTGGAATGAAGCTGAGCAAAGTGTTGTAATTATCAAGGGCGATCGCGTAGTCAAGCTGGTCATCGGCAGCTCCACGATGATGATTAACGGCGTACCGTTCACCATGGACGTTGCTCCGGAAATCGTCGACCCGGGCCGCACCATGCTGCCGCTCCGGTGGGTAGCTCAGGCCCTGGGCGCTGACGTCCAGTGGGATGCCGCCACCCAGACCGTGACCATCGATACCCTGTAAATCAATACTCTGTAAGTTGTAAAAAAAACCGGGCTCCCTTACGGAGTCCGGTTTTTCCCTTCAATTTAAAGAGGGATTATGCCTCCCGGCAGCCCAGTAAGTATTCAAGTACATATTGATGTTGACAAAAATAACCTTGACAAAGCACAAAAAGGCAACCTATACTTAATCTAGTAAAACATTAAGCGCTTTAACAAGTTTCCGGGTGTAACCCCGAAACATCCTAATAAAGACACCTGTATAGAAACTGTTGCCGGCTATGATCAATTTCTAATCAATGTTTATGCCGCTGACCGAAGCCAGCATATATAAAAGGCTTTTAAGTCAATAAAATAAGGTAAAGGAGTGGTGTGTGGTGAAACCTGGCAGAAGGGTATTTCCTTTTCTAATGGTGCTGTTGTTTGGTATGCTGGCGCTGCTGCCGGCAGCATCCCCGGCCCTGGCCGGCGGGTCATCCTACCAGGCAATCAGGGCGCCGGTGGTTAAGGATGGCGCGGTCTATGAGCTGGGTGTTGTTTTTGCCAGTTTTACGGCCGCCCAGCTGCAGCAAAACGATGTAGTTACATTTAGGCTCCCCTCTGATTTTATCTGGACAACTGCAGGGCTGAAGTCGGATGAGAATACCGCCGACGCTGAGGCCCAGACGACGGCCCAGTGGAATGAAGTAACGGCGTCGGACAACTACATGCGCTACGGAACGGCTAATTATGTGGAAGTTCCCCGGGCCTATTCAGGCAATGAAAACGGTCTTTTCCAGGGAGCCGAACCTGTGCTGAACTTTACCCGCCTGAGCGGCAACGAGGTCAGGATGGAGATTACAGGTAACCCGGATCCCGGCCTGGAGTGCTATTTCTATCTTTATTGCAGGCGGGTTTATGTGCCAGACGGGTATAACGGAGAGGTGCCGGTAATCTTTGATGCGCCGTCACAATCCGGTTTTGCCGGCGGAAAAGCTTTACCCGGCAGGGTCAGCGGGGGAGGGTCTTCCTCCGGGGTTGCCGGCGAGGAAACGCCGTCGGAAGACGGAAAGCCAGCTGAGGAAACTCCGCCTGCCGCGGTTCCGCCCGTTGAAGATGAGCCTGAGCAGCAGCCGGTAGATAAAGCTGTGGCCGAGTTCGTAATCGGAGAGAAAAAATGCCGGTTAAACGGGGTCGAAGTGGAACTGGACGTGGCCCCTTACCTGAAGGACGGACGTACCTACCTGCCGGTGCGCTACGCGGTCCAGGCTCTGGGTATCGGGGACGGCGGAATTCAGTGGGATGGAGACAAAGGCATTGTGACCATCAACGACGGCAGCAGAACGCTCAAACTGCTGATCGGCAGCAAGATCATGTATGCGGGTAATCTGCCGGTAACAATGGATGCTGCCCCCGAAATAGCGGAACCAGGGCGGACAATGCTCCCCCTGCGCTGGGTTGCCGAGGCTCTCGGAGCCCGGGTGGAGTGGGACGCCGGCAGTCAAACAGTGACCGTCTTTAAGGAAGTTTAAAAGTCTGGAACCGGGCTTGCTGCGTTTACTCGCTCCCTGGCTGTCAGGGAAAGCGAAACTACCGGCTTATTACGGAAGGGTGGCAGTTTAATATTTTTTTATCTTGACACCCTTTGGGGCGGGAAATTATACTTTGAACAGTTTTATTGATTTAACCAGCTAAAATAATTTGCTGTAGCGGAGGAGGCAGGTCGCAGTGCGACGACTGGCGGTATGTTTAACAATGTTTGTGTTTCTTTTTGCGTTGTTACCTTCCCAGGCCCCGGCCCGCGAGCCGCTAACCCCGGAACTTACCCTGGAGATGGCGGTGGAAAGGGCGCTTAATACAGACAGTTCCCTGAAAAAGGCCAAAAAGGACCTTGAGCGTGCTGTCGAAGTGAAGGACTACCTGGCCGATAAAATAGATTTTATACCCACCGGGCCGGTTCCTTCATCCAATGCGGAATCAGTATTCTTAAACCTGACCCAGGCGGAAATCAGCCGGAATATGGCCAGAAAAAACTACACGGCCAAGGAGGATGCCGTAGTTCTATCCGTCCATCAGGCTTATTATGAAGTAATAAGGAATCTGGAAAAGTTACGTGTGGCCGAGCTTACTCTGGAAAACAGACAGTGGCTCAAGCAGGTAGCTTACGCAGGACAGAGGGCGGGGACCGTGGACGCCCTGGGCGTGATCCAGGCCGAGACAAGCTGGGCCAGTGCCAAAACCGACCTGGAATCAGCCCAAAAAGCCCTGGACGACGCTTATCAAAAATTTAACCAGATGGTTGGACTGTTGCCGCAAGACCGGCCGGTGCTGGTGGACAGTCCGGAACTGTCACCGCTGGAAGTCAGTGACCTGGATGTTGAAGTAAATGCCATCGTAACCTCCAGTCCCACCATGTGGTCCGCCGAGCAGGCTGTGGAACTGGCCAAACTGACCAAGAGACTGTACGATTTTACAAACCCAAGTGCCGGCGAGCCGTATAAGGCAAAGGAGATAGACCTGGAAAAAGCTGAAGTTACCGCCGGCGATGTCAAGGAGCAAATGGCCAAGCAGTTAAGGACGATGTATTACACGGCCAAACAACTGGAAGAACAATATGCGGGTATTGTGGAAAGCATCCGCCTGGCCGGGGAAAACCTGCGTGTGGCGAAAGTCAGGTTTGATGTGGGAATCGCTACCAAAACAGATGTGTTGAATGCCGAACTGGCCCTGGAACAGGCCAGGCAGGGCTTGCTTGAAATTGGGAGCCAGCATGAAATCCTGAAGATGGCTTTCAAAAAACCGTGGGCCTACGGAAGCGGCAGCTAGCTTATTCCTGAATAAAATCTGAAAATACAAAGGACATCCCAGAAATCTGGAAGCCGGGCGTAATACCCGGCTTATTCCTTTTGCCTATGGTGGATTTAAGTTATTAAGTTATTAGTTATTTAAGAAAAAACATCCAGGAAAAAAGGGTTTTTTTAATGCTTCATGGAATATTCCCGTAATATTTAAGTTCCGGGAGGTTTACGCCGTGCGAAAAGTTTTGATTGGGGTAATGCTGGGGATGCTCCTGGCTTTCGCGGGTATGGCTTTCAGTGAGGAGATTCCGATCAAGATCATGCTTGACGGCAGGGAGATTTACACAGATACGCCGCCCCAGATTATCAACGACAGGACATTTGTACCCATCAGGGTTATTTCGGAGGCGCTGGGGCTTCATGTGGAGTGGGACCAGGAAGCGCGCGCAGTGGTTCTGACATCGCCCGAAAACCTGCCGCCCTTTAGTATAGTTTCCTATGAAAAGATAAACAGTGAATACGGTTACTATATCCTGGGGGAAGCCAAAAACCAGTCTAAAAAAACCTTTGCAGATGTTGAAATCAAGGCGGACATCCTCGACCCTGCCGGGAACGTTATTGAGACTCTGACCACCGATCTGCCTGCCGGTATTACACCGGGTGAGTCAGCCTACTTCAAGCTGAGGTCTTACTCAAAGCAGGAATACCTGGTCAGTGACGTCAGTTTCAATATTTCGGCAAAGGATGAAATCTCCATTACTCCGGTAGAAGTGACTTTCAATGATGTCCGGTTTACCCGGGACCCGAACATATATAACGATTTTCTCTATGTAACAGGTGAAGTGGAAAGGTCCGACAGAGATCTTAAAAGGGAATATAAAAACCCGGTGATTCAGATAGGCCTGTTTGACAGCAGTGGCAGGATGGTCAATTTCGGTGAAAGGCATATAGATGATTTTAAATCTAAATACGGTGAATTTAAAATTACCCTGGAGAAGGGCCCGGCATACAAGACCTATGAGTTGAAGTGTTTTTCTGATTAGGATCAATATTGAGGAAATCTTGACAATATTAAATGGCCGGCATATACTTAATTATGTGAAACATTAAGGTGCTTAAGGATTTGAATTATACTCAAGGAGGTCCGGGATGGGACAATCAAACATAGAGAAGTACTTTTCCCGTCTTGAGGAAGTCTTTCTGGAGTTGGTCAGAACGCTGCACAGTGAACTTGCCAACCAAATGGTTTCGGGTATTACCGGAAGCCAGTTTTTTGTTTTGAAGAAGATTAATGAAAGGGGCCGGATGACAGTTTCTGAGGTGGCGGAAGAACTGGGGGTTTCCCTTAGTGCCATCACAGCTCTGGTTAACCGGCTGGTTAACAATGGTCTGGCTGTAAGGACCCGGGATCTGACTGACCGCCGTCTGGTCTGGCTGGAAGCAACGGAACAGGGCGCCGATGTTATGAGGAGATGTTTGGAAGGCCGCAGAAAGGTGGCTGAAAAATACTTCGGCCAAATTCCTGAAGAAGACATGGAAAAGCTCATTGAGATTTATGAAAAAGTGTTGACTATACTGCGTTCTGAGAAAACAGAAAACGCTGCCAGGAACCGGAATCATCCCCAGTAAACCGGTTTTCTCCCGCTTGCAGCACCTAAAATATCCTGCCGGTAGTTTTTCGCAGGATCAAATACCTGGGGACTTTGCCTGAAGGGCTTGAGATTTACGAAGGGCCGGGACGCCCTTCTTTTATGTAAACAAGTTTAAAAGGGATTTTTTCCAGTTTAAGGGGCCTATTCGATCAAAGGCCTGCCATGCAGGTTACTTTACTTTACTTTACTTTAGTACTGAATAAGGCGGGCCAAATTCCAATACATATGTAAAACACGGAGCCAGGCCCTTGACCGGGCCGCCTGGAGGAGCGCAAAAACTACGGGGCTGGCTCGCGAGGTTTCTTAGGTTTCTTTAAGACTTACCTTAGCCTGGAGAGCAGGAATTTATGAAGCCAGTATCTCGCGGCTTTAGTCGCGGGAGGTTCAATTTTTGATTAACTGGTTGTGCTGGTAAAAGGGGAGAGGGATGCTTGAAAAAGTGGTGCAAAATCGGGCTGCTAAGCCTTCTGGCAATAACAGCCCTGGTGCTGGCCGGGTGCAGCCAGGGCGGCAGGGGGGCCGGCAGCGATCAACCTGCCGTGATCAGTAGAGCCACGGCACAAATGGGAAAGCTGCCCGGCGGAGCTGTGGTCAGCGGCAGATTGGAAGCACTTTATTCGGCCGATGTCGTACCCCGGACACCTGGCAAGGTAGCTGAAATTACGGTCGACGTGGGCGACGCAGTGAAAGAGGGCGACCTGCTGGTGAGTCTGGATGTTGCCGACCTGGAAGCGCTGGTGGACCTGTATGCGGCCCAACTGGACAAGGCCAGGAATTCAGACCTTCCCGCCCAGAAAATTCAGGCTGAATTGGCCCTTGCCAAAGCAGAGGCCGGTTTTCTCCTGGCCGAAGCCGATTATTTGCGGAGCAAGCAGCTTAAAGATGCATCCGCCCTGTCCCAGCAACAATTTGAGGAATACGAGAAAGTATATCTCCAGGAAAAGGCCGCCTACGAGGCCGCCAAAAAGAGCCTGGACATTCTGGTCAATGCCACAATCCCTGAAACAATCCGGCAGTGCGAGGCGCAGTTGCAAAAGGCGCGGGCCGACTATAACAACAGCATCATCAGGGCGCCCCTGAGCGGGGTTGTCACGGCCCGGAACATCAACCCCGGTGAGATGGCCAATGCTGCCCAGACCGTCATCAGTATTGTCAACCTGGATACTGTAGCGATCCAGGCCGGGGTAAGCGAGGACCAGGTGAATAAAATTCACGTGGGCCAGGAAGTGCAGGTCAGGGTGGGTTCCGTGCGGGACGAACCCTTTACAGGGAGAGTCTCCAACATTGCCCTGGCTGCGAATGCTTCAACCAGGGCCTATCCCGTCAAGATCCAGATTGAAAACCCCGGCCACCTGCTGAAGCCGGGCATGTATGCGGAAGTCCTGCTGGAGGCCGGGCCTGAAGCGGGAATTGTAATCCCCGCGGCTGCCGTTTTCAAGCTTGATCAGAAGAGCTATGTCTGGGTTATTGAGGACGGCTGCGCCCACCGCCGGGAAGTGGAGACCGGCCAGTCCGGAGGCGGGAACGTTATTGTCAGGGCAGGTCTAAAAGAGGGCGAAGAGCTAGCGGTGACCGGTATTGAGGCCCTCAGGGAAGGTATGAAAGTAGTTATCCAAAATTAAACCTCCACAGCTGAACGGAGAGGAAACATGAGAAATAAAGCCGTTATTTATATGGTAGTTGCCGCTATGATGCTGTCCCTGGGAGGGGTCTCGTTTTATTACTGGTACAAAAATACCCATTTTGTTGATACGGAAGACGCCCGTGTGGACGGCATAATTGTAAAAGTCAGCCCCCAGATATCCGGCATAA
>JAKPTB010000110.1 GCA_029555205.1 Bacillota bacterium
ACAAAATATTAATCCCCTTGTAAGATAAATTTAATATTAGTACAATAAAATATTTATGTGAAAGCTTTTAAGAGGGGAGGTATATGAAGTGTCGCACTGGATGGTAAGATGGTTAATAAATGTAATTGTGATCATTGTTGCAGCTTATATAATTCCAGGGTTTGATGTTACAATTCTAGGTGCGATAGTGGGTTCCATTCTGCTGGGCCTGGTGAACGCCACGATCCGCCCGGTTATTCTTCTGGTTACCCTTCCTCTTAACATTCTGACGCTGGGCCTGTTTACCCTGGTCGTAAACGGCTTAATGTTGTGGCTGGTCAGTTCGATCATAAAGGGCTTTACTGTATCGGGTTTTGGAGCCGCTTTCCTGGCAGCCCTGCTTATAACAGTCATCAGTTCTGTGATTAGCTTCCTGGTGAAAGATTAAAAGTCCTCTGTAAAAAAATATTTTAAGCCAACAAACCTTTTCCTGCCGGAATTACCGCACAGAAAAAGGTTTTATTTTTAGCAGATCTGCTAGTTGGTAAGGCTGCTGATGGGGGCTGGAATGCGTCCTCCCCGGCGCACGAACGCCGCCGATGAAAAGGGTTTCAACTGGATAACTGGCGCCCTGCCCAGGAGACCGCCATATTCTACATAATCGCCGACTTTTTTGTTTATGGCCGGGATAATACGCACAGCAGTTGTTTTTTTATTAATAACGCCGATCGCGGCTTCGTCAGCAATAATTGCAGCAATTGTCTCGGCGGAGGTGTCACCTGGTACCGCGATCATGTCCAGGCCTACCGAGCATACGCAGGTCATGGCCTCCAGTTTATCAATGGTTAATGCCCCGGCCTCTACCGCTTTGATCATGCCTGCATCCTCGCTGACAGGAATAAAGGCGCCTGAGAGCCCTCCCACGTAAGATGAAGCCATAGCCCCTCCTTTTTTCACGGCATCGTTCAAGAGCGCCAGGGCGGCCGTGGTCCCGTGCGTTCCACAACGTTCAAGTCCCATCGCCTCCAGTATCCCGGCGACGCTGTCGCCGATAGCCGGGGTCGGGGCCAGCGACAGGTCAACAATACCAAAAGGGACACCCAGCTTGCGGGCCGCGGTGCGCCCCACCAGTTCGCCCATCCGGGTTATCTTGAAGGCGGTTTTCTTGATGGTCTCGGCCAGGATGCCGAAGTCCCCGTCTCCGACTGTCTCAACTGCTTTTTTTACCACGCCGGGGCCGCTCACGCCGACATTAATGACGCATTCAGGCTCACCTATGCCGTGAAAAGCGCCTGCCATGAAAGGGTTGTCTTCGGGCACATTGGCGAATACCACGAGTTTGGCGCAGCCAAGGCCGTCCTGGTCAGCTGTAAGTCCCGCGGTCTTTTTTACAGCCTGTCCCATCTTGTACACCGCATCCATATTTATACCGGCTTTTGTTGTTGCCACGTTGACTGATGAGCAAACCCGCCCGGTCTCGGCCAGTGCTTCCGGGATGCTGTCGATCAGCCTGTGGTCCGCGTTTGTGAAACCCTTGTGCACCAGGGCTGAAAAGCCGCCGATGAAATTCACCCCGACTGCCTCCGCCGCCTTGTCAAGGGTCATGGCAAAGCCGGTAAAGTTATCAGTGAGGCTGCTTTCCGCCACAACAGCTATCGGCGTTACAGATATCCTTTTATTTACAATTGGGAGGCCGTATTCTCTTTCGATGTTTTCGCCTGTTTCAACCAGGCTGCCCGCTAGCCTGCATATTTTGTC
>JAKPTB010000132.1 GCA_029555205.1 Bacillota bacterium
TCAAAAGCTCCCATCTGGTTGACAACCCCCGGGATTGATTTTGGAAAATGCGAGCTTTTACTCCGGTTCAGGATAACAGCACCCACCGCCACCTTGCCCTCATAAGGCTCATCGGCAGCCTCGCCCTCAATCACCTGCGCCAGGATGTAAACACTGTACCTGTCGGCATCTGTGCTCCTGGAAACCTGCACACTGCTTTCCCCGCCAACCGGGACAGTTACTTGTGCCTCTTCAGTGCTGGAAACAACTTGTTGTTTGGACGATGTTATTTTCTTTGCCGTTACCGCCGTGCCGATTAACAGGACCATGAGCAGCGGCAGCAAACCCACTGTTAAACAAATTATCTTCCTATTTTTTAGCATTTCGTGCCATTTTCTCATGTTATCACCCCAATCTGGTAATTTCCCGGGGGCAATGAACAAGAGTATAGCCAAACAATCAGCTGAAGTCAAAGGTAATTTTTGCCTGCGTGCTTGAAATCCAGGATTGACAGGCCGCAGTGTTCCGCCGCAACCCGGATAGTAAGCCTTTACCAGAGCCGCCTCTTTCTCTCTGTCTCCACCGGGTTTCCTCCGTCTTATACCGCTCCGCTGGCTTCCCCGTACACCGACCCAAAAAGAAATCCGCCCACACAACCCAGGTAAAAACCGATAAATATAATTTAAATTTATTCAGTCCCCAGGAAAGATCTGACTGCCTTCCCGTTCAGGTAGTCAAACTTCTTACCCTGGAAGATTTCATTTTTAACAAGGTAGTCTTCAATACGCTGCTTTACCAGCCACCAGCTAATCCCCCAGTTGCTGAAAAGCAGATCAGCTCTCGGTCCCTTCCCCACCAGCCTCTGGATAACCATATCCGGGTCCAGGTTCTCCAGGAACTCTGCTACTCTCACCACATAGTCCTCTAGGGGAATAACCTCAATTTCCCCTTTTTCGTACATGTCACCCAGGGCCGTGCCCCGCACTACATATAGGGAATGCAGCTTTACATACTCGATGCCCAGAGCTGAGAGCAGTTTCGCGTTTTCAATTACATCAGTGATATCATCCCACGGCAGGTTCAGAATCAGGTGGGCGCAAATTTCAAAACCACGTTTCTTAATCCTCAAGACAGCGTCGATGAATTCAGCCAGGGTATGGCCGCGGTTAATCATGACCAGGGTATGATAGTTTACCGTCTGCAGCCCAAGTTCAATATTAATGTCTAGATCCCGGCTTTCCTTTATCTCGCTGAGAAAGTCAAGGTAACGGTCATTGATACAATCCGGCCGGGTCGAGATCGATAAACCCACAAGGTCGTCCACCACAACCGCCTGGCGGATATTCTCTTTAAAACGGTCAAGCTCAAGATATGTATTGGTGAAAGCCTGGAAGTAAACAATGAATTTTTTAGCGTTAAAACGTTTTCGAAAAAATACCTTGTTTTCCTCCAGCTGTTCCCTGATGGATACCGTGTTGGGCAGACAATCGAAGCCGGAACCCTGGTTGTCGCAAAAAATACACCCGCCCAGACCCAGCCTTCCATCCCGGTTAGGACATGTGCCCGGCAGGTTAACCGGCAGCTTGTATACTTTTTCACCGAACTTCTTAACCAGATGCTCGGAATACCTGTTATAATATCCTGGTTTCAAAGAAATAGCTCCTTTTTGGAAAATATTATTAGCAATTTTATCATAAAGTTATTAACGTAAGCAGGCCAAATCCCAACAAATTTTAATTTATGATCTCTCTCGGCACTATACTTTTGAATCAGCTTTTTTCTTGCAATGAACTGTCTTACAAGGTATGATCCTGACTTTGACAGCACAAGAGGGTAAAAAGAGGCCGCAAACCTTGACAATAAAGGGATTGCGGCCTTCACTTATTTTCATAAATATGTAGGGTAACGGCTCATATTTTGATCTCAGCCAAAATATTTTTTATATCCCC
>JAKPTB010000140.1 GCA_029555205.1 Bacillota bacterium
GCTGCCGGGCACGGGGAGGAAGAGGTCCGGGCCCTTCTGGCCGGCGCAGTCACCCGGGGAGGAAGTGAATGGCTGGAAGACACCCGGCAGTACTGGCTGGACTGGCTCCAGTCAGGCGCCCGGATCCTGGACGGGGTTCCGGCCCACCCGGCTTATAACCGGTCCCTCCTGGCCATGAAGCTGATGACCTGCAGAGAGACCGGGGCATCTATTGCTGCGCCGGAGTTTGATCCATATTACCAGGCCTGCGGCGGCTACGGCTACTGCTGGCCCAGGGATGCCGTCTTTGTGGCCGCAGCCCTGGACGAGGCCGGTTATAACCAGTCCGCGGCACAATTCTACAATTTTGCTGCAAGGGTCCAAAACAGGGAAGGGGATTGGCAGCAGCGTTACTTTTTAGATGGAATGCCGGCCCCCTTTTGGGGAAAACAAATTGACCAAACAGGAGCTGTGCTCTGGGGCTACCGGCACCATTACTCCCTTACCGGGGACAGGGATTTTTTAGAACAGATCTGGTTTTCCCTGGCAGCAGCAGCCCGTTACCTGACAGAACATCTTGAAGCCAACGGCCTGCCCTCACCCAGCTTTGATCTATGGGAGAATGAGTACCTCCAGGGAACATATTCTGCCGCAGCCGTCTGCGCGGGACTCAAGGCTGCCTCGGAACTGGCGGCGCTGAAGGGCAAAAAGGGAGACTCGGAGTGCTGGCTCGATGCCTCCAACACCGTGCGGGAAGGCATCTTAAAACACCAGTGGTCAGACCGCCTGAACCGGTTCAGGCGCGGGATTAACCGCAGGGTATACCGGGACACCTATGAGAGAGCCCTGGGCCGGGGGGAAAGGGCCTTTACCGGCACAGATCCTTCCGGCATCTACCAGACCTACTTTATCGGGGAGGACGACAGGGTAGACGCAGCCCTGCTGGGCCTGGTTTTTCCCTTTGCTGTGCTTGATCCCTTAGATGATCGCATGGGGGCAACCGTCAGGGCAATTGAAGAAAAACTCTGGAACTGGGGAGCCGGTGGCCTGTACCGATATGAAGGGGACAACTACCGGGAAGGAAACCCCTGGCTGATTACCACCTTCTGGCTCTCCATCTACCACTGCCTGGCCGGGAACCGGACCAGGGCCCGCCAGTTGTATAACTGGTGCCTGAACCAGGCAAATCAACACCTCCTGCTCCCGGAGCAAGCCGGCAAGAATAGCGGCGGGGCGGCCTGGGTGATGCCCTTGAACTGGTCCCACGCCATGTTTATCTTAACCCACCTGGCCCTGCACGGACGGCTCCAGCATCTTAAAAAACCCGGGCAAGAATAGCGAATACTAATAAAACAAATCATTTTGCCGTATACTTAGATCCGGCAATAATTCCTTCAGCTTATAGTCAAGAATCAAGGTTAATATCCACTGCGAACATTCCGGAGGGAAAAAAATTTGGGCCGGTTTTTAAAGATTCGCTTTTCCCCGTGGGAGGTAGTAATTAATCTCCTTCAGATCATGGCCGGATCACTCCTGGTGGCGGTAAGCCTGAACATCCTTTTAATCCCGCACGGCCTGCTGGCCGGGGGAGTTTCAGGACTGGCCCTGACCCTCTTCTACCTGTTCAAGATACCCGTTTACTTAAGCATCCTGGTCATCAATATACCTATTTTCTGGTGGGCTGCAAGGGAGATCAACCGGCAATTCTTACTTTACAGCCTGGCGGGCACATTGGCCCTGACCATCTTTCAGCCGGCCACCTATAACCTGATTGAGCCGCTGCAGGTGGACCTGTTCCTGGCCTCCATTTTTGGCGGGGGCTTAAGCGGCGTGGGCCTCGGTTTGGTCTTCCGGGGCCATGGCAGCACCGGCGGCACCGACATCATCGCAGTTATCCTGAAAAAGAAAAAAAATATGAGCATCGGAGAGGTTGGGTTTTACGCAAACCTTCTAGTCATTATCATCTCCCTGGCTTTTTTCCCGCTGGATATTGGTTTGTACACGGTAATTTCCATGTTTGTTGCCGGCAAAATGATTGATGTGACGATAACCGGTCTTAATTTAAATAAGTCGGTTATGATTGTATCCAATATGTCCGAAGAAATCGGCGGCAGGATTATCAACGAGATGCACCGTGGAGTGACTTATTTTACCGGCAGGGGAGCCTTTAGCCGGGAGAATAAAACCATTATCAACTGCGTAGCCAACCGTTTTGAACTGGCCAAACTGAAGCATATTATCTCGGAAACCGATCCGGATGCTTTTGTTTATATTTCCGATGCCAGTGAAGTACTGGGAAAGGGGTTTACCAGAAAAAAATAAAGCAAGAAATACTTGCATTTTTTTACTGTTTTAAATGCCGTTCATTTTTTACAGGGCTAAAAACAAAACTATTTCACATAATAATAATGGCTGCCGTTTCAACTGAATAAGGGGGTTTGGGCTAATGAGCAGAAGGCGTGGAGGAGTAATGTCTGAAAGGCTGAAGTACGAATTAGCCGATGAACTTGGTGTAGGCAACGTGGTGCGCAGGGACGGCGGTTACTTCGGTAATGTCTCTTCCAAAGACTGCGGTAACATGGTCCGGCTTGCCATCGAACGGGCCGAACGGTCCATGGCCGGGAACGGCAGCCAGTTTCAGGGCGCTCCTTAAGGAGCGCCCTTTTTACCTCCCCGGTTCCGGCCTTATTCAAAATCTTTTTTTAAATTTTTAAAGACAGGGAGTTACTAAATTTAAAGTTAAATATTATTATTACAGTAACAAGGAGCAATAAGCCCGAAGGGGGAAACAATCATGCCTGTTGACGACATCCAAACCGTTATAAGGCTATTCCTGGCTTTTCTCGTAGGCGCCTTAATTGGAACCGAGAGAAAAATCATGCACAAGCCGGCCGGGGTGAGAACCCATGCCCTGGTTGGCCTCGGCGCCGCACTTTTTACCATCGTCAGCATCTACGGTTTTAAAGAATTTGCCGGCCCCCCTTATTACCGGTCCAACATGGACCCGGCCAGGGTAGCAGCTCAAATTGTTGTGGGCGTAAGCTTTATTGGGGGCGGACTGATTTTTAGAGAAAAAAACAAGGTCAAAGGATTAACCACCGCGGCCAGCATCTGGCTGACCGCCGCCCTGGGCACAGCCATTGGCGTAGGTATGTACCTTGCTGTTAGCGTAGCTACGGTCCTGGGATTCATTGCCTTGAGGTTAAACCGCATCCGAAAAATAACTGGAGAAGACGAACAGGACGATTAATGACGGTACCGGGAAACCAGGTTCTTAACCTATTAACACTAATATAGAGCAGCTCACTCGATGGCTTCTGAAAGACACAGGGACCGGACCTTGACCCCCTCGATTGAAGCCAGTTCCCTTTCCAGACTCTCCCTTTCATCATCCCGGGCCTGCATGGTGAGGGTGATAATACCGCGCTCCCGGCCCGGATCCGGAATTCCGTTACGGCAGAGGATCCGGGAACCGTACCTGGTAAAAACCTCCTGCACTTTCGGGGCATGATCCGCCCTTTCATCAACCAGCACTCCGACGATACAAATATCCCGCTTCACCCTGTTAAGAACACTCCTTTGCCAGTTCCCTTGATGCTTGCAGTGTAACCGTAAAAATTCATCTTTATACAATTAAACCGGCATTTTACCTGAAGTATATAAACCTGACAAAAAAATTAACATAGTCTTAACAATGAATTGACCTGGTTCGTGATAAGATACCAGTGAAGGACGCACACACTTCGTCATCTAGAGGTGGAAATATGTTCCTTAAAAAAAGTAAAGAAATATTTTTTGAGCATTTTATTCTTGTAGCAAATAACATTCATACCGCCGCCGGTATTTTCAGGGAGAATATTAATAACCTTGGTTGCACGGAGGAGTTCGCCCTCCGGATTAAAGCCCTTGAAAACAAAGGAGACCAGTATACCCACGAAATAATACTTGCCCTGAATAAGACTTTCATAACTCCCCTGGAACGCGAAGACATCCTGGGCCTGACCATCAAACTGGATGATGTGCTGGATATCATCGAAGCCTGCACCTGGAGATTTGAACTGTTCAATATTAAAGAAACCGATGAGTACATGAAGCTCTTCGCCAAAAATATCGAAGCCTGCACCCTGGAAATCGTTTCCGCCGTAAATAACCTGGGTAACAACAGGATCAAGGATATCAGCAGGCACACCCACAGAATCAACGACCTCGAAAAAGTAGCGGATGACTTGCTCCGGGATGGTTTAAAGACACTCTTCAGCAACTGCAACAACCCCATAGAGATCATCAAAAAGAAAGAGATCTATAACATGATGGAAGAAATTACAGACGCCTGTGAAGATGTAGCAGATATTCTTGAACGAATAATCATGCGACACTAAGGGGAATTGCAATGTTTGATGAGACAAGGGTCCTCTTAATGCTTGTGGTTCTACTTGCACTTTCCTTTGATTTTATCAACGGCTTTCATGATACTGCCAATTCCATTGCTACCTCCGTTTCAACAAAAGCTCTGACACCGCGAGCCGCAATTATTCTTGCCTCATCCATGAATCTGGTGGGAGCCCTTGCCTTTACCGGCGTTGCCAAAACAATCGGCGGCAAAATCACCGACCCGCTCACCCTGGACAACGGCATGCTCATCGTTACAGCAGCAATGATTTCTGCAATTGCCTGGAATTTAATTACGTGGTATTACGGTATACCCAGCAGTTCTTCCCACGCTTTAATTGGTTCACTGACTGGTTCAGTTATTATTGCCGCAGGATTCGGAGCAGTTCACTTCAACGGTTTTACAACCATCCTGGGAGCTCTGGTCTTTTCGCCGCTGATTGCCTTTGCTGCGGGATACTCCTTTATGTCCCTGGTAAGAGCTATTTTTAAAAATGGAAACCCGGTTAAATTAAACCGGAGATTCCGTTACATGCAGGTTTTTAGCGCAGCCTGGCAGGCCTTCAGCCACGGCACCAATGATGCGCAAAAAACCATGGGAATCATTACCTTCGCCCTGGTGACCGGGGGATATCAAACAACTCTCGAAGTTCCCTTTTGGGTTAAAATAACCTGCGCCGTTGTTATGGCCCTGGGTACCTCAATGGGCGGCTGGAAGATCATTAAGACAGTGGGCACAAGGATTATCAAACTGGAACCGGTCAGTGGCTTTTCGGCAGACTTTTGCTCGGCATTTGTCATCCTTATGGCTACCCTGCTCAAAATGCCGGTGAGCACAACTCATGTCATCTCATCCTCCATCATGGGAGTTGGTTCGGCCAAGCGTTTTTCCTCGGTAAGATGGGACACAGCAGAAAGGATTGTTATAACCTGGCTGATTACCCTGCCCATCACCATTGTTTTATCCGGCGTGATTTACTGGTTAATTTCATTATTACCTTTTGTCTCCTGATCATGATCAGGTTAAAAAAACCTTTACTTTTCCATCACCGGGTAATGCATCTTAGCCATTTTTTGGTACCTCCCGACGGCTCCGTAGAACCTGTCCACCTCGGATTCCTTAATTGCCCTGACCACCCTTGCCGGAGACCCCACGGCCAGCATCCCTGCGGGTATTACCATCCCCTGGAGCACAAGGGACCCCGCTCCCACCACCGCTCCCTTACAAACCCTGGCTCCATTCATAACAATCGACCCCATGCCGATATAAGCGTCATCTTCAATGGTGCACCCATGCAGTAAAACCCTGTGGCCAACTGTTACCCTTTCCCCCACAAAAAGGGGGAACCCGGCGTGCTCGTGCAGGATGGAACCATCTTGAATACTGGTCATGGCTCCGATTTTAACAGTATCGACATCGCCACGCACCACAGAATTGTACCAGATGCTGGCGTGGGCACCAATTTCCACTCTCCCGACCACAATTGCGCCCGGGGCAATAAAAACCGTTTCATCAATTAGCGGATGAATCCCGTCATAGGGAAGGATCAACAAAGCACATCTCCTCTCAGCTGATACTCTTTTTTTTATTAGGATAATCTTATTTTACATTATCTTCACAATAAAATGGGTAATCAAGCCATATTTCCCCAAAAAATCTCCTTTGAGGAGATTTTTTGAGTGCTTCCATATACTCGTTCTTTAGCCGGGGATTTATAACCTTTTGTCTTCCCTTTCATTATTTACCTGGCTGTGGAATATTTCATCCAGGGTGGGTTCCTTAGCCGTCTCCATGTCCAGTTGGCTGACAACCCGCCACACTCCCCGGGCTCTGGAAGCGGCGCTGACGGCAGCATCCCTTTCTTCCGGATCAGTCACCGTGCCCTTTAAAAAGACCGTACCCTTGACAGAACGCGCTCCAATATGCTTAAGATCCAACCGGGGCTCGGCATTGAGCTCCTCCATAACTTCAAAGGTAACATCCTCGTCATCCAAAGCTCCATCGGTACTGATGGAAACACCGTTTTCAATTCCCTGCACACCCTCAATACCGGAGACTATTTGTTCTACTCTTTCCTTTTCGGAAAGGGTATCAACAATTCCAGTCAACTGGACCTCCCCGTTGATAACATTGGCTTTAAGACCATAGGCACTGGTTTCGGCATTTTGATCAAGAACCCTTTGCACCCTTTGCCGGACCACTTCATCACTTTCCCTTGCCATAAGTCACACTCCTTCAAGATACCGGTTTTTTTCATGTACTATTATTACCCCCGGTAATTCCATAAATTCTAATAGTAAAAAGCTTCATCCAGTATAACTGGATTTAAAAAAATGATATAATTTTTATGGCAAAGGATTTTTAGAATTTTTAGGGATATCTTAACATTCCAAAAGATCTGGTTGCCTGGCCTGTTCCTGTCTAAATCCTGTAATTACAATTATCCTTTTGTGAGGGAAAAGGAAGGAGAGCTTTCATGGCAAACACCAGGATAGACAGTAGAAGAGACTATAAAAAGGAACTTACCCTGGACGAGCTTGATATACTATTAAAGATTAATAATATTGTAACCTCAAACCTCGATCTGGATGAAATCCTGCACTCTGTTCACGCCTACCTGCCAAAACTAATTCAACATAACAAGAGCGGTATTTTTTTCTACCACGAAAAAACAGGGAAAATCAACCTGCATTCTAACATAGGATTGAGTGAAAGACTGATCAGACTATTCTCCGATAACACCTCAAATAATTTTCTGTTTATGAAACTTCTTGAAACAAAAAAAGCATGGCGCTCAACAGACATTTACCCGGTTGAAGAAATAAAAAAAACACCCTACTTTCAGTCCGCCCTCAGACGGGAAAACATCCTTTACGGCCTTGGCGCACCCATTCTTTTAGGCGATAATTTTATTGGAACCATTCAAATTACCCGTCCCGAAAGCCGCCGGGACTTTACCCTCAGGGACCTGCGCATGCTGGAACTTGTGGCGCAGCAAATCAGTATTGCTGTAAAAAACGCCCTGACCTATGAGAAAGGGCTGAAGGAAAAGGAACATATTATAACAGTCCTGGAACAAAAGGTCAAACAGGCCGAAAGGCTGGCTGCCCTGGGCAGGGCAGCGGCTATTATTGCCCATGAGGTTAAAAACCCCCTCACTTCAATCCGGCTCTCCCTTTATTCCATTGAAAAAAAAGCCTCCTGGAAAATTAATTTCCACGAAGACCTGGAAATCGTCAAGGAAGCAGTTGAGCGCGTAAGCCGGACCATGGAGGATCTCCTGCACTTTTCCGGGGAAAGCAATCTGAGGTTGAGGGAGGTTGACATTAATGAGCTCCTGAGGAACCTGGTTTTCGACTATAAAAAACAGATTAATAATAATGTAATTATTGAAACATCTTTAAATAAACTGGTTCCCATTATCCTGGCAGATGCTGAAAAGTTAAAGGAAGCGTTCAATAACCTTATTGCCAACGCCATAGCAGCGACAGACAGCGGAGGAACCGTCCGCATTTCTACCTACCCATCCTTTGACCGGGTGGTGATCACCATTGAAGACTGGGGCGCCGGTATCTCGCCGGAAATCCAGCAAAAAATTTTTGAACCTTTTTTCACTACTAAACAGAGCGGAACAGGCCTCGGGCTCGCCATCGCCAAGAAGAATATCGAGGCTCACCGGGGTTCCATCCAGGTGGAAAGTCAATCCGGATGGGGCACCAAATTTACCATAACCCTCCACGTTTACAACAAACGTCCTGAAGGAAGCGAACCTATACGGAGTGAATGATATGAACGAGTTCTTAAAAAGTGAAATAAAAATGTTGCTGGTTGACGATGACCCGCTGGTAAGACGTAGCCTCCGGATGATTCTGGAACTGCACGACATTCCCGTGGTTGGCGAAGCAACAAATGGTGAAGATGCCCTGGAGGCTGTTGTCAAACTAAAGCCCACCATGGTTTTGATGGACGTCAACATGCCCAAAATGGACGGCATCCAGGCCGCCAGGCTGATTAAAGCAAAATTCCCCGCAATTCATGTGATTATTCTGACTGTGCACAATGAACACAGTAAAGTAGTCCAGGCCATCCGGGACGGTTGTTCCGCCTACGTGTTGAAGGACAGCTCCCCGGAACAGCTCATAGAGATTGTTGAAAGCGTGGCCGAGGGGCGTTATTTTGTTGACACATCCATTGCCAACCAGTTACTGGTTAACCTGGTGCAGGGAACCCCTCCGCAGCAGCCTTCAAAGGACGCATCACAGCTGACAGTGCGTGAAAAAGAGGTCCTTCAACTAATTGTCAATGGTTTGAGCAACAAGGAAATTGCTTTTAGATTAAATATCACTTTGCGTACAGTCAAGGCTCACGTCAGCAGCATCTTGACGAAGCTTAACGTGAGTGACCGGACCCAGGCGGCTGTTCTGGCCATCCAGGAAAAATTCCTGGAGCCCGGCAATTAGCAAAAAAAGTGCGCCTTTTGCCAAGGCGCGGGTGAGTAGGGGGTATACAATATTAAAATATTATAATTAACTATTTATAATTAGAAATTTTAGTAAATAACGCAAACCTTTTTTTACACAACACCTCCTCTTAGCTGGATTCGCTTAATGTTATCATTACTTTTTGATAACCCTCTTCAGGAAGTAGCCTTCTGCATCAATAACATCCCTTAATAACCTCAGATCTTCGTCCGTGGGTTCAGCCATTTCCTTTACATCGGGGGGAATGATTAATTCGAAATCTACCAGATCCTGGATTTCCTGGGGTGTCCTGCCCGGCTTAACTTCCAGCAGCATCATTCTTTTGGTTTCCTCATCAAAACCAAAGAGGGCTTGGTTCGTAATTACCCGGTAGGGCCCGGAACCCATAACCCCGGCTTTCTCGCGATAATCAGGCGAGCCGTCTCCAAACCCAATGCTTGTCACAAAATCCAGCTTTTTGACAAACCTCCTTTTCTCCAGGGCCATAATCGCGATGGTCTTTTCGCAGTTGGCCGCCATGGCGCCGGCGCCGCCGCTTCCCGGGAAACGGATTCCCGGCTTGTCGTAGTTACTCCCTTCAATTGTTGAGCAGATATTTCCATACATATCCACCTGGGCGCCGCCGATAAAGGCGTAGTCGGCGCATCCCCTCTGGGTCAATTCAAATGCGGCGCAAAGCCCTTTGAGATAGCAGGCCTTGCGGGCGGCCCTGGTATCACCGACGGACAGGGGCATCCCCATTTCCAGAATCGGCGCCAGTGAACCAGCTTCATAAATCATATACAGGTTGGGAGCATGGGTAAGCTGGGCGTGCATGGCAGCAATAATGGGCAGGCCCGTACCAACAAAAACAATTTTTTCATCTTCGAGAACCCTGGAACCCGTATAGGCAATCATTTCAAATGGAGTGTATTCGGACATTTTTTTACCTCCTCTAATAATTAGTTATCCGGTTAGGCAGATATTATTATTTAGGTTAAGATGATAGGCTGACCGCCATCCAAATCCTTTAACTTTTTCAGGGTCTTATAACCGACTTTTTCGAGGAAGTCATCATAGGTTTCGCAGCTGAAGATATACTCGTCATAGTACTTCTTCAATGCTTCCTTATTGCCCGTCTTGCGGAAATCCTCACAGAGGCTCCGGAACATCCTCAAGTGGTCCATGTCAAACCAGTAATAGCCGTAGGAAGCGCCCGGATAAGAGCCGTAGGGCTGCTCAGTTACGGTGTCCACAACGGGATAGGGTATCTCGGTGAGGTTTGGATAAGACCGGATGTTTTCGGTGGGAATAATCTTTTCCGTGGTCATAATCGTGGCTGTAGCAGCCATGGCAATTTCCGGACAGGTGCAGTGGGCGCCAAAAATCCTGGCATTCCCATACATATCAGCAGCGCTGGTATGAACAATACCTACATCGGGGTGGCAGGCCGGAAGCAGGTAGACATTCTTGCCGGTAAACGGACATTCAATCATTTTACCCCTGTTCACCAATTCCATGTCGGAGCCGCCGTGGTCACGCACCGGAATAAATGGAATACCCATTGCGGCGGCCTTGAATCTTACGGACATACCGTAGTTTGTATAGTCATCCATTTCGATAAGTCCGTTGGTTGCCAGATATCTAACCAGAGGCGCAATACCGATGATTTCATAGCCCCACCAGGCCAGCTCTACACGCCTGATTGAAACGCGATCCGGGTCCAGGATCATAGCGCCGGCAAGCAGCTCGGGGCAAATGGAATTGGACTGGAAGGAAAGGGTCAGGTCCCTCGCGCCATGCCTGATAATTTCATGAATGATGGCCACAGGCACCCTGGTATTGACAAAACCTCCGATGCCAAGGTTAATACCGTCTTTAATATGGGTTGCTACAGCTTCCTTTAGGGTGACTCTTTTATCTTTTTGGGCATGGGACTTTTCCACCATCTTTTTCCTGGCTTCGTCGGGAGTCGGGCCCCAATACTCAAATTTTTTTTCCTTATACTGCAGGGTGGAAATGTTCTTAATTTTGGAACTAACAGTGTTTATCATTTTTTTACCTCCCCTAAAAAATTTCTATTCCTAATTCCTATCCCAAGACGGTATAAAAAATATTTCCCCTACTAGCTCTCCCTAACATCACCCCCCACGTTAGAGAAAATACCTTAAAAAGCGCACTTTCCATAACATCACCTGAACAGATGAGAAGCAAAATTAATTTTAATTGTATATAAGTTCTAAATATTTATAATATTTTAAATTATACCACACTTATACTACCCTGCAATCAGTCTATGGTACTAGTCCCTCTTTTATCCCGGTCTGTACCAACAATAACTGTGACATCTTACCCTTTACCCTAAATATTCTGTTCGGTAATAAAATAAATAAGGGGGATTAAAACTGTTACCGAATTAACAGGCAACTATAATTAGCGGGAACTATCTATTAAAATATTTGTGTCAGTTGATGTCGTAATATAATGAATTATTGCTAGATTCATAATATTGCTAATATTTCGTAATAATCATAACATAGATTTTATTCTTTTAAATCTGTCAATGGTACTAGTCCTTTAAGACATATTGAATCCTGTTCCATTAGCCAATATAATTTTCTTAACATAACCAATAAAATATTTTCATGGGTGGGTGAATTGTTCTAAAAAACAGAAGATTTATATTAAAAGAAAGGGGGAAGGTTTCCAGCAGTCACAAGGACCCAAAGTCTATATTTGTGTACAACTGCTGCCTTCCGTAGTCGACGGAAGAAGGCCGGGCAATTTGCTGCACCGGCCTGGAAACCGTGGGGAGAGAGCTTATGATTGAATGGACTGGATTATCACCCGACGAAGCCAGACAATTTCTGGCTAACAAGGACAAATCAAAAAGGGACAAAAGATTAAGTCTGAAAGAGGCGGTGCAAAAGTACGTCAAGGACGGAGACAACATCGGCGTTGCCGGATTTGTCAACGGCCGTCAGCCCATTGCCATCGTTCACGAAATCATCAGGCAGGGAAGAAAGGACTTAACCCTTTCCTATCAGTCTGCCGGACTTGCCATCGAGTATCTGGCCGGCGCCATGGTTCTGGACGAGAGCAAGAACAGTATCAAAAGAATGGAACTTGCTTACTGGGCCCACGAAGCTTTCGGGATTTCTCCGCTTTTTAGATACCTGACTGAAACAGGTAAATTGGAAGTTGAAGACTGGAGTAACTACAACATGTCCGCCCGCTTCAAGGCCGGCTCTATGGGGCTCCCTTTCATCCCCTGCCGCAGCCCCATGGGAAGCGACATGCTCCAGCGTAACCGGGCTGTTGTAATGGATTGCCCCTTCACCGGCAGGCCGATCATGCTCCTTCCTGCATCTCACCCGAACGTCGCCATCGTTCACGTGCAGGAAGCAGATATTTACGGTAACTGCCGGATCCAGGGCCCGCTTTATACCTGTCCTGAAATTGCCATGGCCTCCGCTCATACTATTGTTACCTGCGAACGTTTGATTGAGCACAACGAAATGACCCGCTACCCGAACCGGATCAGCATTCCGTTCTTTGCAGTTGACGCCGTTATTGAAGTACCTTTCGGTGCTTATCCGGGCAATTGCCATGGCCTCTATTACTTCGATGAAAAACACATCAGCGAGTTCAGAGCAGCGTGCGAAAAATTCCGCAAGGGAGACCCCGCCCCGCTGCAGAAATACTACGATCATTTTATCTTTGGAGTGGAGTATTTTGCCGAATTTATCAACAAACTCCCCTTTGAACAGCTCCAACATGTACAGAAAAACGAGCCCGGTATTCGTCTGGAAGCAGGCTTTACCGTGTTAGGATCATAGGGAGGTGAAGATAATGACAAAATACTCGCAAGATTTTACCACTCAAGAAATGATCGTTGTGGCAGGCTCCAGGTCCCTGCCTGATAATAAAGTTATTTTTGCCGGCACCGGCCTGCCCATGGTAGCGATTACCCTGGCCCAGTTAACCCACGGGCCCGGGATTGTCCCGGTTTTCGAAGCCGGCGCCGTGGGACCCGAGCTTAGCCGCGGCCTGCCCCTTTCCGTGGGGGACTCCAGGACCACGTACCGGGCTAATTATTTGCTGGGTTTAAACTCCGCCTTTGAATTGACCCAGCGCGGCTATGCCGACATCGGGTTTATCGGGGGAGCGGAAATTGACCCCTACGGAAACCTCAACTCCACCATGATGGGCGACTTTCCGGATGGCTACCAAAAGCCTAAAACACGCCTTCCCGGCAGCGGCGGCGCCAGTGACATGGCTTGCTCCTGCGAACGCACCATCATCATAATGGTGCACGAACCCAGGCGTTTTAATGAAAAAATCAGCTATATCACCAGCCCGGGCTATCTCGACGGCTCGCCGAACGCACGCTGGCGCGCAGGCCTGGTTGGTCAGGGTCCCCAGCGGGTAATTACAACCAAGGCTATCCTTGGATTTGACGATGAAACCAAGCGGATGAAACTTGTCGCCACCCTTCCCGGTGAAACCGTTAAAAGCGTTCAGGACGCCACGGGGTTTGAACTGATCATCCCCAGTGATGTTTACGAGTTCGAGCCCCCGACAGTTGAAGAAATCAGGCTAATCCGGGAGGTGATTGATCCCCAGGGATACTTCGTTAAGAAGAAGATAAAAGAATAATCCGGCTTATTCATTAGAAAAAAAACTACTAAAATTAATACCCCTGTATCGGGCGCCCGGCAAGCGCCCTTTTTCATTACTTTTGATCGTCATAGATCCCCCGGGTGTTGTCTCCGGGGACATTTCCCGTTAGTTTTGAATGACCTGGCAAGGTTAGTTACAGCTGTTTGGTCATCCCTTGAGGGAGCGCCCTGCTTGAAGCAGGGCGCTTTCTGTCAGTGTCAAGCATCAAGGCCGGCCGCTTTTAGGCTGACAGCCTTGCCGGCGGCTTGGTGATGGCCAGGGCGATGACACCGGCCGCAACTAAAACTGCGCCGATAGTAAAGGACATCATGTAAGTCCCAAAGATATCAAACATTCTACCGGCAATTAAGTTCGCCACAAATCCGGCTATACCCCAGGAGGTGAACAGCAGGCCGTAGTTGGAGCCCTGTGCCGTCGGGCCGAAGTATTGCAGGCAAGTGGCCGGGAACAGGGTAAACATGGCGCCGTAGTTCCAGCCGATGATAATGGCCACAACACAAAGGAGGAAAAGGGCCTTGCCTACCGGGAACAGCACCAGCATGGCAACTACCTGAAGAACAAAGGTAACCAGGAAACAGATCCTCGTTCCTGTCTTGTCTGCAATAGCGCCGATCAAAACCCGGACCAGCGCGTTGGCGGCATTGAGGCAACTGGTTGCGATAGCAGCCTGCATGGCGATAGCCGCTGTTACTTCCTTGGGCAGCGCGCTGACGGCAACCCCCGCCAGGGCAGCCGCTTCTTTGTTCATTTCATTAATACCGTGGGCGGCAATGACCCCGATAACCATCAGACCGGCAAAGGAACCGCAGAAATAAGCAAAGTAGAGCATCCAGAACTGGATTGTCCTGATTGTTTCTCCGAAAGTGTAGTCCCGGCCAACCTTAGGCGCGCCGGCCTTCGGCGCGGGCGGGTTCCAACCGGCAGGCTTGTAGCCCGGAGGCGGATTCTGCAGGCAAAGCCCGGCGACGATAGCCATAATAAACATCGCAATACCAACATACCTGAATACAGGAAGCGCACTCCCGCCTCCGATACTTGGATTATTAATCAGTGATGTGGCCAGGGGCCCCATGATAAACGAACCTAAGCCGAGACCGACAACCGTAAGACCGGTGGCCAGCGCCCTCCGGTCGGGCCACCACTTGGGAGCGGTGGAAATCGGCGGCAGATAAACAAGACCGCCACCAAAGCCGGCAATAACTCCATAGTATATATACAGTAGACTTAAGTCCGAAGCAGATTTGATCGTCGATACCATGAAGAAACCGATACCGAGGATAGCGCCTCCGATAACCACCACCGGCCGGGGACCGAACCTGTCGCTCAATTTGCCGGCGGGGAAAGTCATCAGACCGAAGATCAGTACGGCAATAGCGTAAGCCAGCTGAACTTCAGTGGCCGTCCAGCCGAATTCTCCCCTCAGGGGTTTGATAAAAACGCTGAAGGCGTAAAGCAACAATCCGCAGGTAGTACTGCCCAGCACTCCACCTAAAAGAGGAACCCATCTAGGCATAATTTCACTTCCTTTCTTTGTCTATCCCCTTGTACTTGTAGTTACTGCTTCCCGCTTTTTGGCTCTTGTCCGCGTTAAGCCGTAGAGTTTAATAATTTTTTAAAGCATGATTCTAACTACCGGGCTTCCAAAATAATAAATATGATCGTAAAATGAGTACTTCCGCGCGCCGGTTGTCTAACTGAGATCTGCTTTTTACATCACTCCCTTCCTGTGGAAAATAAAAATGGTTTATGGATGGTCAAAGAAACAAGGCTACGATAAGCTTTCGCCTCAAACCTCCTGGTAATAATACCGGCGTCTGATCGAAAACTTGTTTCTTTAATACCCCCAAAAACCATTGCATCAGGTCGGTTCATAAAAACAGCCCGGCAAAATTGGCTGTTTACCAACCTCTACTAAAACATATTCAACTAACTCTCGAAAATTCCTTCTTCCTTAAGCAAATTTTTTAAAAATATTTTTAATTTTTAATCTTTTCGGAGGCGTGGTCCTGTCCCAATCTGGCTGCCATTATTTTCTCATTGATTCTATTCATCAGGTAAATCGTGTTAAACTCATGAAATGTCTGAATGATTACACTTTCAACCGGGCCGTCCACCGATAAAAGCCTTCTGTTAACCTCGAAGGCAGAACCGCAGCTTTTCTTCAGCTCTGCGCTGACTGCTTCAAGCAACTGGCGTCTGGAATCCTCATCGTTCAGTTCAAGCCATTTTTTACCGCAACAATCTGGAATATCCCATTCCTTGAATTTAGACATGCACTGAAGAAACAATGACCTGTACCATTCAAAATCCGGCCTGTTCATGATTAAACCCGCTTCAACCTCCTCACTCACCAGATTTAGATTAAAAGTTTGCCGGCCCATGCGGTATTTCCTGCAGAATAATGCCGGCATTTTACTAATTCAATCCAGATGTCAGGGCGTACCGGCCAGTCGCCTGAGATGCTGCAGGGTAACGCTGCCGCTCGCATAAAGGCTCTTATTATTGTGAGAATATCTGCAAGAAGTATAAGTGCGCTGCTTAAAAAAGGATTGACTATTGTGAAGAGTGCACGTTATACCCATATTCTTATTTAAAAACCTTTCAGACAGAGAGGCCACACAGGTTGGAATTGTGGAAATCCCAGGAGCGAATTAAAGAGGCGGGCCGGGAAATCTCAATCTAGAGATGGAGATTTTAACGAAAAAGCTTTAAACTTATAATTAAGTAAAGCTGGTAAATAGTTAAAACCGCCCCGGATATGACTTGAAGGAGCTTTAAAATGGGAATGCACGATAAGGTCAGTACAGGGCTGAACGGCCTGGACAGGGTAATCGACATGCTCCGGCTGGGAGATAATGTGGTCTGGCAAGTTGACAGTATTGCTGATTACAAACACCTGGTTGCCCCTTTTGTCGAACAGGCCAGGCGGGATGGCAGAAAGCTGATTTATGTCCGCTTCGGCAGCCATGAGCCGCTCCTCGACGACACCAGCGTCGTAAAGGTATGGCCATTGGAAGCCGGGGAAGGTTTTGAAAGTTTCGCCACAAATGTGCGTCACTTAATTGCCCTGGAAGGCAAAAAGGCCTTTTACGTTTTTGATTGCCTGTCTGAACTGCTGCGGTTTTGGCATTCTGACTTAATGATTGGTAATTTTTTTCAGGTAACTTGCCCGCTTCTCTATGAATTGAACACAATTGCCTACTTTGCCGTGTTCCGCAATGCCCATACCTACGGCACCATTGCGCGCATCCGTGAAACAACACAGCTACTGCTGGACATATACTCGGTAAAAGGAAATTTCTACATTCATCCCTTAAAGGCATGGCAGAGGTACTCGCCCACCATGTTTTTACCTCATTTAATTGAAGGGCAGGATGCTGTCTGTATTACCTCCAGCGCCCATGCTTCCGAACTATTCTCCAGTTATAGCTGGAGCAGTAAAAAAATGGATTACTGGGAGATAGCCTTTCAAAAGGCCAGGGAGGCCCTTGCACTCTCCCAGGAACAACAGGAGGCTCAAAAGGAGCTTTTACTGCCGCTTTTGGTTGGAAAAGGATCAAGGATGTATGCGCTCTGCCAAAAATACTTCAGCCTGGAGGATGTTTTACAAATTGCCTCAAGGGTGATCGGTACGGGGTTTATCGGCGGGAAAAGCGTAGGGATGCTGCTGGCCAGAAATATTTTGAAAAAAGAAAGAGGAACACGATTTATCCCTTTCCTGGAGGAACACGATTCATTTTACCTTGGCTCAGATATTTTTTACACCTATATTGTGCAAAACGGCTGTTGGGAACTCAGGACGAAACAAAAAACAAGGGAGGGCTATTTTAAATATGCGCCGGAATTAAGGGAAAAGCTGCTGAAAGGAAAATTTCCGGAAATGATCCAGGAGCAGCTCCAGTACATGCTGGAGTATTACGGGCAGTCACCCATCATCGTGCGCTCCAGCTCCCTCTTAGAGGATAATTTCGGCAATGCCTTTGCTGGAAAATATGAAAGCGTTTTCTGCGTCAACCAGGGCACTCCGGAGGAACGTTACGAAGCTTTTGAGCAGGCAGTGCGCCTGGTTTACGCCAGTACCATGAACGAGGATGCCCTGAATTACAGGGTACGCAGGGGGCTGGTTGAACGCGACGAGCAGATGGCCCTGCTGATTCAGCGCGTATCGGGCGATTATCACGGTAATTACTTCTTTCCGCACATGGCCGGTGTAGGTGATTCCACCAATCTCTATGTATGGGACAAAAACGTCGATATGAACGCCGGCATGCTCAGACTTGTATTCGGGCTCGGCACACGTGCCGTGAACAGGGTGGACGGGGATTACCCGCGGCTAGTGTGCCTGGACAACCCGCTGCGCACACCCCCTGTCGCCTATGGTGACAAACAAAAATTTTCCCAGCACAAGGTTGACCTGCTTAGCCTGCAGGATAATACGCTAACAAATAAAAACCTGGAAGACGTACTGGCCAGTGACATTAAAACGGATAGCAAACTCTTTGTGGAACCCGATTATGAAAGAATAAAAAAAATGCGGGAATTGGGATTTACCGGCAGAACAACTCCCTATCTTTTAAATTTTAACGGATTATTTAAAAATACGGATTTTACAGTATATATGAAGGATATGCTGCATTTGCTGGCAAAAACCTATGACTACCCTGTAGATATAGAGTTTACTGTAAATTTAACCCCGGATGGCCGGTATAAGGTTAATCTTTTACAGTGCCGCCCTTTACAGACCAGGGGCCTGGGAAAAGCAGTTGTACTGCCCGAACCAATCAACAAAGAGGACTGCTTCTTTTATTCCAGGGGCAGTTTTATGGGAGGCAACATCAGGCTACCGCTAGATTACGTAGTCTACATTGATCCAAAACCTTACCTTGGGCTCAAGGAACAGGATAAGTATGCCGTCGCCAGGCAGATCGGACTTATCAACACTATCCTAAAAGGGAAACACGTCATGTTAATCAGCCCCGGCAGGTTGGGAACCACCACGCCGTCCCTGGGAGTCCCGGTACATTTTACTGAGCTGTGCAATATGTCGGTTATTTGCGAGGTTGCCAGCCCGGAAGCAGGACTCGTACCGGAGTTGTCCTACGGAACTCATTTCTTTCAGGATCTTGTGGAAACCGGTATCTTTTACGCGGCGATTTTTGTTGGAGATAAGGATGTTGTATTTAATCCGGAATGGGTTTTGGAAATGGAAAATATCCTGACCAGCCTTTCTCCGCAAAGCGCCGCGCTCTCCGGTGTGATTCATGTGGTAAAAACGGACGATTTGGAGATCTTTTCCGATATTACAACCCAAACCCTTTTGTGCAAATAACCAGCGGTGCTGTCCTTAAAATAGACATTTTTCATCCTCCTGCTGGTACCGCGTCAGCGGCATGAGTGTCTAATAACTAATTAATTCAGATTAATACCCCGCACCTTTTCAAGGTTGGCCAGAGGCCGGATTCCCCTATCCTTCATCTAACACTCCCGGCTGTAACTGTATTTAAGTCACCAGGCCTTAACACACTCTAAACAGCATGCTCCCCGCCAAGTTGTAATTTATCTATTATGTTATGTTTCCAGGCTTTTTCAGGCCGCCCGGGCTGGCCCCAATAAACTCTAAGAGCTCATTTTAATCTATTCCGCAAAGTTTTCAACAAACCAGTTGACGAGCTTTCTGGCAATGCTGAAGTGAGGCGGCAGGCCGGGCAGGTTCCCTGCCGTGTACCACCCTGCCTCTACGATTTCCACCATGTCTACGGCAAGCTCGCCTCCGGCATAACAGGCGGTAAAGGCGACCATCAGGGAATGCGGAAAAGGCCAGGGCTGACTGCCGAAATAATTGATATTCGTAATCTCTATACCAACTTCTTCCCGGACTTCCCTGCGCAGACACTCCTCCAGTGTTTCACCCGGCTCAACAAATCCCGCTATTACGCTGTAGTATTGCACGCCGGCACGCCTGACCAGCAGTATTTGCTTCCCCCTGGTGATGACGCAAATTACTGCCGGGGAAATGCGGGGATAGCCGGTCAGGCCGCAAAGGGGGCAGAATCTGGCATGCTCACCCGCCTTTGGCTTCGTCCGCGCACCGCACCTGCCGCAGTACTGGTGGGTGCTGTCCCAGTGCAAAAGCTGGCCGGCCCTACCAGCAATTTTGTAGAGGCCTTCCTCCATCAGCCCGGACACTTTTCTTAAGCCCAGAAACTCCGTACCAGGTAAAGGGCACCCATTGCCTGACACTTCAACGGCGTAACACGGGCTTCCGTCCAAGCGGCCCAGATAGATTTTCCGGATCATTTCAAATTCCGGAACCGGGTTGTCAGCGGTAAATGGAATAACTGCCAGGCCACTCTCCAGACACACCAGCAGCTCCTCCCGGCGAAAAACAAACCAGTGCGCCGGTCCTCCAGCCTGTGCTTCAGGAACTGCTTCAGGCACAAAATTCATTTATACTGGCTTCCTTTCCTGCAAGTTTGCGGCAACTGAAACGGTCATCAAAAGCCATGGGCTCTTCAGGTGAAAGTAAAACATTACCCAGTCAACATTACCGGGTCCATAATGTCATCATACCAATACTTTAAAACCTTAAGTAGCCCAGGGCCAAACAAAACCTCAAAAACCGGAATAAACGAACCACCAAAACTTTTATATCTACAAAGTTTATCCGCCACCGCTTTTTGAATTCCTTGTCCATCTAACAATCATTCAAGTAAACTGCGGACTTTGGCAAGGGTCTCAGCAATAACCTCCGCCGGAGCCTTGCAAGCAAATTCTGCCCGTCTTGCCTGCCAATCCAGGCATTTAATCTGATCTGCGAGGATAACGCCTGATACTTTTAATCCATCCGGCAAAGATACCTCAAAAGGATACCCCTTTCTTTTAGAGCTTACCGGGCACATGAGGGCCAGACCAACTTTTTCGTTGTACGCCCGCGGGGAGATAACCAACGCCGGTCGCCTCCCTGCCTGCTCGTGGCCGACTTGCGGGTTAAACTGCAACCATACCATTTCGCCGCGTTCAGGGATGTAAATTCCCTTACCCTTCACCATATTTCTTTTCCCTCTGGACGGCCTGTTTCTGTTTCAGTATGGAGGTTGTCGGGAGTGACTCGGGAGAGCAGGGCTTCCAGAGTATATGCTTTTTTGCGAATAATGATGGCATCCTGTTCCACCTCGAGGACAACCGGGATTCCCTCAGCGAGCCCTGCTTTTTCGGCCATCCACTTGGGTATCCTGATTCCCAAGCTGTTTCCCCATTTTGCAATTTGAGTCTGCATTCGTGTAACCACCCTTTAAAATTATGTTTATACAAAGTATATACTATTCCGGTAAGGTTTGCAACTTTAAATGGAGTTGAGGTGAGGCTTTAAAATTCTTGATATGGGGTAAACAACTCAAATCCCGCTAACAGGTACGCAGATACACATAAAGAGCAAATCATTGGCTAGCTCCCGGCCACGTAAATAAAGATTTTCAAGAACTGGGTACAAGCATCCCTTTAAGCGGTGATCGGGACTGCCGGGGGTATGTTTTGTACAGCTTGCAGTGCCGTTTAGTTCATTTCTATGTAGACGCTAATATATTTTTTTCCCTAAAATCACTAAATCACGTTTTATTCCATCTAATTCCGCAATTTCCGGTAAGAATCCCCACTTCTCAAAACCAGGATTTAAAAATAACCGAATGCTAGGTTCATTGTGTGCAAAGATAAAGGCAAGTAGCGTATCAATTTCTAACTTGGGACATTCTTCAATGACCTTGGTTAAAACTTTTTTACCAAGTCCTTTACCCCTGTAATTTTCATGAAGGTAAATACTTATTTCAGCAGTTGCATTATAGGCTGGCCTTCCATAAAAAGATTGAAGACTTACCCAACCACATGGTTTACCTCTATACTCTACTATCCACAACGGTCTTTTTTCAGGATTATGTTCATTAAACCAGGCCAATCTATCATCCACTGATACAGGTTCAGTATCAGCAGTTACCATTCTACATGGAATAGTTGAATTATAAATATCGACAATAATTGGCAAATCATCAATTCTCGCATTTCTAAATAAAATGTTTTCTAACATAAAATTCTCTCCTTTCAAAATATTATTAGATGAAACAAGATAATTTATCTCATATCTTCTACCATAATAATTACAAGGGAAATTTTATAGAATTATTCCTTACCCCTTAACCCTGACCTCAATAAAATAGCAAATCCCGCAGCAAACG
This sequence comes from Bacillota bacterium, assembly GCA_029555205.1. Taxonomy (GTDB): domain Bacteria; phylum Bacillota; class Desulfotomaculia; order Desulfotomaculales; family Pelotomaculaceae; genus DTU098. The sequence goes on from JAKPTB010000140.1 coordinate 21,738, forward strand.
AAGATTTCTCTTGCACCTGCTACGGGATTTTCGCATGCCTCCTTAAACTAAGCCCAATAAATAGTTATTGCCATAAACTATTTATGGGGCTTATAATTGTTTCAGTGCTTTGATAACGGAGGTTAACAATGGGCGAAAATTTTGTGTGTGATGCTGACATCCTGGAAAAATCAGCTACCCTTTTTCGGAGAATATGGCAGGAGTATCAAAAATATCTTACGCCTGAAGGCAGCCAGGTTTCCCCGCATCAAATGTATCTTCTTAAGCTCTTAGAACGGGAAAGTACCTTGACTCCTTCAGAAATAGCCGGGCAGTTTGGAATCACCCTGGGGGCGGCTACCGGTTTTATTGACCGGGTTTATAAATTAGGGCTCATTACCAGGACCAGAAGTGAAGAAGACCGGCGGCTTGTTCTGATCCAGCTCACACCAGAAGGGGTATCTCAGCTTCAGGCCTTTGAACAGCAGCAAAAACAAAAACACAGGGATATCATAAATAAAATTGGCCTGCCCGGGATTATAGCAATGAACCAATCATTAGAAAAGTTCTTGAAGGTGTTAGAGGAGTTAGGCGGGAGGGAGTGACAGTATGGGAATTATGCAGCGGGCTGTGAATTGGACATATGCGTTGGCCGCGGACGCTTCTTACAAGAAGTTTAGGAATGATACTCTCCGGGCTGGAGAAGTGAATCGTAAAACACTCCGGGAGATCCTCAAGGGAAATTCAGAAACGGTCTACGGGCAGATGTACCGTTTTTCAGAAATCCATGATACCGTCAAATTTAAACGCGAAGTACCACTGACCGCCTATGCAGACTATGAGCCTTATATTGACGGGATTGCAGCCGGTAAAGAAAAGGTCTTGACTGCCGACCCGGTTTTGTACTTTGGCCTTAGTTCCGGGACGACGGGGAAACAAAAAAAAATCCCGGTGACAGCGCATTCACGCAAGTCAGTTAATATGGCAATGATGTTTATTCAGCATGGACTTTTGAGGCAGGCTCTTAAAGCAGCGAGAAATGGGGGAAAGGGCCTGCTTTTGATGAATATGCTTCAATCGGGGAGCACCCCTGGCGGAATCCCAACTGGCGCAGCAACTTCCGGCGGGGCTCAATCGATGAGAAAGGTGCTTCCTTATTTCTGGACTTCTCCCCCGGAGGTTCTTGCTATCCCTGAACAAGATACGGCAAACTATCTCCATTTGCTTTTTGCTCTGACTGAACAAAATCTAACCTATATGATGTCTCCCTTTTCTTCTGGTATCGTTCAACTGTTTGGTGTACTTTCTCAAAAGGGGAGCCAACTCGCTGAGGATATTACACAGGGTCATATATCCAGGGAGTTATACCTCGACCCTGAGATAAAAGTGTTTCTTGATCAAAAATTAAAGGCAAATCCTCAAAGGGGCTCAGAAATACAGAAAGAACTGGAGCGGGGGATGGAAGGTATCGCTTCCCGTCTGTGGCCGGAGTTAAGCTATGTTTCCTGTGTCTGTGGAGGCAGTTTTAGCATCTATGAGGACAAGCTAAAGTACTTTATTGGAAATACACCAATCTATTCAGCGATTTATGGTGCGACAGAAGCTTTGATTGGGTTGGCGCCTGAGGTTAATCAGCCAACTTATGTCATTGCCCCGCGGGCTGCGTATTTTGAATTTATTCCGCTTGAGGACAATGACCTGGAGGAGCCCTCGACTTTTGATTTGGACCAACTTCAGGTGGGGCAGGCCTACGAAATTGTTGTGACGACCTGGGCGGGATTGTACCGTTATCGTCTGGAGGACATAATTAAGGTGGCAGGCATTTATAACACCAGTCCAATCGTTGAATTCATCTGCCGTAAAGGGCAGCTATTAAATTTAACAGGCGAGAAAACCTCAGAAGCAGCAGTACAGCAAGCACTCAGCATGGCACTTAAGACAAATACTGCGATTGAAGATTACACAACCACCCTGGACTTAGGCACAACTACTGGTCACTATAATTTCTATTTGGAGATTTCGCCTGATCGGAGGGGCTCTACGGAAATCTCAACTTTTCGTAATACTTTGGAAAGCTGCCTTAAACAGGCAAATCCACGTTATGGGGCCGGGGTTGAAGGGAACCGGATTTCCCCTTGCGAGGTAAAGTTGGTTCAACATGGGACCTTCCAAAAAGTTCGTCAGAAACTTATTAAACGGGGAGCTTCCGTAACCCAGGTCAAGATTCCCCGGCTTATCAGGGATCAATCCCTGATTTCTATACTAGAAGCAAACATTGAAAAACACTCATAGGAGATGCTATGCAAAAACAAATTGTTCGTCCCGTGATCATATTGTTTACCGTTCAATTCCTGGTGATGATTGGCTTTGGAATCGTCATCCCTATTTTACCGTTCCTCTTTACCGGACTCGGTGGAGGGGCTCTCTCACTGGGAATATTTATGGCATCCTACTCAATCATGCAGTTTTTCTTTGCACCGTTTTGGGGAAGGTTATCGGACAGAATAGGCCGGCGGCCTGTACTCTTGATTGGTTTAGGTGGTTATGGTCTGACGTTCTTCCTCTTTGGTATAGCGGGCAATATACCCTTGTTGATCGCCTTCCGGGCTTTGTCAGGAATGATATCTTCTGCAACATTACCTACCGTGATGGCTTATTTATCGGATATCACTGAAGGGGCCGACCGTTCCAGGAGTATGGGTATGATCGGAGCCGCGGCGGGGCTCGGTATGATCTTTGGCCCGGTCCTTGGGGGATGGATCGGAGATTACAATATTACCCTGCCCTTTTTCGTTGCTGGAGGTCTTGCTTTGCTTGTGCTCCCCTTTGCCTGGGCCCTCCTGCCGGAAACTTTAAAAAAACCTGTGGAGGGCATAACACGGGAAACTCCGAGATTGAGCTGGTCAGTGGTCCACAATCCGAGTTTTGTCCTCTTTGCCTTTAACTTTATCTTAAGTTTTACCATGGCAATGTTTGAAACAACCTACGCATTGTTTGCTGCTGAAAGGGTCGGCTTTGGTCCCAAGGAAATGGGCTCGGTTTTTATGCTTACCGGAATAGCCAGTGCTATTGTTCAAGGCGGGTTGATTGGTAAACTCGTCAAGAAGTTTGGAGATGTCGGCATCATGAAGGCGGGTGCGTATTCGAGCGCCGCGGGTTTCATCTTTATTCTACTTGCCCCTAATAAAATTTTGATTGTGCTTGCGAGTATCATTTTCATGGCAGGCACTGCACTTATGGGACCTACCAGCACAAGTTTAGTTACCAGGCAAAGCACCCATAGTCAAGGGGCTTCTCTGGGAATATTCCAATCTTTCGGCAGCCTGGGCCGGATGCTGGGACCTGTTACAGGGGGGGCGCTTTATGGCGTTGGTATTACTTTACCTTATATTTTTGGTACGCTTATTTTAATTACCGCGCTCCTATTTGCCGGCCGTAGAATCGGTGCGCTGGTGGTTGATGAGACAACTGTTTAATGATTGAATTACTTTCATATAGAATAGATAGGTCCTTGTTAAGATACTTGGGTAATCGATCGCCCCTTTCAGCCAGATAATGAGCCGAGGCTACCTTCTTCATAATAGTGGAAGCAACCCCGGTTGGACATAGGTCAAATCATCCATCACATAATTACCTTCTTATTCTGTAGAACATATGGCCTAATGTGGGGTGAAATAGCAGTTTCTGTTAATACATCCACCTTCCTTTGCAAGCTAGCCTCTAATTCGTACTTTAATTCTACTATTTTGAACAATGTTTGTTCTGCATCTGCTTTATACTCAACTAAAATGTCGATGTCGCTATTCTGGTTTTGTTCACCACGCACAAATGAACCAAATAGATAAGCACGGTTAACACCATACCTTTCTAATATGGGAATTGCCCGGGCCTTAATCATCTCTATAGTCAACATATCTCTTTCCTTCAGCTTGCTTGAACCAATACCAAGAAACATGATTCAATTAAACCGGGTGGTCTGGAGCCACCCGGTTTTAATCTTGCTCTTTAAACCACTTTTCATAAATTATGTCATATTGACCGTTTTCCTTGATTGCTTGCAAACCTGAATTTATTTTTCTAAGAAGTTCCGGGTTGTTTTTGGATACTGCAATGCCGTAATTCTCAACAGCAAATTCCTCCCCTACTATCTTTAAGTTGTTGCCTTTTTTGATAAAATTAGCGGCTAATGGATAATCGCTTATTACTGCTTCAACCGTACCTTTTTCTAATTCTAAAAAGGTTTGTTCCCAGCTTCCAAATGATATCACTTTTGCATCCGGTATCTTAAAAGCGTATGCCTGTGCTACAGTACCCGGCATGACGCCTATAGTCTTGCCTTTCAGAGCCTGTAAACTGTCGAGGTTATTGTTTTCATAACGGACTGTGATAACCAATCCCGATTGAAAATATGGCTCTGTAAAATCCATCACCGATTTTCGTTGTTCGGTAATTGTCATAGCAGAAACAACAGCATCTATTTGACCGCTTTGTAAAGCTGGTATTAAACCGTCAAAGGGTATGTGTTTAAAGTCTATTTCCAGTTCAGATGCTTCAGCTATTGCCGCCATCATATCCAAATCAAAACCAACATATTTTCCTGTCTCATCCTTGTATTCAAACGGAGGGTACGTTGCATCCGTCCCGATAATGATTTTTTGTTTCCCAGCATTTTTATCACCAATAAATATACTTAAATTATCTCCATCCCATACCACCGGCTGACCCAATGCCTCAGCCACAAAGCGTACGGGAACGTAAGTTACATCGTTATAAATGAAAGCTGGTAGGTCCTGATCCAGGTGCTTTTCTACCCCATGAAAGATAAACTTGAGAGGCAAGAAATCTACG
>JAKPTB010000151.1 GCA_029555205.1 Bacillota bacterium
CGATACTGTTGAGCCGGCCGGCCTCAGCCAGAGCGATGTAAGCCCACATATCGCTGTAGATACTGTTTTCGAAGGAACCCTGGCCTGCGCCGTCAGCCTTCTGCCGGCCGGCCAGCAAAGCGGCCAGGTGATCGCGGGTAGCCGTTTCGCTGCTCCAACAGCTCACGGCAAGCAGGCACTGGGCTATGGTTTTTGTCCTTGATTGCTTGACCCAGATTGATGATGCCCCGGCATATTCGTCAAAACTCTTGCCTATTGATTTTAAGGCTATAAGCGTCTCGGCGCTGGCCAGGGTACTGTCCCAGGGTGCATTGATAGCCGCCGTATCGCTATCCTGAATATCGGCCAGGTAAGCCAGGCCGTCTGCAATGGCGCTGTGAACGCTGCTGCCAGGTCTGTCCGCATCATCGAAGTAACTTAAGGCCGTCAATACCTGCGCCGTTAAATCAGGTTCCTCCGGGTCGTAGCCGCCCCAGGCCGCCCCGGCCGGCTGGCCCCAACTGTTAAAATGGTCGTTTTTAAAGGTGTTGAGATAGGCAAGGGCTTGATCCTGGTCAATAAGACCGAGCTTGCCTGCCTTGCCGAGGGCGGTCAAAACAAGAACATGATCGTAAACACTGCCGCCGAAATGCAATTGCCCCGGTACGCTTTCGTCCGCCTTGGCAATCAAGGCGCCGGCCAGGATATCAATGATTTCAGAGTCAGGATAAACTGCCTGAACCACGGAGATTTCCCTGGCCAGGCGAACAGCGTCACTTTCTTCTGGATTTTCTGCTGCTGCGTGGGCCGAAGCTAAAACCTCTTCCATTAAAGTAGTGCTGCCGTTAAACCAGTCGCTGCCCGCAAGATCTTCACCGGCTGCAGCCAGGGCCTCCGCACAGCGGTAGTCAAAATTCCAGCCATCTGCGGAATAAGGCATGTTCCCGCTGCAGTAGCCGTTCTTAAAGTAGTTTACAGCTAGAGCAAGGGAATAATTTACCTGCTCTTCCAGACCGGTGCCGGGCAAGTCATTCCTAATCTCAGCCAGGGCCTGTAACGGGACCTTGCTACCATACTCGTTCGCGTAGGGACCGAAGCTACCATCAGCATTCTGGGTGTTAATTATGTATGTAATCAAACTGTTGCTGTCCCCGAGAAAGCCTGCCAGCTTCGTTATCTTAGACTTCAATGTTTCATTATCCCGCGTCCATTTTTCGGAAGCCAGATCCTCTCCAGCCAGATTTAAAACATAGGCTGAATACCCGTCGATATCTTTATAATTCATATATTCCTTATGGATAAAATCCACTGCCCCGGCTGTCATCTCAGCGGCTGTTAACTTGCCGCTGCTGTCAGCACAAGATGTTTTGGTCGAAGTACCAAGGATTGCCGCAAAGGAGCACAGAATTAGAAACATTGTAATCAATGTACCCTTTTTCCCTGCGACCCGTCTTTTCAGCCCTTTCAAACGGGTAACAATGCCTGCGCCCAGGCAGAAGTTAAACAGCATATGACTTTTTCCCCTCCTTAATTTGAATTAATATTTTCCCGGTCCTCCCTTCCTAAGAAAATACACGCGGCAAATCCTTGAATCACCTTTTGCGCCTTTTTCTCCTGCTCAATGACTGATTAAACAAGTTTTTTATATAAAAAACATTATTTTAAAAGTTACCCGCCTTTTAAAAAAACGGGTTAAGTAATAAGGAGGAGGTACAATAAAAGCCCGTTTGCCTTTCTCGGGCAGCCGGGCTTTTGCTTGGCTGTAATCGACCAACAAAAATAACCCTGCACTTTCAACGGAAGGCGGTTATCAAATAACCAGGCAGGTCTCCTGACTCATGGATCAACGCGTACTCCCCGCCTTCCCGGGCATATAATTTACCCAGTGGCATTCCAGGAGAGCCGCTACCCACTCACAGTGGCCGGACCGTCCGGGACTTTCACCCGGTTCCCTTTTAACCCCGGCGAATGCCGGAGTCACCTGATTATTTATATAATGTCTTATTAACTTTCTTTTAGAATTAACAAGAGGACTTCTATTTCAACATAATAATAACCCCGGCTTGCTAAAAACCGGGGTTGTTCTTGATAAAGGCAAGACATTTTATAAATGCCTTATTATCACCACCGGCTTTTCAGAGGAAAGCCCTGTAGCAAAATCATTCAGGCAGGTCTCCTGACTCATGGATCAACGCGTACTCCCCGCCTTCCCGGGCATATTATTTACCCAGTGGCATTCCAGGAGAGCCACTACCCACTCACAGTGGCCGGACCGTCCGGGACTTTCACCCGGTTCCCTCTTAATCCCGGCGAATGCCGGAATTACCTGAATGGATTATCATTTTTATCATATTTTAGCAGAGTTTATCGTCCCTGTCCATGATATTTTTTTGAAAAAAGTAAGGTCCTTATACCGCCTGTTAGTATAAGGACCTTTCTTGAACGGGGTTCCATGGAGGTGTAAGCCTGGCCCCGCGCTTATTAATTCAATTTATTTAACTACATTTTATTCCACTACATTGCCGCCTTAAAGATTCCGATTACATCTTCCAGCGTAGCAATGCGCGGATTGGTAAAGCTGCAAGCATCTTTCATGGCGTTCTTGGCCATAACTTCGAAGTCTTCTTCTTTGACGTTCAGTTCCTTAAGACCTGCAGGGATACCAACATCAGCAGAAAGCTTCTTAATGGCAGCAATGGCTACGTCGGCGGCATCACGCACGGACAGTCCCTCAATATTCTCACCCATGGCTGCGGCAATATCGGCAAAGCGCTTGGGATTGGAAATCAGGTTAAAGCTTTCAACTGCCGGCAGCAGGATAGCGTTACAGACACCATGGGGCAGGTTGTAGAAGCCGCCCAACTGGTGAGCCATAGCATGGACATAGCCCAGGCTTGCGTTGTTGAAGGCCATTCCAGCCAGGTACTCGGCATAGGCCATTTTATCCCGGGCCTCCATATTTTGCCCGTTGGCTACGGCGTTGCGCAGGTTTTCCGATATGAGCTGGATAGCCTTCAGGGCGCAGGCATCAGTAACTGGAGTGGCGATAGTGGAAACATAGGCTTCCACAGCGTGGGTCAGGGCGTCCATGCCGGTGGCGGCGGTCAGAGCCGGCGGCATCCCTACCATCATAACGGGGTCATTGATGGCAACATTTGGAGTTACACGCCAGTCCACAATCGCCATTTTAACATGTGTATCGGTATTGGTGATGATGCAGAAGCGGGTCATTTCGCTGGCAGTGCCGGCAGTGGTGTTGATGGCGATGAACGGAGGCATTGGTTTACTGGACTTGTCGACCCCTTCGTAATCACGGATGTGGCCGCCGTTGGTGGAAACGATGCCGATCCCTTTGGCGCAGTCATGGGAGCTTCCGCCGCCCAGGGAGATTATTGAATCGCACTTATTGTCCTGAAAAACTTTGAGGCCGTCATGTACGTTTATATCAGTCGGGTTCGGCTCCGCTCCGTCAAAAATAATTGCTGAAGCGCCGGCCTCTTCCACATAACCTTTGATTTTTTCAGCCACGCCAAGGGCTGCAAGGCCTTTATCAGTAACAATCAGAGGTTTTTTGCAACCCAGTGTTTTGACCTGGTTACCTGTTTCTTTAACCGCACCGACACCCATTAATGTAACAGTAGGAATAAAAAATCCGTAGACTTGATCTGCCAATGCCATATTTCTCATCTCCTTACGTATTTTTAATTAAATGTACTAATTCTTTGCTAAATCCTTTACTAAAACACACCACACCAATAAACCCTTACTGTAGATATGCTGAATAAAACTCAGGACTTCTTCTGCCTCCCTCCTTTTTTATTATTTATCCCTGCAGGAATAAAAAAGCCACAATGATCTTACTCATATCTTATGTCAGGATAGAACCTTCATAGCTCAAACATTACAAGAACACAATACCGGAATTAAACTTGATTCTTGCTGCGATCTTTATGGCCGGCAAATTAAGAAGTTGTATAAATAAATACCAATAAACCGTAAACCTCTTTTATTCTGTCATCAATATCTGTCTTGTAATTAACACTAATGCAATCCCTGTACCAAACATCAAAAGCACTTTCAAAATGTTCCGGAATTTTTTAAAAATGTGCTGCTCTCTTCCCCAGTATCAGGGTTTATGGGCAATGATACTTGCAAAAATTTATTTGGCTTTAAACTTGAAGATTATTTTTAAGCCTCATGACTAATAAATCCCTGTTCCATACAAACATGCCGGCCAAACTCCTGAAGCGAAATGCTACAGCCTGCCCTAATTCAGGACAGGCTGCCTTTTAAACATCTTCTTGCAAACTGTATTTTTTAATCTTGCGGTAAAGGGTGCTCCTGGCAATCCCCAGGGCACGGGCTGTGAGGGAAATGTTATGATTATAATAGCGCAGTGTTTCGGCAATGAACTTGCCTTCCAGATCCTTTAAACCCGGTGCTTCTCCTTCTGCCAGTTTACGTTTCGCAAGTATCCGCTCTAAATGATGAATCAGGGACCTGGCCAGTTTGTTGGCCAGGAGCAATTGGTCCGGGGGCAGATGATCCCAGTCAAGGTCCTTTGCCAGACAAGCTTGCAGATATCTGACAGGGGCCGAAACCACATCATCCATGGACTTCTCTTTTTCATCTTCCGGTTCATCTTCCGGCAAGCGTTCCGGTTGATGCCCGTCTGGTTTTTTATGCAACAGCAAGCCAATCATATGCCGCGGCATAATGACGGGGTCTTCACACAGCGCCACCACCTGTTCAATGGCTTTGGCCAGTTCGCGGACATTGCCCGGCCAGTGATAGGCCTGAAGAATACGGAGGCATATGGGGGAAATTTGTAAAACCTGGCGCCCCTCCTGTTGGGCATACTTCTTTAAAAAGAAGTCTACCAGTTCTGGTATGTCTCCGGGGCGTGTCCGCAGCGGCGGCAGTGTTAAATTAACAACTTCCAGACGATAAAGCAAGTCTTCGCGAAAAGTTTTATCCTTTACTCTTTCTTTTAGATCTATATTTGTGGCGGCGATGACCCTGACATTAGTCTTAATGAACTCTTCACCGCCAATACGCATAAATTCACCGTTTTCCAGGACACGCAGCAGCTTGACCTGTAAAGACTGGCTGGCCTCGCCAATTTCATCGAGGAACAACGTACCCCCGTCGGCCAGCTCAAATATGCCTCGTTTACGGCTAACGGAATCTGTAAATGCACCCTTTTCATGTCCGAACAGCTCGCTTTCGAGCAAGTTTTCCGATAGGGCGCCGCAATTTACAGCAACAAAGGGCTTTCTGGACCGGTTGCTGGCGGCATGCACGAAACGGGCCAGGACCTCTTTGCCGCTGCCCGTTTCACCCTGAATCAGGATGTTGATATCCTTAGCCGCCGCCTTGTAAGCCGCCGCAACCAGACGCTGCATCTCCGGCGATTTTCCGACAATAAACCGGTGGCGCCGGGCCAGTTCTTCCCAGCCGGGCCGTACGGGTGCATGGTTAAATTTCTCCTGGTAAAACTGCAATGCCTCTTTAATTATTTTTTTTAAGGCACTGATATTATCAAAGGGCTTCTCAAGAAAATCGTATGCCCCGAGCTGCATAGCCTTGACCGCTGTACGCGTAGTGCTGAGACCGGTCATAACTATATACAGGCAGCGGGGCCTTTTGGCTTTAAATTCCTGAAACAATTGAATACCACAAGCATCAGGTAATTCTAAATCCAGCAGCACCACCTGAAAATGATCTTTATAAAACAATTGCCGGGCCTGTTCACCGCTATGCGCCAGCACCACCTCCAGGTCTTCGCCTTCTATCAGGCGTTGAATTAATTTGCCGATTCCAACTTCGTCGTCAACTACCAGGATCCGTTTCTTCCGGCTAAACAAAAATTTCCACCTCCGGGTCAAACCACTATTATTAACATTAAAATAGAAAACCACGCTACCTGCTAATCCAGACAAGGAAAAAACATGGCCTCCGTGGCTTTTTGACAAGCAGCTCCTTTCAATAGCGCTCAGTCAGGCTATTTAGTTTAAAATACCTGGGCACGTTTACTTTTCCTGCAGTACTGTATTTTACCAGCAATACATAATTATTTTTATTTTAAACTCTTATCTCCGCAAAAGTCAATTATCTTGATAATCCAAAATTATGTACAAAAAAAACCAATTTATTTTAATAATAGAACACATTGTATAATACCCGTTGTCTTTACATTTAAAGGAAATAATATTTCATCAAGCGTTCCTTCTTTGGGATTATTTTTGAAGATTATCCCAAGAAGGGCTTTTGATTTTCTGATAATGTCCGGCAAAATTTATATTTGATGGTGTATATTTCTCTGATAAATAGAACATAATACTGATACTCCGCTTTGGTGAGTTCTATCTCTCCCCGTCCAGCGCAAGCTGGACTTTTTTTTCATTATTATTAGTGTTTGCAGAGCTTGACGCGCAAACCTTATTTAGATATAATAACATTTGCATCAGATTTTGCGGGATGTGGCGCAGTTTGGCTAGCGCGCTTGCCTTGGGAGCAAGAGGCCGGGGGTTCAAGTCCCTCCATCCCGACCAGGCCCCATGGTCAAGTGGTCTAAGACACCGCCCTTTCACGGCGGTAACCCGGGTTCGAATCCCGGTGGGGTCACCATAAAAATCAGCAGTGCCGCAGGTGTTGCTTGCACACTGAATATTTCTTCAACTGTTGGGGCGTCGCCAAGCGGTAAGGCACCGGACTCTGACTCCGGCATTTCGTTGGTTCAAATCCAGCCGCCCCAGCCATTTTAAAATATTCATATTGGGCCATTAGCTCAATTGGTAGAGCAGGCGACTCTTAATCGTCAGGTTTGGGGTTCGAGTCCCTAATGGCCCACCAGTCAAAGAAAACCCCCGAAAACCCCTTTAGGTTCCAGAGGGTTATTTTATTTGTCCCCTTCCCTGGAATTCAGCTTGCTGCTCAAGTCTTTCTAAGCATAAATCCACGAATTAACTGACCATGGACCAGTCCCCTGACAGTTATGAGGAATAAAATCTTATTTAACTTAATCTACTTTCCCGGGTAGGTATAGATAATGTAACCTGTTGGATGATGTCTTTAAAGGAATTATAATGCTGAACCCTTACCCCTTTTTCCAGACAAAAATTATACAGTACTCCTTTGGCAAAAACCAAATCGGCATTTTGAGCGGGGCAGGTATCGGAATAGCCGTCGCCGATAAAAATAATTTCTTCAGCGTTTTCTCGTAGTTTGGACATTAAACTTTTTTTACAGGTTCCGCACTGGCCGCAGGCTGGATTATGGTAAGGGGTTTCAACTTCGAAACCGTCGTTGTAAACCAGCCTGTTGGCGTAATAAGAAACATTAATTCCGTACTTTTTAAAAAAAGTTTCTATACAAAAGTCGTACCCGTCACTTAATATATGGATTTTGTAATCCTGGTTCCGGCACAATGCCAGAAATTCCTGAAAATACTCGTCAATTTCTATCTTTTCGATCAAGCTTTTGATCTCTTTCAGGCCTACTCTAAAGAGTTTAAAGGTCATGTTGGCGCAATCCCGGGTCGACAACAGCTTTTTTTCCCATAAATCGTTGATTTCCCTCCAGCCATCCCCGGCAAAGGCTTCAACCATAGCGGCACAGACATCTACTTTGGTGATTGTGCCGTCAAAATCAACGAAAAACACTCTTTTCATGCTTCCCTCCCTCTATACTCCAGCCTTATACTTCGTTTGCCATATGGAAACTATACTAAACAGCATAACTGTATGATGAACTATTTTTTCCAGGCAACAATAAACTCCCTTGCCGCCGACCTGATCTCCCGGCTTCCCAGAATGGCTGAAATAACGGAAACACCTGCGATGCCGGTCTTTTTTACTTGCTCCAGATTGTTCAGTCCGACACCGCCAATGGCCACTACCGGTATCTTTACACTTTCCTTAATCAGCTTCAATCCGTCCACACCAATGGGTTTTCCCGCATCGGATTTGCTGGCCGTGTAATAAACCGGTCCCGCCCCAAGGTAATCAGCCCCGTGTTTTTCCCCGAAAACAGCCTGCTCCACATTGGAAACGGAATAGCCGATTATTTTCCCGGGGCCCATAATTTTCCTGGCAACCTCGATGGGGAGATCCTCCTGCCCGATGTGCAGTCCTGCCGCATCGACGGCCAGCGCTATGTCCAGGCGGTCGTTGACGATCAGCGGGACGTTGTAGGATGCAGCCAGTTCTTTCATTTTCAGGGCAATATTATAGAAATCCCTGCTGGAAACCTCCTTTTCCCTCAACTGAACGAGGCTTACTCCGCCTTGCAGGGCCTCTTCCACAACCCCGAAAAAATCCCTGCCCTTAAGCCAGGACCTGTCTGTGACAAGATAAAGAGTATAATCTAGATGCATTCGATCCTGCCTCCTTTCATTATATCTTCCCTGGTCATAGTGTATAATGAATCGAACAACTTGACCCTGAATGTACCCGGATAAGGCCCTGAAGCCCGCGCGGCCATTTCCCCGGCCAGCCCCATAATTGCAACCCCGGCAGCAGCGGCCGCCCAACCGTCCGCAGATGAACCGGCAGCTGCAGCCGCCAGAGCTCCCACCATACAGCCGGCCCCCGTGATCTGCGACAGCATCGGAGTCCCGTTATAAATGAGACATGTTCTGGCCCCGTCGGTTACAATATCTGTTTTACCGGTTGCTGCAACAACTGTATTATATTTCTTGGCCAGGTTTACGCAGGCCTCTACGGCATCCTCGCCTTCCTCCAGGGAATCAACCCCCCTGACTTTAGCCCCGTAACCCGCCAGCGCTTTTATTTCCCCTGTGTTTCCTTTGATTATGGTAATCCCGGCAAGATCCAGGAGCTTCTTGGTTACCTGCATCCTTCTGGATATAACGCCGCAGGCAACGGGATCAATTACCACAGGCACCTTTAACTCTGCAGCCTTGAGCGAAGCAGGGATGGCGGCTTCTTCCTGTTCTTTCGAAAATGTACCGATATTAATATAGAGGGCGGAGGCAAAGGGAACAAACTCTTCCACCTCTGCCACGGCTTCACACATGGCCGGTGAAGCGCCGAAACAGAGCAGGATGTTGGCACAATCATTTATCGTGACATAATTCGTAATGCAATGCACCAGAGGTGTTTTTGCCCTTACGCTTTCCATAATATCAGCGATTTTAGCGAGCATATTGTTCAGTCCTTATTTTCATCTGGTTTTTGATTAATCGGAAGGTTAAGTAGACAATTATTGTTACGGCCATGGCCGGCACTGTAGCTCCCAACACGAGGTCCCGGGAAACAAAGAAATAGTATGCCGCCACCCCTGCGGCTGCGGCTGCCAGCCCCCAGATATTGAACTTATCACCGGACCGGTCTTCTTTAAACAGAAAATAATCGGCCAGCACCACGGTGAAAACCGGGGCAAACAGCGAACCAATCAGGTACAGGAAGCTTTCATAATGCTCCATGGGAAAAAACATAGCCAGTACCACTCCCAGTGACGTAAAAGCCAGGATGAGCCTGCCCCTGGAAAACCTTTCAGATAAATTAAGTGTCGACATAACAGCGGAATAGACATCCAGAAAAGTAGTCGTAACGGTAGATAAAACAACGATGAGCAGGGCTGCAAAACCAAGATTAAGGCCTGTGAGGATCCCTACGGGGTCCGGTGAACCCGTATAAATTGCCGTAGTCAGGCCGATGATGTACATAAAGGAACTCCCCAGAAAATAACCAGAGAAACTGCCCCAAAAGCTTCCCCCGGAGCTTTTCCCCAGCATTGTATAATCAGAGATTAAGGGTAGCCAGGAAAGGGGCATGATAATGCATAATTCAAGGGCCATACCCACTGAAATACCAGCAGCAACCTCCTGCGCCTCCTTCCCCTGCAGGACGGTCTGCAGCATGATTACACTTAAAAATAAGAGAAGTAACACTGCAATACTATTGACCGCGCTAATTCCCCGCTGCGTATTGAAGGCCCAGATACCAACCAGGAGCCCGGTTAGGATCACCAGGATGAAAAAATTATCAAAACCAAAGAGCTTCCCGGTGATAGACTGAAGCGACCGGGCACACTGAATCAGCATAATGGCGGTCCAGCCCACCAGCTGGATGATATTAAAAATGGATATTATATAAGAGCCGCACCTGCCCAGGGAAAGACGTGTTGCCCGAAGGGAGGGGCTTTTCTCCCGGAAGCCGATGATCCCCACAAAAGCAAAGATTAATGTCCCGATTAAATGACCCAGCAGAATTATCAGAATCCCGTTTCTCAGACCAAGGGGGGCGAGGAGACTCCCGGTCATAATTTCGGCCAGGGATACGGCCGCCCCGAACCAGAGCGTGAACATATTAAAGCTTCCCAGTGTACCCGCTTTATTCAAACAAAAACACCAGCCTTTTGATATAAACTATAAAAGTGATGGGTGGGCCCGTACCCATGACCAAGTTCAATGGAATGGGCAATGGCAGTATTAATGAATTCCTTGGCCAGCCCGGTTGCCTCAGGAAGCGGAAACCCCCTGGCAAGATAGGCCGCTATGGCGGATGAAAAAGTACAACCGGTACCATGGGTATTTTTAGTATTGATCCTACTCCCCTTATAACACATGAAATTATTCCCGTCATACAGGACATCAACCGCATCGCCAGTAAGATGACCGCCCTTGATTATGACATTGGAACAACCCAGTCCCTGTATTTTTTGAGCAGCTTCTTTCATTTCCCCAAGGTTTTCAAGCCTTTCGCCCGTTAGCAAACCAGCCTCGCAGATGTTGGGCGTAACAACTGTTGCAAGGGGGAACAGCATTTTCACCAGCTGTTCCTTAGCCTCCGGTTTGAGTAAATGATGGCCGCTTTTTGAAACCATAACCGGGTCAACAACAATATTTTCAGCCTGGTTCTTTTTAAGACAGTCTGCAATAACACTGATGATCCCGGTATTGAAGACCATGCCGATTTTTACAGCATCAATCTTGATGTCTTCAAACAGACAGTTTATCTGTTTTTCAACAATTTCTTCATCCATCTCCCGGATGTCCTGAACACCTCTGGTATTCTGGGCTGTTACCGCTGTTATAACACTCATACCATAAGTCCCAAGAGCGCTAAATGTTTTCAAGTCTGCCTGTATTCCTGCACCACCGCATGAGTCAGAACCGGCAATCGTCAACACTACCTTCATTTTCTGCCATTACCCCCCATTTTTCAAAATAAATAGCGCTTCGCCATAAAGGGAAGCGCTAAACAAGTACATATATAGTATCGCTACAATCCCTCCGCTGGCATTACCCAGATCAGGTTCATTGGGTCAGAACAAATAGTTCTTTCTCAGCCGATAACTCAGCTCCCCATGACAGTATAAAGTTTTAATTATTGTAACACTTGGATAATGATATTTAAAGACATTTTTTAAAAGTTTTATCAATTTAAAAAAATCCATCTAAAGCTAATCAAAAAAAAATGACCCTTACCAATTTAAAGGGTCTAAATATAGGGGTAGAAGAAGTTGGAGTTTAAAAGCTAAATTGTTTAATCAGGATAGGGAATAGACAATTCCCTATCACTGGATAAACACACAGTAAAATTATATTACATACAAAGATTGTTTTCCTTTACTATAGTATATAGTAATACAACAAAAAAATAAAGAGTTGTTATGCCATTTTTAAAAAAATTTTTTCAAGAAACAGGTATCCCAGTTGATTTTTTAGGGACCCGGCAGATCAGCTATTTATAAAGCATTTGCTCAGATCTGGAACAGGACAGCCAACCTTTCAACATTCCTGATGAGCCAGGCATGGCAGACTAAAACACGGCCAGATCCGGCAGTTGGTCAACAGCTGGTTGCCCCTAAGTCCATCATGCAGGTAAACCAAAACCCCGGGAAAGATCCGCCGGGGCTGTTGATGACTCTCAAATTTTTAATAACCCTTGAAGTCTGGTTTTCGCTTCGCCCTGAAGGCTTTTAGCCCTTCCTGGTAATCCGAGGTAGTTGAAGCTTCCAGAACACCTTTTCGCTCAACCTCCAGTTGACGCTCCAGTAGCGTTAAAAAAGCGTGGTTTAAATCCGCCTTGGCACAGGCAAATGAATGGGTCGCCCCAGTTGCCAGTTGTTCAATCCAGGCGCGGGCAGACTCTTCAAGTTTCTCCGGTTCCACAACCCGGTGCACCAGCCCCATGGCCAGTGCTTGATCCGCACTATATACGGGATCAAGAAAAACCATTTCGGCTGCCTTGCTGAAACCCGCCAGTAAACCGACCCACAGGCTCCAACCAACATCCGGCGCCAGCCCCAGGCTGGTATAGGCCTGTTTAAAACGGGCTTGTGAAGAACAGAGACGCAGGTCACAGGCAAAGGCCAGCGACATGCCCGCACCGCTGACGGCACCATTAATCACAGCCAGCACCGGCTTCGGCATTTGCCGTATCTCCAGCACAATCCGGTGCAGGGGGTCCAGGAGTTGCCGGACCGGCTCAGACGGGTCGGAAACGGCAAACTTCTCGAAATAACTGATATCACCGCCGGAACAGAAGGCCTTGCCGGACCCGGTCAGGACTACCACCCTGATCTCCCTGTCTTTACGGCACATCACCAGGGCACTCAAGAGTTCACTGGAGATGGTTGGCCCAAGTGCGTTGTAGCGTTCTGGATTATTTAAGGTAATTGTCGCCACAGGACCTTCCTTATTAAACAGGATTTCCTTGAACAAAATCAAATAAACCTCCTTTACTTGATGGATTAAGCCGGTAATTGGAGCCGGCCATTTAATTGAAGCTATGGCAGATCTTACCCCTCTGTCATTTCTCTCTTAGATGTTGATATTCCTGTTAGCAAACAGATTTTATAAAATATTTCAAAAATTTTTTATAAGATTCTGAGGCGGAGTTTTTTAACCGGCCGATTCATTTTTTAATTAATTGATTGCTCTGGCTTGTAAATGCTATAATCCTGGTAAGAGTTCCATCGATTTGATCTGTTATGCCTTCGTTAATGGGGGCTGATTTGTTTTTTATGTAAAGTAAAAAGGAGAAAGAAATGAAAAGAAAAACCAGGGTAAAATTGTTGAAATTCCGAAGGGCATTCCTGGACATGGCAAAAAGGCTTTTAGGCATAGCTGCCGGCTCCTCCTTAATCGCAATTTCTTTCAATGCCTTCGTCATCCCCTACGGACTTTTATCGGGAGGGGTATCGGGTTTGGCGCTCCTGGGAAACTACATCTTTAACATTCCGGTTTATCTGGGAATCTTCCTTTTGAATATTCCCATCTTCCTGTGGGGGCTCAAGGAACTGGACAGGAAATTAATGACCTTCAGCGCAGTGGGGACAATCGTACTGATCGCAGTACTTCCTCTATCCAGGCCTTACATTCCGGTCCCCGAACTGGATCTTTTTCTGGCCTGTATCTTCTCCGGTATCGGCAGCGGTCTGGGCCTGGGGATCGTCTTCCGGAACGGCGCCTCAACAGGGGGCTCGGACATTGTTTCAATGATCGCAAAAAAGAAGAAAAATATCTCCATAGGCACCACCATGTTTTGCTTTAACGCGGCGGTGCTGGCGCTATCCCTTTACTACTTCGATTTGAAAATAGCCATGTACACGGCTATCAGCATGTGGGTCGGGGGTAGAGTTGCAGACACTGTTATAGAAGGATTCAACCGGCACAAGTCGGTCATGATTATTTCAGACAGGAGTCCGGAAATTGCCGATAGAATTATGCGTGAATTAAAACGGGGGGTGACCTATCTGGAAGGCCAGGGCGCCTATTCCGGAAATGCCAAACTGGTAATCAATTGCGTGGTCAGCCACTATGAAATCGCCAAATTAAATGAAATTGTTCAGTCAACCGATAAGAAAGCATTTATCTTTGTGACAGAAACAGTTGAAGTTACGGGTAAAGGGTTTACCTGGTAAAGTAAGAAATACATACCGCCCCGGAAGACTAAAAAATACTCCTGAGTAATTACAGGCCATTAGATATAACCCTTGCCAGCTCAAGCACCTCACGAATCGGTATGGCTACTCCGGAGGTTTTTTCCCTACCCTTTTCTGAGTTGCTCAAGGTGCCGAACACGACCCCGACAACCTGATCATTCCTGTCAAATACAGGGCTGCCGCTGTTGCCGGGGTAAATGGGGGCATCGATGCTGAAAACCCGGTCCGGCTTGCTTCCCACCAGCAAGTACCCCTCCACCTTTCCCTCTACCACAATATTGTTTAGGCTAAGGGGATTTCCCACTACCCTGATTTGATCTCCCGGGGCAGGCTCTCCGTTGGCATTCAAAGGCACTGTTGGGAGTCCTTCCGCCTCCAGGGTAAGCACGGCCAGATCGTATTCCGGCCTGCTGGAACAACGCCTGGCCGGGTAAACTTTTCCATCGGGAAATTTCACCGTTATATTCAAGGCTCCATCAATAACGTGGTGGTTGGTTACAATAACACCCCGGGGATCGATATTAAAGCCGCTGCCGGATTTTTGATCAGCAGCAAGGGGTATATTCTGCTTCTGGGAAACAACACTGATTTGTACTACTGCCTGGAGCAGTTTGGCGTCGATATCCCTTTGAAGCTTGATGGAGTTTAGAACAAGTTCCAGTAACTGCCCCCTGTAAGGAGGCAAAGAGGTCGCCGCCACCAGGCCAAGAAAGGCCAGGATGGTCAGGAAGGCTACGATACGGAGCCACACCGGCCGGCGCCGCGGTATTTCCTCCTCATCCCCGCTATCCTTATCCTCAATATCCTCATCCCCGGGATCATCTTCAAAGGCTCCATAAACATCATAGAAGTCGCCCGTGCCTGGCCCTTCCCGGCTTGATTCATCATCTTCAGGGAACTTCGGCTCTTCCTTTCCCCCGGTCTTGACAATTTCTTTCTGTTCATCCTGCTTTTCATTGAAACCAGGTTTTTTCCTGTCCACTTACCACACTCCACTTCACTTGAAAGCATGAATAAATATGATTTATAATCAAATCAAACGTGCTATAACATCTATAAAAATCTATTAATATTTCCATCCGCCGGGGCTGCTTTAAAAATCAGCGTACGCCCGGGAATTAAAGCTATCTTACCGATAAATCTCACCTTCGTCCAGCCTTTCCAGAGTATTTTTCAATAAGAATCAGTAAAACAATAAAAAAACAGGTCTGGCCCATGAGCCAAACCCTTTCCGGATGCTCTGTCAAGTTATCAGTTGTTTTATTCTCCAGCCGGCACAGCGCCAGTGACCTTACTTTACAAAATGAATATCTTTTAGTTTTATGTGCTGGGCCTGTTCTCTCCCCCGGCCCTCCACCTTCTTTTAATCCCGGCGGCTTTTCCCAGATCCCAGGTATCCCGGTAGCCGGTTCTGGTTGAGCCGGGAACCCCGCACTTCTTTGGTATCCCCTTGATCTTTTTGCTCATAGCACCTCTCCTCTTTTCTTTATACGATCATTTTTCCCCTGATTTGCAATCCAATGCTTAAACATAATTTCCAGATAGCAAACACTATGTCTTGCGGTTCAATTTTTACCGGAACTAAGGTTGTTGACAGCCCATTTCAATTATGCTATATTATCTATGCGGTTAATGAAGCAAGTAAATATGTATGCGGCAGTGGCGGAATTGGCAGACGCGCAAGATTCAGGTTCTTGTGGGCAGTAAGCTCGTGGGGGTTCAAGTCCCTTCTGCCGCACCAGAAAAGACAAGGCTTCCGAGATAATCGGGAGTTTTTATTTTTTCTTCGATGCGCGCCCCCCCGGTGTATTTTTTCGCCTCAATTCTTTAAGTTATAAAGGCGTCTTCTTTTTGGCCTGCTTAAAAAATAAACTGCACCAGCCGGGCAAGAAAGTAAGTAAGGGAAGCCAGGCAGATACCGTACCCCGTCATCTTCTCGATTTCAGAATCCTCTTTCTCCAACCATTCAAGCGCCTTATCCAGCACGCTGCAACCGGATACAGATGAGGTTAACAGGTATTTTTCTTTTTCCCTCCAGACCTTTTCCATTAAAAATCCCCTCTCTCCGTATATCCGTACATATGTTTGCTATAATCATAAAACGAACACATGTTTTTGTCAATCATTTCTTTTTGAAAGGTGCATCATTTATAATTTTCCAAAGTTAATCTTGAAAACTGATTTCTGGAACCATCTACTGGACCGCCTCAGCGGTATGGGTTTCTAATCGGGAAATGCCGCAAAAATGAGTAAAAATGACCCAAGGTTGAACCATAAATTATTTCTTGTCACATTCCAGGTCATTTACAAATAAAATATTGAAAATCGGAGGTGATTAAGATGGGGAAGCGGGCAAACGCTATTTTCGAAGGAGGAGGGGTCAAGGCTGTAGGTATGCTGGGCGCCCTTTACGAGGCGGAAAGGCGAGGTTATACCTGGGTTAACCTTGCCGGTACCTCGGCCGGCGCCATTATAGCCTCGCTGGCTGCAGCAGGTTATGCGGCGGAGGAAATCAAAGAGATGGTCTGGCAGTTGGACTTTACCCTGTTCAAAGACAAGGACTGGCTGGACAGGATCCCTTTCGTGGGACTGGCCTTAAGCCTCTGGTTTGAAAACGGTCTTTACGAAGGAGACTACCTGGAGGGTTGGGTCCGGGAGAAACTGTCAGCCAAAGGAATCCATACTTTTAAAGATCTAGTGTTGAAGGAATTTGAAGACGATCCGGTCTGCCGCTACAAGTTGGTGGTCACCGCCACAGACGTTAACAGGCGCAAGCTCCTCAGGCTGCCTTACGACCTCCAGGAATACAACCTGAATCCTGATCATATGGCTGTCTGCAAAGCCGTGCGCATGAGCGCTTCGCTGCCTTTCTTCTACGAACCCTGCAGGCTCCCCTTTGTCAACGTAGACGGTGAGAGAATGTTAAACTATATTATAGACGGGGGAGTTTTAAGCAATTTTCCCGTATGGATCTTTGACAGCGAACAAATACCGGAATGGCCCACTTTCGGCTTTAAAATCGTAGAACCTGATGAATACCTTTCTTTTAAATCCAATAACCCTTTCAATCTCTTCACAGCCATCCTTTCAACCATCCTTGAAGCACGGGACAGGATTCACGAACTGGATCCCAAGAGCAAGGTCCGCACAATTTCAATTCCCTCCCTGGGAATCAAGACCACAGATTTTGAGAATATTAACAAGAAAAAGGAAGATCTTTTTCAGGCCGGTGTAGCGGCTGCAACGGGTTTTTTTGAAGGCTGGAACTTTGATTCGTTTAAAATGAATTTTTGCGGGGAAAAATCCTGTTTGAAGACGACGCCGGATCTGCTGGAGCCGGTTTACGCCGGGTCCCCGGCTCAGCAGCGCTTTACACTGAAACCGGAGGGAACTTACTTCGGTAAAGCCGGCTCCGGGCAAAGGCCTGCAGCTCCCACTGATAACCGGAAGAGGTTGAAAAAGATTTGACATTTTTTCTGGCCAAAGTTAAGATTGTCTTATAATAAAAAACTTGAATCATATATAGTCATTTATTGTATCAGTTCCTGATGGAAATACCAAAACAAAGCTGGATGCCAGCTTTAATTTTTTTACAAAGGAGTTTTTGTATGCTGTCGCAACTAAAGTCCAAAGAAACGGGCAACCGGATTATTGTAACAGTAATCGGACCCGACCGGGTGGGTATAATCGCTGGTGTGGCGCAGGTGCTTGCCAACAACAAAATAAACATCCTGGACATCAGCCAGACGATTCTCCAGGAATTCCTGGTCATGATCATGATTGCCGATCTTAGCGGCAGCACCGTTGACATGCTTACCCTGAAGGATAGTTTGGATAAAAAAGGCCTTGAGCTGGGAGTCAGAATCGAGGCCCTGCATGAGGACGCTTTTAAATTTATGCACAGGATTTAGACAAGTATAGTCAGGGGGAACTTTTATGTTCACTTTTCAGGAAATCCTGGAGACCATTAAAATGGTGCAGGAGGAAAATTTAGATATTCGCACCATTACCATGGGAATTAGCCTCCGGGACTGCGCCGACCCCAATCCGGCGGCAGCCAGGCAAAAAATATACGATAAGATTACCCGGCTTGCCAGGCATTTAGTCAGGACGGGAGAAAACATTGAACGGGAGTACGGCCTGCCTATCGTCAACAAAAGAATCTCGGTCACCCCTATCGCACTTGTGGCGGAAAGCAGCAGGATTGACCATTACGTAGATTTTGCCGGAACCCTGGACGAAGCCGCAGCCGCTGTGGGCGTGAATTTTATCGGAGGCTTTTCAACCCTGGTGCACAAAGGGTTTACAAAGGCCGATAAAGCCTTGATTAACAGCATTCCGGAAGCGTTGTCCCGTACCAGCCGGGTATGCTCCTCTGTTAACGTGGCCACCACCAGGGCCGGAATTAACATGGACGCAGTCTACCTGATGGGCCATATAATTAAAAAAACAGCGGAAAACACGGCTGATCTGGATGCAATCGGCTGCGCCAAGCTTGTGGTCTTTGCCAATGTTCCCGAGGACAATCCCTTTATGGCCGGGGCATTTCACGGGATCGGCGAGCCGGAGTGCGTGATCAATGTTGGCGTGAGCGGACCCGGTGTCGTCAAAAGGGCAGTGGACACCGTCAAGGGTGCAGACTTTGGGACACTGGCCGAAACTGTGAAAAAAACTGCCTTTAAAATCACCCGGATGGGTGAATTGGTAGGGCGTACGGCGGCCCGGATGCTGGATGTCCCCTTCGGGATCGTGGATATCTCCCTGGCGCCAACTCCAGCCATCGGTGACAGTGTAGCAGATATTCTTGAATCCATGGGGTTGGAGCGCTGCGGCACACACGGCACCACGGCCGCCCTGGCCCTCTTGAACGATGCGGTTAAAAAGGGCGGGGCCATGGCTTCATCTTACGTGGGCGGTCTTTCGGGCGCATTCATTCCAGTAAGCGAAGACGCCGGGATGATCCGCGCCGCCGAAGCGGGAGCCCTGACGCTGGACAAACTGGAAGCCATGACCTGTGTGTGCTCGGTAGGGCTGGATATGATTGCCGTGCCGGGGGATACCACCGCTGAAACAATCGCGGCCATCATCGCTGACGAAGCCGCCATAGGAATGATTAATAAAAAAACCACTGCTGTCCGTTTGATCCCGGCAGTGGGGAAAAAAGTAGGCGATTATGTGGAATTCGGCGGGCTGCTGGGCCGGGCCCCTGTAATCCCTGTGAAGCCCTATTCATCTTCGGATTTCGTCCGGCGGGGCGGCCGGATCCCGGCCCCTATTCAAAGCCTGACAAATTAATCTGTAAAAATATACGGGCTCCGGTGGAACACCAGGGCCCGTTTTAACTTTATTCTTCTATAACCTTGATAAGAACCTTCCTGCGCCGGGGACCGTCGTACTCGCAAAAGTAAAGGCCCTGCCAGGTACCCAGGAGAAGCCTTCCCCCGGTTACAAAAACTGAAAGGGAAACTCCTGTGAGAGTTGACTTGATGTGGGCTGCTGAATTACCTTCACTATGTTTGTACCCGTCTTCAAAGGGAATAATCTTGTTAAGCTCAGCCAGGATATCGGCCGTCACAGTAGGGTCGGCATTTTCATTAATGGTCAGGCCGGCCGTCGTGTGCGGCACAAAGAGACGGCAGACGCCTTCAACCACACCGCTTTTGGCAATAATACGGTTTACTTCGCCGGTGATATCTACCATCTGCGTTCTCTCGCGGGTTGATACCTCCAGGGTGTAAGTTTTTGAAGCCATGGAACCCACTCCTCTATTACTTGCCGCGGGATTCGAACTGCCTCATGCCCAGGTTGAAGGTTAAAATTTCAAGGTTGACCGACAAATCTACGTTCCGCAGCTCAATATGCTCTGGCACATTTAAGGAAACAGGCGCAAAATTCAAGATGGCAACCAGGCCGTTTTTTATCATCAGGTCTGCAACTTCCTGGGCTGCTTTGGCCGGAACCGCAATAATACCAATTTTTACATTGTGCTTGGCAATTATTTCGGGCATTTTTTCCGGAGGACTGACTTCCATATCGACAATTTTTTTACCGATTTTAGTCAGGTCATTGTCAAAAATCCCGACAACGGAGAAACCGCGGTTGTTAAATCCCTTGTAAGTGCTTAAGGCAAAGCCGAGGTTGCCGGCT
Organism: Bacillota bacterium; assembly: GCA_029555205.1. Taxonomy (GTDB): domain Bacteria; phylum Bacillota; class Desulfotomaculia; order Desulfotomaculales; family Pelotomaculaceae; genus DTU098. The sequence continues at coordinate 20,044 of JAKPTB010000151.1, forward strand.
CCGACCAGCACCAGGGGCCAGGGCTCGTTGAGATTCAGGATTTTGGAGGTATAATGCATCAGGTCCCTAACATTATAGCCCACACCCCGGGTTCCGAATTCACCGAAGTAGGCCAGGTCCTTTCTTACCTGGGCGGGACTGACGCCTACTCCGTCTGCAATCTCAACCGATGATATGGTAATAACGCCTTTTCTGTCTAATTGTTCCAGATACCGTGAATAAACAGACAACCTTATTATGGTAGCCTCTGGTACCCTGAGTGTTTTCATTAATTAACCCTCCGAAACATTTCACAAACCTTCATTACAAAAAGATAAACTTACAAAAAAATAAACCTACAAAAAAGAAACCTATAAAAAGATAAACTTAATTTTGTCATAATTAACACTGTTTTTACAGATAAATCTGCTTGTGCAATTATGTACTATTCTATCTTATTATTGCATCCAACGTCAAATAACTTTTCCCTGCCGCCTGGTTTTGCAATTCTTTGGGCCCCTGGATTGTCCCGGCAAACTAGTTTTCGAAAAAGAAACCCTGCTTTAAGCAAGGTGATGCTTCCCAGCTTATTTATATTGTAACTGCCGTGCCGCTGGCGGTTACCATCAGCATTCCTTCCCTGATAACCTCGTAGTCGAGATCCACTCCCACCACTGCGTTTGCCCCCAGTCTTCTGGCCTGGGAAGCCATCTCCTCGATAGCGATTTTCCTGGCCTGGGACAATTTTTCCTCGTAGGCGCCGGATCGTCCGCCTACGATATCGGTTATACTCGCGAAAAGATCCCTCACAATATTAGCGCCCATAATAGCCTCTCCTGAAACAATGCCCAGGTATGCCTGGATCTTGCGGCCGTCAACGGACGGCGTTGTTGTTAAGATAATTCTACACACCCCCCTGATCTGATTATATCTTTAAAACAGCACGGCGTAAATAATGATTGTGAAATTTCGATCATCCTGTTGTTCAATACCTGGTGAGGACAAAATTAAAGCTGCAGCTTTTTTTAAAAAACTTTTTTTTAAATATCTTATTTAAGATGATAAGTTTACAATAACAAGCTTTCGGGTGCACTTGCTTTAGAAGTAAAAATCCCTCTGTCCCCCGGCAATCTGCTCCAGGACCCTTTTGGTTTTTTCCCGGACTGCCGGGCTGCTGATCATCTCCAGGTGCCTTGCGATGGCTTCTTCACCGCTCCGCCTGGTTTCAGGAGTTGCGTAATCCATTAAAAATTCCTTGAAAGTGAGAATAGCATTGGGCTGACATACATTCTGTATTTCTCCGCTTTTGGCCAGAGGCATAAAACGGTCCCCGGTCCTCCCGCTGCGGTAGCAGGCCGTACAAAAACTGGGGATATAACCGGACTTGCAGATGCTGGTGATAACCTCGTTGATGCTGCGGCGGTCTTCAACATTAAACTGGGGTGATTCCTCACACTTGCCTTCCCCGTTCTTTTCCAGGCGATAGCCGCCGACACCGGTGCAGGAACCGGCGCTGAGCTGGGAGATTCCCACCTTAACCAGTTCGTCCCGGAAATCCGCCCTTTCCCGGGTGGAAAGGATGATTCCCGTGTAGGGGACAGCCAGCCGGAGAATAGCAACAATCTTTTTGAAAGATTCATCTGAAACAAGATGTGGAAAAGTTTCCAGGTTTACGCCCCGGGCCGGTCTCATTCGCGGCACTGATATGGTATGGGGCCCGACGCCAAAGACCTCCTCCAGGTGCAGAACATGCAGCAGCAAGGCCAGCACCTCAAATTTATAATCATAAAGTCCGAACAGAACACCCCCTCCCACATCGTCAATGCCTGCCTCCATAGCCCTGTCAAAGGCGCAGGTGTGCCAGTCGTAATCCTTCTTGGGGCCTGCCGGGTGCATTCTGGCATAAGTGGCCCGGTGATAAGTTTCTTGAAAAAGAATGTAGGTGCCAATTTTAGCCTCTTTCAGTTTCCGGTAATTTTCATGCGTGGTAGCAGCTATGTTGACATTAACACGCCTGATGCTGCCGTTTTTTTCCTTGACCGAGTAAATGGTTTCAATAGCTTCCAGAATATAATCTATGGGGCAATTTACCGGATCCTCTCCGCATTCCAGGGCCAGGCGCTTGTGGCCCATGTCTTCCAGGGCGGTTACCTCATTTCTGATCTCTTCCATGGTCAACTTACGCCGTTCGAATTTATTATCCCGCCTGTAGCCGCAATAGATGCAATTATTGATGCAGTAGTCACTGATGTACAAAGGAGCGAAAAAAACAAGCCTCTTGCCATAGATGCTCTCCTTAATCCTGCTGGCCTGATGGTATATTTTTTCAAGTATTTCCCTGTCTTCGGCATGCAGCAGCACCGCCGTTTCTTCCGGCGTCAGACCTTCACACTGCCCCGCCTTGTCGACAATCCGCCTGGTTTCCTCCAGATTCGCAGTGCGGGCTTTCTCCAGCAGTCCGTTAATATACCTATCATCAATGAAGTCAGCTCTGTGCTGGTTCAAGAAAAAACCCTCCTCAATCTTTGTTCTTAAAAAAATTTAACTTTCATCTAATCTGGTCCCGGCGATTTAATAAAACCCATTAATTAACTAATAATTGAACCCGCCGTCAAAGCCTCCCGTACCCGTGGCCGAAGTCCCGGGCTACCCTTCGCCCGGCACTTTCTACCGTCCGGACCGCCTTGGCATAGCTTTCTTCCGGCATTTCCCCAAGCCCGGCCTTACCGGGGTAGATGCGGTAGTTCCCGCGGTAAGGCAGCGGTGTCATGTTCGGCATAATCACGTTTGCTCCGCTTTTTAGCGCCCTGGCCCTGCCCCGGGAATCCAGCGTGGCCGTAGCCGTGGTAGCCGGCAGGTGGGACCTGGGCAGGACTAGGCGGACCAGAGCCAGTGTCTTTAAGACCTGTTCCAAAGCACCGGGGGGGAATTTTTCCAGGGGCGTCCCGTCAGCCGGGATAAAGGGACCAATCCCGGCCATTTCCACATCCAACATGCGCAGCAACAGGATATCCCCGGCCAGGGTCTCCAGGGACTGGCCCGGCAGACCGACCATATTCCCCGAACCCACCTGGTAACCCAGTTCTTGCAGCCAGGCTATTCTTTTCAGCCTTTCCTCCAGGGTGGTCCCGGGACGCAGGGCTCCAAACAGACGGGGGTCGCTGGTTTCGTATTTTAAGAGGTAGCGGTCAGCCCCGGCTTCCTTGAGCAGCGCGTACTCCGTCCAGGTGCGGTCGCCGATGGAAAGCGTAATGGCAACATCCAATTCTCCCTTCAACCTGCTGATCAGATCTGCCAGATCTTCGGCAGTATAGAATCCGTCCTCTCCCGACTGGAGGACAATGGTGCGGCAGCCCAGGTCTGCAGCCCGGCGGGCGCTTTCCATTATCTCCGCCGGACTCATCCGGTACCTGACCAGCCGGCGGTTGTTTTTCCTCAGTCCGCAATACAGGCAGTTTCCGGCGCAGTAATTGGAAAACTCAATGAGCCCCCTTAAATGGACCTCTTCACCGACAAACCGGGAGCGCACCTCATCCGCCAGCTCAAAAAGTCTGGCGCTTTCCTGCTCATCCGCCCCCAGCAGTAACCGTAAATCTTCCCGGGACAGCTCTCTTCCGTCAGCGGCCCGTTCCAGCGCATCCGAAAAGGCCTTGCGCACACTCATTCACTCCCGCTTTGCTTTGTTCAAGGAGGCGCAGGGCACCCGGGAAGGGTGAAAGGGCCCGCCTCAAAATACCGTGCAGGCTGGCTATGAGCACCCCGTAGTTAACCACCGGCACTCCGGCGCCGGCTGCCTGCATGAGCCGGTGCAGCATTTCTTTGCGGTTGATCATACAGGCTCCGCAATGAACAATCAGTTTGTACTGCCCCAGCTCCGAGGGCATCTCAATGCCGCTGGACCAATCGAAGTGCAGTTCTCCCCCCGCCTTCCGGCGCAGCCAGCGGGGTATTTTAACAGTGCCGATGTCATCCTCCACCCGGTGGTGGGTGCAGGCCTCGGCGATTAAAACCCTGTCTCCGGGATTTAAGGAATCCACGGCCAGGGCCCCGGCCACCAGCGCCTCCAGATCTCCCTTATAGCGGGCGAAAAGGATGGAAAAGGAGGTCAGCATGATATCTCCGGGGGTATCGGCGTCCACCTTGGAAAAAGCCTGGGAGTCGGTAACCACCAGCTTCGGCTTCCGGACCAGGCCGGCAAGGGCTGCCTTCAATTCACTTTCTTTGACCACCAGGGCCATAGCGTTATTGTCCAAAATGTCCCGGATCGTCTGGACCTGGGGCAAAATAAGCCTCCCCTTAGGGGCCGCCTTATCGATGGGAACAACCAGGACCACGGTATCGCCCGGGTTAATCAAATCGCCGAGAATGGTCGGCAAAGCCCAGTCCTTGGGGGCCAGCCGGATCATTTCTTGAACCAGTTGTTCGATGCCCTGCCGGGAAACGGCGCTTGCCGGAACAACCCTGATCCCAAGTAACCTCTCAAATTCTGCAGCTTGAGCCTCCGGATACAGATCGATTTTGTTCAGTACCCCCAGCACGGGTACGCCCTGCTCCCCGGCTTTCCTGATCAGCTCCAGTTCATAGTCTATTTCCACCGGGGCCTGGCCGGCATCGATCACCAGGATCATAAAATCCGCCTTAGCGAGCACAGCTGTGGTTTTTTTAATCCTGAGGCCGCCCAATTCCCCAACATCATCGATCCCGGCCGTGTCTATGAGCACTACCGGCCCCAGCGGCAGGATCTCCATTGTCTTATAGACCGGATCAGTGGTGGTGCCCGGTACGCTGGAAACAATGGCAACTTCCTGGTTGGCCAGAGCGTTAATCAGGCTTGACTTGCCGGCATTGCGCCTGCCGAAAATGGCAATGTGAAGTCTGCTTCCCCTGGGTGTCTCATTTAAGCTTCCCACAGTCAAAGCAACATCCGCCCCCTTCCTTAGCAAAAAAATTATCTATTTAAAAAAAATGGAGCATCACCCCAAAGGTCCCTTTCCTTGCGGTATTCAATTAAGTCAGCCTCTTGTCTAAAAACTTACAGAGCCTTTGAGTATAGAAACCTCGTAAAGCTCTATCTTAGCATCATTCTTGTTAAAACCTTACAGATCCTTTGAGAGCAACGCCGTTTTAACTTTAACACCCGCAATTCCGCCCAGTTTTCCACTTAAGGCTCCGATTTCATCGGTGGAACCGTCGATAATCAAGGAGATTACCGATAAATCACGCTCCCTGTAAGGAATACCCATGCGTCCTACGATAATTTCGCTGTATTCACTGAGAACGCTGTTGATTTTCCTGGAGGAGTTCTCCCTGTTTTCCACGATCACTCCAATAATCCCAATGCGCCGCGCCAAATCTTCACCTCCCCCACAACTCTCTCCATAAAGAAAGCCCCTTTTCCGCAATGCGAAAAAAGGGCCTGGTTAGCCGTCTGTTCTCCTTGAGGTCAGGAACTTCCCTTTTTCGCAGAGCTTAATTAAGACCCTCCGGGACAGGACCCGCCCATACCCGTCAGGCTGACTTTTCTGTTTTGATTTTATTATATACTTTTAATTTGTGTTTTCAATCACAATAACATGAAAATTTAAAAACCCAATAATTTACACTGCCAGTGCCGCCCGGAATGCCGCCCGGGAGGCCTCCACCGTCCGCTCAATCTGCTCCCGGCTGTGGGCCAGGGACAGAAAAGCAGCTTCAAACTGGGAAGGAGCAAGGTAGACGCCCTGTTCCAGCATGGACTTAAAGAACGCCGCGTAGCGTGCAGTGTTCGATGAGCAGGCGCTGCCGTAATCATAAACCTTCTGGTCAGTAAAGAAGCAGCAGAGCATTGAACCCACCCGGTTGAAACTTACCTCAATCCCTGCCTCCCGGGCAGATTCCTGCAATCCCCGCGCCAGTTCAGAAGAGTTTTGCTCCAGTGTCTCGTAAACACCCGGCTGCTGCAAAACTTCCAGGGTAGCAATCCCGGCGGTCACGGCCAGGGGGTTGCCGGACAGCGTCCCGGCCTGGTAAACCGGACCGGCCGGCGCAACATGTTCCATGATTTCGCGCCTTCCACCGTAAGCGCCCACCGGAAGCCCCCCGCCGATAATTTTCCCGAGGCAGGTCAAATCAGGGGTGATCCCGTACTTTTCCTGGGCGCCGCCGTAGGCCACGCGAAAGCCCGTCATAACCTCGTCAAAGATCAAAAGACTCCCGTAAGCGCTGGTTAGCTCCCGCAGGCCTTCCAGGAAGCCCGGCTCAGGCGGGACAACCCCCATATTCCCGGCCACGGGCTCCACAATTACCGCGGCAATGTCCGAACCTTCCAGCCGGAAAATCTCCTTAAGCTGTTCCAGGTTGTTATAGGCGGCAGTGATAGTATAGGCGGCTGAGCCCGGCGGGACACCGGGGCTGGTGGGCACTCCCAGGGTCAGCGCGCCCGAGCCGGCCTTAATCAGGAGGAAGTCCGCATGCCCGTGGTAGCAGCCTTCAAATTTGACAATTTTGTTTCTGCCCGTATAGCCCCTGGCCAGGCGAAGGGCGCTCATGGTAGCCTCCGTACCCGAATTTACCAGGCGCACCTGTTCCAGCGAGGGAAGCGCCGCCACAAGCATGGCTGCCAGAGTATTCTCCATTTCAGTGGGAGCACCGAAACTGGTGCCTGTCTCCCGCAGGCACCGCTCCAGCGCCCCAATTACCCGGGGGTGCCGGTGGCCGAGGATTAACGGGCCCCAGGAGCCGACGTAATCAATGTACTCATTTCCGTCCACGTCGTAAATATTCGAACCTTCCCCCCGGCTAATAAAGACCGGGTTTAAGCCCACCGATTTAAAAGCGCGCACTGGACTGTTCACACCGCCAGGAATATACTTTGCGGCCTCCTTGAAAAGCGTTACGGACCTGGAGTATTTTTTCTGCATTACGACAAACTCCTTTTCCTCAAAGTAGCGCATACTGCTCTTTTTCAGCTCGGCGGTGCTGAAAAGCAGCCGGTATTGTTTTAGTCTGGTGGCCCGGGCGATCCTTTGAGCCGCCTGAACACACTCTTCCCTGGTCTGACCGTGTACCATGGTGTAAAAATTATAGGGCCAGATTGGACGGCGAGGTCGCTGATAACAGTGAGTTACTTCCTCAAAACTGGCCATGACAGGCCCAACCTCCTGGATCCTGTGATCCGGTACATTCCAGACCACCATAGCGTTGGCCACATAGCCCAGGTCCTGGTGACGGACCACAGCTCCGAAACGCCTGATCCTTCCATCTTCAACAAATTGCTTAATCCGCCCGATGAGTTTCTCCTCGCTCATTCCCAGTTTAGCCGCTATTGCTTCGAAGGGACGGCTCACCAGGGGCAGGCCCTTTTGCAGTTCCCGGATGATTTGTTTATCCTGTTCGGTCAGTATGAGATTTCACCTCAGTCAAGATCAAAGTTTACCCTGATCTTAAAAATATTTTCCGAGGGCAGTGTCAAGATCTCCTGGATACCTGTAAGCTCCCTGATTTCATCCAGAATCTCCCCGAGTCTGGCCACGGATGGCGTAAGAACTGTAAACCACATGTTGAAGAAGCCCTCCCTCAAATAGTTGTGGGTTACTTCGTCAAAAGAGTTAACCACCCCGGCCACCTCGCTGATCCGCTCTTTGGTAACATTCATGGCGCACAGGGCGCCGCTGTACCCCAGTTTCCTGGAGTCAAAAACCCCTCCCAGGCGGCGGATGACCCCGCTCTCCATAAGTGACTGCAACCTGGCCATAACCTCTTCTTCCGTGATCCCAAGGGCGTTTCCCAGCTCCCGGTAAGGCTCCGGAACCAGGGGAAAGTCTCTTTGAATGATGCTCAGAAGTTTTTTTTCCACGGCATCGAACTGCATGACTATGATTCCTTTCTCCCCTTGTACAGGCACCATGGCTCCTCACCCATGTAGTCGCCCTGGTAAAAATAAGCACGGGCCCGGCAGCCGCCGCATATTTTTTTATAACGGCAGGAACCGCAACCCCCTTTGTACTTCTCAGTACGCAAAACCTTGAATATTTCTGCTTCCCGCCAGATTTCGCCAAAGGACTTTTCCCTCACGTTGCCGGCGGGTATATTCAAGTAGGCACAGGGCTGGACGATACCCAGGGGACTGATGATACAGTAGGACAGACCGGCCAGGCAACCTTTATTGAAGCGTGTTTTCAGCCCCATTTCCGAGGCAATACGCATAAACTGGGGGGCACAGGTGGGCTTCAGCTCTATTTTAACTTCGCTCTGTTTTTTCAAGATCCGGCGGAGTAATTCCTCGTACTGTTCGGCCCTCAGTGTCTCTTTTTCGATGTTGACAGCCCGGCCGGTGGGAACCAGGAAAAAAATATGGTGTCCTATGGCTCCCTCCTGAACTGCGAAGTCGGTCAAGTCCTCAACCTCCGCCATGTTCCAATCCATCACGGTGGTGTGAATCTGAAAGGGCAGGCCTATCTCCCGGCAGGCGCGCATACCGTCCACCGCCTTCTGCCAGGCCCCGTACACACCCCTGAACATGTCATGAATCATGGGATCGACACTGTCCAGGCTGATACCCATGGCGGCAGCCCCAGCATCCTTCAGCCGTCCGGCCACTTCAGCGGTAAGCAGGGTGCCGTTGGTACCGAAAACCGGCCGCAGCCCCTTTTCCCGGGCATGGTTTACCAGGGTATAAATATCCTTGCGCATCAGGGGCTCACCCCCGCTGAAGATCATGATCTTAAACCCGGCTTCAGCGATTTGATCAATCAGTTTCAGGCCCTCTTCCGTGCTCAGCTCCTGTTCGGCCTTGACTCCGGCGTCCCGGTAACAGTGCTTGCACAACATGTTGCAGGCATTGGTTGTATTCCACGATATGATCATCCCTGTACCCTCCAGCAATACATCATTATGCTGTCAAATTTTTTGCCGATATATATTTAAACCCAGACCCGAAGTGAAAGCCCCCGGTCCTCAAATCCCGTGCTTTACTCCCTCAGCCATTTTGCAACGTCCAGGGCAAAGTAAGTAATCACGATATCCGCCCCCGCCCGCTTGATGCCGGTCAGGGTTTCCATTACAATCCTGCGCTCATCCACCCAGCCCTTTTGCGCTGCGGCCTTGATCATGCTGTACTCGCCGCTGACATTGTAAGCCGCCACGGGATAACCGAATTCGTCCTTGACCCGCCGGATCACGTCCATGTAGGCCAGGGCCGGTTTTACCATAACGATGTCCGCGCCCTCCTCGATATCCAGCCAGACTTCCCGCAGAGCTTCGTCAGAATTGGCAGGATCCATCTGGTAGGCCTTCCGGTCGCCAAACTGCGGTGCGGAACCGGCGGCATCCCGGAAGGGCCCGTAGAAGGCCGAGGCGTATTTGGCCGAATAGGCCATGACCGGCACGCTTTCGAATCCTTCTTCGTCCAGGGCCCGGCGGATGGCGCCCACCCGCCCGTCCATCATATCCGAAGGGGCAACCATATCCGCTCCCGCTGCAGCATGGGAAACAGCCGTCCTGGCCAGAAGGTCCAGAGTGGGGTCGTTTAACACCCGGCCGTCCCGGATCAGTCCGCAGTGGCCGTGGCTCGTATATTCGCACAAACAGATATCGGTAATAACCAGAAATTCCGGAAAGGCTTCCTTTATTGCCCGCACCGCCTGTTGAATGATACCGTCCTCCGCATAGGCTTCGGAACCCACCTCATCCTTTGCAGCCGGTATACCGAAGAGCAGAATCCCGGGGATTTTCAAGCGGGCTGCTTCCTCCAGGTGTCTTAAAAGCATATCGATTGAATAGTTATAAACCCCCGGCATGGATTCCACAGGCCGGGCGACACCCTTTCCGTGAGTCACAAAAACAGGATACACTAAATCATCCACAGAAAGCACTGTTTCCCGGACCATCCGCCGGATGTTTTCGTTGCTCCTGAGACGCCTGGGGCGCTGGGCAGGAAAAGTCATGACCAAACTCCTCCCTTATTAAAAGTAATTATCTATTTGGGTTTGTCAGGACTCACTGGTATACTAAGTACCTGCCTCCTGATTATCCTAAATTTATATGCGTTTAAAATTGTTTCATCTATGAACTAATCCCTATTTCCTCATCAGTCAGGTAACAGGCAGGGTCGGATTCCCAGAAATCGCCGGTGACAGCCTCGGCCCTGGCCCTGAAATTGCCGTTGCAGACATCCAGCCAGTTACAGGCAGCGCAGCGTCCCTTTAAGAGGGGCTTGCGGTTTTTCAGGCCGGCCAGGACGGAATGAGTGGTATCGGTCCAGATGTCACCGAACTTCCTCTCCCGGACATTGCCGAAGGTATGATTCTGGGTGAACTGGTCGGGGTGCACGTTCCCGTACCAGTCAACCGCTCCAATGGCTATTCCGCTGCGGTTGCCCCCGTTCATACGAAGAAGCTCCAGCACCCTCGCCGCCCTTTCAGGATCGGTTTTTTTCAGCTTGAGGTAGAGGTAGACACCATCGGCGTGATTGTCCACGGTGAGAATTTCCTTGGCCAGACCCCTCCGGTGAAAATCAAGCGTCCGCGCCGCAATCAAGTCCATTGCCGCCCTGGCTTCCTGCCGGGATATGTCCTCCTCCATCATCTTGCTGCCGCGCCCGGAATAAACCAGGTGGTAAAAACAGACGCGGGGGATATTTTCCCTCTCCACCAGGTCGAAGATGGCGTCAAGTTCCTCGTAATTATGCCGGTTGATGGTAAAACGCAATCCCACCCTCTGCCCGGCGGCAATGCAGTTCCGGATCCCTTCCAGGGCAGCATCAAAAGCCCCGGCCCGGCCCCGAAAACGGTCGTTGTTTTCTCCGATCCCGTCCAGGCTGATACCGATATAGCCGATCCCCAGAGTCTTCAGGGACTGCACGGTGCCGGGTTTCAGCAGCGTGCCGTTTGTGGAAATGGTCGGCCTGATGCCCTTGCTGCCGGCGTAAGCCGCCAGTTCCTTTAGATCCTTTCGCAGCAGGGGCTCCCCGCCGGAAAAAAGGAGTACCGGTACCTTAAACTCTGCCAGATCGTCAATAAAGCTTAAGGCCTCTTTCGTGGTAAGTTCTCCCTCATATTGTCTGGAATCGGAGCTTGAGTAGCAGTGGATACATTTCAGATTACAGGTCCGGGTACAGTTCCAGACCACCACCGGGCCGTGCCCGCAAACCGCGCCGTGGGTCTGGCCCCGGGAACCGGGGCTGTACCGGAGCGTGTCTCCATAGTAGTCCGTGTCACATAAAAGCCTGGTTATACTGATCAAAAGATTTCACACCTTTACGGGGTTCCATTTTTAAACGGTTTGTAAACCGTAGTATCCAAGCAACGATCTGACCAGCCCTTCAATGGTATACTCTTCCGCCACCACGTCCACCTTAAGTCCCAGTTCCCTGGCGGTGCCGGCTGTAACCGGCCCGATACAGGCCACCACGACATTTTTCAGTAAAGCCTGGAGATCCGGGGCATTCAACATTTTAACCAGGTTGCGGATAGTTGAAGAACTGGTGAAGGTAATCAGGTGAATTTCTCCCCGCGCCAGCATCTCCCTGATCCTGGAACTATCACCGTCGCCTGCAACGGTGCGGTAGGCGGTGACTTCCGTCACGTCTGCACCCATTTGCCGCAAAGCCTCCGGCAGCACTTTACGGGCGATATCCGCCCGGGGCAGGAGGATTTTCGTGCCCCCCCCAATTCTATCCCTCAAAACCTCGATAATTTCCTCCGCGCGATATTTTTCCGGTACGGTTTCCACCAGCAGACCGTAGTTTTCCAGCGCTTCCCCGGTTTTAGGCCCGATGGCGCAGAGCCTGGCCTGATGGAGCTCACGGACATCCTTGCGGTGATGGCGCAACCTCCGGAAAAAAGCCTGCACCCCGTTGACGCTGGTAAATATGACCCAGTCATAAGTTTTCAGATTGCTGATAGTACGGTCCAGGGGCCCGTAATCCTCCGGTTCCACCACGCGGATAACTGGAAACTCCAGGGCCTCGCCGCCTGCTTCCTCAATGGCCGCCGACAGGGCGCTGGCCTGCTCCCGGGAACGGGTCACCAGCACCCTCTTGCCGAAGAGAGGCTTCTTTTCAAACCAGTTAAGTTTTTCGCGCAGGGAAACAACGTCTCCAACAATAATTACAGCGGGGTTTTTAAACTCCGCAAGCTTTGCCTTTTCACAGATATCCTCCAGGGTTCCCGTCAGGGTTTGCTGCTCCGGCCCGGCGCCCCGCCTTACCAGCGCCGCCGGAGTTTGGGGGGAGCGGCCGTTTTCCACCAGACGTCTGACTATGGCCGGCAGGTTGGCCATACCCATCAGAAACACCAGGGTACCGGCGCCGGTTGCAATTTTATCCCAGGCTATGCCCGGGTTTTCCTTGGTTGGGTCTTCGTTTCCGGTGATCACGGCCAGAGTGGAGGTGAAATCCCGGTGGGTCACCGGGATCCCGGCATAGGCCGGCACAGCAATGGCGGAAGTGACGCCGGGTACAACTTCAAAGTCGATTCCAGCCTCTACAAGGGCTTCCGCTTCCTCTCCGCCTCTCCCAAAAACAAAAGGGTCGCCGCCTTTAAGCCTGACTACAAGCTTTCCTTCCCGGGCTTTAGCTACTAAAAGGCTGTTTATTTCAGCCTGCTTCAATGTGTGGCAGTCCGGCGATTTCCCCACATAAATAACTTCGGCCCCGGGCCGGGCGAGAGCCGTAAGCCTGTGGCCGGCCAGACGGTCGTAAATAATAACGTCGGCTTTCCGGAGCAATTCCGCGCCTTTTACTGTGATCAACCCGGGGTCCCCGGGTCCGGCACCCACAAGATATACTATTCCCTTACCGACAGCAACCACCCCCCAGCCGGATCTGATTCAAAATTTCACCGGCTCCCATACGTACCAGCTGTTTCGCCAGCCGCACACCAATCTCTTCAGCTTCCCGGAGATCCCCTTGCAATGCTGAGCGGATTATCCATTCCCCGTCCAGGGTCGCCACCACTCCCCGCAGATTCAAACTTCCCTGTTCAACCGTACCCAGGGCTCCAACAGGAATCTGGCAGCCACCCTCGAGTTTCTTTAACAGCGCCCTCTCGGCACTGATAGCACAGCGGGATTCGTAATCATCAATCTTTTGGGTCAGTTCCAGGATTTCATCGTCCCCTGCCCGCACCTCCACACCAATGGAACCCTGACCCACAGCAGGCAGGCAGATATCGTAAGGAATTATCTGAGTAATCCTTTCCCGTAAGCCCAGACGCTCCACTCCCGCAAAGGCCAGGACGGTAGCGTCAAGCTCTTCTTCCCTGAGCTTGCGCAGGCGGGTGTCGAGATTTCCCCGCAGGTTGACCATCTTAAAATCTCTTCTAAAGCCTAAAAGCTGGGCACAGCGCCGCAGGCTGCTGGTGCCGATCCGGGCGCCGGGAGGCAATTCCTCCAGCCTTTTCCCCTCCCGGGAAATTAGAACATCGCCGGGGTATTCCCTTTTGCAGACGGCCCCGATAATAAGACCTTCCGGCAGTTCTGTGGGCAGGTCTTTCATACTGTGAACCGCTAAATCGATTTCCTTAGCAAGAAGGGCCACTTCCAGTTCTTTGGTAAAGAGGCCCTTGCTACCAATTTTCGCCAGGGCTACATCCAGGATGTTGTCTCCAAGGGTGCGAATTCCCTGAATACGATAATTGTATTCAGGACAGGACTCCTTTAGCCTGTCCACCACCCACCGGGCCTGCCACATGGCAAGTTTGCTCTCCCTGGTGCCCACGACAATTTCCTGCTTCATTTCGGCCTCCAAATATGCATTGATTGTTTATGCTACCCCTTGCTTGTTTATATTACCCCTTTTTAAGCACCAGGGGCTTTTCCGGATGTTCAGAAAGCCTTTGCTTTTTAGGCTTCTGGCCCGGTACATCCAGGTTGAAAAGGTTTTGCAGAATTTCAGTATACAGGTGTCCCTCCGTGGTAAGAGCATACCTTTTCAGCTGAATCACGGGGAGATGAAGGATCTGGTTGACAATGGAGTTGGCCAGGGAGTAGATCACCTTCCGGTCATGTTCCGAAAGCTCGCCAAGACGGTTTAAGGCACGTTTTAACTCCTTCTGCTTAATCTCTTCTCCCCACTTTTTCAAAGCTGAAATGGTGGGCACGATAAACTGCGTTCCCAGCCACTTCATGAACTCCTCCAGCTCTTCTTCAATGATCTCCTCCGCTCTGATCGCGGCCTTCCTGCGCTCAGCCAGGTTCTTGTCCACCACAACATTTAAATCATCTATATCAAAAAGGCTGACACCTTCAATTTGTCCAACCTCGGCTTCAATATCCCGGGGTACGGCAATATCAATCATAAATATTTTGCGCCCCCGCCTTTTTTCCATGACCTGCCTCATCTCTTCCGCCCTCACCACACAGTGGTTTGCAGAGGTGCAGCTGATCACAATATCCGCTTCTTCCATGTAACGGTACAATTCACTGAACTTGACCGCCCTGCCGTTGAACTGCTCCGCCAGGGCCGTCGCCCGGTCAAAGGACCGGTTTGATACAATCACCCCGGTTACACCGTTGGCCACCAGGTACCTGGCTGTGAGTTCACTCATTTTGCCGGCGCCGATAATGAGTACGGACCGTTTTTCCAGACCGTCCAGATAGCTCCTGGCCAACTCCACGGCAGCGTAGCTTATGGATACCGGGTTCTGGTCAATGCCCGTTTCCGTGCGCACACGCTTCCCCACCGTAATTGCCTGCTGAAACAGTGTATTTAAGACCCGGTTGGTAGATCCGTATTCAACTGCTTCCTGGTAGGCTGAACGTACCTGTCCCAGGATCTGGGTTTCCCCCAGAAGCATTGAATCCAGACCTGCGGCAACACGGAAAATATGACGGATTGTATCGTACAGAGTGTGGCAGTAGGTATAGTTTTTAATCTGGGAGATATCTACTTTGGACCAGTGGGATAAAAAATCCCAGATGGCGTTCATACCTTCATCCATTTCCGTGGTTGCAGCATAAATTTCAGTTCTGTTGCAGGTGGATAAAATGGCGCAACCTTCAATAACGGGGTATTCTTTCAGCCGCAAAAGAGCTTCTTTTAGGTGGCTACCTGCAAAGGACAGCTTTTCCCGCACCTCCACAGGGGCTGTCCTGTGGTTAAGGCCTACAACCGCAATAAGCATTTACTAGCCTCTCCTTTACCTCAGCAACCCTGCCTTCTTTGAGGAGGCCGAGAACTCCGTCAGCGGCAAAGCTTTCAAGTATCTCTCTTTTTTTCTTCGGATCTTGAACGTTGCGAATGACATCCTCCCGGAGTTTCCCGACCAAATCCAGGTACTCTTGATATTGCGGTCCATAGATTAATTCCAGTTCTTCACGTATTTTCCTGGCCAGCATCGGACTCTTGCCATCCGTTGAAACTGCAATTGTCAGGGAACCACGCTTAACTATCGATGGTACAAAAAAATTCCCTTTGCGGGGATCGTCAACTATATTGACAAGCAGGTTGCGGGCAGTCCCCTCTTCCGCAACCTGCCGGTTAACTGTTTCCTGATTTGTTGAACCAATTACCAGGAAAACTCCCTCCAGGTCGGACGGGCGGAACTGACGCCTTTGGCAGTCAATTAAGCCTTCATCTGCAAGGTTTTCAAGTTCAGGGGTTATTTCCGGACTGACAACCCGCACAAGTGCACCGCATTCCAGGAGCGACTTAACTTTGCGCTCGGCAACCGGTCCACCGCCAACAACCAGGCACAATTTTTGTGATAAATCCAGGAATAGGGGATAACGCCCGGGCAAGCTTACACCACCCTTTTGTTGATTAAAACTTCCTCACCCCAACAAAATCGGCCGCCAAATGCAAGGTTAACCTGGTGGGAATATCCGGTAGATGCTTCAACTCTTCTTTTGCCTTCTTAATATACTTTAAGGCAATCTCAAAAGAATAGTCAATGGCGCCGCAGTCCTTGATTATTCTGATGCATTCCTGAACCTCATCCTCGCTTTTATCTACTTTGTGAACGAGGATCTTCAGACGTTCCCTCTCTTCACTGCAGGCCAAGGCACGAATCACCGGAAGGGTAATAACCCCCTGACGCAGGTCTCCACCTACCGGCTTACCCAACTGGCTTTGCTCCGAAACCATATCCAGGATGTCATCGGTAATCTGGAAGGCCATGCCGATACCGTGCCCGTAGCGCCGCAGGGGCAGGTGAATGCTTCTCGGCGCCCCGCAGGCCACCGCACCCAACTGGGCGCTTGCTGCTATCAGAAGAGCAGTTTTGCGATTAATCCGGTACAGATAGTCCCTGAGGTTCTGTTGAACATTAAACGATGCGGATATTTGATGGATTTCACCCTCGCACATTTTTACGCTGGTATCGGACAGGACCTTTGAAATCAGCGGTATTTCTTCATAACGGGCAAGCAGGTTCAGTGATTTCGCAAAGAAGTAGGAGCCGATATGGATTGAAATGCTGTTGCCCCACTTGGCTTTTACCGTAGGAATGCCGCGGCGGGTCATAGAAGCGTCTACAACATCGTCGTGAACCAGACTGGACATATGGATCAGTTCCATGGCAACAGCCAGCGGCAAAACCTTTTCCAGGTCATAATTATAGAATTTTGCACTGAACAGGATCAAGGCAGGCCTTAAACGCTTGCCGCCCGCATTCAGAAGATGGGTAGAAGTCTCCGTAAGAAGAGCATTTTGCGTGCGTACTACGGAATTAAGTTCTCTTTCCACCACCTGCAAGTCCTGCTTAATATCTCTAAAGAACTCCAGCATCACTACATCCCCACCCACTCACATCAAAAAAAACAAAATAATATCTCTATCGACATAAAAACTAATCTAGCATGCGCATTACCTTAGTAAAATATTCGCTGATTCAGGATGAAATCCTTCATCTTAACCGGGAAAATTGTTTGAAAAGTCCTTCCACTCCAAGCAATAGTGTTCTGCAATTTGTTATTTATGATGTATTTTGATGTATTAAACATAATTTTGTCGAAAAAATTCAATTAATGTAATCCTTTCCGGCTCATAATAACCCGTGTTATCATGACCCGTTTTATGAAAAAGAACCTTTCTTGCCTGACTGCTCCTTTAATGTTATAATGGTTGACGCAGTAATAATCAAGCTAATAATTCGGGGGTGGATGGTGCCTGGTGGTGCTCCTGGTCTTCAAAACCAGTCGTGGGGCAGCGCTCCTGTCCCTGGTGGGTTCGATTCCCACACACTCCCGCCAGAAAAATAAAGGCTTCCGGAATTCCGGAGGCCTTTTCGTTTTGGGTTGGATGGGAATTCATCCAACATTTTATTTTTGTCTTTAATTCTTGTTGGCTAGGCGAACGAATTCCCTCTTTTCCTATCTGCTTTGAAAACGCAGGTAAGCAAAGGGGGTTTTCTATTTATAGCGAAAAGCTTCTATCTTGACCGGGGAGGCAGGAAGAACTATTTGGCGATTAATTACATAAAATATTCCAGTATAAATTGTTAATTTGAAATGGAGGATTTTAAATGACTAAAAGCATCGAAAAAACCCCTCAAAAGGATGCAAAGGAACCATGTAATACAACTGTTAATATCGTTTGTCCGCCAGGTTCCGGCAACCAGCAGAACGGCATCCGTAGTTGTCTGCCTCTCGAATTGGTTGAAAACGGTGGGTTTGAAAGTTTAGGTGTATTTACAAGATTTGCCGGTTGGAAAGAAGTAACAAATCATATTAGAATTGGTGATACTATTATTGCTTACGAGGGAGGAGTAAGTGCGTCTTTTAATGCTTTGCCAACAACTGATATTCAGACAAAGTCAGCGCGATTATTTCAAAACGTTACTGTAAATCCTGGCTGCTTCTTAGCTTTGAGCTTTGCTAATAATTTTTTTGAAGCAGGGACTGATTTTGAGGCATTACTATTTAGGGCAAGGGTATTCTACGATGGTTCAATCCAAACCAACTTAATAAATGTTGAAATTAATTATGATTCCGCCATCCAGGCCGGCACGGGATATGTTTTTCATCAAAGAGTTGCCGGCACACCCGTTCCATTAAATGTCTCTAATGTTACAGTGGAATTTACGGTAAAAATAACTGACAGAGGTACCCCAGAAACGTTTACTCAATTTTTTATTGACGGCGTATCACTCAGGACGGTATAAGGATCATTTCAAAACCCACTCTACTCAGAAAAATAATAATGCTATAATCCACAAAAGACAACATTGAACAAGTCCAGCTCACTTCAAAAAAAGAAACCCGGCAGTAGAAGGCTGACGGTAAAACCCAATAATTCAAGCTACCGGTTCAACGGTAACCTTATGACCAAGAGATTTCAGTTTCTTAATGGAGTGTTTGATGACGGTCTCACGCTTGTGTTCTTCATAATAAGTTGGACCAAGCTCAATATAGGGAAGAAATGTAGCTGCCTTGCAAAAGCCCATGGCGGAGCAAACCGTCAATCCATTCCGCATCTTTGACGTCGAAAAGGAATTGTGTTTTCAAAAAAACGAATTAAATGTAGAAAAAGGAGAGGGCACTGTGTCTGCCTCTCCTTTAAATTGCATTCTGCTGAATATGTTCAGAGCAGAGGTTTAAAGACTGAAAGCATCTTACCATCTTCTACCAGTCAATTAATTTTTACCCATGCTATTATTGAACCCATGTCACAGTGCAATTTGATCACTTTTTGCAGTATCTTTTAGTACATTAGCCTGATGTTCATTTTTATTTCCTAGCAGCGCCAGCATACCAGCTATCAGTAATAACGGCAACCCCGTTTTCATGACCGCCTTTTTCAAAAGCTATACGTAAAGTAACTAGAGTGCACAAACAAAAATTTTCAGCATGTCAAACCATAAACAGCATAGATATTACGAGAAAAACGCTGCATTTACAAGAAAAATCCCTTATAATAGAGATTGTAGGTAGTCCTTGTCTGAATCTCTAAAATAAGGGAGATCAAAAATGCAGGACAAGGATAAGCACAAAATCGACATTTATTCAATTGTTTAAGCCAATTTTAAGCAAGAACTTTTTTCAGCGACGCAAGGAGCTTAATGCCGACAAATACGTTAAGAAGTTAAAGACAACGCAATTAATTAGACTTCTGTCCCTAGCTCAAATTGAACAGCAAAGAGGCCTGCGGGATCATAACAAAACCTGCCGATTACCTGCCCGCTGTTACCGGTCAGGGCAACGGTGCTGCCCCGGAGGTCGAAGTGGTAAGTCAGAAGATAATTTCTCGTGCTGTCTTCCTGCCCGATCAGGCCCAGTACGTAGATATACCAGCATTGGTTGTCCTGCTCCGTTGCGCTGAACAGCACCTGGCTCAGTACTGCCTCGGGATTAACGTTATAACATATGACCAACCTAGTCCCGCTTGCGGGCTAGTAGTTCAATTGTCGAAAAATTATATAAACACTATTTCCATAAATCATCGAGAGTGCTGGCTTCTAACAACTTTGCATAGGATGTATATCTCGGAGCTTGTGGTGCTTTACCTTTTGTTTTGCCGGAAAGCGTAATCTTTTTTATCGGTTTTGCATTACCTTTAAAGTATACAATGTATTTATCGGTATCTTTATATTTCTCAATCCGCTCAACTTCAGCTATATGAGTTATTGCAGATATAGGAGCTACCTGGTACGCTGCAATATGCTTAATTTTGCTAAGCATCGCAGCCGATATCCGGATTTGATACCAACAGTTCTCTCCGATGAACACTTCCTTAAATCCCTCTTCTCTAGCAGGCACAACTATGGTATCCAAATCATCTAAATCAGTAGATGTTGGTATGCCTTCTAAGATATCATTCTGGAAAGGGTTAAATCGATGTATTATTCTATCCTTTGAAATAAAGCTCTGGGCTTCAATAATATCTGCTGATATTTTAATTTTTGAAAGAACCCTTGTCAGTTGTTCACTAGTCTCATTTATAACAATTATTACAGCAACTTCTTTGTCAAAAATTAAACAATCCAATAATTGGTTAATATTATTAAATCTCTTGGATAACTTAAAAAAATCATCAACTTTTTTACTCTTTATTGGATCTTTACTTATATCCTCGATTAATATTGTTTTTATTTTATGCTTGCTTATTTCAGAAGAAATCGCAAAGCGTAAAACTTGCTCACCAATATGACCGTAAACATCGTGATTGCTAAGTTCTATCTCAACAAAGTATAAGACCGGTTCATCGTGAAATTTTAAATCTAAATAGTACCCGTCTGGTATAGCAGCGCCTTCTTTAGATTTGCCTATCTTCTTTTTAATATCAAAATAAATTCCCTGTGATCCAAAAATCGTCTCTGCATTAGCAACTATCATTTTTTCATATTCTGCTTCATCCTCATATTGAAATTCATTGTATAAAACACCTTCATTATCAACTAATTTATACATTATTCTTCCCCCTTTATCCCTTTGCTAGCTACCTACTCCACCCCCAGAGCCTTAAAAACAGCATCCTCTGGTGACTGATAAAAGGATATTTGGAACCTGGCGAAAAGCTCCGGCGGCACAGTACCGATGTCGGCGGCCGAAGACATGGGCAGGAGGACCTTCTTGGCCCCGGCGTCAAAGCAGACCTGCAGCACATTGGCGAGCTCTTCTACCTTATTAATGGTGCCGCCAATGCTCATTGAGCCCAGGATGGCCAGCTGGCTCTGACAAGGCCGGCTCACCCCGCCCGAGCACAGGGCGACAAAAGCCGCCAGCGCCAGTTCGGAGGTAAGCCCAACACCGTGGATATCCACCACATGCATCAGGTAGTCCTTGTTTGTGGTTGTTATAGAGCGGCTAATGCTTTTACTGTTGGCTTTAAAGAAGCGGAAGGCTGTATCAATGGCCTCTTTGGCTTCCCGGTAGGCTCCCAGGCCGGTTTTCTCGAACTTGCCTGAGCCGCTTACTACCTGGACCTCGATTTTGTAAGCTCCGATCATGCCTGATTTGCCGCGGCCGATGGTATAAACATGTCCTGGTTTCCCAATGCCTTCCGGGATTATTTTACCGCCGCCCTGCTCCGGCACGGAAACAAATTCTTCGTTCAGGGTTTCATTGTCGATATAGGAAAAATGGACATCATAGAACTCCATGCCGCCGATTTTCTTGAGCTGTTCCTTAACCCGCCGCCTGCCCACCAGGGCATAGCGTAAAATTTCCTCTACCTCTTCCCGGCTAAAATCACCATTAGGATAGATGAGCTTAATCAGCCCGGAAACAGTCTTTCTGACCGCGATCACATCCCGCTGGTTGAGGTTTTGGCCGACCTTGAAGTAGCGGTCCAATGCGTCGGAAAAGGAACGTTTACGCATCTCCCTGAAGAATTCCGCTAGGTAGTCAGTAATAAAACCGTACATGTCGGTAAAGAACTCCGGCCTGAATTTGGGTATTTCCCAACCGGGCAGGTAATAGTGCATCCGGTCAAAGAAAGCGGTGTCGTTAGCCATTGCTTCCGGAAACGGGTCAAATAAATGAGAGGTCTTCAGCAGCACGTCAACACTCTGATTGATATTGCCCACGAAGACCATTGAAGCGGCTGCCGCTTTTTCCTCCCTGCCACGGGCAAACGAGCCCGAGGCCATATAGTCCTTCATGATCTGGATGCCGTCTTTATCTTTAAAGGTAATTCCCGCAACTTCATCAAAGGCCACAGTATCCCACAGGCCAACCAGGCCCACCTTCCTGGTGGACATGTTGTAAAACAGGTTAGCGACAGTGGTCTGGCCGCCGGAAACAAGGATCGAGTTGGGTGATATCTCCTTATATATATGGGACTTGCCGGTGTTTCTCGGTCCCAGTTCACACAGGTTATAATTATTCTCCACCAGGGGGATCATCCGGCACAACATGTGCCACCGTACCTCGTTGGAAAGCTGTGTGGGCTCCAGGCCGATGGACCTGATCAGGGCGTCGATCCACTCGTCTTTGGTAAAGTGCTCCCGTCCGGTTAAAATTTCGTCCAGATCCAGGTTGGGCATCTGGATGGGCGTGAGATTGCCGATACAAAAAGGGCTAACCCCCCGCTGCTCCTCATCAAAAAAGTAGTCCATCTTAATGATGCACCAAATCCCGCCCGCCAGCAGTTTTTCATACTGCTTTACATAAGACGGGATAATGCTCACCCCTTTGATGCCCAGGTTGGAGAACTCAGCCTCATAAACGTCTTTCTTTTCATTTAGCTTGACCGTCAGCCTGTCGATCACGGTATATTTGCCCAGTTCCCTTATCTTGGACTTAACCTTTTCCGCCTCGTCAGGACGAACAAAGTTATCGGCCAGGATGCTTTTTACCCGCTCCACACCGTCCCGGATACTGTCCTCATCATCGGTGGCGCAGTACATGCCGAGCAGGTATTCCAGTACGTAGACAGGCACATTGGCGCCTTCCTTGATCTTCTTGGTGAGGTCCTTGCGCACCACGCGGCCGGGAAAATATTGATTTAACTTAACACTTAATTCATCCATTTCCATACCCCGCTTAGAAACCGAAATCATCGCCGCTGAAGGCAAGATCGACCGTGAAAGGGATGCGGTCGTAGATTTTTTCCACCTGCTCTTCTTCGTCCTCCATGATCAGGTAGTATTTTTGCGATTTATCGTACTTCATGTTTTTCAACACAAATTTTTCTCTGAACTTCCTTTCCACCGGGTCGTCTGATTGGCTATCGGCAATGATAATGTTTTCATTAGAGATGCGGTTGCCGTCCCGGTCAACCAGGTAGAGCTTGAGCCGGCTTGGCCGCATCTTGTCTGACAGCTTCTCCGTTTGAAAGAACTCCAGGTAGGTGACGGCGTTGGTTATCTTTCTGGAAATACTGGTCAGCGTAACTGTCACCTTCTGCACATTCTTGGCTGACCTGCCCCGCTCGTTCTTGATGTGGATCAACGGGACCACGATCTCCTGCGGCAAAGGGCCGCCGTGCACATAGTTGGCGCCACCCCCCTTGACCGGGAACCGGTTCGCCCCCCGGGGTGTGATACATTTAAACGCATTGCCTGCCCCCAGCAGGTATTCCATACTAAAAGTCAGGGTCCCATCCAACTGCTTATCCTGTCCGGTGAGGATAAACCTCCTGCTGACATAATCATTGTCGTCACTGTCACCGATGGTCTTATCGTATTCCGCCAGGCTTTTGCGCTGGTAGATAAAGCCATGGTCGGCAACTATGTAAATATTGGTGGCGGCGACGTTATTAACCAGCCTGGTTACCAGCGAGCCCAGCTGAACCAGGGCCTCCTCCACGGCATCGAATACTTCGCTTTCGGTGGGATAATGGTCACCCCTGGCGTCAATGCTGTTGTGGTAGATATAAATCAAGTCCTTGCCCCTGACGAGCTTGCGAAATTCGTCCCATTTTAAGTCCATCAGGTCCTTATAGCGCACGGCAATACTCTTCTCTACCTGCTGGCTCAGGATTTTATTGCGGTTTTCCAGGCTTTCGCTGGAAACGCCGTCCACGCTGACGCTGTAATCGCCGCTGATCTCAATATGCCGGTGGGGCAGCAGGCAGGCCATACCCAGGCTGGTGCAGGAAGGCAGGACGCCCTGCATGGTGTTCAGTTCAGCTGAGACTCTGCGCTCGCTGTTGAGATGCCGGGCCAGTTCCCCGGCCGCCTCAAAGCGCAAGGCATCAGAGACAATGACAAACACCCTTTCCCCTTTTTTTAAGTGCGACCGGACCTGCTGCCGGAAGAAACCCCACTGGTTTGGCAAAGATCCAAGCTCCCAGTGCTCCTGCAGGCTCTCAACGCTGCCGCTCCACTTGATGGACAGGTTGTTGAGATAGCCGTTGACGTAGGTGTTTTCGACCATCTCCCGGATCCCGTCAAACCATTCGTGGCGCGCTGCCCGGTCTGTGTAATAGACAAATTTCCGGTACGCGGTGTCAATCCGGCAGTAGTCTTCGGCATATTTGACAAAAAAGTCGTGGGGCGGGTACTCCTTGATCGAGTCCTTGTGGGTTTGCCACTCGTCCAGCAGAACACACGCCCAGTAGGCGGCGTTATATTCGTTTTCATACACCTTAAACCAGTGCTTGTTCCGGCGCTCCAGGATAATTTCGATGTAATTGTTAAACTGCCCTACCCCGGCCAGCAGGTTTCCTAATATGTCCTGGATGATCGCCTCGTCAAACAATGAAAATAAATCGCATTCCCGGTAGCTGTCCAGCTCCCACTGCTTTAGATAATCCTGCAGCTTGAGCTTTTCCTGTACCATCCGGGATAACCGGCGGTAGGCCTCCACTGTACTGGCGCCGCCCATGAAACGGCTTAGGAACACTACGGCGTCGTTCTTCCGGGGGGAGACAAAAGGCTCCCACTGTTTGGGCAGTTCCCGGCGCAAAGAGAAAGAAAGCCCGCTAACCAGTAGAAATAGTCCCAGCGTACCCAGGTCTTTTTGTTCCAGTTCGTAGCCGTAATATTTGCGAATGAGTTTCCAGAGGGCAGCGCTATCACCAAACTTCTCAATATTATCGTAAATAGCCGTCCTGCCAGCGGCGTATTCAGCCAGGAGAGCCATCAGGACTTCTTCCAGGCCGGGATAGGGCAGCTTGCATAACACTGAAAGCACCGCAATATCCAGGGTATCTTCAGTACAGGTGGTCAACGAGTAGGCTTTGAAAGCCTTGTACCTTTCTTTGTTGTTGAAGAATTTGAGGTATCTGCGGAAAGAGGCGCGCAGGGAGTCATCGGTTACATTGAGCTGCCGCATGAGTACCGTGGCCTTGTCGGCGGAAAAGTCAATACTGTACTTCTGGATATCCAGCAGGTAGTTCTCCCGCGCCGCCGGCCGGCTAAAAGGAGCGTAAATAAGGTAGTTGCTCGACGTGTCTTTATGCTCCAGGATATACTTGACCTGAAAGCTGTTCCTGCCGTTGAGCTTTAATATCCGGGCGCCCTTAAGCACCAGCTCGTCCACCTCGGCCGCAAATTCTCCGGCGTCGTCATACCAGAAGACGATGTTGCGCTTCCGGCCGTTGGACAGGCTTTTATTCAGGTTGTCCTCCAGTACCTTCTTGATCTCATTTAACTCCATTATTATTCACCATCTATCTCAAATCTTGGCCAGTAAATCTGCTTTCAGCGGCTTCCTACCATCACCCTGCGGGACTTCAACCCCCTGGAATTTGGCGTAATTGACCTTGACCCCGTCGTCCAGGTCGATCTTGATGCGCTGGTTTGCCACGTGGGCGATAACCTGGTCGTAGGCGAGGCATTCCTGCATCTGCTTGAGTAGCTTTTCCCTATTTTTGCGGGCCGCCGTTTTTTCTCGCGGGGACACATCGGATTCGATAAGCGCCTCCAAACGCCTGGCCTCGGCCTCATACGCCCGCTGCAGCCGGTGCAGGTAGTCCGTCCTGACCCTGGCTACGGTGAATTCGTCGTACCGGTGCATGTAGATCAGCGCCTTGAAGCCGTCCTCTTTGCCGGAATCAAAGAGCCAGTAGATCGGCCTTTTTTTATATATCTTGACGTGGTCTTTGTAGAAGTCTTTGAGGAAGTACCGCCTGATTGCCTGCCGCGAGGTCTCAGAGGTTTTGCGCCCCAGCGCTCCGGCAATAAAGTCGAGGTTCTCCTCCAGGGTCTCTTCACTGAAGGTCACCCGGAGGAACTGGACAAACCGGCTGACTATGTCATCGTCGAAATACTCATCGTCGAGGATGGGCAGGACGTTGTCCTCGTCGGGTAAAAACGTAGCTTTTACCCAAGTATCGGAAATGATATTGCCCTCTTCGTCCTTTTCGATCTTGCGGACTTTACCGTCCTGCCATTTATCCCGCCAGTCACCGCCGGCGTAGATTAGACCATCAGTGTCAATGGAATACCTGCCAAACATGCAGCCGACAGCATAAGAGATAAAGGATTTTATATCACGGACTAAATCAGCTTTTCTGATGGTTATATCTTTATCCTCAACTTCTGGTGTGAGTTCATCCTGCAAACCGTATATGTCAATAAAGATATAATTCAATTCTTCTTCATTTTGTTTCAACTGATTGAACTGCTTTTCAGCAAATTTATACCAACTATTGAAGGCTCCCTCAATAGCGTTAGATGTATCTTTAAAAATGAGTAGGTTGTGCTTTTTAAAGTCCCATGAGGTTTCGAAGTAGTCCCAGTTGGAACGAGAGATTACTATATTGTGTTCAACAATTCTATCAATACGTTCTTTATACGATTGATTAAAGATAATAGGTAGTGATTTTGCATTCCCAACTTGAAAATGAATTGTGGGATTTAGTATGTTTTGCAGTTCTAAGCATACTTTACAACATAATAACGCCAGAACATATTTTAAGTGATCACATAGATTAAATATGGCATTCCCTAAATTATCTCTTAAACATCCTTCTGGCATATATCTTGCTGATATATAATTTGACTTAATGTCTGACCAAGTGATACCTTCCAAATAATTATATTTTTCATTTCTTATATTTGATTTGTGATAATTTTTGATAGTCTCGCCATTATTCTCCCAAAATACAACAAAATCGTAATTTCCATACCACTTTCTACTCTCTCCACCCTTGATATATGGCACCCACCTTTTACTATGTGTTTTAAAATCTATATCATTAATACTAGGTTCAAACCATCTTCTAACGAATTTATCATTTTCGCCAGTATCCATACCCTTTTTTATATCAAATTTTTCCCCTAATGGTTTTGATTGTTTAAATGCTTTATAAAAATTTTCGCTAACCCAATAAGCAATTGGCATACCTGGAATTTTTGAAAAATTCTCTTTTGTAACAATATGTAAATTTTGTTTTGACAAAAATGCATACTCTTTTTCCTGTTGACTTCCAAAGTCAACTAATCTGACAAAACCAGCCTTATAATCCTTCAAACTGAGATTGCGTAGCACAAAAATGGTTGTCTGCACCACCTCGCCGCCAATTTCTTCAAATGCCTTTGCCCCAAGATGCACCATATTAACTATATTTTTAATAAGAATTTTTACACGCAATTTCTCATAACTGGATAAGAACATCCATGAATGTTGGGTTATTATTGCTTGATAGCAGTCAGCCTTTGTTATTGCTCCACATTTTTCAATGAAAACAGCAAACAAATCACTCTTACTGTCGGGATAATTCTTCTTTACAAACTCCGAAAGCTTTGCATTCATACCCTTGCCCATATACGGCGGGTTTGTCACCACCACGTCATATTTCTGAGCCATAATCTTAGCCTGTTTTATCAACGCAGGCATCACTTCAGAAATATTATTAAGCCACATGGACATTAACAGATCGTCTGCACCGTTCTGTCGCAGTTGTTCAATGTAAGAAAGCAATCCATCATAGTCGCGTGGTTCTATATTCAAAATTGAGCCGTACTCTTTGGCATCCCGGAAGACTTTAAATAGGTAGTTGGCGGTTTCTCTGTGTAAATCATCCAGGCTTAACTGCCCGGAGCCGTGCTCAAAGCTTACTAAACTATTGCTTTCCTGGATAGCGCAGAGGTTGGGCGTGATACCTCTGGTGAGGAAACGCCGGTCATGCTTTCTAGCTTTCATCATCACGGCAAAATAAGCCAGCTGGTACGCCCGGTCGTCAATGTCCAGGCCGTACAGGTTTTTTTCGACGATCAGTCTGACTGCGTCCCGCTGGGTGTAGCCGGCGCTTTGATAAATCTGAAACAACACGTCAAAGGCATAGACCAGGATGTGGCCACTGCCCATGCACGGGTCCAGCACCTTGATGTCCTCCGGCCTGATGGCTTTGCTCTTTTCCCTGATCTCGCCCAGCTGTTTTTGGACCGCCGGCTCCTGATCCGCTTCTTCCAGGTAATATTTCCATTTGGATTTCAATTCTTCATCCGGGTGGCCTTCCAGCCACAGCCGGCCCAGGGAGTTCTCCACCATGTACTTGACGATCCAGGCCGGGGTGAAAAGCTGGGTAGCGGCCGGGATGTTTTCTTTGGTGATTTTGACGTTCTTCTTTAACGCCGCGAAGACCTGGTCCTTCTTTTCCGAGATGTAATACTGGTAAAGCCAGCCGATAATCTCGACCTGGTCCCGGAAGTCTTCCTCGGGGATATCGCTGACCAGACGCCTGATTATTGAGCCTTCGATCAGCAGGTTGTTGGGCAGCAACAGTTCGGTATAGTCTTCGATCTTCTCAAACAGGCCGGGGAGGATCTCGTTCAGCTTATTGCACTGGCGGGTAAACAGGTACCGGAAAAGCTCGTCGTCGTTGTGTTTGTCCAGATAGGCATAGACCAGGTCAAGATCCAAGTCCAGGTTAAGGTGGAGGGCGTTGGTGACAATGTCCGGCACCGCCTGGCCGGCTTCGGTTGACGAGAGCACCCTGACTCCGGTGGGCAGGTAACCGTTGACCTCCATAAACCTGATCGCGATGATGCGGTTGAACCAGGTGTAGGCCGCCTCCTCCATGACCTGGTCGAATCCCTTTTCATTAACCCGTTTCACCAGGGCTTCCCGCTGCCTGGCCTCGCGCTTGTTCAGCAGCCTGCCGTTGACCTGCACTGCGTCTGAGGATACCCTGACCGCATCGGCGATCCCGCCACCGGTAACGCCTACCTCAAACGCCTTCTGGGCGACGTCCTCGATCAGTCTGCGCCGCGCCCACACGGCATAGTTTTTAATCGCGCCCTTTTCCATAGTTGCACTGATCCTTTCCTGCCTCTGTTAAACGATTTTCAATATGATATCATCAGTAAGTTTTTCTTCCAGCCTGACTCTGATATCAGCCAGCAGTTTATCTAAATCAGCCTGCGACTCGATATTCCTGGCGCCCCGCAGCAGGCGGGCCATGCTGATAGTAACTGTCTTTTTCTTTTTCGGTGAGGGAACAACCTCTCCGCTGCCTTTTTCTTTTTTCTTATCAGCTTTTCTCTTTTCCGCCTCCCGGACAATCTCCTCCATGTAGCGCAGCTTGAGCCGGTCGCTCTCTTCCTTCATGGCGATGGCCTCATAGAAGTTGTTGGCACGGTCCAGCCGGTTCAGCAGGTCATCGTAACCCTGTTTGAACTTATTCCCGAACTTGTCCGCGACGCCATAGGCCGCCATTTCCTCTCTGATCTTGCCATAATCGCTATCTACCACCTGCCGTACCGGCTGGCACTCCTGCTCCAGGAGCTGTCCAAAGATGTCATTGAACTTGTCGACCAGTTCCGGCAGTTTGGGGATATCGCTATAAGGCTCCTTGCTGTTCACAATCAGCTCTATCTGTTCGTAGGTTTCAATAGCAGACCGGTCCAGCACATAGGTCTTGTTTTTCTGGAAAATCTTCACCACCCGCAAGGCCCGGTCAAAAATCTCCTTCTGCTTTCCAGACGGGTCAAAAAACCTTTTTACATCATGGGAGTCTTCACCGTAATCAAGCAGCCGCTCCTTGCGCTCCTGCAGCGCCGCAAAGAACTCCCCGGTATCTTTGATTTTAGCAAGCTCTGCAAAGAGCCTGCCGCCCTCGTCCAAAATGCCGCGTCCAGGGTAAGCGGCATATTTGTAGTTTTCCAGCAAGGCTTTGATCTGGCCGGCCTCGTCTCCCATATATTTTTTAGTCAGGCGCATCAGCCCGTCCTCATCAGAAGGCAGGGCGGTCTTATTGAATACTTCTTTACAGATTTCCCTAGCAGTATTGAGCAGCGCCGGGGATACCTTGATTCTTTTTTCAACCAGAAGCTTTTCCGCATACTCGCGCCTGGTGAGATAACGCACCAGGTCGCGGTCTTCCAGGCTCAGGTACTCGCTGTTTAGCTGGAGCTTTACTTCCTGCGCCCTGAACAGTTTGGCAATCAAGCCTTCAATATCTTCTTCATTCCAACCGTAAGGCGCTTTCTGAAAAATGGATGTCACCGTTTTCATGGTCACCGGGATATGCCTGAGCGTATTTCTTTCTATAAAGGAGGACACCTCGTCCAGGGCCAGTTTGTTGGGCTCCTCGATGATATTCAGCTGCACCCTGTCACTGTACAGGATGTCGGCGATAGCACCGTCCGACTCTATGAAGGTGTTGATGTATCCGAGTTTGGTATAGTTAGCGTTAATCAACAACCGGAATCCTTCGTTTAACCGGGCAACCGGGTCCTTTTCCTTGATCTCCAGCTTCTGAGAGTTGACAAACAGTTCTGAGGTTTGCAAGGCGTTGTAAAGTAAATCCTTCACCCTGTTCATGCGCTCTCCGACTTCCCGGCCCTTTCTGGCTTTGATCTCTTCCATTGTTTCGCTGACTGTCATGCCGCTCGTCTTACGCAGGTAGGTCTGGATTTTCAGGATTTCCTCTATCTCATTGAGGAAGGATGGGTCCGAAGGCAAGTTGACGATCAGGTTGTTTTCTTTTTGGGACATCTCTTTTAGAACAAGCTGGTTCATCTCACTGCCGGGATCATAGTACGGAGTGATCACCCTGACCCCGATGTCGTTGGCCGGGAGACTGCGGTAGACCTGGTCGTCGACAGCCTGGTTGAATGGAAAGTTATAGTGGGCGGAGTATTTGAACTTTTTATCCTGGTAGATCTCTTCAAAAATGATCTCGGAGGCCTTCTGGATAATGTCGGCGGTATCCACATGGATGCTCTTGATTTCCTTGTTGATATCTTGCTCTTCGTGGGTGAGGAAGATATACTGGTCGCCGTTTTTTTGCACCAGTGTTTCCTTAATCAACCTTTTGAGAGACTCTTCAATTTTTTTCTTGAGATCTATTTTGTCCTGGTCTATGTCCCTGACCAGGAGAGTGGCCAGGTTTTCAATGTTGGCCGGTATTTCTTTGACATACTTGATCATAAAAAGGACTTTCAACAGCTCAACATCAAAGTCACTGAGTACAGAGCTGTCCTGGGCGTGGATGATCACAGTGCGGATGTTGGAGTCAAGAAAGGCCTCGATGGTGTCATAGAAAGCAGAAAAAGGGATCAGGGCGCCGTGTTCGCGGTCGGCAAAGCGGATGGCTGACTCCTGGAAGGAGCTGATCATGGAGCGCTCGCCCTCGGCCAGGTGCTTGCCGGTAGAACCGTGGATCCTGATTGAGGTCAGCACCTGCTGCAAAAGGTTGAACTGGTAGGGGATAAACGGGTAGACCTCGGCAAAATCGGCGCTGTCGGCATAAAACTTTTTCTCCGGCGTATCAGCGGAAAAGGTGATCAGGTTTTTCAGGATGGAGCTCTTGTTTTCATAAAGAAGTTTTAGAGTGTCTGTGGCAACAGAGTTTTTTTCAAGAATCCTCCTCTTGACCACCTCGTCCACATTGGCGCTGGACAGGCTAAGCCTTGTATTGAACCGGCCCTGGATCTTGGAAAAATCGTTGCCCTTGACTCTGGTGACGGCATCGATATCCTGCTGGCTGGTCACTATTACCCAGGCCTTGCCGCCGCATTCGGTGCCCAGGTCTTCCACGACGGTCTGGAGGTTCAGCATCAGTCCCGAGCTGTCACCGATATACTGCCCCATCTCATCTACACAAAAGACAACATGGTGGTTTTGGCCTTTACTCTCTATGTATTCCCTGACCCTTTTGGCGAACTTGTCCACAGTCAGGCTGTAGTTTTCCTCTGCCTTGTTATACCAGTTCCTGGCCGCCTCTTCACTCATTCTGGTAGCTGCAGCAAGGGCTGCAACGATTGCGTCTTCCTCGTAGTAGAAGTCATCTCTGGCTTCGATCCAGGGACGGCCTGAGATGCGGGCAAACTCATCCTTGAATGCTTCATAGGTACCGTCAGCGGCCATCTGCCTTTCAATATCGGCCACCCAGGGAATGGAGCCACAAAAGCCCTGCATATCATTAAAAACCCTGTTGAAAACTTTGACAATAGCGTCTTTATTAGCCTTGGCGTCGGCCTCGCTCTTGGAGTCGATATTAAAGAGAATGACATCCGCCGAAATATCGCCGGTTCTTTTCATGTCCGCCAGCAAAAGAGGGTCCTTAATTTTATCATTGAAATAATCTACAGCCTTTTTACCGTCTACCACTCTATTCTCCAGGAGGTAGGACAGGATCTTGAGGAAATGGGATTTACCGCTGCCGAAGAAGCCCGAGATCCAGACACCCATTTTGTCCGTATATCCGTTAATGCCCTTCTTGTAAGCCTCAAAAAAATCGCTGAAATGCCGGTTCAGCTCCCTGGTTACTACATACTCCTCCAGCTCCTGGGTGACATTGCTGTCATCTTCCTGGCCAATTTTGATCACGCCCTTGATATCCCGGTCGATCCGCTTGTGGAACATATCTCTAATCAGCAAACTCTCACACCCCCGTATGCTAATATCTCTCTACCAATTTAAAAGCCCGGTAATAATTATCGTCTTTGATTTCATCCAGCAGGACCAGTTCCAGACCGTCGTAGGTGCCGGGGAAAAACATTACCAGCGGGACCTGGTCAACTACAGCATGCAGGTTGTTTAATACGGTGTGGGACCTGATTATGGGCCAGGCCTTGCCTACGCCCGTAAGGAAGATGACGTCGTCCTTTTCCACTCTTTCACGAATGAATTGAACAATTAAGTCGTTACTGTCGGTGAGCCTTAAGGCCTTTTTGGTGGCCTTAAAGATGTATTCGCTACCCTTTTTGGCTTCCATCTCGATATTCTTGGCCAGGAACCCCTTTTCTTCAAGGATGGCGAGCATGATTTCATAAAGGTCGAACTCTTTTATTTTGAAGCCACTGCTGCCGCTTTTGAACTTTTCCACTAAAAATGCTACATAGTCACGGACAAGCATTTCGTACTCGGGTTCATAATCAAAAATATAAAACCCGATCTCATTGCCCAGTCCTTTGTTTTCCCGGAAGGACTTCTTTTGTATTTCCGGGATGATGGCATCCAGCCTTTCGTGTATAGTCTTCATGACCTCATCCTCTCGCTTCTCACAAAAAAACACTAGTTAAGCCCAAGCAGTATATTGACGATCATACCATCGCCCCTGGACAGCCAGTTGTCAATCAGTGACTGTTCCAGGAGAGGTTTGACAATTTCCCTGCTTTTTTTATTTTTTATAAGACCTGCTTCAAAGAGAACCCGGATATACACCTGTTTAACCTTGTAAAAGGTGTATTCACGCCAGGCAGCCAACTGCTCGCTCTGTTCCTTTTTTCTGGCGAAGAAGATATGAAAGTCTTTATCGGCCAGGGTGTAGTCCCTGATAATGAGTTTCTCTTTAAACACTTCGTTCATAAATTCAAAAAACAGCCGGTCGGTTTTCATGATGGCGTAGACAACAATCAGTTTTCCTGTCTCCACGCTTCCATAAACCAACTGCTGTAGTAAGTACTCGTCCAAAGCCTTCATTCTTTTTAAGACCATCCGCGCCAGTTCTTTTTTGCGTTCGTCGGTAGTGGCCTGAAAGATGTTGTCGCGCACAGCTTTTTCTTTGATTTCAGCATGACTGAAGCCCTGCAAGGCCAGTGCTGACACTTTTTTTAGCTCGATGAAAGTAAAAGGAGCTTTTTCAATTTTTGCGCTGTATCGTATTTCCTTCACTGATTACCTCTTCTTTTGGGATATTATTATTAATTATAACAAAAATTTTCTAAAATGTTATCATCTATCACTGTATAACCCGGAAGGGGGAGCGCTACTGGCTCCCCCTTCGTATAAATATTTTGGGAGCAGGGTATCTACGGACAAATGACAAATATGCCCGAAGACTTTTTAAGCCGCCGGGGTTTACCCGCACCCCGGCACAAGATACTACAAGCATTGTTTTACAAATTCCTCCGGCATTAAGATACGTTTTGCAGTTTCTTCAACAGACAACCCTTTTCTTAAAAACCTTCTTGCTACACTTTCCATGGATTCACCAACTTCAATAATGTGCATGTCCGGGTCATAAAACCTCATAACGCGCTGCCCCCAGGGCTGTTCTTTGATCCCATGGATGAATTCCACAGAATCGTCCTCTTTGAGCTTTTCAATTATTGTATCCAAATCATCTTCCTCAAAATATAGTTCGCTATTATTTGATTTTTTGGTTATTTTATCCGGGCTCAAATCAAGTAACTCAAAAAAATGTGATTTCAAATGTATTGAAAAGCCACCCTCAAAAGCAATATTTTCACCAAAATCATGTTTTACTTTTTGATTAAGTACATTTTCGTAAAACCGTCTTGAAGTATTAATATCATCAACAACAATAAGTGGACATATAAATTTCATTCTATTACCTTCTTTCTTTGGAAAAGAGCTTCACAGTTTAGTGTCTCAATATGGCCCCATGGCCTCACTGTCTCTATCATTAATAACTCCACTATTTGCCAATGTCCAATATGCGTGTTTATTCCCAGTACCAGCCTTCTTCACCTATTAGAGGCACGAAGACTACCTCCCCCATTTTTTCCTCCGAGAAGCCGCCGTCCTCACCACGCCGGACCAGCATCAACTCCTGGCATTGCCTTTCACCCGCGGGAACGACCAGGCGCCCGCCCGGTTTCAGCTGATTGCACAGTGATTTGGGTACCGCAGGTGCACCGGCTGATACAAGGATACCATCGAAGGGCGCTTCTTCCGGCCACCCTTTAGTTCCGTCACCAACCCGGGTGATTATATTCCCGTAGTTCAGGGCTTGAAAAACCTCCTGTGCTTTGGCGGCCAGGCTCGCATGGCGTTCGATGGTATAGACCATCGCAACCATTTGGGCCAGAACAGCCGCTGCATAGCCGGAGCCGGTTCCAATTTCCAAAACCCTGTCTCCCGGAGAAGGTTCCAGGAGTTCAGCCATGAGCGCAACAATGTAAGGCTGGCTAATTGTCTGTCCTTCTCCGATGGGCAGTGGCCCGTCAAGATAGGCATATTTCTGTAAATTGGCAGGAACAAAACAGTGGCGGGGCACCGCAAGCATACTTTGAAGAACAGCCTCGTTTTTGATACCGCGAAGCTTAAGCTGGTTTTCAACCATAAGACGGCGTTCTCTCAACCACTTATCAGAGCTGTTGAAATCAAACACCCCCCTGTTTGTTCCTATATGTATTTGTTCCTTCTTTATTCCTGGCTATTCTGGAAAACCTTGAATTATCCTGCCGTAACCCACAAAAACAATTTTACGGAGGAAGTCCTGTGATATATTAAAAGTATAGAACTATGGGCCGGCGTAGAAAATATAGAAACTGGTTGTAAAACCACTATAATTCTAATATGATGAGGTAAAAATCAACAGCCTGGAGGAAACATTGTGCTCGATCCGGTTGCCGTTCAAATAGGACCTATAACCATCTACTGGTATGGGATTATTATGACTTCCGCCTTCGTCGTGGGGACAGCCCTGGCTTATTCCAACGCATCCCGTAAAGGTATTAATCCTGAACATGTTTTAAATATGTTGATCTTGATTATACCTGCGGCAATTATTATGGCCAGGCTCTACTATGTGGTTTTTAGCTGGGATTATTATAAACTCAATCCCCTGGAGATATTTGCCACCTGGCATGGCGGCCTGGCCATTCACGGGGGTCTGCTCGGAGGCTTTCTTGCCGGCTATTATTACGTGCGCAAACACAAACTGGATTTTTGGAAATTCAGTGATATCTTTGCGCCCAGTATTATTCTGGGCCAGGCCATAGGGCGTTGGGGCAATTTCATGAACCAGGAAGCCTACGGCGGCCCGGTAACAATGGAATATATCAGCCGCTTTCCGGAATTCATCCAGAATCAAATGTTCATTAACGGACAATATTACCACCCCACTTTTTTGTACGAATCCGTCTGGAACCTGTTTGTCTTTGCTCTTTTAATGGTTTTAATCCGGCGAAGCCATATCCCGGGCCAAATTTTTCTATCATATCTGGCCCTGTATTCCGCCGGACGGTTCTTCATTGAGGGGTTGCGCATGGACAGCCTGTACCTGGGACCGTTCAGGGTTGCTCAACTGGTCAGTCTTGTTTTAATTGCTGCCGCTGTCACTCTGTACCTGAGACTAAAACGGCTTAAGGAAAATTAATCATGCAGAATATCAACGGCACGAATACTGCCTGTAACAGAACACTCCTTAAAAACATATTATAAAAAAAAGTTTATATAAGGAGGTCGTACCTTATGGCGTTTGGCACCGGAGGAGGCGTGGGCGGCGGTATATCCGGTTCGTTCAGCTTCAATTTCTTCTTCACGTTCTTCATTATCATAATTATTATCTTCTTCCTATTCGGCTTCATCTAAAAGAACATAACAATAAACGGGGTGGTTTTAGTAACTGCCCCGTTTTTATTCTCTTGCAGTTGATATTCTCATGTATTGGGTGCATCTAAGCTTCTCTAGATTAATACCGCCTTAGGACCATATCCCATATCCCGGCGGCTTTACCCTGCTCTTCCCGGGTCCATATTCCCATTGACACAATAAATAACCTGTGGTATCTTATGTTGTATTCTTATAATTTGTCAGTTTACTTAATATTAGTATTCCAAGTATATAGCGGTGGTGTTTCATGAATTTCCAGGAAGCTAAAGAATTAAATGATTTATTGTTTACCTTTTTTGGTATCTTTCACGAAAAATTCCTATCCCGTTACCGCCGTTATTATGAATGCTACCCCATGCTCAAGAAGAATCATGTAAAGATTATCAGTGTATTATATCAGCATAAACACCTGATTCCAACCGAAATCGGCAAGTTGCTGGATATCGAGAGAGGCAGCCTGACGGCACTGATCGACCAGTTGGAAGAAATGGGTCTGGTTAAGCGCTGTAATGATCCCATGGACAGGCGAAAATCACTGATCTCTCTCACTCCTGCCGGAAGATGTGAAATGAATAAAATCATGGATAATTATATCCGGAACCTGAGCGTTTTTTTCCAGGACGCCGACCCCGGGGAACTGAAACAGTTTACGGCAAGCTTGCGTTTTGCAGTGGAATTTATGAAAAAACTACGGGTGGACTAAAATGAATAACAGCATGGAAATGCGCGATCAGAACATTAACAAACTGCTGTGGAAATTTTCCCTGCCTGCTATAATAGCAATGCTCGTCAACGCACTTTACAACATTGTGGACAGGATCTTCGTGGGGCGTGGAATCGGCTCGATAGCCATTGCGGCAACAACCGTAGCTTTCCCGCTCATGATTATTCTCCTGGCTGTTTCTATTTTGATTGGAATAGGCGCCACGGCTTTGATTTCAATCCGGCTGGGGCAGCAGAAAATAGAAGAAGCAGAAAAAGTGGCCGGTAACGCCGCTGTAATGTTAGTTATCTTGCCGTTGATTATAACAGTAATCTATCTGCTCTTTCCCGAGCCGATCCTGGTGTTCTTCGGGGCAAGCCCGGAGGTTTTACCCTACGCCCGGGATTTCGTTCATATTATAATGCTGGGATCTGTTTTTGGTTCCCTCGGTATGGGTATGAACAACTTTATCAGGGCGGAGGGCAATCCCAGGCTGTCTATGTTGACTCAAGTCACCGGCGCGTTAATAAACTGTGTTTTAAACTATATTTTCATTTTCAAACTGGGACTGGGAATTAAAGGGTCGGCTCTAGCTACTGTTTCCGGTCAACTGATTTCAACAATCTGGGTGTTGAGTTATTACCTGTCTGGCCGCAGCGTGGTTAAAATCAGGCCGAAAAACCTTAAGCTGCAGCTGCCGATTCTTCTCAGTATTGTCTCCATCGGCTTTGCTCCCTTTGGTATGCAAATAGCCCACAGTATCCAGCAATCCATCCTAAACAAAACCCTCCTGGTTTATGGCGGGGATCTGGCTCTTTCGGCCGTGGGCATTATGATGAGTATAGCCGCCTTAATGTTCATGCCCATTGTGGGACTCAGTCAGGGGGCCCAGCCCCTCATCGGTTTTAACTACGGCGCCCGGCAATACCACAGGGTTAAAGAAACCTTTAAAAAAGCTATAGTGGCCGCAACCTGCATTGCCCTAACCGGCTACCTGGTAATGAATATCTGGCCGGTCCAAATTGTAGGCCTGTTCAGTAAAGGAGATACTGCTCTTACAGAATTAACCTCCGGCGCCATGCTGACTTTCTTTGCGATGTTTCCGGTTGTAGGGTTTCAAATAATTGGTTCAAACTATTTTCAGGCCGTGGGCAAGCCGGTTCAATCCACCATTCTCAGCATGTCCAGACAGGTCCTGCTGTTTATCCCCCTTCTTCTGATTCTGCCGCATTTTTGGGGAATCGACGGAGTATGGAGAACAGCACCTATTGCTGACGGCCTGGCGGTAATCCTGACGGCCACCCTTGTTTTCCTGGAAATGAAAAATCTGCCGAAAAGCCAACCTCTGGATGAATCCCTTGAACAGCACGGAAAGATCGTGGTAAGTTCTACGAAATAGATAAACTATAGAGACGGGAGCAATAATCCGTGAGAGTTACAACTAATAAGCTCCTGCAGCCACAACCAACATATTTATTTGATTTTTGCCTGGCTATAAAGAAGACAAATAAATAGAATAAATAAAATTAAACCTCACGGAACCAGGAACCTGTGAGGTTAATTTTATGCGATGATCATGTTTAACCTACCACTTCATACCCGGCTTCTTCAATGGCTTCAGCCAGTTTTTCACGTGCGGCGGTGCCGGTGACCACAACTTCCTTTTTCTCCAGATCCACCTGTACTTTTTCTACTCCGGCGATCCCTTTCAGGGCTTCTTCCACAGCCTTCCGGCAATGGCTGCAGCTCATGCCCTCGACAGTGAGTTTAATCTCTTCCATTTTTTCACCTCCTCTATGGACTCCCTTGTTACGCCTCAGGGTTGTAACGTTTTAAGAGCAGGGAGTTGGTTACCACGGAAACTGAACTGAAGGCCATAGCCAGGCCTGCCATGACGGGGGTGAAGATGCCAAAGATGGCCAGGGGAATGCCTGCCAGGTTATAGAAAAAGGCCCAGAAGAGGTTTTGCTTGATCTTCCGCAGGGTCTGCCGGGACAGTTTGATGGCATGGACAATGGAGCGCAGGTCGCCGCTGATCAGGGTGATCGAAGCGCTTTCCATGGCCACGTCTGTACCCGTTCCTATGGCCATTCCCGTATCGGCGGTGGCCAGAGCGGGCGCGTCGTTGATTCCGTCTCCCACCATGGCCACAACCCTGCCGGCTTTTTTCAGTTTGTTGATTTCTTCGGCCTTATTTTCAGGCAGCACTTCAGCCATCACATGCTGGATACCCACCTGCCGGGCAATGGCCCGGGCCGTCCGTTCCTGGTCTCCAGAGAGCATGTAGACCTCCAGGCCCAACTGCTTGAGCCCGGCAATGGCCTCGGCGGAGTGCTCTTTGACCGTATCAGCCACTGCAACCAGCCCGGCCAGACGGTCGTCGGCCATTACCACCAGCACGGTTTTTCCCTCTTCCTCCCAGCGGTTTTTTGTCGGCAACACCACAGATAGATCCACATGCCTGGAACCCGCCAGTTTCTCGTTCCCGACGTGCCAGACCAGGCCGCCGGCCCGGAAACGAATGCCCTTTCCTGGAAAGGCCTCGAAATCCCTGGCTTCCAGGGTCAAATCAAGCCCAGCCTCCCGGGCCCGCCTTACTACTGCCTGCCCCACAGGGTGTTCCGACTTGCTTTCTCCCGCCGCCACCGTCTGCAAGAGTTCCTTTTCTTCGAAGGGCGGCAGGACCAGCAGGTCGGTCACCGAGGGTTCCCCCCTGGTGATGGTGCCGGTCTTGTCCAGCACCACGGTATCAATCTTCCCGGCTCGCTCCAGGTGCTCACCGCCCTTGATTAAAATCCCCTTTTCCGCGCCAAGCCCCGTGCCCACCATGATCGCGGTGGGGGTGGCCAACCCCAGGGCGCAGGGACAGGCAATGACCAGTACCGTAATCATGCGCACCATGGCGGTTGTGGCATCCGCTCCGGCCAGGTACCAGCCGCCGAAGGTGAGCAGGGCCACAACCACCACCACGGGTACGAAGATCCCGGAAACCCTGTCCGCCAGCCGCTGGATGGGCGCTTTGGAACCCTGGGCAGCCTCCACCAGGCGGATAATCCTGGCCAGGGCCGTGTCTTCGCCCACCCTGGTGGCCCTGAAGGTGAAGCTGCCCTGCTTATTAATTGAAGCGCCGATTACTTCGTCGCCCGGCCCTTTGTCCACCGGTACGCTCTCCCCGGTGAGCACGGACTGGTCTACGCTGGAATGTCCCTCAACGATAACCCCGTCTACGGGAATCCGCTCTCCCGGCCGGACCAGAACAAGGTCGCCCGGCTCAACCTCTTCCACGGGTATATCTTCTGCGAGCCCGTTCCGGATGACCCGGGCTGTCCTGGCCTGCAGGTCCATGAGCTTCTTGATGGCCTCCGAGGTTCTCCCCCGGGCTGCCGCCTCCAGCAGCCTGCCCAGCAGGATTAAGGTGATGACTACGGCAGCGGACTCAAAGTATAAGGGGCTCCAGCCCATGAGCACCGCTGCCAGGCTGTAAAAATAAGCGGTGGAAGTGCCCAGCGCCACCAGCACGTCCATGTTGGCCCCACCTGTCTTGAGGGCGTGGTAGGACCCGCGGTAAAACTGCCACCCGGCCACGAACTGAACCGGCGTAGCTAAAGCCAGTTGAAGCCAGGGGTCTAGCATGAAATGATGCCAGCCGGCCAGTTCAGCCACCATCATCCAGAGCAGGGGCAAAGAAAAGCAGACCGCCAGCGCAAGCCTGAACTGCTGCAGGCGGATCTCCCTTTGCCTGGCCTGCTTCTCCTCATCCCCGGCTGGATCAGCAGCCCGGCGCGCCTGGTAACCCAGTTTCTCCACCGCCCGGCGCAGTTCACCAATTGATGTCAGGCCTGGTATATATGTTATGCTTGCCCTGCCGGTGGCCAGGTTCACTGCCGCCCGCTGCACGCCGGGCAGGGATTTTAACTTTTTCTCCACCCTGGCCGAACAGGCCGCGCAGGTCATACCCGATAC
The DNA here is from genome assembly GCA_029555205.1 of Bacillota bacterium. Lineage (GTDB taxonomy): Bacteria > Bacillota > Desulfotomaculia > Desulfotomaculales > Pelotomaculaceae > DTU098. The sequence continues at coordinate 60,746 of JAKPTB010000151.1, forward strand.
GGCCAGTTCCAATTCCTCTCCGGCCACCTCATAGCCAATAGCCCGGATCCTTTCCACTATGTCGCCCGGCGTGATCCGGCCGGGATCGTAGGTAAACGTCCCCTTCCCCAGGGCCAGATTGACGCCCGCCTCCAGGACACCCGGTATTTTCCTAAGCTCCCGCTCCACCCTGGCCGAACAGGCCGCGCAGGTCATACCGGTGATGGGCAGGGATATTGTTTTGTAAGTCTGTCCGTTCCCCTTGTTTGCTGCCGCTCCAGCTTCCACAGCCTGTCCCATGTTCAATTCCTCCGTTGTTCAGGTGTTATTATCTAAGTCGCATATAAGTCGCAGCACCAGGCAGGCACACCCGGTATTAGTTAATTCCTCCGGTTTTTTCTAACCTTTTTACTGTTTATAATTTACTGTTTAAATTATAAATTTACTGTTAATAATTTACTTTTTTCAGCCGGAGAGGAAACTGCCGCCTATTTATTAATCAGTCTGAAGACTGTTTTGGTTAATTCATTAATGACCTCGTCATCACCGGCTATGAGTTGTTCCTTGATACAGGTTTTCATATGCTTTTCCAGTAAGAGCCTGGCCGCTCCGTTTAGAGCGGACTGAACGGAAGCTATCTGATTCAATACGCTGTCACAGTATACTCCTTCTTCGATCATCCTTTTGATCCCCCTGATCTGTCCTTCAATGCGGTTGAGGCGGATGACAAGCTCCTGTACTGTTTTTTCCTCCTGCCAGCTTCTGCGTTTGTTCTCGTCTCCGTTATGGCAATCGGGGCAATTGTTTTTCCCGTTTTGTTCACCCATCTTCTCTCTTCAACCTCCAATTAAACATATAGTACACCCCCCTATGCTATGTGTCAATAAATAATGCAGGCCTTAAAGCAACAAGCGAAGCAGCGCCTGCTCCGGCGGTGTCCTTTGCCACCGAATGATAAAATAGAACCACCCTGTTAAAATATAATAATGGCGCAAAACCTTCAAAAAAAATCATTACGATAGCAAAAAAACATGAGCAAAATGAGCAAAATACATGCCAGTCATTAAGCCTGTTCTTCCTTCCCGGCCTTCAGACCCGCTCCCTGGTCCCGGCTGAAAAAACCACAAAACACGCTGGGAAGCCGGCTGCTACGGCCAGCTCTCCCGTATATTATGTCCCCTATGTTTCTGGCCGGATAATAAATGGGCATGTTTCTTCCTTCAAATTATTTTTTTCACAATATATATAAGAACAAAAAAAGAACAATATCATAAATAAATTGCACTTTGTATACAATGCTCTTAATATAAAATGTAACATCAATTCTTTAAGTTGTACTGGCTTTTGCTTGGCCTTATCTAATCCAATGCAAAGTGTTCAGGCATTAAAGCACTGGAGCGACGAAAGTCATTCCTGAAAAACTGGAGAGATGAACATAATATGACAGAAATCACTGAGAAGCAGAGATTGTTGGACTTGCGAAGAAAGCGGGTGTTTTTGGGGGGCGGAGAAAAACAAATTGAAAAACAGCATAAGGCGGGCAAATTAACCGCCAGAGAACGGTTGAATCTTCTGCTGGATGAGGGAAGCTTTGTTGAACTCGACCAGTTTGTTACTAACCGTTGCTCAGATTTTGGTATGGACAAGTCAGAGGTTCCGGGGGAAGGTGTTGTAACTGGTTACGGCACCATAGACGGAAGACTTGTCTTTGTTTTTTCCCAGGACTTCACGGCTTTGGGGGGAAGCCTGGGGGAAATGCACGCCAAAAAGATCTGCAAAGTTATGGACCTGGCTCTGCAAAGCGGCGCTCCATTTATTGGTATGAACGATTCCGGCGGCGCCAGAATCCAGGAAGGCGTGGATGCCTTAAACGGTTATGGAGAAATATTCAAACGCAACTCCCTGGCATCCGGGGTTATTCCCCAGTATTCGCTAATTTTGGGACCGTGTGCAGGTGGGGCTGTTTATTCCCCCGCCCTCACTGATTTTGTTTTCATGGTCAAGGGCACGTCAAATATGTTTATTACCGGACCCCAGGTGATAAAGTCCGTAACCGGTGAAGAGGTAAGCCCGGAGGTTCTGGGAGGTGCGGAAACCCACGGCTGCCTTAGCGGCGTGACCCATTTTTACGCTGACAGTGAAGAGGAATGCTTCGCCCAGTTCAAGGAATTGTTCCACTACCTTCCCCAGAATAACCTGGAGGATCCGCCCCGGATAGCCTGCGACGACCCAATCGGACGCTGCTCCGATGAACTCTCGGAAATCATTCCCTGTAATGCCAACAAACCTTACGAGGTCAGGGATATCCTCAATTTAGTTCTGGATCACGGCAAGTTCTTTGAAGTGCATGCAAATTATGCAACCAACATTGTTGTCGGCTACGGCCGGCTTAACGGAAGAACGGTGGGTATCATCGCCAACCAGCCAAAAATGCTGGCAGGTTGTCTTGATATTAATGCTTCGGATAAAGCAGCCAGGTTCGTCCGCTTCTGTAATGCCTTCAATATCCCTCTTCTCACTCTTGTCGATACTCCGGGTTATTTGCCCGGAGTCAAGCAGGAACACGACGGGATTATCCGCCACGGTGCAAAGCTGCTTTTTGCTTATTCAGAGGCCAGCGTGCCTAAAATTACCCTCATCCTCCGTAAGGCTTACGGTGGCGCCTATGTCGCCATGTGCTCACGCTCGCTGGGCGCTGACATGACCCTGGCCTGGCCCACAGCGGAAGTAGCCGTGATGGGACCTGAAGGAGCTGTTAACATAATATTCCGGAAACAAATAGCTGCCGCCCCGGACCCACAGGCCATGCGCAGCAGTAAAGTGGAAGAGTACTGCGCAAAAGTCGCCAACCCCTACGTGGCGGCGGCCAGGGGTTACGTCGACAGGGTGATCGACCCGAGGGAAACCCGCCCGGCCTTGATCCAAGCCCTGGAGGCCCTGCCGGATAAAAGGGAAGGCAGACCCGCCAAGAAAAACGGGAATATTCCACTATAGGTAGGAGAGATGAAAATGTCCGTTGGAATGCTGGCTTTAAAATTGAGCATTAGCGGGATGGGAGCCACTTTTTTGATCCTCGGCCTTCTCGGCCTGATGATGCACTGTTTCAGGTACGCCTTTAACACCGGCAAGCTAGCCGTGGCCGGGAACGCTTCCGGTTTGCCCGGGCACCTCCCCGCCGAGGAAGAAGAGGAAGAAAAAGAAGAACTGGTTGCTGTCTTCGCTGCAGCGTCCTATTACGCCCGGCTCAAGTATAAGCGGCCGGTTCTGGTTAAAGCAGTAACCCCTGTTTGGGATGCAGGACACGAATCTAACTGGCTGGTCACCGGCAGGCGCGAATTACTCAGTTCCGGGCTTAATCTAAGGAGTGTTAAATAATGGAAAAATTAAGGATTACCGTAAATGGGCGGAGTTATGACGTAACGGTGGAAGTTCTGGAAGCAGACGAAAACAAACACAACCCAAAAAAAGAACCTGAGAGTTTTCCCGTCCAGCCATTGACGGCAATAAGCGGGGGCAAGGCCCAGGCAAACACTTCCAAAGGCAGTACGGGAAGCAGTTCGGGAAACAGTACAGGAAACAGTACAGGAAAGACAGTTAATTCGCCCATGCCCGGCACCATCATGAGTGTCAAAGTAAACTCCGGCGACCAGGTGAAAAGAGGCCAGGTGCTGGTTATCCTGGAGGCAATGAAAATGGAGAACGAAATTATGGCTGAAAGTGATGGAACTATCCGGGCTATCCATGTCTCCCCGGGTCAGAGCGTTCAGTCAGGAGATCTACTTATTACACTAACATAAAAGCTTGTCACACTGGCTTTAATAAAGGAGCTGAGGGGTTCTGGAAGTCATCGTTGAAATCTGGCAGAGCACGGGCATAGCCAACCTGTCCTGGAGAGAGGTAATCATGATTGCCGTTGCCTGTTTACTTCTCTATCTGGCTATTGTAAAGCAATACGAGCCCCTGCTTCTCTTGCCCATCGCTTTTGGTGTGTTGCTGGCAAACCTGCCTTTGACCGGTCTTACCGAAGAAGGCGGGTTAATCTACTGGCTCTACCAGGGAGTGAAACTGGGGATATACCCTCCCCTGATTTTCCTCGGCATCGGGGCTATGACCGATTTTGGCCCCCTGCTGGCCAACCCTAAAACCATTCTGCTGGGCGCAGCCGCACAACTCGGTATTTTTACAACCCTGACGGCCGCCCTGTTTCTTGGCTTTACCCCGGCACAGGCTGCCTCCATCGGCATTATCGGGGGTGCGGACGGCCCTACGGCAATCTTCCTCACGTCCAAACTGGCGCCAGAACTGCTGGGGCCCATTGCTATCGCTGCCTATTCTTATATGGCCCTGGTTCCCATTATCCAACCACCGATTATGAAGGCCCTGACCACGCAAAAAGAACGCCTTGTGGTAATGGAGCAACCCCGTACTGTGAGTAAAACGGAAAAAATTGTTTTTCCTGTTTTTGTAACCATTGTTGCCGTTCTTTTTGTACCGGCGGCCGGGTCCCTGCTCGGCATGCTGATGCTGGGCAACCTGATGCGGGAGTGCGGCGTGGTAGACCGCCTTTCCAAAACAGCGCAAAACGAACTGATTAACATTGTTACTATTTTTCTCGCCCTCACCGTCGGGGCTACGGCCAGGGGCGAAACCTTTCTGACACTGCAGACCATAGAAATTATTGTGATGGGCCTGGTGGCTTTTGCTATGGGCACTGCAGGGGGTGTATTGTTAGGAAAGCTGATGTACTATTTGACTGGTGGTAAAGTGAACCCGCTGATCGGATCGGCAGGAGTATCGGCAGTTCCCATGGCCGCCCGGGTCTCCCAAAAGGTCGGGCAGGAGTATAATCCCGGAAATCACCTGCTGATGCATGCCATGGGGCCGAACGTGGCCGGTGTAATTGGCTCTGCCGTAGCGGCGGGCGTATTGTTGACCTTGATGCAGTAAACGGCTATCCATCTTCTAATTAACCGTAAACTATAAACCTGGAAAACGTCTACCCGCACCCTGCGTCAGCAGGGTGTGGTTCTTTGTTTTGTTTTGATGAAGGTGAAAATACAAGCTGTGTTACAGTAGCCAACACTTCTGCTGGGGCTGCTTCTGCGGCATGAATTTTTTTTTGTTATTATCATAAGCAAATTTATTTCTCATGTTATGTAATTATTTTTATAATTATGCAGTAGATAATAACTATTTTATGTTGCTCTGTAATCTTTGATTTTCAAGAGCACTGAAATTTTGAAATTGAACCTTCTACAGATTCCAGAATTGTCAGGATCTCTTTACAATATCCTTCAGCAACCTGGCGTTCATAATCATAAAGTGCCTTATCGCGGTTATGTGCCAGGGGATTTCTGACTTTCGAAAGAAGTTGAGCACGCTGACCCCAATAGTTCTTATCCTTCCCGAAAATAGATTTGAATACATTCCAATTAGCAAAAATAATAGCAAAAAGATCTTGTGGATAAGCAAAATCGATTAGATTGTACGACGCCCGGCTGCCGAACGATCTTACCTCTTTTTGCTGTATTTCCCGCCATTTAGCGAAAATTGGTTTTAAATTAGTGTGGGTTTCTTCTAGTCTGCTAATCCATTGTTCCCCGTACCGTTCGAGCATCGTATCGGCAATAACATTGCTCAATGCGATTTCTGTCTCGCGCCATACCGGCCACAAATCTATTTGCCGCCCTATCAATTTCAAATATGCCTGAAAATGGCCGGAAAAGGCAACATAGCCTGTATCTGTCTGCTTAATAAAGCCGTAGCGAAGAAACTCATCCAGATCAGTTTGATTTATATCTATAACTGGTCCAGCTAGGATTTGCAATATTTTATTAAGGCTGCCGTCTTCATTTAAAATATTAACTTTATGGTCATAATGATCAAGGAATGACTGACCAATCTGATAAGCTGCCTGGTCTACGTCTACTTGCTGCTGTGTTCGAAACATTTCGATTATTTCGTAACCGAGCATTTCTAACAGGTAGGGGTGACCACCACAGTAATAATCAATTCTTTCCTTCATGACAGGTGTCACTTCGATACCAACCGATGATATACGCGTAAAATATTCTTCCAAGTCTTGCTCATTAAACATTGCTAAATAGTGTTTGTGAAAGATAAGATCAAACGTAGAAATGGCCTTGGTCTGCAGTTCAATGTCCCTGAGTGAACGGCGAGAGGCAGTTATGAAGCTTACGCGCCATTCGGGCCGGTAAGAAAGCTCTCGTAATCCCTGAAAGCCCGAGATCCTTCCTTTGAAGAGATGACGGGCATGATCGAACTCATCCAAAATAAACAAAATACGAAGTCCTGCCTGACGAATTTTTTCAAAAAAACGTTGGATCCGTCTAACAATAATTCCAGGAAATTCCGTCCTGGATGGCAAGGTTGGCTTCAGAATTGATTGTTTCGTTAAGCCAACCCAACTCTTCCAATTCATCACGGCTACGAATCACCAATGAGCGAAAAAAAACCGGGGCGTCTTCATAAGTCGCTAGATTGATCCAGATGGGAAGTAGCCGTTTTGCATTTAAGTCGGCTTTTCGTTCTATTACTGCCTTGTAAACCAGGCTGCTTTTTCCGATACGATAGTCGCCAATGATGGCTAAATTACCCGGTTCCCTGGGCCTAATTACCCGGTTTTCAACAACTCGTAGATTATCATGACGGCCGATGAACCGCTTATCGCTTACAATGATGCCGTAGTCAGCAAATGGATTATCAAAGTCCAGGGGCACAATTATCACCTCTGCTCAAACCACTAATTTAAGAGTCCTCTCTCTACCTTATTCTCTTGTTTACATAGAATTAAAGTTATATTTTAGACACCCATGCCACCGAGGTGGCACCAGCAGAAGGATGATGATATTTATTTTCAGGATAAACAACAGTAAGTTCACCCGGTTTAACCTGCTGCCGCGACCTGTCCGGCAACGTTAGCATTTAGTTTAAATCAATAAGGTGGCATGGCTCAGATTCAATTAAGGGGCTAAGTAAACCTCACTGATTAGCAATAAGCCACTCTTTGAAAAGGCCAACACGGATTGAATAATACTGACCCCTGTCGCGTTCAACGACCTCACGCTTTACCAGGTCATCCAGGATAAGATCGATGTTTGTCTTTGTTTTACACGTAATATTGTTACGGTTACATGCTCCGGTTTGGCTGTTCACGGCTATCATCGTCAATACTTTCAACGCATCCTCATCACTAATGGCATCTACCGATGCGTCGCCTGAGTTTATAAGATTATCAAATTTATACAGTTTAAGAGCATTAACCCCACGGATTAATTCCTCCTTGACCTGTTCAACGTCTGCCTCTGTAACCAGCCTTGCACGTTTGCGATTCATATACTCCACCAGACGGTTACAGATGATTTGAATATAAAACGGACTGCCAGCAGTCAGATCTATTATCCGTTCGATAGCCCGCTCGCGGTAACGGCTTTGACCCTGCCGGCCACCAATTCGAATAGGTTCATCAATCAGTTTAATAGCGTCATCACGTTTAAGATAACTAACACGCTCATCTTGTGTAGTACCAAACTCATTAGGAAAACGTTGCTTGAACTTAGCCATAACGTCTTGACCGACCAACACAGCACTAAAATAGTTTTCCTGTAATATGGCTTTCCAGTTTTTCATAAATTCCTCAGGAATCTTTCCATTTACGATTTGCTCATAAATGTAGGAGAACTCGTCAATTAATACTACTATGCGTAGATTTCTCCAGTCTTCTAAATCCCTGGTAGTAAGCTTATATCGCGAAAAAATATCCTTGAACTTCATTAGAGGACTGGGGTGTGCATAGAATTCAAAATCATCTGGGAAAAAGATATTCAATGGGCTAAACCCTTTATTAATCCTGTTCTCAATAGCAGATTTCAGATCATCGAGGATACTCCAAAGAATCTGGTAGATAAATGGAATTTGCGAATGTTCATCAATGATGGATCCAATATTACCCATATCCAGAATTATCAGTTCTTTAAATGCTTGTAATTTATTGCTGAGATGGTGTAAAATAGATGACTTGCCAGCGCGTTTTTGGCCAAAGATTACAATGCACTTACTTTGTTTACGTGATTCCAAAATGGCTCGTGCTGCGTTTTCAATCAATTCCTCCCGGCCATAAAACATGTCAGGATCACCGACCACACCTCCCTCGGCGTAAGCGGCATAATGGTTCTCAATCTCTTCAAACTCTTCTTGGGAATAAAGCCGTATAGAGAAGTTATAAATAGGAGTTTGGGTAATCTCTCCCGAGCGCGTCCGGTATTGAGCATATACCGGTAAAGAAAACGTCTGGGAATTCAGGGCCTGCTCACTCACACGTATGGGTACTTTAAAAATGCGCTGATCGCCCCCACGCAAGGAACTGTCAAGCCTGATCTCCGGCGAATTTAAGACAAAGAAATCTTCATCCTCCTGTGCTATTAATTCCAATGCCTCGGCCGGGCTGCAACCTATTTCGTTATACACAACAATCTGCACTTCAATGCACTGATTATTGTCCGGCGTGTAGGATTCAACGGGTAATCTAAGCAGCAACTGTGGTGTTGAACTCCGGTAGAGTTCCTCCAGCCTGGCGTTTATCTTAATTTGAATCGCTTCTATGACAGGATACATCTCTTCGACGGATAGCTTGGTGGGACCACCTTCAATCTCTTGCAACAAGTCATGGCACCGTCCGTCAATCTGGAAGCATAAGCGCTCCTGTTCTTCAAAAGCAATCTGCTTGCACAGATCTAAAGCTGTTTCGAGGATTTTCTGCAGCTGGATAATCCTTTGTAGGTCCAGATCAAAGAATAGGCGATGGCTAAGTCCCTTGGCACGCACGATAGCGTTTTCTAAGGAAGCAGTGGTCAGTTCAACTTTCTTTAGAAACCGAAGCTCATTTGAAACAGAGCGGACTTCATCAAAATTTTTCCGTCTCAGTTCATCCCACAAACGGACGAAATCATCTAACTGCTTTATTGGGTTTATAACTCCAATACCCTTGTTTTTAAGATATTCCAGGGCCATGGCTTGTAAAGAAGACTTGTAGTAAAGACGATTCAGTACCCGGTTAGCAGCGAACCGGCTTCGAAAGACCAGTAAAGCAATATAGTCAAATACTTTGTCTCGTTGGGGATGACGGTTTACAATATCCTCCAGTGTTTCGTCGATAGAGGGAATATTGGGTCTGATAGGAATCTGCGCTTGTCCCAAAGTAGAAAATAGAAATCTAACAAGAGCATTAACGGCATCTCGCTCATCTCCGGTACGACTCCTGCAGCCGTCATATACGCTGAGAGCCTCGCAATAGAATTCGCGTGCCGCATCCAAGGGTTTATTCTCAATGACGGCGGCGTCTCCCCTGGAGGCAAAGCTGCGGCAAAGATACCTATAAAATTGATTAGGGTCTTCTTCATCGATAATTGAGGCGATCTTGGCGGCAGAAAGGTAATGACCTGCGCGATCTCGTGGCCTGATTGTCCCTGATTTTGTTGCCAACTCCTCTAACTTTTGAATGTCAGTGCGGTTGAAACTTTGTTTTTGTACTCGATCTGGTGGTACACCTTGATATTCGCAGCGGTCAAGAAAGAACTGGGTGAATCCACTAATTTCCCTGGGCAAATCCGTTAAGGTTGTCTCTATAATAATCTCGTCGATCTTTGCAAACTGACCTGTTGCTTTTGCCTTAATAATCGCTTCAAGCAATTCAGCCGCCTGGGAATCCGGTGACATGTTGAGAATCCGGTTTAATACCCTCTCTGCATCGTCGTACCGTTCTTGCTTAAAGAGGCATATCGCAACATTTCGTTGAGCCGCTTTGTTGTCCGGCTGTAATCGCAACACAGTTCTGAAATGATTTTCGGCTTGAACATAATCTTGCTGCCGCAAATAATTGTTAGCGATTTGCCACAAGACCTGGACTCTTCTCTCACGGGTTGAAGCCTGTTCAAATTTCACCTGGAGCAACTCTATTGCCTTGTCATATTGACCGGCATTTTGGTAGAAGCCAATTAACATGTTGTCCACAGATTTTTGATCTTGGATCCTCTTTCGGTTTTTCAACATAATCTCAATAGCCTCTTGTGGCTTTCCCTGCTGAACCAACAATGCTGCCAGGTCCTTGACTGCACTCTCAATACTGTCTCCTTGATTAATAGCGGTACGGAACAGTAGAGCAGCACGGTCCAGATCTTTTTCAATCAACTGTACCCGTTTAGCACGAGCATAGGGATTAGAACCCTTTGGAACGCCACTGATGCGGGCATACTCCCGCCACTTTTCGAATGACTCTTGTCCTCCTGGGTAATTGGGATCGAGATCCCTTTTTGATTTGCGCGATTGCCTTGGGATATTCTCCGTCGTTGGCGTACCCAGTGGCAAGTTCGAATATCTCATCAATAGTACGATACATTGATATTCCTATTGCCAGTGGTCCTTTTGGCCCCTGGGCCGTTTCGAAAACCACAGGTATCTTCTCGCCCAGATTAAGATTTCTAATATTCTCATATAAGTCATCATCTATAATCGCACTTCGGTGAAAGAAATATTTTGTACCTTCCATCCCCCGCAAGAATCCAAAATTACGTTCCGAATTGTAAGTAAAGATATAACCTTACGGCTGGTATTGCATTTCTTTAGAGAATGTTTTATTCATTTGTTCTCTAGAATTGTTTAATGTATATATCATTTGTTGATAGGTCTCGCCCGGTCGATCATCAAGTTGGTTGAAGGCCTCAATGGCTAATAGTTCTAATGGTTGACCGTTTGACCACTTTTGCAACAGTTCTGTTGCCGCTTGCTCATAGTCGTTGATCTTCAACAGGTAAATACCTGTTTCAAATAAAATCTGCAATTCTGCCTCGGAGAAACTGCGATCCCCTAACTGAAGTAGAGCACTTAAAGAAGAATAATTGGTAAATTTCTGTAAGAGCATAACATAAAGGTACCAGGCATCGGGAACTTCGTTAATCGGAGCTTTATAGAAAAACTGCTCTAAGCTATAACACGCCAACTCTTCCTGGCCCTCGTTGAAAGCTAATACTGCTGTATTAAACCAATCCCAAGTATTTTTAAAAGTTAGTGCAATATCACGGTAATACTTAATGGCCTCCCCTTGATTTCCGGAAAGCCAGTAGAAATAAGCAAGATGTCTTTTTACACTGGCTGAAGTTGGAAACCAACTGGCCAAAGATCTCAGGTCGTTTATAATGGGTTGAATTCTACCAAACTTGACGCTCAATTCGTTGATCTTGACTGCATACTCATATTTATCCTTAATGCGGTTCCATATTGTTAATATATCCATCTTCTGCTTACTCTTAAGCTCGTCAGTTGGAAAGCTGAAATCAGGGGCTTTTAACTCAACTTTTAATACATGCAACCTGGCTTGGAAACGTGCCTCAATCTCCAGAAGCTTTTTTAATATCTCTGTCTCAATAGTTTTCGCAGGCAAGAAAGGCTCAACTCTAACTGATTCAACTGAAGCAACCGTGTTAGTATATCGTTCAGTCTTGGTGTTGTTATAAGAACCTGTTTGCATTTCAGGAGGCTTTTTGTTATTAGGTAATTCCTCTTGGGGTAATTCCTCTAAGACTTCCCAAGCCCCAATCATATCAATAAGAACGGTGGAGGTTCTCCCATCGCTCTCCACACTAACATGATCTCGACCGATTTCAACAAGTATACCGGTGATTTCGCGTCCATTTTTAAGTAAAAAAGTAACTTTACTGCCAATTGAAACTTGTCTTTGAATAATCTGTATGAGTTTTAAAACCATAGAAGCCTCCAGTAATATCGACACGCTTGAGTTTTCAATTTATTGAATATTAATATCTCAACTTTCTCAGAGGGGCGGGGCGAAAAGCGTCATCATCATCTATTGATTTTGTGGTTAATTAATTAATAAAAGTCAAGTAAATCGAACATATTTCGTCTCCTTCATTATTTTAAAAACAAAAACTAAAATTCCTTCGGGAATAATGTCTTTTTCTGTCGAATCCCGTGGATTGCGGAGCAAGAAAAGGCCTTTAAGGATAAAACAAATGAAACAGTCCTGTTCAGTAAGCACCAGCCCCTGTCCTTACATGCAATCCGTACCCGTCCGTTTCAATAATGACCGCGCCATCCAGATCGGTGCGGTAAACTGCTGCCCCGCTGTGTTCAAGCAACTCCAGGGTGGAAGGCGCGGGATGCCCGAAGGTATTGTGGGCTCCCACCTGGATTACGGCAATTTCGGGCTGCACCTGCTGCACCAGTTCCGGTAGCAGGGTGCGGCTGCCGTGGTGGGGCATCTTTAAGACATCCGCCTCCAGTTCCTCCCCCCTTTCAAGGAGTTTACTCTGCGCCTCCAGCTCGACGTCTCCGGTAAAAAGGAAAGCCCTGTCTTTGAATGTGAGTTTCAAAACCATTGAAATATTATTCAGGGTGGCTTCGGAAGCAGGCATTTCCCCCGGGGACAGAATTTTAAGATCAATTATGCTGTCCAGCGCCAGGCTGTCCCCTGCTCCCGCTGCCTCCACCGGAATACCATTTGCTTCCATATTTTTCACAAGCGCTGTGAAGGCCGCAGGGATTTCTTCGGCACTTTCACCCCCCTGGGCCTCCCCGCTCCCATCCGGCAGGGCTGCCAGCGGCACCAGGGCCAGGCTCACAGGAAAGTTTTTGACCAGATAAGCCGCACCCCCGGCGTGATCCTCGTGAGGGTGCGTTAAAACAAGCACGTCCAGGCGGCGCACGCCAATCCTTCTGAGATAGGGAGCCACCACCTGACTGCCTGCCCCGCTGCCGCTCAAAAACTCCTCCCGCCAGCCGCCGCTATCAATCAGCATATTCCTCCCGCCCGGCGTCTGCACCAGGCTGCAGTCACCCTGACCCACGTCGATAAAGTGGACTACCAGCTTCTGACCTCCCCCGCTCCAGGGCCACCAGACCAGCAGCAGGACAACTCCCAGGGCCGCCCCCACCACCGTCCAGTTTTTAAACCTCCGGAGGACAGCCGGACTCCAGACCCCGGAACAAATTCCGGCAACAATAAAGAGGCCGCCGTACCATACCGCCGCTAACAGCACAGGGGGCGTGGCCAGGTAGATTACCGCGCCGGGAAGCTTCTGAAGCAGGCCCACCAGAGCCAGGAATAAATCCAGGACAAACCCTGTGGAGGCATTGAGCAACCCCGCCAGAGGGAGCCAGAACAAACCGAGTATTGCTGCCAGAATCCCCAGGAGCAGAACCAGCCCCACCAGGGGCGCAGTCAGCAGGTTCGCCGGTATGGATACCGGAGAAAATAAATTATAGTACCAGGCGACCAGGGGAACTGTGGCAAGCTGCGCCGCAAGGGGAACTGCCAGGGCCAGGGCAGCAACCCGCACAAATTTTTCAGATATTCCCCTCTGCAGGACGGGGTCTCCCCGCGGCCCTGGCGCGGCAACCCGTACTGCGCTTTCGGACAAGCCTTTCAGGAACCTGGCCAGACCCGCGGCCAAAAGCGGCCCCAGGTATAATATTCCCCAGGTGGCAGCAAAGGAAAGCTGAAACCCGGGGTTGTAAACCTGCAGCGGTTTCCAGATAAGTATAATCAGGGCCGCCAGGGCCAGGGTGGTGGGCCAGTCCCGGTCGCGTCCCAGGTGGTGGGCCCACACGAAAAGCAGGGCCATGAATGTGGCCCGGAGTACGGCAGGATTTAAACCCGTCATCAGCGCGTAAAAAAGCAGCACCGGAGTAACCAGGGGGGCGGTGCAAGCCGGCGGCGCCCTGAACAGGCCCAGAAACCCCATGAGGCCGCCCAGCACCAGCCCCACATGCAGCCCGGACACGCTCAGGATATGTACAATACCGGTTTCACTGAAGGCCTGGCGGGTCTCCTGGTCAATTAAACCCTGGGAGCCGAAAACAATCCCGTTCAAAATAGCTGCCTGGGCTGGTGTCAGGGAGTGGGTCGCGGCAGCAGCAAGCTTCTGTTTCACCGTCAGGGCCGTACTGATCAGCGGATTTATTCTGCCGGCTCCGGCCTTGACCAGGGAATCCTCTCCCCGGGCCAGCAGAATAACGTGGATCCCCTCGCGTTCCAGGTAGGTCCGGTAATTAAAGGCTCCCGGGTTGCCCGGCATGCCGGGCCTGATCAACAGACCGGATACCTCCAGGATGTCACCGTAACTGAAAACCCTGTTGCATTCTTTTACCTGGAGACGCACTGCTCCGGACACGGGATGCCGTTCCCCAGCCCTGACAACTTCCTGCGCCCTGAACTGGTAGAGAACCTGATCCGCCCTTACGTCAGGACCTGAAGTGACCTGTCCCAGCAGAACAATCCTCTGTCCGGCAAATTGAACCAGGGAAGTTTTGCTTTCTTCCATCTCCAGCCGGGACAGAAGTAGACCCAGCAGGAGGAAAAGCACCAGGACGGCACGACGGTTTCCACGCCAGTCCAGTATGTGACCGGCTACAACGATGAGCAAACAAAAAGCTGCCAGGATCATGGCCGTCGTCGCTTTAAACCGGGTAAATTCGCCAAGGAGCACCCCGGCAATATAAAAGCACGTTAAAAAAACAATGGGTCTGTTCATGTTCCTTCTCCGGCAGCGGAAGCTAATGTTGAAATTGATTGTACGGTTGACAATTACTTTGACGGGCAGCCGGTTTGTTCCTTTGAAAATATTTGTCGAAATGAGAATTAGTTCCATGCACATACACATCTTGATGATACCCATTAGTGTTCGGTTAAGCCCTAAATATCCCATCAATAACCAGAAATAGTATTTTACGTCTGGAAAATAGATAATGAATGATGGCGAATATTGTTGATATTGTTCTTTGAAAAGAAGGAATGTGCCCCTTTTTTTGTGGAATTCTTCTCCAAATAATACTCACGAGGAGGTTCCATATTGGCTCCAATTCCAGGAAAGATTAATCCGTTTGAGATTGAAAATGTTCTGAACAAAATGTTCTCTCCGGAGTGGCTGAGGGATACAGCGACCAAAGTTGGTTACGTCCAGCGCAACCGGAAGATCGACCCGGTCACCTTTTTCTGGGTCGTAGTGCTCGGTTTTGGAGTTGGAGTGCAGCGTACCCTCGCCTCATTAAGAAGGGCTTACGAGACAGCATCGGCTGAAACACTCGTCCCATCCTCTTTTTATGACCGCTTCAATAAGAATCTCATTGCCTTTCTTAAAGAGTGTTTGGCGCACGGGATAGCGGAGCTAACAAGCCACACCAGCCTTACGCTTTCAGATAAACTGGCGGGGTTCAAAGACCTAATAGTGGCAGACGGCACGATCATCAGGCTGCATGATAGATTAGCCGAACAGTTCCCTGGGGCGAGGGGCAAGGCTGAGCTCAAGATACATACTGCCACTGGGATCACGGGCAATACAAAGAGCATTGCCATCTATTCCGGTAAGACCGCCGATATCAAGACCATGCGCATCGGATCCTGGGTGAAGGACAACATCCTCCTGTTCGATCTCGGCTATTTCAAGTACGAGTTGTTCAGCAAAATCAGAGGCAATGGCGGCTACTTCGTAAGCAGGCTGAAGCAATCGGCCAACCCTACCATAGTCTCGGTGCTGCGTGCCCACCGTGGTAATACGATCGACCTTACAGGCAAAAAGCTTAAGGATATACTGCCCCGGCTGAAGCGGGAGGTCATCGACGTCGAGGTGGAGGTATCCTTCAAAGGCGGAGCCTCTAAGGCAAGGAAGACAGAGAAAGACGGGACTTTCGAGGTCTATCAGCCCAAGGGCAACACGCCTAAGGTTAAAGAGACCTTTCGGCTGGTAGGGATACTCAATGGAGAAAGCAAGATGTATCACTTCTACCTCACCAACATCACTCTGGGACAGCTCCCGGCTGAAGATGTGGCGCTCCTTTACAGGTCACGCTGGAGCATCGAACTAGTTTTCAAGGAACTCAAGCGCCTCTACCAGTTGGATGTGATCTCCAGTGGTGCTCCTGCCGTGGTAGAGTCACTGGTGTTGGTGGCCATGCTAACCCTGGTCGTAAGTCACCGACTGCTTAATCATATGCGACTTCTGACTCCAGAGAAAAGTGCCCGCTTTACCCCTTTGCGCTGGGCCGAGTCATTTTACGCTATTGCACCGGTTATAATGGGTCGTGTACTCAAGGCTGCCGGCATTGACGAGGATCCTCTCCTGCTTATTATTTACTTCATGGGAGAGGGTGTCGATCCTAACGTCAACAGAGAACGCTTGTTGTCGCCCTGGGTAGAAGCGGCCAAATCCCAGGAATTAAATGGTGCTAAATAATATATTTGGTAAACCGATCACGCATGATGATACCTCAAGCATTCTTAACAACAAGGAAAAAATATTTTAAATAAATCTCAAAACTATGTAGGATTTCTCAGGTTTAAGTAGAATGGGTATATATAACTGATTATAAAATCTCCGAGCCTGGCAAACCTTAGCGAAAGTATGGTTTCCAGGCCGATAGGGTGTTCTAAGAAATTAGATCGCCTCCCATTGTGGAAAGGAGTGCATAGCATTGCTTTTTAATGCAGAGCTTTGTCCCTTTTAGCACAATGGGGCAGGGCTTTTTTGTTATAATCTCTAACTGCCTGGAATCTACGTCAACTCCCCAGTGGCCAGGTGATTGACCGGTGTAGGGGGCATTCCCGGACAGGCTGGTAAGAGTAATCTAAGCAGCAATTAAACCAGGGTAAATGTATACTCTCGTAATGCTCATATATACATATCGCCTCAGCTATTATCCTTACCCCTCATCTGATCATAACGCCGTTAATGACTGTAGCGCACATAACTTTTCCAAAAGACGAAATTCATGTCCCGGGTTAAGTTCTTCATAAGGAGGTGAATTTAAAAATCTTAACAATGGTTTTAGAATATATAAAAAACATAAATAACCTGCTGTTACCAACATCCAGACCCGGCCTTGGATTTACTCGTCTTTGGAACTTATGAAATAGCCTGGCCGGGGAAGTTCCCTTAATAAAACGATTCTTGCCGGTTAAGCCTTGACGCCGGCAAGGGTTAAGAAACTGTCAGAGCTATTCCCCCGCTCCACAGGCATTGCAAAGGGTAGAATTTGGGAGGAGAAATTTAATGGATTTAATTAAGTTAACCATTAACGGGAAAGAAGTTGAAGTTGAGGCAGGTACAACAATCCTCAAAGCAGCCGAACAGATGGGAATTAACATCCCATACCTCTGCTTCGACGAGGATTTGACTTCAGTTGGCGCCTGCCGATTGTGTGTAGTGGAGGTAAAAGGAGCGCGCAGCCTGGTGGCATCCTGTGCAACAGCAGTGACTCCGGGAATGATCGTAGAAACCCATTCTCCGGCTGTGATGGAAGCAAGGCGGACCATCCTCGAGCTGTTGATTGCCAACCACCCCCTCGATTGTCTCACCTGCGAGAAAGCAGGCGACTGCAGGCTGGCGGACTACTGCTACGAATATGGAGTAAAGGAAAGCTCCTTTGATGGGGAAAAACACAATTACCCCATTGATGAAAGTAACCCGTTCATCGTCCGCGATATGAACAAATGTATTCTGTGCGGAAAATGTGTTCGAGCCTGTGACGAAATCACGGGTCAAAACACCATCGATTTTGCTTACAGGGGCTTTAACTGCAAAACCACAACCTTTTTTGATGAAGAACTTGTTGAATCTAACTGCGTATTTTGCGGCCAGTGTGTTGCCGTCTGCCCAACCGGGGCCTTAACCGAAAAGCAGATGCAGGGTAAAGGACGCCGCTGGGAGTTCCAAAGAACCAGAACAACCTGCCCCTTCTGTGGTACGGGGTGTAATTTCGACCTTTGCACCAAGGACGGAAAAATTATTGGCGTCTTATCCAATCCCAAGAGTCCGGTCAACGGTCGCGCCCTCTGCGTCAAAGGCCGCTTCGGCTGGGATTTTGTCAATAACGAAAAACGCCTCAAAACTCCGCTAATTAAAAAGGACGGGGAATTTGTACCCGCTTCCTGGGATGAGGCTCTGGATTTAATTGCCACCCGCCTGGGAGAAATCAAGGAAAAATACGGGCCGGACGCCTTTGCTGCCCTGAGTTCCGCCCGCTGCACCAATGAGGAAAACTACCTGGTTCAAAAATTTACAAGGGCGGTGATGGGCACAAACAACGTCGACCACTGTGCCCGTACCTGACACGCGCCCACAGTGGCCGGTCTGGCCACTTCTTTCGGCAGCGGCGCAATGACCAATTCCATTAACGAAATCACCACTGATGCCCAGTTGATGTTATTAATCGGCACCAACACCACGGAAGCACACCCTGTCATTGGCTATAAAATGAGACAGGCCAAGCGCCGCGGCGCCAAACTCATTGTCGTCGACCCCAGGCGCATCGATCTGGCGGAGGAGGCCGACTACTGGCTCCGGATCAAGCCGGGCACAGATATCCCCTTCCTCAACGGTTTGATGCATATCATTATTAAGGAAGATCTCTACGACAAGGCTTTCGTCGAATCCAGAACCGAAAACTTTGAAGCGCTGGCGGAGACCGTTAAGAATTATACGCCTGACTATGTTTCCAAACTGACAGGAATACCCGAGGAAGACCTCTATGCCGTGGCGCGTCTTTACGCTACCACAGACAGGGCTATGACCTTCTATACCCTGGGAATTACCGAGCACGTCTGCGGGACCCGCAACGTCATGAGCATAGCCAACCTGGCTATGTTGACCGGGCACCTGGGACGGCCGGGCACGGGCGTCAACCCCATCCGGGGCCAGAACAACGTGCAGGGAGCCTGCGATATGGGAGCGCTGCCCAATGTCTATTCCGGCTATCAGCCTGTTACTAACCCCGATGTCCGGGCTAAATTTGAGAAGGCCTGGGGTGTATCCCTCCCCGACAAGAACGGCCTGATGATCCCCGATATGTTTGACAAGGCCAATTCCGGGGAACTAAAAGCCATGTATATCCTTGGTGAAAACCCGGTTCTAACGGACCCCAACAGCAATCACATCCGCTCCGGTTTGGAAAAGCTGGAATTTCTGGTGGTCCAGGAATTATTCCTGAGCGAAACGGCAGAATATGCGGACGTAATCCTGCCGGCCGCCAGTTTTGCTGAAACAGACGGAACCTTTGACAGCACCGAACGCCGGGTGCAGCGGGTACGAAAGGCTATTGAACCGATCCCGGGCAGAACGAACTGGCAGACCATAATGGCTCTCAGCGCCTGGATGGGCTATCCTATGAATTATAATAGTCCCGAGGATATTTGGAACGAGATGGCTTCCCTCTCCCCTGCCTTCGCCGGAATTACTTATGAAAGATTAGAGGAAAAGGGAATCCAGTGGCCCTGTCCCTCCAGCGAACACCCCGGTACACCCTTCCTGCACGCCAGTACATTCTCCCGGGGCAAGGGGCTGTTCCAGGCCATCGACCATATTCCTCCGGCAGAAATGCCCGACGAGGAGTATCCTTTCCTGCTTTCAACCGGCCGGATCCTCCAGCACTACAATGTCACGACTCCCTACTCCATGGGAATCCAGAGCATGTGGCCGGAGGAGTACTCCGAGTTTAATCCGGTTGACGCAGCACGGCTTGGTGTCGAAACTGGAGACCAGGTTAAAGTCACCTCCAGGCGCGGGGAAATTACAACCAGAATTAAAGTTACGGACAGGGTCCCCCCGGGAATGCTCTGGATGTCCTTCCACTATGCGGCAAGCCCGGCTAACGTTATCACCAGCGCCGCTCTGGACCCAATCACAAAAACCGGTGAGTATAAAGTCGCAGCAGTCAGAATAGAAAAAATCTAGGAGGTTTTAAGATGCGGAAGGTGCCGGTAACCGAAGCTGTTGGTATGGTCCTCTGCCATGATATCACAAAAATTATTCCCGGTTGCGAAAAAGGAAGGGCCTTCCGCCGAGGCCAGGTCATTACGCCCGGCGATATTCCAAAACTCCTGGATTTGGGTAAGAAACACATTTACGTTTGGGAACCGGAAATAGATCTGATCCACGAAGATGAAGCCGCTTTGCGCCTGGCCCGGCATTCTGCCGGGCCGGGTCTGAGCTGGGATCAACCAAACCAGGGAAGAGTCAATATCCGGGCAACACGCAAGGGACTTCTCAAAGTGCAGGTGGACCGGTTGCACAATGTCAATGAACTGGACGATGTCGTCATGGCCACCCTGCATAACAACAGGGTTGTAACAAAGGATCAGGTTGTAGCCGGTACCAGGGTCATTCCACTGGCAATACAGCGGCACCTTCTGGAAGCCGCTGAAGAAATATGCGCAAAGCCAAGCCCCTTACTTACGGTAAAGCCCTTTCAACCGCTTTGGGTAGGGGTTGTAACAACCGGCAGCGAGGTTTATTCAGGCCGGATCCAGGATGGTTTTTGCAGTATTATCCGGCAAAAAATAGCCCCCTTTAACGCCAGAATCCTTGGACAGGTCATTGTTCCGGACGATCCCCAGGTTATTTCCACCCAAATCCGCCAGATGATAGCCGAAGGTGCGGATTTGGTCATGGTTACCGGGGGTATGTCGGTTGACCCCGATGATGTGACCCCTGCCGGGATCAAGGCCACAGGAGCGGATGTCGTCTTTTATGGCGCACCGGTTCTCCCCGGCTCCATGTTTATGCTGGCTTACCTGGGCCATGTGCCGGTTTGCGGACTGCCGGGCTGTGTAATGTTCAACAAAACCACAATCCTTGACCTTATTCTGCCGCGCATTTTTGCCGAAGAGCGTTTGAACCGTTCGGATATTGTAAACCTGGGGCACGGCGGCCTCTGTGAGGAATGTGAAATCTGCCGGTATCCGGCCTGCCCTTTCGGCAAGGCCACCTAAATGTGGTTTTTAGGGGGTGGAAATTTAAAATGCTTTCAAATATAAAACTTGAAGAGGCTCAGGAAATCTTGCTGAGCCTCGCCGCTCCCTTGCCGGAGGAAACGCTTCCCTTACTGCAAACGCCGGGCCGGGTAACTTCCAGGGATATATTCGCCGATCATGACCTGCCTCCCTGTCCCCAGGCTGTGGTTGACGGCTATGCCGTCAACGCTGATCCTGCAAATGCGCCGAAAAGTTATGCTCTAACAGAGCTTCTCCGGCCGGGTGAAAAACCGGACTATCCTCTCCGCCCGGGTCAGGCCGCCGGTGTAGTGACCGGCAGTCCACTGCCTTCAGGCACTTTGGCAGTTGTGCCGCAGGAAACAACCAGACTTGAGGGCAACCGTGTTGTGATTACTGAAAAAATCCTGCCCGGCGAAAACATCAAGCAGCAAGGAGAAGATTTTAAAGCCGGGGATCTGCTTGTATCGCGGGGCATCCGCCTGGAGCCCGGCGCAATGGGAGTCCTGGCGGCATACGGAATAAATAAAGTGCCGGTTATTCAAAAACCCAGGGTCGCAGTGCTCAGTCTGGGCCAGGATATCGTCCCCTATCACACGGTACCGGAACCCGGTCAGATGAGGGACAGTAACGGCCCCCTCCTTGCTGCGTTAGTCATGCGTGATGGGGGTCAGGTGAGCGGATTGAAGGCAACAGGGGCCGAAAACGCCTCAAATCTTAGGGAACACCTGGAAAAGCTGCTGCAGCAAGCAGATCTCGTAATCACCACTGGGGGAGCCGCTTCCGGAGTATACGACAAGGCTGTATACATGTTGAAACATATTGGAGCCCGCATGCTTTTCTGGGGAGTTAGAATTAAACCGGGCGCTCACAGTGGAGCTGCCATATGCAACACGAAGTTTATTATTGCCCTGTCCGGAAACCCCGCAGCCTGTGCCGTGGGCTACCATCTCCTGGCGGGTCCGGTTTTGCGCGCTCTCCAGGGACTAAACCCGCATTACCGGCCCCTTCCAGCCTCATGCACGAATTCTTTTCCCAAAAAGACAGGCACACGGCGATTTCTCCAGGGATATGCGGAATGCAGCGACGGGAAATGGAAAGTAACCATCTTACCGGGACAGAAATCAAGTATGCTCCGGGGCCTGCTCAAGTCAAACGCGCTAATCGACCTGCCATCGGGGCACCCCCCTGTAGAGAAAGGGCAAAATTTATCTATTATCCTCCTTTAACCGCAATTTGCCGGAAAGGAGAAAAATCCTGTATTAAGCGTTGGAAAGAACTCCCCGTTCCGGGAATCAGGCCTTTAGGCACCATGCCTTCTGGAAAGGATCGCGTTATGGAAAAAGCTGAAATTGTAATTAATAAGAGGGCTTACATTTCCAGCCTGCCGGTTCATAGAAACCGTCAAGCTATTATTCAGAAAATTGCCCTGGATGCTCTGGCCCAGGGCTGCAATGAACCGGAGGCCCTGGGCCTGTTTTTTTGGAAACTGGCCGGTTTGGAACCTCCGGTAGGTAATAAGGAACAGTTACTATTTTGCGCCCTTTTCCGGATGCATCAAAGCTGCCTGAACACCAGGATCCATAGCTGCGAAGAAGCTTTTAAGTTCCTCGGGATATCTTCTGATGAATTGGATTTGACGCCCAAGAAAACAATTGGCAGAGCCAAAGCTGCCTATTGGAGACATTTTAATGAACTCTCCGGCGATTTAAAAATGTTTCTTTCCAATGCAGCAAAAATTGGTGCAATGAAAAAGGCATTGAGCTTTATCACAGAATGTAAAAGTATTTGATGAAAATTCAATTATAATAACAATAGGAGTGTAAGAAGCACTGAAAGAATAATTTTATTTAGTTGTCATAAATGGTGATAGTTAGAATATTTACATAGAAACTCTTTCAAAATGGCTGTATACAGTTAATCTTTCTCCGCGGGCAAAGCCGACCAGGGTCAGATTAAACTCATCAGCCAGTTCAACAGCCAGGAATGTGGGGGCGGAACGCGACACCACAACCGGTATCCCGTAGTGTGCCGCCTTGATCAATATTTCTGAAGAGATCCTCCCACTGAGGAGCAGGCATTTATCCTTCGGGTCGATTTTATTTAAAAAAGCATACCCCAGGACCCTGTCAACCGCGTTGTGGCGTCCAATATCTTCGTATCTTACCAGCATCCCCTTGCTGTCGCCCAGAGCCGCACTGTGCACGCCGCCAGTTTTTCGGAAGGTGGACGACTTTTCCTCCAGTAAGCCGATTAAGTGTAAGAGATGGGCCGCTTCAAAGACATGATCAGACTGAACGGGCTTCAACTTGCGGGCATCATTAATAAAATACAGGGCCGCCCGTCCCTTGCCGCAGCAACTGGCAATCTGCCGCCGCAGAAAATTCTCCAGTTGCGGTACCGGCGCAACGGTATCCACCCAGAGCAAACCGTCCTGTTCGTTATAAGTTATACTCTTGATATCCGAATAATCTTGCAATAGCCCTTCACTCAGTAAAAACCCCACCGCCAGTTCTTTGTGGCCGCCGGGTGAACATACTAAAGTGGCCAGTTCAGTATCGTTAACATAAACTGTCAGGGGTATTTCAACTACAACAGCAGCAGTTGTGGATTCTGTTATCCCCCGGTCGTATATTTTAACACTGCGCTCCTTGTAAAGTGAAGGCTGGCTCATTTAAAACTCACTCCTTTGTTCAATGATTTACTAATATTCTGTTTAAAAACAACAGGGTTGTAGATTCAAGGAATACTTAATTAATCCAATATGTTTTTTATAGTTACTGGATTCAAGTCCTATTTTACCATATCTTTCAATTGGGTCAAATAATATTTACAAATTTTTATTATTCAGCAATCCTTATCAGGAATAGTAAAATTTTGTTGCCTGGCCTCTATTAGCCTGGTTTAGATTACCTCATGAACTTATCATAATCATAAACTTATCATAATAATGTAATTACACACTTTATTTACGAGGAAGTATAATTATGTCCGATACATACTCAATTAAACCCGTAGGGGTGATAAAACGACTGAACAACACGCATAATGATGTTTCAGCTTTGATCCCCAACGCCATCATAGAGGTTTTTCCCGAATATGCGAAAGCTATCCAAACTATAGAACAAAACTCTCACCTGTGGATCCTGACCTGGTTACACCTTGCATGCAGGAATACCCTCATCGTCAAACCATCCAGGAACAATCCCGCTCTTCCTTCTTTTGGTGTGTTCGGGATTAGGGCGCCGGACCGTCCCAACCCCATCGGCATGTATCTGGCCCGGCTTGTAAAAGTGGAGAATAATTTTATTTACGTTACAGATATTGACGCCGTGGACGGTACACCTGTAATTGATCTAAAACCTTATTACGAAAACGACATCATCTTTTCACCACGAACTCCAAATATTAAGCCAGTTTACAGGGAGAAGCTAATAAAGTTGTTTTTCAAACAAGCTATCGCCCACCATCAGGAGGAATGCCCCGGCCTTTTCATGGGAATACGTATGGCTGTACTGGCTGAAGAGATCTTTGGCCACATCAATTCCCCTGATCTTGGCCTCCTGGTGGAGGGTTCCCCCTGTCTGGCCGATACCCTGCAAGGCCTGTCCAGGGCCAGGCTGGCCAATCCTCCAAGATTCAGATTCAAGTATTCCCTCAGCCCCGGTCAAAGTACCTGGAACAGAAAAGGAGAATTATTACAGATCTCCGCCCTGCGCCGGATTAACCACAAGGATTTTTGGGAACTGCCCGACTGCGAAATAATGAAATATTCTTTGCCCTGAGGTTCCTGACAACATATTGATGTTTTACAACCCTTAAACAATATAATTGTCTCCCCATATATTCTTAGACACTTATTCTTAACTGGCCCGGCTTTCCCACCCCAAGAAAACCGGGATTTTTTTGTTCAAGAGTGCGTACCCGGCGTTTGCCGGAACCTATCCAAACATGAACCAAAAGAATTAGATAACTTTTTCATAGGTTTGTGAAATTTTATATTTTCATTTAACTTGTTCTAAAAACCGCCACACTGAGCAGTACCAACATAGTATCCAGGGATTATTCACCAGTGTTGCTAATACATTACAGGATATTATATCCTGAATAGTTGACTATTGGATAAATCAGGTGATAAACTATTGGCAACGATATATATCGCTAACGATATAATTGTATAAGGTAACGACTGAAAACCCTTTTGCATACAGCAGCAAAGCCTTGTAAAGAATTTAATTGCTCAATAAACCGCTACAGGAAAGGAGTTGTGATTTAACGGGAGCGTCCCGCAGCTATTCAGGGGCATGTATCCGGCAGCACATGAAAAAGGAAAAAGAAAACATATATGAAAAACTCATTGATTTTTCCAAATTAAGCAGAGGCCTGCTTTTAAAGGGCCTCCTACCCTATTATGTCCTGGGCTTGCTAGCACGGGAGAAAATGTATGGAAAAAAAATCATAGACCGGATCTATCAGGTTACCGGGGAAAACTGGAGGCCTTCCCCGGGGTCCGTTTATCCTCTGCTAAAGAAAATGACGCGTCTGGGTCTTGTTTCAGAACATATTGATGATTCAAGCGGCATTCCCAAGCGTGTTTATGAGTTGAAAGACGCCGGGAGAGAAGTCTATAAAGATATGCGGGATGAAATTAAACCGCGGCTGAAACGAACCATTGAGTTGCTTACCCTGCACCTGGAAGAACTGGATAAGGATCTTTAACGGCATTTCTTTTTGCAGATGCGCCTTTTTTCCCTCAATTCAGTCCGTTAAAAGATTATGTAAAAGAACCAGGCCTTTCTTAAAAACAGTGTTAGAAATTTAAAAAATAAGCCTGGATTCATTTTCATCCTCTGATGACACCGGATCAACGGTATACGGTAACTGAAAATATCTTCTTTTGATTATACGAAGAATACTAATCAACGTTTCTTTAATTCCTCTACCTTTTAATTGCTTAACTCGTTGGAAGGGAGCTTTAAAGCATGGCCGAAAAAAAGAAAGCCAAAGGGTTGAAGATATTAGCGGTTTTTCTCGTACCTCTACTACTTTTGCTGGGGATAGGCCTGATCTACCTCAAAAGGAATACATTTGATTATTACATTCTAAAGCCCCTTGATCTCAACTATACCGTACTGGCAAGCGGGCGGGTCAGTTTTCCTCAGCCATATGAGATTGCTGCTGCTACGTCCGGAAAGATAACAGCCATCAACTGCCGGGAGGGGGAACTGGTACGTGAAGGCCAGTTGCTCATTGAAATGGATGATTACCAGGACAGGCAGAATGTGTTGTCGGCCATGAGCAATCTTAACCTGATCCGAAGTAAGAAAAAAAACATTGAGGAAGAAGTTTTGCCCAGGCAGGAAGAGCAGATCCGCCAGGATCAAGTTAAGCTTTTAGAAGCAGAGCAAGAAATGAACCGTCTAAAGATACTTAATGAGCAAGGGGCTGTGCCGGCGGTGGATTATGAAAAAGCCTGCAATAATTATCAACTTCTGCTTTCTCAATATAATCAGGCTGTTATTACCAGGGACGCCCTGGCCGGAGGAAGCAGCATGGCGGAAATTGATGCCCAGGTTTCCTATTATGAAACCCAGTTGAAAATTGCCCAAAATGAATTAGCTAATAAGAAAATAGTATCACCGGTTACAGGGACTGTCAGCAGGATTAATTACTCAACAGGCCAGCAGGTAACGGCCGGGGATGTGATTTTAACCGTGTTGAGGCAGCAAAACTGGGTGGTTGAGGCAGATGTAGACCAGAAAGAGCTTTCCCGGCTCAAGCCGGGGCAATCTGCTTTAGTGTCCCTTGACGCCTATCCCCGGGACAAACTGGAAGCCGAACTCATTTATATTGCTCCGCAAATTGACGAGCAAAAGGGAACCTGCCTCTTGAGGCTGGAAATAAAAAACGCGAGAGACTTTATCAAATATGGCATGGCCGCAAACATTGAAATTTTGTCGGAGAACTACAGGCAGGTTTTGGCCCTGCCCCTGCAATTTGTAGATTACTCGGAAAAGGAAGCTTCCGTGTGGGTCATGCAAAAGGATAAAGCTGTAAAAACACCGTTAACATACCAGAGCGTGGGCGAGCGCTGGGCTATTGCCGAAAACCTCCCGGAAGGAACAGTGCTGCTGTCTCCGGCAAAGAAACCGGGTTTTAAAGTACATCTCGGCCGGGAGGTCCTGCCAGATGCGGTTAAATAGTTATGAATTCATGATTGCCCGCAGGTTTCTTGTGAGCGGCAGGTCCCAGACGGTGCTGATCATCCTGGGCATTGCAATTGGGGTGGCCGTGCAGGTCTTTTTAATATCTTTGATGGACGGCTTGCAGAGAAACCTCATCCAGCGCACCATCGGCTCTTCCCCGCACGTTACCATCGCGCCCCCCCTGTCTTCCCCGCAGCCCCTGGGGATTGGCGGGGGCGCCATAGATGATTACCAGAGACCGCTAAAAACCGAGGAAAGTGAAATACTGTCCTGGCAGCGCTACAGTGATTACCTGGGCAGGATTGACGAAATAACTGTCGCCGCACCAATGATTAACGGCAATGGTTACATCGAAAAAGGCAGATCCTCTTTTCCAGTTCTAATTAAAGGGATAACCCTGCCTGAAGCTGATGTGATTTATAAGTTTAATAAGAACACTGTGAGCGGGGACCCCCGGCCAGGCGGCAACAACGTTTTGGTCGGCGTGGCTTCATCAGATAAAT
This sequence comes from Bacillota bacterium, assembly GCA_029555205.1. Taxonomy (GTDB): domain Bacteria; phylum Bacillota; class Desulfotomaculia; order Desulfotomaculales; family Pelotomaculaceae; genus DTU098. Next base: position 88,228 of record JAKPTB010000151.1, read on the forward strand.
CAGGCCTGAAAGTGGGAGACACTTTTTACCTGAGAAATCAAAAGGGTTCAGGCGATTATTTTTCCATCAAGGGTATATTCGACCTTGGTTCTTCGGCAGCCAACAATATGGTTGTGATGTCCCTGGACCGGGCTCGAAATTTTCTTGACATCACCGGGATCTCGTCCATTGAAATTCAAGTAAATGATGTTTTTACGGCGGACGACCTTGCTGAAAATCTTAGAGGTAGTCTTAGTCAGGTTAAAGTTGAGTCCTGGCAGGAAAGAAACCGGGAATTGCTGAGCGGTCTGCAAGCGCAGGACACCTCTTCCGCTATGATCCAGTTTTTTGTTTTGCTCAGCATCACCCTGGGTATTGCCAGTGTCCTGGCCATAATTGCCATTCAAAAATCCCGCCAACTGGGCATTTTGAAGGCAATGGGAACCAATGATAAAAGCGCCGCCCGTATTTTTATCATCCAGGGTTTTTCAATGGGATTTGTCGGGGCACTGATAGGCATTTTGCTGGGGCTAGGCATGACCTGCCTGTTTATGTTTGGGACGAAGAGTAGCGGCGGTCCGACTTACGAATTGAAAATCACCCTCACAAACATCCTTCTGCCGGCATTATTAGCTGTCCTTTCAGCCTCGGTAGCTGCTCTGGTGCCTGCCCGCCGGGCAGCGGGCCTGAACCCGATGGAGGTTATCAGAAATGGCTGACATAATAATCCTGGACCGAATTAACAAGTTCTACGGCAATGAAGTAGTCTTCCAGGTGCTGTTTGACATCAACCTCTCCATTAAGAGCGGTCAGTTCACTGCATTTATTGGCCCATCGGGGTCTGGTAAAAGTACACTATTAAATATTATCGGCCTGCTGGAGTCGCCGACCAGCGGTAAAGTCTTTTTGGACGGCCAGGATATATCCAGATTAAATAAGGACGAACTAGCCGCCTACCGCAACGAAAAAATCGGTTTCATATTTCAGTTTCACTACTTGCTTCCTGAGTTTACAGCCCTAGAGAATATCCTGATCCCATACTGGATTGGTAAGGGCAGGCCGCCCGGGGAGGTTGTGGACAGGGCTTTGCACCTTATGAAGCGAATAGGGATTGAACAGCTTGGCGGCAAGTACCCGAACCAGTTGTCCGGGGGCCAGCAACAGAGGGTGGCTATTGCCAGATCATTGATCAATAATCCCAAAATAATCTTTGCCGACGAGCCCACCGGAAACCTCGACAGCAAGACCAGCAATATGGTGATGGAACTCTTAAAAGAGATTGTCAGTGAAAACAAAACTACCCTGGTAATGGTCACCCATGACCGCGATATTTCCGCCGGTGCGGACCGGATGATTGAAATTGTGGACGGCAGAATCAACTTTGATTCTGCACATGCAGATTAAGACCATCAAATTTCATATTGGGAAGAATTCTTAAGGGAGATCCTGGTCATTGTATTTCCCACCTCAACTTCTACCGCGCTGGGTGCTTGCAATTAGACTTTGGTAACCTTTTCCTTAAAATGGCATATTATGGCTCCAAAAGGAGTGTCTATTTTGAGCTCGGAAAAACAAGATTGTCAGAACTATCACGTCCATGAACATACTGGCTTAACCACCTGCAACGACGGACATTGTCACATTCACCCAGGAGTAACCAGTATTCCGATACAGCATGGATCTTCCCATTACCATGAAATCGTTGGCGCAACAACTTATCAAGACGGCCATTTCCATGTGTACCGCACCAATACAGGATTAGCAACACCTCTTCCTGGCGGATACCATACACACTACGCCAGTTTTAAGACCAGTCTTGCAGATGGCCATATACACAACGCTGTGCTTTATGTAATGGCTGTACAAGATAATTACAGGATGGATTAATATTCTGACACCCTCTTACATCTTCATAGAGTAAATCTCCATTAAATGTAAAGAATTCAGATAAAAGCCCTTTTCCTGCTGTCTAAAAACGTCTCTGTCTGTTTAATTCTAAAGCCCGCCCCACATGTCTTTTGTATGCTGCGAAATTCTTCTGGGGCGGGCCATTCTTTGAGTCTACTCCTACCACCGAGCCCTCACTGAGGCGGCCATGCCTGCGCCGACACGCTAATCCCACGCGGATCCCGTTCACACTCTCCCAGTATCATTTCCGCTTGTTTTCAAAATTGCTCACGATTTAACACCACTCTATTGAGGTATTCATTTGTAACCTCTTTCTGTATAGAAATGCAACTGCTGGCCTATTCCCATGCCCTTAAGAGGGACTAATGATAAACCTGAAGGAAGCAAATCAACTAAATAGCGTCTGTAGTCCTTGCCGGTGTGGAATACAAACTTCTTTACTTTTCCTAAATCCAACCGTCCGGCTTCATCCTCTGCTTTAAGCTGGAGTATGACTCGGGCAGCCCATTCCCTTTTTTGCCCAACATTCATGCTGGATAAGGTAATATCGTAAGGTTCAATGATAGTTTTAGGTTCTATTAAGCCATACTTGGCGGACAAAATGTAAACTATATCGTAGTGATCATTACAGTATGCGTAGGCTTTACGAAATATAGCCGACATGCTGTACATTTCATAAGCAGGACATGGGTAACCTTTCTTCTGTTTTGTACAACCAATAAAGGCCACCTGCATATTTTTTATAGCTCCTTCAACTGATTAGCTTACTTGTACACTTATTAATTCTACGATCTAGGCGTTTTATTATTCCCTTAAGGTTTATCCCGTGGTTTCTAGGAGTCAGTTGTTTTATTCTTTCCTTAAAACTCTTGACTTTCTTTGGATGGATTGAGATATACCTGGGACTAATTACAAATCCCAGGTACGCAACTCCTTGGTGAATGCAAGTAAGCCGGGTTTTAACCTGATTGACTACCGCTTCAGCATTCCAGTTATCAGCTATTTCAGGGCATACTCCTTCCCACGGCTCGCCCGGACCCGGCCATGCTCAGTATACCGTGATCAGGTCCTTCAGGGCGTCAAATTTTTTGTCTCCAATACCGGAGACGTTCTTGATATCCTCAACTGCCCCGAAGGGGCCGTTTAACTCCCGGTAATCGATTATTCTCTGGGCCAGGGCGGGCCCGATGCCGGGCAGTGTATCCAGCTGACTCAGGTCCGCTGTATTGATATTGACAAGTGCCGTCCCGGAACTGCCTGACATAGATCCTGCAGGAGGAGCAAATATGTTCTTGGTTGAAGATATTGCGGGGGTTCCAGCCTGGCTGCCGGCAACGGCGCCGGCCTGAGCAGTACCCTGCAGGTCCCGCAAGCCCGGCACATTAATGGTCTGACCGTCAGTGACCGGCGCAGCCAGCTTTAAAGCATCCAGAACTGCATCTGCCGCCGGGGCGGCCATTTGAACGGCGTCAATAATCCTGGAACCCCGGGGCAGCTGGTAAACCCCCGGCCTGGCAACCGCGCCCGCAACATGAACTTTGATTCCATCATTCTCCTTTATCTCCTCTTGCTCCAAAACCGGCTTGTTGTTTTCAGCGGCCCGCTGCTTTACCTGGGCAAGACGGTATCCCGCGCCGAAAATAATAATACCGACCAGCAGGATAACCAGAAGCTGCTGCCTGCGTTCCAGCTGGATCATAATCTTGCACCGCCCCGAACTGAACCATTCAGGTTCACTTTTCAACTCTGAAATTTTATGTAAAATAACATTTATTGTGGTTTATTCTACCAGCTGTGTCTTTTTCCTCCTCTCAATAGGGCGATAAAGATAAATTCTTTGAAAATTTTGCAATTATCAGCGATGATTCCTATTTAAGTGTATAATACTATAAACTTCTTGTGATTCTCTTACTTTTTACTGACAAAAAGCCTGCCATCCGTTCCCAGGGTTGCAAGCAGAACTTTGCGGGGGGTAAGACCTCGCTCTTTCAAAACTTCGCACAGCCAGTTTTCATCCAGATTAATCTCCTTTAAATCTTTAATCATTGTGGTACCATCCATAACCAGCACCGTGGGCAGTCCTTCGTAGGGTGTCGGGATCCCCAGATCCGCAGGTGTAACCGGCCGGTGCTGGGACTTCTCGATAACACTCAGTTTTCCGGATGTTTCGAGAACGGCAAATTCCACATTAGCCGGATCAACAATCCCCTTTTCCCGCAAATGAGCCAGCAACTCGTCAAGGTTATAACGCGCTTTCCTCATTTCTTTCCTCAGGAGAACTCCGTTTTTAATAATAATCTGGGGATGCCCGCAGATTAAACCCCGCAGGGTGTGGCTGAAAAGAGTGGCGTAGGAAACAATAACTTCCAGAAGGCCAAGGATAACCAGTGGCAGTATACTATGCCAGAGCGCCAGATCTCTTCTTTCCAGGGGTATAACGGCAAGTTCAGCAATTATGATGGCCACAACAAAATCAAAAGGGGAAAGCTGGCCGATTTCCCTTTTTCCCATTGCCCTGATTAAAATCAAAACTAAAAAATAGATAAAAACTGTGCGATAGATGTATTCCCAAAGCAAACAAAAACACCATCCCGTTTGCATGTTTTATGCCATGGTTTATGATTTGCCTTATTTAATAAAAAATATTACTTTACAATAACTAAAAAACGAGTAAAATATTAATAGAGTTATTTTTGTGTATTAATATGAGATTTATGTCAGATTGATACAAACAATATTAATTCTGGGTTTTAATATTCTGAATTCTCAATTTGATACAAAAAGGTTGATTTCGTTTACCCCCGGGGATCTTTTTTCATCTCAGAGGATAATCATAAATCAGCAATGTATCCAATATGCAGTAAACAAAATACTACGTAAATATAAAGAGGTAACATCTATGGCAGAGACACTATCAAAACTATCTCCTCAAAAAATTATTATCCACAAAGAATGGTGTAAGGGTTGCGGTATTTGTGCAGCCTTATGCACCAAAGTTCTGGCCATGGACAGCCGGGGCAAGGCCACGGTGGTAAATTCCGCCCTGTGTAACGGTTGCCGCAGATGTGAACACCATTGCCCGGACTTCGCCATTCATGTCGGTCAGGAGGTGAGCTGAAATGAGTGCAGTACTACCCCTGGCCCGCTTAATGCAGGGCAATGAAGCTATAGTTGAAGGCGCCCTGGCAGCCGGTGTGCGCTTTTTCGCCGGCTACCCCATCACCCCCTCAACGGAAATCGCTGAAATCCTCTCCGACAAACTCCCCACCCTGGGCGGGAAGTATATCCAGATGGAGGATGAACTGGGCAGCATGGCCGCCGTTATCGGCGCTTCACTTGCTGGTCTGAAATCCATGACCGCCACAAGCGGCCCCGGTTTTTCCCTTAAACAGGAGAACCTGGGCTTTGCCATTATGGCGGAGGTACCCTGCGTGGTTGTAAATGTTCAGCGGTTCGGCCCGAGCACCGGCATTCCAACGGCGCCGGCCCAGGGAGACGTAATGCAGGCGCGCTGGGGAACACACGGCGACCACTCAATCATTGCCCTCTGTCCCGACTCAGTCCAGGAATCATATTCTTTAACAGTAAAGGCTTTTAATCTGTCGGAAAAATTCAGAACACCTGTTATTATTCTCACAGACGAGGTTATCGGCCACCTGCGGGAACGGGTTTGCCTGCCCCAACCGGGTGATCTGCCCGTTATTGACCGCAAAAAACCACCTGCCGGTCTCAAAGATTACAAGCCCTACCAGCCCGGCGAGGATGGTGTTCCGGTTGTTGCCAACTTCTGTGAAGGTTACCGTTTTCACGTAACCAGTCTGGTCCATGACGAAAGCGGCGCTCCCAGCACCAATCCTGTTGTTACCGAAAAATTGATTAATCGTCTGCATGACAAGCTTATGAATAATCTCGAAGAGATAGTTCTCAGTGAATTCTGCCAGACGGATGACGCTGAGATAATCATTGTTGCATATGGTGCGGTTTCCCGTTCGGCCAGGCGGGCAGTAAAGGAAGCCCGTGCCGAAGGAATTAAGGCAGGCCTCTTCAGACCTATTACCATCTGGCCTTTTCCGGAAAAAGAAATAGCCTCACTTTCCCGTCAGGCCCGGGCTATCATTGTTCCAGAAATGAATATGGGACAGTACAGACTCGAAGTAGAACGCGCAGCACAGGGCAACACCAGGGTTAGCGGTGTTAATAAAGTTACCGGTGAACTGATAACTCCCTCGGAAATCCTGGCTGCCATTAAATCGTTATAGGAATGGGTGAGCCATAAAATGCAACAAGAAGTACAAAAATATTTACGTCAAGATAAACTCCCCCACATCTGGTGCCCCGGATGTGGAAACGGTATTGTCCTGGGCGCCCTGCTCCGGGCTTTTGCCAGGATTGGCTGTAATCAGGATAATACCGTTATCGTATCCGGGATAGGCTGTTCCTCAAGGGCCAGCGGCTATCTGGACTTCAATACTCTCCACACCACCCACGGGAGGGCCCTGGCTTTTGCCACCGGAATCAAGTTTGCCCGTCCGGAGTTAAAGGTTTTTGTCCTGATGGGCGACGGGGATGCCAGCGCAATTGGTGGAAATCACTTAATTCACGCAGCCAGGCGTAATATCGACCTCACTGCCATTATTTTCAACAATAGTATTTATGGTATGACCGGCGGCCAGTATTCTCCCCTCACCCCTCAAAACTCCCGCGCCTCCACTGCATCCCGGGGAACAGTAGAACGCCCCTTTGACCTGGCGGAACTGGCCAAAGCCGCAGGGGCTACATATATCGCCCGGGCTACGACCTACCATACCAGCTTGTTGACCGAACTGATCTGTAAAGGCGCCAATCATAAAGGATTCAGCCTCATTGAAGCTGTTACAGCCTGTCCGGTATCCTACGGAAGGCGGAATAAAATGGGGAGCGGCTATGACATGCTGATGTGGCAGAAGGAACACGGGATACCGGTGGAAAAAGCCAAAAAGCTAACACCCGAAGAGTTGCAGGGTAATTTTATCATCGGCGAACTCTATAAAACAGAAGCTCCTGAATTTACAGAAACATACCGGCAACTCATGGAAAGAATATAATGATACCAGAGGAGGAATGTTCCGTGACTCAAACCAGTGAAATTATTTTAAGCGGTTCAGGCGGCCAGGGGCTGATTCTGGCAGGACAAATACTGGCCGAAGCTGTCATCAGAGACGGGAAAAACGCCGTGCAGACCCAGTCCTACGGGCCGGAAGCCCGGGGAGGAGCCAGCAAGGCGGAAGTCATCATCAGCAATGATGATATTGATTACCCCAAGGTTACAAAACCGGACATCGTGCTGGCAATGAGCCAGGAAGCCCTGAACCGTTATGCAGGCGAACTGGGCCCCAACGGAACGCTGATTGTTGACAGCACTTATGTACAGGCTCCTGATCAGTCCGGGATCAGAATGGTTTCGGCTCCCTACAGCCGGATCGCCAAAGAGTCCCTGGGCAAAGAGATGGTGGCCAACGTGGTAGCCCTGGGAGCCCTGGCTGCCATTACCGGCGTAGTCTCCCTGGAATCCTTAAAACAGGCCTTATTATCCCGCATTCCCCCGGGAACAGAGGCTTTAAATAAAAAAGCCCTTGAGCTGGGCTGGAAAAGCGCCCATCAGGCCGCTGCCTGAACTCCCTTTCCCGGCGATGCTCATGAAACCGTAGATTAATCACAAAGCAACAGGCGTTTTTTATAGATTAACTGTTCCCTTTTATAATCCATAAGTAAGTTGCTGCCAACCTGGTGCTCCCTGCACCGGGACATTTTAGCCATCAACCTCCAGCGGTTATTACACTGCTCCAGCAGGTAAGATGTTGCTTCTATGTAAACTGGTTTTAAGGTGGTTTGGTGCCACATTGAAATACTAAAACCGGCTCTTTACCGATAAATGCAAGTTTAACAACGCGGCCTGAACCGCCTTATTCAAGGCGGTTTATTTTTATATACTTTGTTTATTTTAATATACTTTTTTGATCAGGTAGGATAATTATCTGCCTGGCGAGAATACCATGGTAATTGATTATTTAGTGGGGGAGCTGCAAGAAAATGACCAGGCTTGGACAGGTTAGCGAAAGCTGTCAGAAGATAGCTGAAGCAATAGCCACCGTGCTGAAAATAGAGGTTGAAATCATCGACACGAACCTGGTGCGCGTAGCCGGCACCGGAATTGTCCGGAACGATGTGGGTTCCCGCCTTTTGCGCGGCTTTGTAAACAAGCACGTTTTACAAACCGGCCACCATATATTTATCAGTGAAGCCGGGTTCCACGAGATTTGCCTCTCCTGCCCCCTGACCGGACAGTGCTTTTACAAAGCCTCGATTGTTTATCCCATTATCGCGGCATCCGAAACCATCGGTACCATCAGTTTGATCGCCTTTAATGATGAACAGAAGGAAACGCTGGGCACAAATACTGATTCCCTGATTGAGTTTATCGGAAGAATGGCCGATCTGGTCAGCAGCAAGGCCCTGGAGCAGGAAATATTGACTGAGCGGATGGTTATGGCCAACCGGCTCGAGGCAGTGGTGGATTCTGTGGACGAGAGTGTTATAGCCGTTGACAGCGATTGTATAATCACCCACTTCAACCGTTCTGCTGAACGGGTTTTTGGAACCAGAAAAAAATCTATTATCGGCAAAGATTCAAAAGAAGTGTTACCCTCCCTGCCCCTGGCGGAGGTCTTAAAGGACGGCAAGGGCTTTCAATCGAGGGAAGTGTTCATTAATTACGAGGGGCGCAAGCTCCACCTGCTCAGCACGGTTAAGCCAATCAAACTGGAAACCGGCCAGGTTGTAGGCGTAGTGGCTTCTTTCAGGGATTTCAAGGAAACGCAAAAGCTGGCCTATGAAATCATGAATAGCCATGAGTTTATCGATTTTGAGGATATCGTGGGGGTAAGCCAGCCGCTCATAGCGGTTAAAACCAAGGCCCAAAAAATAGCTTCAAGCAACTCTACAGTACTGATAATCGGCGAAAGCGGCACAGGTAAAGAGTTGGTAGCCAGAGGCATTCATAACATGAGCGCTCGCAAGGATGAATTGTTCGGGGCAGTCAATATGTCGGCCATTCCCGAAAGCTTGTTCGAAAGTGAATTTTTCGGACATAAAAAGGGAAGTTTTACGGGCGCCATTGCCGACAAAGCCGGCTGGTTCGAAACCACCGACAAAGGCAGTCTGTTTCTCGATGAAATAGGTGACATGCCGCATAACCTGCAAGTGAAGCTTTTACGGGTGCTCGAAGAAAAGAAATACATTAAGCTGGGAACCCAAAAAGAAC